>CACEHR010000001.1 GCA_902559395.1 uncultured Pelagibacteraceae bacterium
CAAACTTTATTGTATGATGTTCAACATTCTCATAAATTTTTTTTGTTCCAAAATAGTAAACAAATAAACCCATAGAATATTCCATTCGGTTTTTTTTCCAATTAAAAAACATGGAACTCTCGTTGCTTTTGCTTAACATTTTCTCATAAAATGCTGGCGGATCTGCATTACAAACAACATTATCCGCATCAATTTCATTTTCATTGTTTAATTTTATACCACTTATTTTATTATTTTTTGTTATAATTTCTGTTACTTCACTGTTTTTGATTATTTCAATACCAACTTCATTCATTAACTTTTCAAAACCTTTAATTATATTTCCTGTTCCTCCAACCGAATAATGTATTCCCCATTTTTTTTCTAAATAAAGAATTAATCCATAAATAGAAGTGGTAGTAAAAGGATTTCCCCCAACTAGCAAAGGATGCATACTAAGCATTCTTCTTAATTTTTCATTTTTTATATATGATGAAACAAGTGAGTAAACTGATTTATAACTTTTAAGTTTTAATAGAGCAGGCAATTGTTGCATCATTACAAAAGGTTTATTAAATGGTACATCTGCAAGTTCTAAAAAACCTTTATCAAATATCTTTTTTGTAAAATTAACTAATTTTTCATATCCATTTACATCTTCTTTACTAAGCTTCTCAATTTGGCTTTTCATTTCTATTTCATCACCAGAGTAATTAAATTTAGTTTTGTCCTCAAAAATAAATTGGTACCAAATTTTAAGAGGAGTTAGTTCTATATAATTTTTTGGATCTTTGTTGAATAGCTCGAACAATTCGTTAATTAAGTAGGGTGCTGTAATTACTGTTGGTCCAGCATCATATATAAATCCGTTTCTCTTAAAAACTCTAGCTCTACCACCTAGGTCTGGATGTTTTTCTATTAATTTTACGTTATGTCCTTTAGCCTTAAGTCTTAGCGCTGCTGCGATCCCACCAAATCCTGATCCAATGACAATAGAGTTCATTTTAATAATTTATAGCTTTTTTGAAAAATTGTAAGTGTATTATGAGTTAATTTTTTTTAACTCTGCTTTGGTTTCATCTAAATTTTTTTGAAACACAGCATCCAATTTTGACTTGTCTACAGATGTAGTTATTATTTTTTTAACTGAGTCCACTGCAATTTTTATTGATGCGTCCTTAATTTCTTTTAAAGCAGCTTCTTTCATCTGACTTATTTTATTTTCAGCTAAATTTTTTTTTATTTCTGATGATTTATGAAACTTATCATTCATCTCTATTATTAATCTATCCGCATCTTTTTTGGCGTTATCAAGAATTTCGTTGCTAACAGACTGAGCTGTATCTAATTTTTTTTGTGAGTTATCTAATAGTGTTTTTGCCTCGGTTCTTAATTTTTCACTTTCATCAATTTCATTTTTAATGTCAGATATCATTTTATCTAACATTTCAGAAATTTTTTGAGGAATTTTAAGGTAAATCAACGCTCCAAAAAAAATTATAAATGATACGGCTACCCAAAATGTTGCGTCAATTGCCATAGTATTTGTCTCCATTTCTTTTAGATAGGTCGTCAACAATTGCAGATATACTACTATTATTTACTTCAGCTCCAATTAGTTTTTGCAATAACTCAGATGAAGTCTCAATAGCTATTTTATTTATTTTATCTGGGGCATTCTTTCTTAATGCATCTATTTCTTTTTCAGCCTCTGCAATTTCATCATCAATTTGCTTATCAAGAACTGCTCTTTTTGCACCAATGTCTTTTAGTGCTTTTTCTCTTGCTTGATTGAAAACACGATTAGCCTCAAGTTTGCTTTTAGATATAATTTCATCGTACTCTTTTATCTTTGCATCGCTATTTTCTCTTTGTTTCTCAGCAGACTCAATATTTTCTAATATTTGAGATTTTCTCGATTCTAAGTTGTAACTAATTTTTGGTAATATTAGTTTAGATAAAACCAAATACATAATACCAAAAGTAAGTATTAGCCAAAAAATTTGAGAAACCCAAAACTCTGGATTTAATTGAGGCATACCTCCACTTTCAGCTGCAAAAGCTTCTTTAATAAAAAAGAAGCTTAAAAATATTGACTGAAAATATATTTTTTTAACCATCAATTTAAAACGCAAAGAGAATGATTAACGCAACTACCAATCCGAATAATCCTGTAGCTTCTGCAAGTGCGAAACCTAAAAGCAAGTTAGGAAATTGTTTTTGCGCTGCAGATGGATTTCTCATTGCACCAGACAAATAATTTCCAAAAATTATTCCGATACCAACACCAGCTCCAGCTAAAGCAATTGCTGCTAAACCTGCTCCGATCATTTTTGCTGCTTCTAATTCCATTATATCCTCCTCTGTTATTAATGGTGTAAATTTAATGCATCATTTAAATAGATGCAGGTTAAGATTGCAAAAACATAAGCTTGAAGAAAAGCAACTAAGATCTCCAAACCAGTTAACGCAACCGAAAAACTTAGTGGAAGCCACCCACCAACTATTCCAAGGCTAATTACAAAGCCTCCGAAAACTTTCATCATTGTATGACCAGCCATCATATTGGCAAATAATCTAACTGATAAACTTATAGGTCTACTTAAATAAGAAATAATTTCTATAACAACAATTAAAGGGAGTAAGACTGCAGGCACTCCACTTGGAACAAATAACTTTAAATATCCAAATCCATGTTTAATAAACCCAATCACAGTCACTCCAATAAATATAAACGCTGCAAGCACAAATGTTACAATGATATGACTGGTTACAGTGAAAGTATAAGGTATCATTCCAAACATGTTACAAAATAAAACAAACATGAATAGAGAAAATATAAATGCAAAGTATGGTTTAGCTTTTGATCCTGCTGTATCGCTAATCATTTTGGATACAAAGGTATAGCTAAGTTCTGCTAATAATTGAATTTTGTTTGGTAGTAATGAATTTTTTTTTGATCCTAAATTAAAGATTAACAAAATAGATACAGTACTTAAAATCATAAACAAACTTGCGTTCGTAAACGATATGTCGAATGCTCCAACTTTAATTTCTGGTCCAATTCTATAAACATCGAATTGGGACATAGGATTTGCTGCCATAATACTTATTTATTTTTGCATTTTTTTTGCAGATCTAATCACATTGGTTATTCCAGCAACTACACCAACAAAAAAAAATATTAATATAAACCAGGGTTTAGTACCAAAGGTCTTGTCAAAAATAAACCCAATAATTGTTCCCACGGCCACCGCAGAGACAAGTTCAGTGCTCAATTTGAATGCAGTTCCTATAGGTGAGGGGTCATTTTTCTTATTGTAGAGATTTTTCTTTGAAATCTTGCTTTTTGCAATCTCTAAGCGAGTTTTGAAAGGGTCTTTTGTCATTTATATAGTTTAAGCAACCATACTCTCTGCTTTTTGTAAATCAACAGCCACAAGCTGACTAATTCCTTTTTGAGGCATAGTTACCCCATATAGTCTGTTCATTTTTGACATGGTTAAAGCATGATGAGTTACAATTATGAATTTGGTGTTGGTAATTTTAATTAGTTCCTCAAGTAAACTACAAAATCTTGTTACGTTAGCATCGTCAAGCGGTGCATCAACCTCGTCCAATACACATATAGGTGAAGGGTTTGTCAAAAATACTGCAAAGATTAATGAGAGGGCAGTCAATGCTTGCTCACCTCCAGATAACAAAGTTATAGATTGAAGTCTTTTTCCTGGAGGACTAACCAACATTTCTAAACCTGCTTCAAGTGGATCATCAGAGTCCACAAATTCTAATTTGGCATTTCCACCATTGAAAAGTTTTGTATAAACCTCATTAAATTTTCTATTAACTTTTTCAAAAGCTTCAATTAATCTTTCTCTTCCTTTTTGATTAAGTTCATTTATGCTATCTTTCAGTTTCACGATAGCAGTAACAAGGTCGGCACGATCCTGTTCCATTTTTTTTATCTCTTCTTCATATTTACTTGTTTCTTCATCTGCTTTTAAATTTACAGATCCTAATTTTTCTCTTTCTTGTTTTTTCTTGTCTAAAGCATCTTCTTGATCAACTGGATTTGGAAGCTCTTCTACTCCATTTAAATTTGAATTTTCTAAAATATTATCTTCATTTAAATTTAGCTCAGAACTTATTCTATCAAGCAGATCATTTTTTCTTTTTTGCAGGCCTTCAATTGTGGCTCCTGAGCTTGCTTTTCTTTCTCTGATTTGAATTGATTGTTCTTGTATTTCATTTAATTGCGTTCTTAACATTTCAATTTTTTGATCTGTTTCATCTATAATCGCTTCATTATCAATTTTTTCTTTATCTGAAATTCTTAGATTTTCTGAAATTTGACCTTTTCTTTCAGCCTGTGCTCGAGGTTGGTTTTCTAAATCATTTAATTGTTTTGATAATTTTTCTTTTCTTTGTGTTAGTTCATTAACCATTTTTTCTGAGTTAGTTAATAAATTTTTCCAACTTTCAATTTCAGTTTCAATGGTTTTAATTCTTTCATTCCTTTTTATAGACTCATTTTTAATTGATTGATTTTTACTATATGCATCGGCATATTTTTCTTGGAGTAATTTTATATTTTCTGATTTTTCACTTACTCCTAATAATTCACTTCTAGATCTCTCATTTTTTAAATCATTTAAAAAACTATCTAGCTCCATATTACATCTATCTAGAAGTGTTACTGCTTGATTTATTTCATTACTATCTATTAATTCTTTTACCCTTGATATAGTGTTTTTTACATTTCTTATTGGACCAACACTTATATTTATAGTTTCTTCTGCTAAACTGTTTACAACTTCATCAACAGCTTTTTGTTCTTCTTTAAGTTTATTTTTTGCACTTTCTAACTCTTCATTAGATAATTTTTCTGTTTCAAAATACTTCGAGTCTGTCTCAATTAATTCAGTTTTTTCCTCTTTCAATCTTTTTTCATTTGAGTTAGCGTCTATAATAATCCCTTTTTCTCTCGTGATATCATCATCAAGTGTTTGAATTGATTTTTTAATGCTTTCTATCTCATCTTGAATTCTTGTATTTTCCTCATCTAAACTTTGAAGTTCTAAATTAAGTCTTTGTATCCTTGATAAATTTTCAATATTTTTCTCTCTCAATGGATTTACTTTATCTGTAAAAGTTTTAATTGAATTTTCTAATTCAGATATTTTGTTATTAAATCCTTCTACTTCTCCTTCTGCCTCAGTATTAATTTCATTTTCTATTCTAATTTCTTTGTCAATTTCTAATAATTTTAAATAATATAAACCTGCTTCAATTTTTTTAATTTGATCTGAAATTAGTTTATATTTTGTTGCCTCTTCAGCTTGTTTTTGAAGATTTGCCAGTTGTTTTTCTTGCTGTCTTCTTAGTTCATCCGCTCTTTTTAAATTATTCTCAGCCGCACCTAATCTTAATTCAGCCTCATGTCTTCTAACGTGTAAACCAGATATTCCTGCAGCTTCTTCTAAAATAGCCCTTCTATCTGTAGGTTTCGCAGTTACTAATGCACCTATTCTTCCTTGGCTAATCATAGATGGAGAGTGTGCACCAGTCGAAAGATCTGCAAAAAACATTTGCGCATCTCTTGCTCTTACCTCTTTATCATTTATGTAAAATTTAGATCCTTTATCTTTTTCTATTTTTCTTCTAACTTGTATTTGCTCTGTTTCACGATATTGAATAGGACCTTCTTTATCTTTGTTTTCAACTTCGATTGATACTTCAGCAATATTCTTTGATGCTTTATTAGATGTTCCTGAAAATATAACATCCTCCATACCAGATCCACGCATGCTCTTTGCCGAAGTCTCTCCCATTACCCATCTTAAAGATTCTACAATGTTAGATTTTCCACAGCCGTTAGGACCTACTATACCAGTAAGACCATCTTCAATTAAGAAGTTGGTTTTTTCAGCGAAAGATTTAAATCCATTTAATTGGATTTTTTTAAACTCCATGCACTAACTTATATCAGTTTTTCTAATGCTTTTTTCAAATTTTTATAAGTAAGTGCTTTTTCAAATTTTTTGTTGTTGATAATTATCGTAGGAGTTGAGCTCACTTTAAAGTTTTTAGTACCGTCGATTCGATCATTTAAAACAAAATCCTCAATTTCTTTATTGTTTACACAAGAGTCGAAATCAATACTAAAACCCTCATTTTTCAAAAATTTTTGTAGATTTTTATTTGCCTCCTGTATCGAACTTCCTTTGACCCATTTCTGTTGATTTGCATATAAACTTTCCAAAATTTCAGAGTTTCCATCATTTTTACATTGAGCAACTTTCGATGCATTGAAGGCTGCGATATCTAGCGGAAAATGTCTAAATTCAATCTTAGCGATTCCAGTATCAAGAAATTCTTTTTTAAGTTCTGGGAAAACATTTTTGTGAAAATTAGCACAATGACTACAAGTTAATGACTCAAAAGCTATAATAGTTATTTTCGCATCTTCGTTACCAACTGTTATCCTTTTAATTTCTTCAGCTTGTACATTTAACACTGTAGTAAAAAGTATAAATAATAAGAATATAATTTTTTTCATTTCTCTCTAAAAACCTTGGTTAACTCTGTTAATGATTTTTTAATTTTTTCGTTTTTAACATCTTTAATTTTATCTTGATATTTACTAATTGCCACATTTTTAACTTTTGTGTCACTCGAGCCTGTCATTTCATGTTCATCATCAAAACTTATAAATTTAAGCTTTTCAACAACGGAATAGCCAAAAAAGTTATTCATTTTATTTAAAATATCTTTCTTCGAATATTCTACGTCAACTTCATGTCCTCGCTTAACCATAACCACTAGGGTGCTAACACCAAATTTATTTGAGTTTTTAAATGTTTTTGGATAGCAAATTTTAAATAATTCACTTCCAACTAAATATTTCCAATTGCTCAGTGTTTCTGAATATACATGACCTTTTTTATTAATTATTTTTTTGACATTTTTTGGCAAAGTGTCTTTGAAAGATCTTAATCCTTGAATGCTAGCGTTTCTCTGCTTAGTATTATTTTTTGATTGCATATGAAAGATCCAATAATAACAAATAATATTCTTAATTGGTATGATTTAAATAAAAGATCTTTACCTTGGAGAAAGAATGTTTCTCAAACAAAAAAGCAATATTACACTTTAGTAAGTGAATTTATGTTGCAGCAAACTCAGGTTGCAACGGTAATACCTTACTTTAACAGATTTATAAAAAATATTCCTACAATTGAAAAATTATCTAAATATGATGATAGAAAATTAATTAAACTTTGGGAGGGTCTTGGATACTATTCAAGAGTAAGAAATTTAAAAAAAACAGCTCAAATAGTTGTTAAAAATTTTAATAAAAAAATACCTAGAAATGTTATAGATTTAAAGTCTCTTCCGGGTATTGGAGATTATACAGCAAGTGCAATTTCTGCAATTGCATTCAATAAACAAATAATTCCTCTAGATGGTAATATTGAAAGAGTACTAAAGAGATACTTATTTTTAAAAAAACAAGATCAAATAAAAAAAGAAAATTTACACGAGAAGAAAAAAATTTTTGGAACATCTATCAAAAGGTCTAGTGATTATGCTCAAGCTTTAATGGAGTTAGGAGCACTAATTTGTAAACCTGTCAGTCCTATTTGTAAGAACTGTCCATTAGTAAAAAAATGCAAATCATTTAAAAATAAAAATTTTGATTTAGTGAAATTTAAAAAAAAAGGTAAGGAAACTTTTTACAAGCTAAATGTTTATAAAAAAAATAATCATTATTTATTAATTAAAAATAACAAATTTAATTTTTTGAAAAATTTTAATATCTTCCCGATGGAGGAAGTAAATAATCCTAAAAATTTTGATAAAGATTTGAATTTTAAAATGTCTAACATGAGCATGAATATTAAAATCGAATTTAAAAATAAATATAATTTAAATAAAAATAATTATTGGATTGATCCAACAAAGCTTCAAAATTATACACTGCCAACATTTACAAAAAAAATTGTAAAATTTTTAGAAAGTCATAAATGAAAAAAATAGCAATAATTGGTGCTGGAATTTCTGGTTTGTATATTGCCAATTTATTCAAAGATCATAAGGACTATCAGGTTACGATTTATGAAAAAAGGAATTCAATAGAAATGGAGGAGGGTTATGGAATTCAGTTGTCGGTAAATAGCGTAAAGCTTTTAAATCAAATAGGCTTCGCTTCTCTCACTAAAGAAGAAAAATTTAATCCAAAAAAAATTGATTTTTATGAAATTAAAAATTCAAAAAAAATTTGTGACTTAGATATTTCAAAATTCAATTCTGAAGATTGTAAATACACAACATTGAAAAGATCAAAATTGCTTCAATTTTTAAAAAAACAAATAAACGAAGATATAATTAAATACAACCATAGTATTGAACAGATTGATTACGATAAAGATTCAATAAAATTAATATTTGATAAAAATAAGATAACTTGTGATTACTTAATTATTTCAGACGGTGTGTTCTCTAAAGGGAAGCTATTAATTTCAACTAATAAATCAAAACCAATTTACAATGATACCATTGCTATTAGGGGCACTATATCGAGAAAAAATTTTCAAAATTTAAATGAAGAAAATATTTCTTTGTTCTTAGGACCGAATTTTCATTATGTAGTTTATCCAATTAATAATGATAAAAATTTAAATTTTATTGGCATTTTAAAACATAAATTAAGTTTAAATGAGCAAGAGAATTACAATCTTTTTACTGAGAATTCTTTTATAAAAAATATTAAATTTAAATTATCTAAAAAAGTTTCTCAAAGTTTCTTGGAAAGTCTTCAAAATATTAAATTATTTCCAATATTTGTAAGTAAAAATTTATATAATCCTCCAAAAAATATATTCCTTGTAGGAGACGCATTTTTTGCTTTTTCACCTTCATTTGCGCAGGGAGCTTCCCAATCAATTGAGGGTGCTAATGAATTATATGAATGTTTAATAAATAATAATAATTTTTATGATATCAGATTAAAGAGAGTAAAAATGATTAACAGTAGATCTAATTTTAATCAATTTGCCTTCCATTTATCAAATCCAATTATGATCATATTTAGAAATATTTTTTTAAAACTTTTAACTAAAAATAAAAAATTTTTAGAAAGTTATTTGGGTAAAATTTATAAAAGTTAATTTTTAGAAATTAATCTTTGTCTTAGATAATCAATAGGATAAGTTCGTCCATTTATATCACAGTGCCAAAAAGTCCATCCGTTGCAACTTTCAGCTCCTAAAATAGTAGCCGCAACTTTGTGTATAGAACCCTCTGCTTGATTATGTTTTATACTACCATCAGCCATAATTCTGGCTGTTATTTTTTTCTTATTATCAAAAATATTAGTTCCAGGTTTAATTATTCCAAGCTCGACTAATGAACCAAAAGGAATTCTTGGTTTTGATCTATTATTTTTTAGCGTATCTAATAAATCATCTTCAATAGCTTTTGTTTCTTTTATGCGTTGCTCAGCAGCTTTAAAATAATTTTTTTCTTTTTCTATTCCAAAATAATTTCTTCCTAGTTTTTTTGCTACTGTAGCTGTTGTTCCTGATCCTAAAAAAGGATCAAGTATGAGGTCATTTTTATTAGATGTAGCTAGTAAAATTCTATGTAATAGCGCTTCTGGTTTTTGTGTTGAGTGAATTTTTTTTCCATCCTTTTTAAGTCTTTCAGAACCATTGCATATTGGAAGATCCCAATTAGATCTCATTTGAAGATCATCATTTAAACATTTTAAAGATTGATAATTAAATGTGTATTTTGATTTCTCACTTTTAGAAGCCCATATTAAAGTTTCATGAGCATTAGTAAAACGTGTCCCTCTAAAGTTTGGCATTGGATTATTTTTATTCCAAATAACATCATTTAAAATCCAGAAACCTAAATTTTGTATTGCAGTGCCAACTCTAAAAATATTATGGTAGCTTCCTATAACCCAAATAGCTCCATCTTTTTTTAAAATTCTTTTACATTCACTAAGCCATTCATAAGTGAAATCATCATATTTTTTAAAATTTTCAAATTGATCCCACTTATCATTTACCGCACTAACCTTTGATCTATCCGGTCTTGTTAATTCACTTTTTAATTGTAAGTTGTAAGGAGGGTCAGCAAAAATTAAATCAAAAGTTTCACGTGGAATTTTTTTTAATTCTTCGAGACTATCTCCATTAATTATTTTATTTTTGAAATCAGTTTTCATTTGTAAAAATTAATTAGACTCCAAATGGATTCTACGGTCAACCTGAGATTGAAAAATTTGGATTCGATTAGTGTTTCTAAATTATAATGTAACTAGATGTAGTGTTAATTTATTTTAGATATTGGTGAAAAAGTTTTTCTATGATGTTTAGTAATACCTAATTTTTTCAAAGCTCTTAAGTGCTGTTTTGTTCCGTACCCAAAGTTTTTATCCCAGTCATAACCTTTATTTTTTTTTGACAAGGTGGTTATAAATTTATCCCTTGATACTTTCGCAATTATAGAAGCTGCTGAAATAGAGGGAATTTTTTTATCTCCTTTAATAACTGATTTTAAATTATAATTTTCAAATTCTGGAGTTTTGTTTCCATCTATCAGAACGTGTGTTGGTTTTTTCTTAAGTTTTTTTATAGCTCTTTTCATAGCCAGCAAACTTGCTTGAAGTATATTCAGCTTCTCTATTTCTTTGACAGAAGCTTTGCCTATGGACCAAGTAGAATTTTTTTTTATATATGTACATAGATACTCTCTCTTTTTTTTACTTAATGATTTTGAATCTTTTAATAACTTTGAATTAATTGATTTTTTTAAAATTACTGCTGAAGCATAAACAGGCCCAATTAAACTTCCTCTACCAACCTCATCAACCCCAGCAATTATTTTCATCAAATTTTTAACTTCAGATCTTTGATTTTGTCTCTAATTTTCTTTAAATCTTCCCATGAGTGTTTTTTATTTTCTGGAAAACGGATTAAATAAGATGGATTAAAAGTTATCATTAAAGGGAATGTTTTGTTTTTTAAAATCACTTCCTTCCAATGTCCTCTTTCATTAGTTATTTTTTCACTTATTCCTGTTAAAGCCTCCATTGCCGAACTACCCATCAAAACAATAATCTTCGGGTTTATAATCGATATATGCTCCTTCAAAAATACTGAGTATCTTTTAATTTCAGTTGAGGTTGGTTTTCTGTCATTAGGTGGTCTAAAATTGATTGCATAACTAGTGTAAATATTTTGTCTCTTAATATTAATTGCTATAAGCATTTTGTTAAGAAGTTCGCCAACTTCACCTCTAAATGGGACACCCAATTTTTCTTCCTCAGCCCCAGGAGACTCTCCAATTAACATTAAAGGGCTATTTATATTTCCCTCACCTAAAATAATTTTGTTTGAATTTTCTTTTAATTTACAATTTTCAATTGAATTTATTTGATCTTTTAAATTTTTTAGTAATTCTTCTTTATTAATTTGCAGGGAGCCATTGTTAGTTTCTAAAATATTAAATCTATTTATTGGCTTATCAGCGAATATAAATTTTGGCTCAATAGTATTAATTAGTTCTTGGTTTAATTTGGTATTTTGATTTATCACTTTTTTAGTCATAGTATGGTTACATGTTCCTAAAATTTCTAAAATTAGTACTATTAATATACCTATCTTATCAGACACCTTTGTATTCTAAAAGTGCTACTTTTAATGATTTCAACTCAAGAGATTTATCAAATTATTTTTCTGGAATTGTTGCATTTGAAAATCGAGATAATTCTGAAGCTTTAAAATTTTTAAATTTAACCAAAGTATTAATTAATAAACATGATAGTTATTTAAAAAGATATGTTAACTCTTTAGTTTTAGATAACAAAGTACCTCAAGCAATTAATGTGTTAAATAACAATGCAAACAAATCTAATTCAGATTTTTATGATGCGTATATAATTTTAATAATTGACAGTTTAAAAAAAAATAACTTTAAAAAGGCTGACGAATATTTAACACAAAGTTTAAAATTTCAAGATGAAGATAGGATAAAACTAGTTATATTTGAAACACTTAAACAATACATTTATACATTTAAAAATAAAAAAATATTAGATAACAAAAAAAATTTTGGAAACCTGTCTCTTATAGCTGAGACATTCCAAAGATGTTATATTGAAGATAAAAGAACTTCGTCATATTTTCTTAATTTAATTAATAATCAGCAAGGCGACTATTCAAGATACATTTTTTTTTATCTTAATCATTTAATTGATAACAATAAATTAAATGAAGCAAGATTAGTTGTTGAACAAATTGATTATATAAATTCAACACTTTTACTTTCACAAAGTAAAAGTTGGGTAGACAAAGAAAAATTCGATGATTTTGGAAAAATTTTTTCATGCAAAGATCATAATGATCTTGTAAGTGAGTTTTTATTTTTAATCTCTAATCTTTATTCTTCTCAGGATAATTTTGAAAAATCAAATTTTTACTTAAATTTGTCAAACTATTTAAATCCCAAGTTTGAATTTAATTTGTCATTGGTTGCAGAAAATTTTTATCTTAATGAAGAATTTGACAAAGTACAAAGGATCTTAAAAAATTTTAAAAAAGAAGATGAATTTTATTATTGGTTTAGATTAAAAAAAGAAGCTCAAATAATAATTCAAGAGCAGGATTATGAAAATGGAATTAAATACATAGATTCAAAATTTAATAAAATTGAAAATCCCAATATAAAAATGATTTTTGATTTAGCTAATTTTTATAAGAATTCTAAAAATTATGAAAAGGCAATAGATCGTTATACAGAAATTATTTTAACACTGGATGACAATTCACTTATTAAATCAGATGTATTGTATCGTAGAGGCGGTAGCTATGAAAGAATGGGCAATTATGAAAAGTCAGATGAAGATTTATTGCATGCGCTTAAAATTGATCCTAGCGATGCATATATTTTGAATTACCTTGCTTACTCCTGGTTAGAGCGTGATTATAAAATTAATGAAGCAATGGATATGTTGAAAAGAGCATATGATTTAAAAAGCAATGATCCTTATATTATTGATTCAATTGGATGGGCGTATTTTTTAATAGAGAATTATCTAGAAGCAGAAAAGTATTTAAAAAGAGCTGTAGAATTAATGCCAGATGACCCAATCGTGAATGATCATTATGGAGACATTTTATGGAAATTAAATCGAAAAATTCAAGCAAGATATTTTTGGAACAACGTATTAACTTTTGATGACACCGAAGACGATATGAGAGAAAAAATCAATATTAAAGTAATTGAGGGTCTTAAAAATTCCTAAATGAAAGTTAATAAAATTAAATCTAATGCAAAGTTAAATTTAGCACTAAATATCACTGGAAAAAAAAAGGTTTTACATAAAATTGAAAGTATAATTAGTTTCATAGATTTACATGATGTTATTTCGATAAATCAACATAATGGAAAAAAACACCATATTTCTTTTTATGGAAAATTTTCTAAAAATATTGGAAAAAAAAATACTGTTCAAAAATTGTTTCAAATATTAGATAAAGAAAATTTATTAAAAAATAAAAAATTCAAAGTTAAAATTAAAAAATTAATCCCTCAAGAAGCTGGGTTGGGTGGGGGATCGATGAATGCAGCTAGTGTGTTTAATTATCTAGTTAAAAAAAAAATTATTAATCCTAATTATCAAAAAACTCGAAGTATCTGTGAATTGGTTGGTTCCGATGTTATTCTGGGAACTATTTCATCCAGCTGTGTGTTGTCATCAGGTGGTAGAATAAAAAAGATTTATAATACTCCAAAATATTACTCTACTTTAGTAAAGCCTGATTTTGGGTGCTCAACTAAAAAAATATACTCAGCTGTTCGAAAGTATACAAAATCAAAATATAACAAACCTAAAAAAAATATGTTTGGAGTAAAATATTTGATTGATCAACAAAATGCCCTTGAAATTATAGCACTCAAAAAATATCCAAAACTTAAAAAAATAAAGTTGTTCTTAGAAAGTATAAATAATCCGTTATTTGTAAGAATGACTGGTTCAGGATCAACAATTGTTGCCTATTATAATTCATTAAAGAGTTGTAAATTGGCAAAAGCTAAATTTAAAAGAAAATATAAAAATTATTGGTGTGTTACAGCAAAAACTATATGAATTTTATATTTTTATGTTATAGGAAGCTAGTATTGGGGCGTAGCCAAGCGGTAAGGCACGGGTTTTTGGTACCTGCATCCTAGGTTCGAATCCTAGCGCCCCAGCCATTTATGAAAAATTTTTTAGATAAATTTTTTTCCCGATCAAAAAATCTTGATTATATAAGTCAAAATTTAAAACAAATTACTTTAACAACACCAGCAAATAAAATTTTTGAAGCAATTAATAATTTTTCAGAGAAAAGTGAAATCAGATATGTTGGTGGGTGTGTAAGAAAAGTGATAAAAAAAGAAAATGTTGATGATATCGACCTAGCAACAAATTTAACTCCCTCGGAAGTTTGTGA
Source organism: uncultured Pelagibacteraceae bacterium (assembly GCA_902559395.1). Classification (GTDB taxonomy): domain Bacteria; phylum Pseudomonadota; class Alphaproteobacteria; order Pelagibacterales; family Pelagibacteraceae; genus Pelagibacter. The sequence goes on from CACEHR010000001.1 coordinate 14,490, forward strand.
GGCTCTTAAAAACAAACAAATAAGTTATTACGAAACAGGAATTGAACACGGAACTATAACTGCAATAATTGACGAATATAAATATGAAATTACTTCTTTAAGGAAAGACGTCTCAACTGATGGAAGGCATGCTGAAGTAGAATTCTCTTCAGATTGGAAGGAAGATGCCTCTAGAAGGGATTTTACTATCAATTCAATTTATGCAGATGGTGATGGTAATTTATTTGATCCATTTAACGGTAAAAAAGATTTGGAGGAGGGTTATATTAATTTTATTGGTAATGCGGAAAAAAGAATTCAAGAGGATTATCTGCGTATTTTAAGGTATTTAAGATTTTATTTAAATTACTCAAATCATAAGCACCAGTCAGAAATAATAAAAAATATAAAAAAAAATATTGATGGAATTTCAAATATATCATCTGAAAGATTAATCGATGAACTAAAAAAAATAACTAGTTCAAATGGATTTTTAAAACTCTTTAAAGATAAAGAAAGTTTAGAACTCATAGAAATAATTTTCCCTCAATTAAAGAATATTAAAAATTTTAAAAAACAAAATTCTTATGCTGCAGAGAATTTTTTAAAAATAGATTTTATATTTTTAATTGCGCTTTTAGTGATTGATGGGACTGATAATGCTGATTATTTTCTTTATAAATTTAAAATGTCTAACAAAGATAAGAAAAGATTAAAATTGATAGATCTTTTTTATAGAGAAAAAGTAACTCTTAGCATTTTTACAGAGAAAAATTTAAATAAATTTTTTTATTTTAATGGGAGACAGGCTGTAATAGATATAATTAACTTTAAAATTTTCACCTTAAACAAAGTAGAGAAGAAACTAATCAAACTATTAGATACTTATAAAGATAAAGTAATTCCAACTTTACCAATAGGGGCTGATCTACTAATGTCTAAATTTCAAATTCCTGAGGGCAAAACTTTAGGTAATAAATTAAAAAAAATTGAAGAAATTTGGGTTCAAAACGGATTTCAAATTTCAGATAAGCAAGTAAAGCAAATAGTTAAAGGTTAAATATATTTAACGTCTTTAATTTCAAAATTTTTTACACCAGAGGGTGTATTTATTTCAACTAAATCATTTTTATTTTTTCCAATCAAACCTTTACCAATTGGTGATTGAAAGAAAATAAGTTTTTGTTTTAAATCTGCTTCATCTTTTCCAACAATTTTATAATTAATTTTTTCACCAGTATCTAAATCTTCTAAATAAACTGTAGATCCAAAAATTACTTTTCCTTCATTATTTAGTTTTGTAACATCAATAACATTTGCTCTTGCAATAATGTCGTTAATTTCGGTTATTCTTCCTTCGTTATGAGACTGTTCTTCTTTAGCTGCATGATATTCAGCGTTTTCTTTAAGATCTCCATGAGATCTTGCTTCAGCAATTGCAGCTACTATTTCAGGTCTTTTTTTTTCTTTTAAAAAAACTAATTCTTCCTTTAGTTTATTTAATCCGTTTAATGTTATTGGCTCTTTATCCATTTTTTTATTTCCATTTTGCAATCGGAGGTAATGACATTAAAATTCCTTCAACATTACCACCAGTTTGTAGTCCAAATTTTGTCCCTCTATCATAGAGCAAATTAAATTCTGCGTATCGACCTCTTTTAATATACTGAAACTCTTTATCTTTTAAAGTCCATTTTCTTTTTATCTTTTTTTTAATTATTTCATTAAATAGAATTTGAAATGTAACACCAACATCTCTGACAAATTTAAAGTCATTTTCAAAATTATCGTTTTTATAATCAAAAAAGATTCCGCCTATACCTCTTGCCTCTTTTCTATGAGGTAAATAAAAATATTCATCACACCACTTTTTATATTTTTTATAATAATTTTTATTATGTCTATCGCACATTGCTTTTAATATTTTATGAAAGTTTTTTCTCTCTTTTTCATCTTTTATTGCTGGGGTTACATCCATTCCTCCACCAAACCAATTCTTTGTTGTACAAATAAATCTGGTATTAAAATGCATTGCAGGAATATAGGGATTTTGCATGTGCATAACTATTGATATTCCTGATGCCCAAAATTTAGGATCTTTGCTTGCTCCTGGTATATTCTTTTGAAATCGCTTAGGAAATTTTCCATAAACTTTTGAAAAATTTACTCCTACTTTTTCAAAAATTTTTCCATTTTTAAGAATTCTATATTCACCACCACCCTCATCTTTTTTATTGCTTCTTTTCCAAGAAGTTGATTCAAAATTTACTTTATTTTTCTCAATTTTTAAAATGTCGTCGCATATTGCATTTTGTAATAGCTTAAACCAGTTACTAGCTAAGTCTTTTTTGATTGAAATATCCATTTTATATTAATCCTATTTGACGCAAACTTTCTGCCAAAACAATGGCAACGGATGATGCAATATTAAGAGATCTTACTTGGTTATTCATTGGTATTTTTAAACGATTTTTAATTATTTTATGAACCTCTTCAGGTACACCAGCACTTTCTCTTCCAAATAAAATAGTATCATCAGGCTTAAATTTAAATTTAGTATAATTTATTGAACCCTTAGTTGTCATCAATACAATTCTTTGTTTCTTCTTTGCTTCAAAAAATTTTTCCGAACTTTGATAAAACTCTATTTGACTATAGTCCATATAGTCCATAACCACTCTTTTAAAGCGTTTGTCTGATAATAGAAAGCCACACGGTTCAATTATTTCTAGTTTAGCACCTAAACAAGCACAGGTTCTTATGATTGCAGCAGTATTCTGAGGTATATCAGGCTCATACAAAGCTATTTTGGGTACTAAAATTGTTGAATTCTGTGTCATTCTTTCAGTAGTAAAATAATTATTTTATATTATATGAATTCGTATATTAACTATTTTAAATCAAAAAGAGATAATAATAAAAGCTACTAAAAGTGTCTGAAAAAAAAACAAAAAGAAGAGATTTTTTATTTACAGCTACCACAGCTGTAGGAGCTGTTGGTGCAGCTGCAGTAGTGTGGCCAATGATAGATCAAATGAATCCAGATGCTTCTGTTAAAGCATTAGCTAGTACAGAGGTTGATGTAAGTTCATTAACGCCTGGAAATACATTGACTGTTTTATGGAGAGGTAAACCGGTATTTATAAGAAGAAGAACTCAAAAAGAAATTGATGAGGCAAGAAATGTTAAGATGGAAGATTTAATTCATCCAGAAAAAGATGAAGATAGAGCAAAAAACCCTGAGTGGCTTGTTATGTTAGGTGTGTGTACCCACCTTGGATGTGTACCTCTAAATGATAAAGGTGATTATAATGGCTGGTTCTGTCCATGTCATGGATCTCATTATGATACTTCTGGAAGAATTAGAAAAGGACCGGCACCCTGGAATATGGAAGTGCCTAAATATGAATTCGTTGATGCAAACACAATTAAAATTGGATAAAGAAAAATGAGTGACCATGATTACAGACCAAAATCTAAGGTAGGACAATGGTTTAATGATCGATTGCCACTATTAACTCTTGCAAATCATTTAACAGATTATCCAACTCCTAAAAATTTAAATTATTGGTGGACATTTGGTGGAATTTTAACTTTTTGCTTAATTACTCAAATTGTTACCGGATTAACTCTTGCAATGCATTACATTGCTCACGCAGATATGGCTTTTGAGAGTGTTGAGCACATCATGCGTGATGTTAATTATGGTTGGTTAATTAGATACATTCATGCAAATGGTGCATCTATGTTTTTCTTAGCAGTCTACATTCATATCTTTAGATCATTATTTTATGGTTCTTATAAAGCACCAAGAGAAATAATTTGGATAATTGGAATAATTATTTATTTGCTAATGATGGCGGCTGCATTTATGGGCTATGTATTGCCTTGGGGACAAATGAGTTTCTGGGGAGCAACTGTAATCACAAATTTATTTAGTGCTATTCCATTAGTTGGAGAAGGTATTGTCACTTGGTTGTGGGGAGGTTATTCAGTCGACAACCCAACGTTAACTAGATTTTTTACTTTGCATTATTTAATTCCATTTTTAATTTTAGGATTAGTTGTTTTACATATATGGGCTTTACATGTTCCTGGTAACAACAATCCAGTTGGAATAGATGTAAAAAAACCTTCTAAAGACACTGTACCTTTCCATCCTTACATAGTTATTAAAGATGGTTTTGCTTTATTAATGTTCATGATTGTGTTTGCTTTCTTTGTATTCTATGCACCAAATATTTTAGGTCACGCAGATAATTATATCGAGGCAAACCCAATGGTAACACCTGCACACATTGTTCCTGAATGGTATCTTTTACCTTTTTATGCGATATTAAGATCAGTTCCTGATAAATTGCTAGGAGTTGTGGCTATGTTATCTGCAATATTAATTTTAGCAGTTTTACCTTGGTTAGATACGTCAAAAATAAGATCTGCAGTATTTAGACCTTTATATAAACAATTTTACTGGATACTAGTTGCTGATGTTTTGATACTTGGTTATGTGGGTGCGATGCCAGCAGAGGGACTTTACTTGTTGATAGCACGAGTTGCAACAGCGTATTACTTTTTGCATTTTTTAGTTATTCTTCCCGTTTTAGGCTTTAAAGAAAAAACTTTACCAGTGCCTCTAAGTATTACTGAACCTGTTCTAGGCGGTCCACTAAATTTAGCTGCCGCCAGAAATAAAGAGAGTAAAATAGAATAAGGTGAAAAATTTATATAAATTATTTTCTATAATAATCTTAATTATTACTTCAAATTCATATTCTTTTGCTGCTGAAAAAGTAGAATATCTAAAAACTGACTGGAGTTTTAAGGGTCTATTCGGAAAATTTGATAGAGCTTCTCTTCAAAGAGGTTATCAAGTTTATACTGAAGTATGTGCCTCATGTCATTCAATGAAATACTTAAGTTATAGAAATTTAGCAGAGCCAGGAGGACCAGAATTCTCTGAAGCTCAAGCTAAAGCTATAGCAGCTTCATTTGAAGTAACTGATGGTCCAAATTCTGATGGCGAAATGTTTACAAGACCAGGTAAATTATCTGATAAATTTGTAATGCCATATGACAATGTTAAAGCTGCCCAAGCGGCAAATGGTGGTGCATACCCTCCAGACATGTCTGTTTTGGTTAAAGCTAGAGGGGGTGGAGTTGACTATATCTATTCCTTATTACAAGGATATGAAGAAGCTCCTAGCAACGTATCTTTAGATGACGGAGTTTATTATAACAAATATATGTATGGTAATAAAATTAGAATGGCTGCTCCATTATCAGATGGATTAGTAGAGTATGGTGATGGAACAAATGCAACAGTAGAACAAATGTCAAAAGATGTAACGACCTTCTTGATGTGGTCTGCTGAACCTCATTTAGAGTCTCGACATAAGATGGGCTTTAAAGCGATTGTATATTTAATTATTCTAACTGTTTTAGTTTATTTTAGTATGAAAAGAATCTGGTCACGTGTTGAATCTGAAGTTTAATACATCTCCATCTTTCACAATATAGTCTTTACCTTCTAATCTCATTTTTCCGTTAGCCTTAGAATTCACCCATCCATCATTAGCAATGAAATCTTCGTAAGATATAGTTTCAGCTCTAATGAAACCTTTTTCAAAATCTGTATGAATTTCTCCTGCAGCTTTAGGAGCAGTACAATTTTTTTGTATAGTCCACGCTCTTGTTTCTTCAGGTCCAGAGGTAAAATATGTATCAAGTTCTAATATTTTATAGCCCTTTTGAATTAACATACTTAAACCTGTATCTTTTAAACCAATCATATCCATGTAATTTTTTTTCTCATCTTCTGCTAATTCATTTATTTGGTTTTCTATGTCTGCGGAAACAATCAGGGTGTTATCTTTTCCAAATTTTTCGATGAAGTCTTTAGTATATTTATTTCCATCCCGTACGCTTTGCTCATCTACATTACAAACAAAGATCTTTGGTTTTATTGATAAAAGACCACTTTGATTAAGTTGTTTTGTGTCAAATTGAGAATTTAATATTGATATATCTTTATCATTATTAATGCAGTCTAATGCAATCTCTAAAATCTTAATCTGATCTTCATTTACATTTTTCTTATTATTTTTTTCAAGTCTTTTTTGGATAGATTCTAGGTCAGCCAACATCATTTCAGTTTCAATGATCTCAAGATCTCTTATAGGATCAACGTCTGGATTAACATTTTGAATATCTTCTGAGTCAAAGCATCTAATCATATGAATAACTGCATCAACTTCTCTTATGTGGGACAGAAATTTATTTCCTAATCCTTCACCTTTAGATGCACCCTTAACAAGACCGGCTATATCTACAAATGAAATAGTTGTATTTATTGTTTTTTTTGATTTTGAAACTTCTGATAGTTTGTTTAATCTTTCATCTGGAACGGGGACTACTCCCACATTGGGATCTATAGTACAAAATGGAAAATTTGCAGCTTGGGCTTTGCTTGAGTTTGTCAGAGCGTTGAAGAGTGTAGATTTACCCACATTTGGCAAACCAACAATTCCACATTTAAAACTCATTATTTATTATTTACAGTGCTAGAGAATAAATCTAATTTTTTGTCGATAAGTATTGATATAGAATCTGTGATGTTATTTGTAATTTTTTCCAATCCAAGCATTTCATCCTCATCAAAATTTTGAAGAACAAAATCACTTACTTCCATTTTATCTTTTGGTTTACCAATTCCTATTCGCACTCTTGAATAATCTTTACCAATAAATTTATCTATTGATGCGATTCCGTTATGTCCTGCATCAGAGCCCCCAAATTTTGCTTTTATCTTTCCAAATTCCACATCTAGATCGTCATGAAAAACGATAACATCTTCAGCATCTATTTTGAAATATTCAATTAACTCTCTGATACAAATTCCAGAATTATTCATAAATGTTAAAGGTTTAATGGCGTAAATTTTTTGGTCTCCTACATTACCAGTTGTAAGAAGTCCTTTGAATTTTGGTTTTTGTTTTGAAAGTCCAAATTTCTTATTTATTGCATCTATAATTTTGAAACCAATATTGTGCCTATTGTTTTCACTGTCTGGGGTTGGATTGCCTAATCCTACAAGTAGAAGCATAAAATATTAATAATGGGGAATAAAATTCAATTTTAATTAACTTATTTTTTTTCTTCAGCAGGCTTTTTATCTTCACCCTCTTTTTTTTCACCATCAGCTGCTGGTTTATCTCCACCTTCAGCTGCCGCCGCCTCTGTTCCTTCAGCACCTTCTCCTTCAGCCGCCTCAGCTTCTGCAGGTTTTTCAGGTTCTTTCATAACAGTTGGAGCTGCTAGAGTTGCAATTACGAAATCCCTTCCTTGAATTGTAGGAGTGACGTCACTGTCAAGATTTATAGAAGAAATCTTAAAACTCTCTCCAATATCAACTCCATCAAGATCTATCACAAGATTTTCCGGAATTTTTTCGCTTGGACATTTAAGTTCAACTTTTCTTCTAACAATGTTTAAAACTCCACCTCTTTTCAAACCAGGAGATTTTTCATGATTTAAAAATTTTACCGGAACTTCAATTCTGACTTTTATCCCTGCCACTATTCTTAAAAAATCTACATGAATTGGTTCGTCTGAAATAATGTCATATTTTATTTCTCTTGGAAGAGCTTTTTGAGGTTTACCATCTACATTTAAAGTTATGATACTTGACAAAAAATTTTCTTTTTCAATTAGTGATTTAAGTACTTTTTTAGATATAGAGATTTTTTCATTTTGAGCTTCACCGCCGTAAATTATTGCAGGTACATTACCGTTATCCCTGAGTGAATTAAGCTCACCTTTAGTTTTTGTATTTCTGATGTTAGCGTCTAATGAATTCATAAAAACAAGGGTTTTTAGCTTAAGTTCTTTAATAACTCAAGGTATTTATTTGAATAAATCTGATACTGAGGTTGAATTAGATATTCTTTTAATTGCCTCTCCCATAAGCCCTGAAATTGACAGAACCTCAATGTTTTTAACACCTTTAGTTCTACTCATGTTATCAATCGTATCAGTTATTACTAAATTCTTAATTACAGAATTTTTAATTTTTTTTACAGCTTCACCACTAAGTACACCATGAGTTATATAAACATAAACTTCTTTAGCTCCTCTATCTTTAAGAGCTTTAGCTGCATTTACTATTGTTCCACCAGAATCGATTATATCATCTACAATTATACAAGTTTTGCCTTTTACATCCCCTATCACATTCATGACTTGAGATTGACCTGGTTTTGGTCTTCTTTTATCTACAATTGCTAATCCAACATTTAAGAGTTTACCTAGTGCTCTTGCTCGCTCAGTTCCACCAACATCTGGAGCAACGCAAATTAGGTTTTTACTTTTGATCTTTTTTTTTGCATGTCTTGCAAAAATAGGTGTTGCAAACAAGTTGTCTACTGGAATATCAAAGAAACCTTGAATTTGACCTGCATGTAAATCAACAGTAACTACTCTGTCAGCACCCGCTTTTGTAATTAAATTTGATACTAACTTTGCAGAAATTGAAGTTCTTGGTACTACTTTTCTATCCTGTCTAGCATAACCAAAATATGGAATTACTGCAGTTATATTTTTTGCAGAAGATCTTTTTAGTGCATCAATACACAACAAAAGCTCCATCAAATTATCATTAGCAGGAGAGGATATAGATTGAATAATAAAAATACTGTTTCCTCTAATATTCTCATTTATTTCAACATAAATTTCTCCATCAGAAAAATTTCTGATACTGGAATTAACCAATTTAGATTTTAGATATTTAGCAATATTCTTGCTTAATGGTTTGTTGCTATTTCCGGATAATAATTTCATTAAAAAAGGCTAATTAAGCATAATTATTGAAATATTTCTACCATAATCATCATGATTTAGTTTTAACGCTCTTCTTGCACTAAAAAAATTATTATTAATATCAAATGTATCAATATTCATAGACTCAATATTTTTTATTTTATTCTTTATAAGACATGATTTTACATATTTAGGTAAATCAAAATAAAGCTTTTTGTACTTAATTTTAAAAAATTTTTTATTTTTTTTATCCTTTTTTATAAATTTTCTTTTAAAATCTTCTTTTACTTCATAATTTTTAGCCGAGATAGCAGGTCCGATAGCTGCAGTAATATTTTTAGGATTAGATCCTTTTTTAATCATAAATTGGATTACTTTGTTAATTATATTTTTATATGCACCTTTCCACCCCGCATGAATTGCTGCTACTAATTTTGTTCTTTCATCACAGATTAAAATTGGCACACAGTCAGCAGTTAAAACACCAATTGGTATATTTGTTTGGTTCGTAATTACTGCGTCTGCTTTTGGTTTTGATTTAAATGTATTTTTTTTATTAATATAAACAAACTTATTACTATGTATTTGGTGAAGTAAAAAAATATTTTTAGCAGATCTTTTTATTTTTTTTTTAACTATTTGTAAATTTTTTTTAACATCTGACGGATTATCTTTAGAGCCAGGACCACAGTTTAAACTCTTATAAATTTTTTTTGATTTACCACCAGTTTTATTAAAAAAACCATGTTTAATTATTTTTATTTTCGAAAGTTTTTTTGATTTTATCAAATTTGAAAACCTGTTTTAAAATTATTTCTCTTATTTTTTATAAGCATGACTTTGAACAATTCACCCATTTGATTTTCATCTATTAAACGTCTTACTCTATAAAATAAATCTGCTTTTTTAGAAAATACTATATTTTTACTGATTATTTCTGCTCTTTGAAGAATACCCATATTTGTTAAAAATTTTTTTTGATTTGTAAAAATTGAATTTATTTCTTTGAATTGATTTATAAATTTTTCAAAGGAATGAAAGTTTATATTGTAAGTAATATCAGAGTCTCCAATATTTTCTAAAACGTTAGAATATTGGTGATTATTTACTGCCTGAAGAGTTTCATGCATTTTGCTATCTGCATAACCATAATCAATAACTAACATTCCTCCATCATTTGTTTGTATTAAGTCACAAATTGTCCTTAAATATTTAAAAGTATCTGGTGAATATTCTATAATGTTCTGATCTTTTGATATTTCGAAATTAAGATGTTTTTCAATTTTTTCTATATCAATTTTCTCTTCTTTAAACTCAGCTTTGTTTGGATCACTCAAATTCACAAATCTTTCAAACCAACTATCTTTTTTTTTAAAAAATTGTTTGATTGGTATGGCATCAAAGAATTCATTAGCTAAAAAAATTGTTGGGTTAGAGTTTATTTTTTCAATATCTTTTAACCATGAAAATTTTTTAGAATTTAAATTTTTTTTTTGTTCATTTATTAAAAAATCACTTTTTTCATGAATTACAAAACCACAGGCATTGTAACATTCAGGAAAATTTTTAAGTGTCTCATCAATGACTTTTATCATTTCGCCATTTCCAGCTCCCAGTTCTAGCAAATTAAATTTTTTTGGAGAGCCTATACTTTTCCAAAAAGTAATTGTCCAAATTGCAATAATTTCTGAAAATAATCTTGTGATATTGGGAGCAGTAATAAAGTCTCCATCTTCACCAAAAGGATTTTTTTTCATATAAAAACCTTTGTCCTTATCGTAAAGAGCAAAATTTATAAATTGATCTAATGGTAAATTATTTGTTTTAGCGAGTTTCATATTTTAAATAAAATAAGATTGCCCCTGATAATATAAATATTAAACTTACTACTTGCCCCATCGTTAAGTTTAAAAATATATAACCAAGCTGTTCATCTGGTACTCTATAAAATTCAACAATAAATCTGAAGATTGAGTAAATTATTAAAAATAATCCTGAAATTAATCCAGGTTTATTTGAAAATTTGTTTTTAAAATAAATTAATAATAAAAATAAAAATAAACCCTCTAATAGTGCTTCATATAATTGCGAGGGATGCCTAGGAAGATTATCTATCTGAACAAATGTTACTGCCCAGGGTACATTAGTTATAGTTCCATATAACTCTGAATTTATGAAGTTTGCTATTCGTCCAAAAAATAATCCGACCGGGGCTACTAAAGCGACAATATCTAAATATAAAAATGGGCTTTGATTATTTTTTTTAGCGAAAAATATAGATGCGAAAATAACTCCAATTAAACCACCATGGAAGGACATTCCTCCTTGCCAAATTTTAAATATATCTAATGGATTATTTATATAAAAACTTAAATTATAAATAATAATATAACCAAGTCTTCCTCCTAAAATTATACCTATAATTAAATAAGTTAAATAATCATCAAATTTATTTTTAACTTCAGTGTCTTGGATAAATAATTTTTTTGCGAGAATCCAGCCTAATATAATTCCAAATATATAAGCTAAAGAATACCATCTGATTTCTAAAGAAAATATTTCTAATGCTACTGGGTCAAAATTATTAATGAACATTTTTAATAATACTTATAATGTATATCTTAAATATGAAAAATTCTAAATTTATAATTGATAAGTTTGCTAAATTAATAGAGCAGGGACTAGTATCTTCAAAAGACTTGACTACTGAATTATTTAATATCTTAAAATCCAAAAGAGATGAGTTTGTTTTTAAAATGAAACTTACAAGTAAAGATGAGTTTGAAGTACTCTCAAAACGTGTTGAAAATCTTGAAAATAAAATAAATAAACTAGAGAAAAAAAAAAAATAAAAAAGTTAAACAGGCAAGAAAACCTTAACTCTTAAACCATCCATTTTTGATTTTTCCAACATTATATTTCCTCCATGAGATTTGATGATATCTGATGAAATTGATAAACCCAGACCAACACTTGATTTCGAGTCAGCTCGACCTTTATCTATTTTATAGAAAGGTTTAAACACATTTTCATACTCATTTTTCGGTATTCCAGGACCGTCATCATCAATAATAATAAATAAGTTTGTATTTTTTTTACTTAAGTTAATTTCAACTTTGTTCGCATATTTCAATGAATTATCAATTAGATTATTTAGACATCTATTAATTAAGTTTTTCCTACCATTAAAGTAAATTCTTGGTGTTAAGTTTTGTGAAATATTTTCATTATTATATTTTTCAATTACTTCTGAAATTAATTCAGATAGGTTAAACATTTCATCTTTTTCAACATATGATGAGCTAGTGAATTGTAAATATTCATTTAACATTTTCTCCATTTCATTGATGTCTTCTGTTAATTTATTAACAGTTTCTTTATCTTTTATAAAAGCCAATTGCAGTTTCATCCTTGTTAAGGGTGTCCTTAAATCATGACTTATTCCAGATAACATTTCTGTTCTTTGATTTATGTGTCTTTCAATTCTCTTTCTCATTTTATCAAATTCATGTCCTGCTTGTCTTATTTCAAGAGCTCCAGAGGGTTTGAACTCTTCAATATTTTCTCCTTTACCAAACCTTTCGGCCGCACGAGCTAGATTTGTGATTGGTCTAGTTTGATTTTTTAAAAATATTAGAGAAATAATCACCATTATAATTGCAGGTACTGTAATCCAAAGAGCAAATATTCTTGCTGAAGAACTTGCAACTCTATCTTTAGGTACTAAAAATTTAAAATAACCATCTTGATATTTAATTCTTAAATCAATTAATTCTTTATAACTTGTTGTATCAAACCAGTATTCATCTAATCCAAATTTAGATTTTAGCTCTCTTCTTAAAGTTCTATCTATTGGACTAAACCATCTTTCGGTATCTGTACTTTGTAATTTTTCGTTATTGATGAATTCAATGTTTAAGTCTAAAAATATGGAGAAAAGATCTAACAACTCTTGTTTATTTTCTTGCTCACTTCCATGGGCTTCAATAAATGTACTAATTTCATTTACCAGGGTTCTTGTCATACCTTTGTTTGTTTTGATCCAAAGGCTATCAAAAAAAACAATTGTAATTACTAGTTGCAAAACTAAAACTGGAATAGCAACTATAAGAAGGGCTCTGTAAAATAATCTTTTTGGTAATATTTTTTTTAAGTAATTACTCAATCCAGAGAACATATCCTGCACCTCTTATTGTCTGTAAAAATTTTGGATTTTTTGGATCAATTTCAATTTTTTTTCTAAGCCGAGTAATAATAACATCTATTGATCTCTCTTTATTTAAATTGATTAATTGACCAATATCTTCCCTAGAAAATGTTTTGCCTGGGTTATTAATCATTTTTTCTAAAATTGTTTTTTCGGTTGCATTAATCTTAAATTCTTTATCACTTTTAAATATTAAAAGTTTATTCAAATCAATTTTCACATTTGCAAATTCTATAACCCTTTTCTGATCCGTTTTGATAGTTTTACTTAATATGTTTTGTATTCTTAGAATTAATTCTTTTGGTTCAAATGGTTTTGGTAAGTAATCATCAGCACCAATCTCTAACCCTTCAACCCTTTCACTTGCTTCACCTTTAGCAGTCAGAAGTATAACTGGTGTATCTAATTTTTTTTTATTTTCTTTTAAAAATTCAAGTCCACTTTTACCCGGCATCATGATATCCAAAACTATTAAATCAAACTTAATTATTTTAATTTTCTCTAATGCATTTTCTGCATTTTCAGCAGTAGTGACTAAAAAATTATTTTCATTTAAATACTTTTTTACAAGAGATCTAATTCCATCATCATCATCAACCACTAGTATATGTGCAATAAACTTATCCATTAATTATCTTATTTAGTACATTATCAAAATTTATAACTTCTTCAGAACTTGAATTTAATAAAGCATTATAAATTCTCTTTTTTTGTAAATTGAAAATTTCATTAAAAATTTTTTTACCTTTATCATTAAGAAAAACATGCTTTACTCTAGTATCTTGGTCATCTTTTTTGAACATGACGATTTCAAGTTTAATCAAATCTTTCAGAACACGATTTAAGCTTTGTTTTGTGACTTTTAATCTCTTAAGCAGCTCAGAAATTGAGATCCCCTCATACATTGATAGTAAATGAATTACTTTATGGTGTGCTAAACCAATTGAATATTTATTTAATATTTTTTTAGAGTCAGAAAAGGTTTCTCTGTAGCTTACGAATAGTTTTTCAATTAGATCTTTAAGCTGGTCATCTTTTAAATATAAAAGTTCTTTCATAATAGGTAAGTTATATTGACATATTAAAGATACAAAGATATTTTTCATTTATAAATTAAAAAAATTTTCACACATGATACCTTACGACAAGCGATCTGGAAAAATATGGTACAATAACGAATTAGTTGATTGGGCTGACGTTAAACTACATGTTTTAAGCCATGGTATGCACTACGCTAGTTGTGTATTTGAGGGTGAGAGAGTTTATGATGGTTCAATTTTCAAATTAGAAGAGCACACAGCTAGATTTTTTCATTCAGCTAGAAGAATGGGTTTTGAAATTCCATATACAGAAGAAGAAATCAACAATGCATCAAACAAAATTATAGCAACTCAAAAAGTAGAAAATGGTTATGTAAGACCTGTTGCTTGGAGGGGTAGTGAGATGATGGCTATTTCTGCACAACAAACAAAAATACATGTTGCGATTGCAACATGGGAATGGGGATCATATTTCGATCCCAAACTTAAAGTAGAAGGAATTAGATTAAATATTTCAAATTGGAGAAGGCCAGCGCCTAATACAATCCCATGGGATACCAAGGCATCGGGTCTTTATATGATTTGTACTCTCTCAAAGCATGAGGCGGAAAAGCAAGGTTACACAGATTCTTTAATGCTTGATCATGAAGGGAATATTGCTGAAGCAACTGGAGCTAATATTTTTTTCAAAGATAAAAATGGAGAAATTCACACTCCAATACCAGATTCTTTTTTAGATGGTATTACAAGAAGAACTGTAATTGGAATTGCAAAATCAAAAAATATAAAAGTACATGAAAGAAAAATTAGTCCAACTGAATTACCTAATTTTGTTGGATGTTTTTTAACAGGAACAGCAGCAGAGGTAACACCAGTATCTTGTATTGCTGAAAATCAATTTAAAGTTTGTGATACTATTATTGATTTAAATGAAAGCTATCAGACATTAGTTAGAAAGAAAAAAGCAGCTTAATCTTTGCTATCTTCTGACATAGCATGATCAATACCCTTGCGCATATAATCATAACCAGTGAAAAGCGTTAAAGCAGCTGACAACCACAAAAGGATAATTCCTATTGTTTGTGCATTGTAATCTTGAAAATTAATTATTTTATTTCCTGTATCTCCAGACAATAAAAGAGCTATAGATACCATCTGTAAAACAGTTTTAAGTTTTGCAAGACTAGATACTGGAAGTTTGATTTTACCTTTTGCTAAAAATTCTCTCAAACCTGAAATTAAAATTTCTCTTGTAAGAATTATAATTGCTGCAACTACCTCATAATTTCTGATCGTTCCATCCATAACCAGTAGAATTAATGCTGTAGCAACAATGATTTTATCAGCTATAGGATCTAACAATTCACCTAGTTTTGACTCTACTCCGAACATTCTAGCCAACATACCATCTAGAAAGTCTGTAAATGATGCAACAATAAACAATATTAAAGCAGTAAGATCACCATAAAATCCTGGAAGATAAAAAGCTAAAACAAAAAAGGGAACAATTATTATTCGACCAATGGTTAATATATTTGGAATTTTTTTTAACATAATTATTCGTGAAAAAAGTTATATATCTTTTTTGCTACTTTTTCTTCAACACCTTCTACAGATTTTATTTCATCTAAGCTAGCAGACTCAACCGATCTTGCTGATCCAAAATGGTTCAATAAAGCTCTTTTTCTTATAGCCCCAATCCCCTCTATTTGATCTAACAGAGATTTGCTGATACCTTTTTTTCTCTTTGCCCTGTGAGCGCTTATGGCAAATCTGTGTGATTCATCTCTTATTCTTTGAAGAAAAAATAGAGTAGGGTCATTTCTAGAGAATTTATATTCTTTGCCATTGTGAAAAAAAGTTTCATTTCCACTATTTCTAAATTTACCTTTTGCTATCGCAATAATTGGAATGTCGTGAAGTCCTAATTCATTGAGGCTCTCTCTAGCTACTGAATATTGACCTTTTCCCCCATCTACTAGAACCAAATCAGGAAAAGCAAGGTAGTTGTCTTTTTCTTGAACTGCTCTTTTGAACCTTCTATTTAATACCTCTCTCATCATTCCATAGTCATCTTGCTCATTTTTTTTATGATTGATATTAAATTTTCTATATCTTTTTTTAATAAATCCTTCATCTCCATATGCTATTAAAGCACCAACACTATTTGTGCCTTGAATATGACTATTATCATAAACCTCGATTAAATTTATATTGGTTTCTAAATTAAATTTTTTAGCTACTGCATCGAACAATTCTTTATTATTCTGACTTTCATAAAGTTTTCTATTTAGACTATCCTTTGCATTTTTAATTGCTTGATTAATTACTTTTAGTTTTGATCCTTTTTTCGCAACTGTAATATTTATCTGTTTACCTTCTTTTTGGGTTAGTGTTTTTTCAATTAATGCCTTTTCCTTTATTTCTTCTGAAAGTATAACCGATGAAGGAACACTTTTATTTTCATAAAATTGAGAAACAAATGAATTAAGGATTTCACTAAACTTTTCATCTGGATCGTGTTTTGGGAAAAAAGCTTGATTACCCCAATTTTGTTTTGATCTATAAAAAAATACCTGAATACAAGTTTTTCCAGATTCTTTGTATCCAGCAATAACATCTGCTTCAACTAAGTTTGCTTCATTAATTCTCTGTGAAGATTGAATTATATTTAATGCTTTAATTCTATCTCTTAAAATTACAGCTTTTTCAAAATCAAGATCCTCACTTGCTTTTTCCATTTGGTTAGAAAGATTTTTTTGAATTTTCCTAGATTTGCCTGAAACGAATTCAATAGCATCTTCTACAGTTTGATTGTATTCCTCTTTTTTTACATATCCTACACAAGGTCCAGAGCATCTTTTTATTTGATATAAAATACAAGGTCTTTCTCTGTTTTTGAAAACGGTGTCATCACAAACTCTCAAATGAAAAATTTTTTGGATCATTTTAATTGTCCAATTAGCTGAACCAGCAGAAGCAAAAGGCCCAAAGTAAAAACCTTCTTTTGTCTTTTTTCCTCTATGTCTTTTTATTTGAGGCCATTTATCTTTATTACCAATAAATATAAATGGAAATGACTTATCATCACGTAATAGAATATTAAATTTTGGTTTATGTTTTTTAATTAAATTTGCTTCTAGTAGTAAAGCTTCACTCTCATTGGACGTTGTTGTTATCTCTAATTTTCTTGTTTGAGACAACATTCGTTCAGTTCTAATTATGTGATTTTTTTCTGCGACATAACTCTTTAATCTATTTGGTAAATTTTTGGCTTTACCCACATATAGAATTTCATTCTTTTCATTAAGCATCCTATATACGCCTGGAAGTTTTGGTACTAGAGGAAGCTCTTTTTTAATTACTTCTTTTCCTTTTTCAGAGCTTATCATGGCTTCTCTTTTTGGTAATTTGAATACCAACAGATGAACACTGTTTTAAGATTTCTAATTTTTCAATTTTTAACATAATTTTAGCAATTCTTTTGTCTTTAAATAACTCGTCAAAAACAGCTTCTGCTAAAGTTTCTAGGAAATTATAATGTTTCTTTTTTACAAGTTTCGTAATTAATTTTACTATAGTTCCATAATTAACAATAGATTTTATGTCTTTATCGCTTGAAGGTTTTTTATCTTCATAGTCTATTTCAAGACTAAATTTAACTTTCTGAGATTTTTCTTTTTCAAAATCGTAATAACCAAGTTTTAAATCTAAGATTAATTCATTAATTAGGATTTTTTTCTCATAATTAAATAGGCTTTTATTTTTGTCTATTTTGACAATTTTTAAATTATTTTTTCTCATTCTTTACCCATCACATCTGGTGTTTGCCAGTTTAGATTTTGTCCGCTATCAATAGCTAAAACTTGACCGGTAATAGATATATTTTTAATAAAAAAGTCAACAGCATTACATATTTGTTCGACACCAACTTGTCTTTTTAAAGGGGTTGCTAAATATTGCTTTTTGAAATGTTTTTCAGATTGTCTTTGATTTTTTATAGTGGGGCCAGGTGCAATTGCGTTTACTCTTACATTTGGAGCCAAGCTCATAGCGCTAGTTTTTGTGAGAGTATAAAGACCTGTTTTGCTTACAGTGTAAGAAAAAAAATATGGAGTTAATTTAAAAACTCTTTGATCTATAATATTAATAATATTGTTATTTCCTTTCCTTACATTTTTTGCAAATTCTTTTGATAATAATGCTGGTGTTCTTAAATTAGTTCTAAGATGTTGCCCCCAGCTATCTGTTGTAAAATTTTCTAATTTATCATTTTCAAATAAAGAAGCATTGTTAATTAAACAATCAAAATATTTAAGTTTAGATTTTGCAAATTTTATAATTTTATTTACATCATTTTCTTTACTTAAATCACCTTTGACTAAGTAAACTTTTGTACCTTCATTAGATAACTCTTTTTTTAATTTTTCTGCTTTTAATT
This sequence comes from uncultured Pelagibacteraceae bacterium, assembly GCA_902559395.1. GTDB lineage: Bacteria > Pseudomonadota > Alphaproteobacteria > Pelagibacterales > Pelagibacteraceae > Pelagibacter. The sequence goes on from CACEHR010000001.1 coordinate 32,971, forward strand.
TTGATTTGTTATAATGGATTAAGATTTCTATATTAGGACCAGATAATTTTCTTGCAATTCCAGCACCCATTCGAGTTGCTCCACCAGTAATAATTATTTTCCGTGCTTCCATTTTTTATCTCTTTTTTTTGTAACTTTAGTACCTGGCATACCCATAGTTGATCTACCTTTTGGATAAAGCTTATTTTTTACATCATACTGCCTTATTTTTGGATTTAATGTAATTTCTAATTCAGTACTCTCCAATTTTCTTATTTCATCTCGTATTTTAGCAGCTTCTTCAAACTCTAAATTAGACGCAGCTTCTTTCATCTTTTTATCCAAGCCTTTGAGATGTTTTTTAAGATTTCCTCCAACATTAGACCCTTCGCTTATTTTAACGTAGTCTTTCTCATAAACACTTTCTAGAATATCACTGATTTCTTTTTTTACCGATTTTGCATCTATCTTATGTTTCTTATTATAATCCAATTGAATTTTTCTTCTTCTGTCAGTTTCTGCAATTGCTTTTTTTATACTTTTTGTTTCTTTGTCAGCATACAAAATTACTTTACCATCAACATTTCTTGCAGCCCTACCAATTGTTTGAATTAAAGAAGTTTCAGATCTCAAGAATCCCTCTTTATCAGCATCCAAAATTCCAACTAATGCACATTCAGGAATATCCAATCCTTCTCGCAATAGGTTAATTCCAACTAAAACATCAAATACACCCATTCTTAAATCTCGCATGATTTCAATTCTTTCAAGAGTATCAATATCTGAGTGGAGGTATCTTACTTTGACTCCATTCTCATGAAGATATTCAGTTAAATCCTCAGCCATTTTTTTAGTTAGTGTGGTTACTAATACTCTATGATTATTTTCTATAACTCGTTTACATTCATGCATTAAATCATCGACCTGATTTTTTGCTGGACGTATTTCTACAGGTGGATCTATTAAACCTGTTGGTCTTATAACTTGATCAATAAATTTACCTTTTGTTTGTTCTAGTTCCCATGGACCAGGCGTTGCAGAAACGAAAACAGTCTGAGTTCTCATTAAGTCCCATTCCTCAAATTTTAGTGGTCGATTATCCATACATGAAGGAAGTCTAAATCCATATTCTGCTAAAGTACTTTTTCTTGATCTATCTCCTTTATACATTCCATTAAGTTGAGGAACTGTAACGTGGCACTCATCTACAAATATTAAAGTATTATCAGGAAAGTATTCAAAAAGTGTGGGAGGGGGTTCGCCTGGTTTTCTTCCTGACAAAAACCTTGAATAGTTTTCAATACCAGCACACGAACCAGTTGCTTCAATCATTTCAAGATCAAATTTAGTTCTTTCTTCTAATCTTTGTGCCTCTAATAATTTATTTTCAGCACGGTGTTTTTTTAAAGTTACTTCTAATTCTTTTTTAATATTAATTACTGCTTGTTCGATTGTAGGCTTAGGAGTGATGTAGTGACTATTTGCATAAACTTTTACTAAACTTAATTCTCTTACTTTATCACCAGTTAACGGATCAAACTCTTCTATCTGTTCTAATTTATCCCCAAACAGACAAAGTCTCCAAGCTCTATCTTCTAAATGAGAAGGAAATATTTCTAAATACTCTCCTCTTGCTCTAAATGTACCTCTATAAAAATTTTGATCATTACGTTTGTATTGGAGTGCGACTAAAGACTTAATTATTTCTTCTCTATTATAATCATAATTTTTTTGGAGTGTTAAAGTCATTTTGCTATATGCTTCAACAGATCCAAGACCATAAATACAAGAAACACTTGCAACAATTAATACATCATCTCTTTCTAATAAAGATCTTGTTGCAGAGTGTCTCATCCTATCAATTTGTTCATTAATAGAGGCCTCTTTCTCAATATACGTGTCCGATCTTGGTACATAAGCCTCAGGAGTGTAATAGTCATAGTATGAAACGAAATATTCAACAGCATTGTCAGGAAAAAAGGTTTTCATTTCCCCATAAAGTTGAGCAGCAAGAGTTTTATTTGGAGCTAAAATCAAGGCAGGTCTATTGGTAGCTTCAATAACTTTAGCCATAGTAAAAGTTTTTCCAGATCCTGTTACACCAAGTAAAACTTGATTAAATTGATCTTTGTTAGCACCATTAACTAATTTTTTTATTGCCTCAGGCTGATCTCCTGCAGGTTTAAAATCAGATTTAATTTTGAATTTTTTTCCACCCTCTAGTTTTCCACCAATTTTAGGATTTTTACTCTGAATATCTGTAATTAAATCTTGATAAGTATTTTCCATATATTAAACAACGTAGTAGAATTTATTTATATTTCAATGAGCATAATATCGGACAGTTTAAAGAAGATTAAACCATCACCTACTATTGCTGTTACTCAAAAAGCAAGAGAATTAAAAGCTGCTGGAAAAGATGTTATTGGACTTGGTGCAGGAGAACCAGATTTTGATACTCCAGATAATATTAAGCAAGCAGCTATAAAAGCTATTAATGATGGTGATACTAAATACACTGCTGTTGATGGCACTCCAGCATTAAAAAAAGCAATTGTGGAAAAATTTAAAAAAGAAAATAATTTAGATTATACAACTGATCAAATTACAGTTGGTGCTGGTGGAAAGCATGTAATTTATAATGCAATGATGGCTACATTAAATGATGGTGATGAAGTAATAGTACCTGCTCCCTATTGGGTCTCTTATCCTGACATGGTTTTATTAGCGGGAGGAAAACCAGTAATAATGGAATGCAATGAGAAACAAGGTTTTAAAATAAATACAAATGATCTTGAGAAATATATAACACCAAAAACAAAATGGATTATTCTTAATTCACCTTCAAATCCAACCGGAGCATGTTATTCAGAGCAAGATATAAAAGCAATTGCAGATATTTTGGAAAAACATAATCATGTGTATATTTTAAGCGATGATATTTATGAGCATGTGACTTATGAGGGTTTTAAATTTTTTACAATTGCTCAAATTGAAAGTTTAAAAGATAGAGTGCTTACAATGAATGGTGTAAGCAAAGCTTATTCAATGACAGGCTGGAGAATAGGGTATGCAGCTGGTCCAAAAGATATCATTAAAGCTATTGCTAAAATTCAATCACAATCAACAACCAATCCTTCTTCTATTAGCCAAGCTGCTGCAGTTGAGGCACTTAGTGGAACGCAAGACTTTATTAAGGAAAGAGCTAATTCTTTTCAGGAGAGAAGAGATTTTGTTGTTAATGCTTTAAATGCGATAGATGGAATTGAATGTCTGAATCCAGATGGAGCGTTCTATGTTTTTCCAAGTTGCAAAGGTTTAATGGGTAAAAAAGATCCAAATGGAAATGAAATTAAATCTGATACTGATTTTGTTCAATCCTTATTAGAGAATAGTGGAATTGCTGTAGTCCAGGGTTCTGCATTTGGTTTAGAAGGTTTTTTCAGAATTTCTTATGCAACATCAATGGATAATCTTAAGAAAGCAATGGATAAAATATCTAGTTATTGTAAATCCTTAAGTTAATGAAAACAGCCTTAGTCTTTGGTTCAACAGGTTTAGTTGGTGGTCATCTTCTTGATCAATTAATAAAAAATGAGAACTATAATAAAATTAAACTTTTTGTACGTTCAGAAATCATCATTAATGACCTTAAAGTTGAAATTGTTAAAACTGATTTTAATAATATGGAAAAGCATAAAGAAGAGATGACAGGTGACCACTGTTATTTTTGCATTGGTACTACAAAGCAAAATTCACCTGATAAAGATGAATATAGAAGAGTTGAACTTGATTTACCAAAACAAATCGCACAAATAACAAAATCTAACTCAGTAAATTCATTCGTTTTTGTCTCTTCAGGCTATGCAGATCCTAATAGTTCAGGAGATTATTTAAAATTTAAAGGATTAGTAGAGGAAGAGTTAAAAAGATTGAGTTTTAATAAACTTGGAATAATGAGACCTTCTTTTTTAATTGGAGATAGAAAAGAAAAAAGATTAGCAGAGAAATTAGGTATTTTTGTATTTAAATTATTATCACCTTTATTTTTAGGACCATTAAAAAAAATGAAACCAATTCATTCTAAAAAAGTTGCAAAAGCAATGATTAAAATTTCTAATGGTGACTTTAGACAACAAGTATTCGAGTCTAATGAAATAGTTGAAATTAGTAATAATTAATTTTTAAAATTTAAAATATTCTTTTATGTCTTTTTGAAATAATAAGTAAATACAAGAAATCTGAAATAAAGTATTCAAACTTAAAATAAATCTTACAACCAATTCATTAAATCCTATTTCTGGTATAGGTCCATAAGGAGCAGCAAAACTTACATTTATTGCCCCAATTAAATCTAACAAACCAATAACATTCCAAGACAACAAAAGACCCCATAGTATAGTGCTTGGTTTTTTTATAATGTGGTAAACTAAAAATAAAGCAGTTATCCCAATAAAAAAGTCACCCACAAAAGGAATTATCCATTCGGATGGTGCCGAACGTTCATTTCCGGTAAAAATCCAAAACAAAAACAAACCTGACCCAATTGCTCTGAATGACATCCATCCAGTTACAAAAATAATCCAATTTAATTTCATTTTTTAGTGAGATAAAAATTTTTCTGCTTCAAGTGCAGCCATACATCCCATACCGGCAGCGGTTACAGCTTGTCTAAATGTTTTGTCTTTTACATCTCCAGCTGCATAAACACCAGGAACATTAGTTTCTGTTGAGTCGGGTTTGGTAATTAAATATCCCTCATTATCCATTTTTAATTGATCTTTAAAAAGTTGAGTAGCTGGATCATGACCGATAGCAATGAATACACCATCAAGTTTCAATTCTTGTATTTTATTTGTTTTAACATTTTTAATCTTTATTCCTTTGACATTTTTAGGATCTTTATCACCTAATACATCTTCAACTACAGAGTCCCAAATTATTTCTATTTTTTTATTTTCCATTAATTTTTTTTGAAGCATTTTTTCAGCTCTTAAACTATCTCTTCTGTGGATTAATTTCACTTTAGATGCAAACTTTGTAAGGAACATTGCTTCTTCAACCGCTGCATTACCTCCTCCAACTACAGCAACTTCTTTATTTTTAAAAAAGAAACCGTCACAAGTTGCACAAGCAGAAACTCCAAATCCTCTAAATTCCTGTTCTGATTTTATATTTAACCATCTTGCCTGAGCTCCAGTAGAAATAATAATGCTATCAGCAGTATATTTCTGACCACTATCACCAATTGCTTCAAATGGTGAACTTTTTAAATTTACAGATCCAATATGGTCTTCAATCATTTCAGTTCCAACTGCTTTTGCTTGTTCTTTCATTTGATCCATTAACCATGGTCCCTGAATAACTTCAGAAAATCCTGGATAATTTTCAACATCAGTTGTCGTTGTTAATTGTCCTCCTGGCTCAGATCCATAAACTAAAATAGGATTTAACATTGCACGAGCAGCATAAACTGCTGCAGTGTATCCAGCTGGACCTGATCCAATTATTAACACTTTTGTGTGTTTAGTTGGATTTTGACTCATATGAAAGCTATATAGTGATTAATGACTAAATTAAAAGGTATTTTATTAACCCAAGGTATGCATGGCATGATAAGCCAAGTAGAAGGTTTAGCTAAAGCTTTAGATTTGGATTTTACACACCATAAGGTTGAACTAAATAATTTTTGGAAAATTGTTCCTCCAAAATTAACTCCAATATCACAAAATGTTTATCAAAAAATAAACGAGTATGATTTTGATGTAATTATTTCATGTGGAAGAAAAAGTGTGATTCCATCAATCCACTTAAAAAGTATCTCAAAAAAAAAAGTTTCAAATATTCATATTCAAGATCCAAAGGTAGATTTTAATCATTTTGATTTGATTGTTGCTCCAGAACATGATGGGATAAGCGGTACAAATATAATTAAAACAAAGGGTGCAATTCATTATTTAACAGAAAATGAAATTGAAGAAAATAGAAGTTATTTAAATTCATATATCAAACAGGATAATAGAAAAGTTTGGTGTTTGATAATGGGGGGTCCTACAAAATATTATGACTACTCAACAAAAAATATGAAGCACATCTTTTCAATTTTCTACAAATTATTGAAAAAACATGATTTTCAACTTGTGGTCATACCTTCAATGAGAACACCTTTAAATACTATACATTATGCAAAAGAGTTTTTTGGAGAAAATCACACTGTAATTATGAATGTTGATAAAAAAGCTTATCTTTCAGCTTTAGCTATTTCGGAAAATATAGTTGTTACATGTGACTCTAGCTCAATGATATCTGAAGCTGCTTTGACTGGAAAACCAATTTATGTTGCTAATATTTTACCAAAAAGAAAAGACGTCAGATTTCAGAATTTTAGAAATTTATTTAGAGAATTAAATATTACTAGAAACTTAGGTGAGGAAATTGAAAATTGGAACTATCAAAAATTAGATGAAACGAATAGAGTAGCAAAAATTATTAAAGAAAAAATACAATCAAAATGTCATTTTTAAATTCAATTAAAAATAATTCAAAAGAACATAATTTCCCTTTTAATCACTGGGAGTATAGTGATGCTTTGTCAGAAGAGGCAATTGATGAAATAGTTAAAGCCGACATTCCTGATGTCAGTAAACATAATCTTAATTATGATGGAACAAGAGCAATAGATGGTGGAGCTGCAGAATTTAGAAAAGGTATAGCTTCAGGCGGACAAGCCATAAAGTTTAGATGTTTCATTAATAAAGAAAACGCATCTAAATTTCCCAACTTAGTAAAATTTATAAATGAACTTCAGTCTGAAGAAACATATGAAACAATTTCTAAAATGATAAATAAAGATTTATCAAATTCATATGTTAGGGTTGAGGTTATATGTGACCGAGAGGGTTTTTGGTTAAAACCTCACTGCGATATAAAAGAAAAACTTATGTCAGGTTTAATATTTGTTAATAAAACAAATGAATCTGAAGATTTAGGAACTGATTTTTACAATGAAAAATTAGAAAAAGTTAAGACACTTCCTTACAAACATAATTATGGCTATCTTTTTACAAGTGGACCAAACACTTGGCATGGTATGGAGAAGAAAAAGATCGTTAAAGAAAGACGATGTATTCAAGTAAATTATGTTACCTTTGAAACTGATTGGAAAGTAAATTCTTAAACATCCTGAAGAGAAGTCACTTCTAATTTTTTTGTTTTTAGCGATCTAATCGCCTCTAAACATGCCTGAGCAGTGGACATATTAGTGCAATAAGGAACTTTATTCTTAAGTGTTGCTCTTCTTAAGGCTATAGCATCACTTAATCGATGTTCACTATTTCCACCTCCAGTATTTATTACTAATGCAATTTTTTTAGAGTCTAAAACATCTACTATATGAGGTGAACCTGTGCTTACTTTATTAATAATTTTACATTTCATCCCATGCTTTCGAATATATTCTGCAGTTCCTCTAGTTGCACATAATGTAAACTTAAGTTTAAGAAGTTCTTTAGCTAAATCTATTCCTTCATCTTTGTGACTATCTTTGAGAGATATAAAAGCTAATCCTTGTTTTGGTAATGAGTTAGCTGCTGCGATCTGACTTTTTGCAAAAGCCATTCCAAAGTTTTTATCAAATCCCATAACTTCTCCAGTGGATTTCATTTCAGGTCCTAACAATAAGTCACTGTTTGGAAATTTATTAAATGGGAATACAGCCTCTTTAACTGCATACATACCTTTAGATTTATCTTTTAAATTAAACTTAGATAACTTTTCACCAGCCATTACTCTTGATGCAATTTTAGCTAGAGGCAATCCTTTTGCTTTTGATACAAAAGGAACGGTTCGACTTGCTCTTGGATTTACTTCAATCACATAAATTTCATCTTTTTTAATTGCAAACTGTATGTTCATGAAACCTTTAACATTTAAAGCTATCGCTAATTTTTTAGTTTGATTTTCTATTTCTTTTAGAAGGTATGGTTTAATTGATACAGGGGGTAGGCTACACGCCGAGTCTCCTGAATGAATTCCAGCTTCCTCTATATGTTGCATAATACCTGCAACGTGAACTTGTTTTCCATCTGATATAGCATCTACATCTACTTCCATTGCATGATCAATAAACTTATCAATCAAAATTGGATTATCTTCTGCAGCTTTAAATGCTTCTTCAACAAATTTTTTTAGCTGATTTTTTTCATGAACAATTTCCATTGCTCTTCCACCTAAAACATATGAAGGTCTTACCATTAATGGTAATCCAATTTTATCAGCAATTTTTATTGCTTGATTAAATGTTTTTGCAATTCCACTTTCTGCTTGTTTTAGTTTTAATTTATTTAATAAATCTCTAAATCGGTCTCTATCCTCCGCTAAATCGATAGAAGTATATTGTGTTCCTAAAATTGGAAGTTTGTTGTCATGTAAAAATTTAGCAAGTTTAATTGGAGTTTGGCCACCAAACTGAGCTATCACACCAATTAGGTTTCCTTTTTCTTGTTCTTTTTTAATTATGTTAAAAACGTATTCTTCTTTTAAAGGCTCAAAGTATAATCGATCACTCGTATCATAGTCTGTTGACACTGTTTCGGGGTTACAATTAACCATTATAGTCTCAAAACCTGCGTCTTTTAATGAAAAACTTGCCTGACAACAACAATAATCAAACTCAATTCCTTGACCAATTCTATTTGGTCCTCCTCCAAGAATAATTATTTTTTTCTTATTGGATGGGTCAGCTTCACATTCTGAGTTGATTGAAAAATTTCTTTGATAAGTTGAATACATATAAGGCGTAAACGATTTGAATTCAGCCGCACATGTATCTACTTTTTTATAAACTGGAAGTATTTTAAGCGCTGATCTTTTTCTTCTAACAACGTCTTCAGAAGTTTTAGTCAATTCTGAAAGTTTTTTATCTGAAAACCCTATTGATTTTATTCTATTAAATTCTACATAATTCTCAGGAAGTCCCTTGCTTTTAATCTGTTTTTCACAATCAATTATTTCTTTAATTTGTTCTAAAAACCAAGGATCAATTTTGGATAAATTATATATTTTTTTTAAATTTATTTTTTTTCTAACTGCTTCGGCTACTAGTAATATCTTATTTGGAATAGTTTCTTTAAGCTTCTTTTCAATTTGTTTTTTATTTAAATCAAAAATTCTATCTAAACCTGAAAAACCAGTTTCAAGAGACACTAGTGCCTTTTGCAGAGACTCCTTAAAGTTTCTTCCAATAGCCATTGCTTCACCCACTGATTTCATAGATGTTCCTAAAGTTGCAGGAGAGGTTGAAAATTTTTCAAAAGTAAATCTTGGAATTTTAGTTACAACATAGTCTATACTTGGTTCAAACGATGCAGGTGTAACTTTAGTTATTTCGTTTTTTAATTCATCCAGAGTATAACCGACTGCTAATTTTGCAGCCACTTTCGCAATTGGAAATCCAGTTGCTTTTGATGCAAGTGCTGATGATCTTGATACACGTGGATTCATTTCAATGACAACCATTCGTCCATTTTTAGGATTGATAGCAAACTGAACATTTGATCCTCCAGTTTCAACTCCAATCTTTCTTAAACATGCAATAGATGCATTTCTCATTACCTGGTACTCTTTATCAGTAAGAGTGAGTGCGGGCGCAATTGTGACTGAGTCACCAGTATGAATCCCCATCGGATCTATATTTTCAATAGAGCAAATTATTATACAATTATCTTTCTTATCTCTTACCACCTCCATTTCAAATTCTTTCCAACCTTCCAAACATTCCTCAACAAGAACTTGGCTTACAGGAGACTCGTGCAATCCATTTTTAACAATCTTAAAATAATCTTTTCTAGTTTTAGCTATTCCTCCGCCGAGTCCACCAAGTGTAAATGCAGGTCTTATAATTGCAGGTAAACCAATTTTTTTTAATACTTTTGATGCTTGTTTGTTATTATTAACAATTTCAGATTTTGGTAAATCTAAACCAATATCAATCATATTTTTTCTAAATTTCTTTCTGTCTTCAGCGTTAGAAATTGCTTTTGAATTCGCCCCGATCAATTCTATTTTGTATTTTTTTAAAACTCCTTTTTTCTCAGCTTCCATTGCAAGATTAAGAGCAGTTTGACCGCCCATAGTTGGTAGAATTGCGTCTGGCTTTTCTTTTTTGAGTATTTTTTCTAGTACGCCTAGTGTAATTGGCTCAATGTAAGTTTTATCCGCAACATCTGGATCTGTCATAATGGTTGCAGGATTTGAATTTATTAAGACCACTTTATAACCTTCATCTTTTAGAGCTTTACATGCTTGTGTACCTGAATAGTCAAATTCACATGCTTGTCCTATAATTATTGGACCAGCTCCCACAACTAGTATTTTTTTAATATCTTTTCTTTTTGGCATTTTTTTTCATGTTGTTAATAAATTCTTGAAACAAATAAACACTATCTTGAGGTCCTGGATTAGACTCTGGATGATATTGAACTGAAAAGACTGGTTTATTTTTTAGTCTGATACCTTCAACACTATTATCAAATAAAGATTTATGTGTGACCTCAATATTTTTTGACAATGTTTCTTTAACTACTTCAAATCCATGGTTTTGACTTGTAATTTCTACATTATCATGAATTAAATTTTTAACAGGGTGATTTGCTCCTCTGTGACCAAGTTTCATTTTTTTTGTCTTGCCACCTAATGCTAATGCTAAAATTTGATGACCCAAACAAATACCAAATATTGGTAAATTTTTTTTGATTAATTGTTTAATTATTTCGATTGCATATTTTCCCGTTGCAGCTGGATCTCCAGGACCATTTGATAAAAATATTCCATTTGGCCTTAAAGCTAAAATTTTTTGCGCATTAGTTTTACAAGAAACGACAGTGACTTTACAATTAAAGTCAGAGAAATATCTTAAGATATTTTTTTTTATCCCATAATCAATTGCAACAACATGAAATGATTTTTTATTATTTATTTTATATCCCAATTCTTTCTTCCAAGTTTTAAGACCTTTCCAAATATAATTTTTCTCAGTTGAAACTACTTCTGCAAGATCAAGATTTTTTAATCCACTCCATTTGATGGTGGTATTAGTTAATTTATTAATATTAAACTTTCCTTTTTTTGAGTAACTAATCGTACCTTTTGGAGCACCTTTGTCCCTTATAAAGTTTGTTAGGCTTCTTGTGTCTAAGCCAGTAATTCCAACAATTTTATTTTTTTTAAGCCAAGCATCTAAATGTTGGAATGATCTATAGTTCGAGGGTGAAGTTATTTCAGAGTTAAAAATTACTCCTCTAGTCCATATTTTATCAGACTCATGATCCTCTTTATTAGTTCCAACATTTCCAATATGAGGAAAGGTAAAGTTAATAATTTGACCTGCGTATGATGGATCAGAGATGATTTCTTGATAACCAGTCAACGATGTATTAAAGCAAACTTCGCCTGTGGCTTCTCCTTGGTATCCAATTCCAATTCCTTTAAATACCTTTTTATTTTCTAGAACTAAAACGCCTGTGTTAATTTGAGATTTAATTTTTGAGTTAGTTTTTTTTGCTTTTTTGATCAATTACAACTCATGAGTTAAAGGTTAATACAATAATTGCTTTATTATCGCAACAGAGATGTAATATAAAATTGTAAAAAAACAATTTTTCTTTTGAAGAATTTTTTCTTTAAAGTAGATTAAAAAATTATGTCATTAAAACAGACTATCGAAAACGAATATAAAAATGCTCTAAAATCTAAAGATAAAAATAAAATATCAACCTATAGGTTAATATTATCTTCTATTAAGGATTTGGATATTGTTAACAGATCGGGCCCTAACAAAAAAGAAACTGATGATGAGGACATTAAGAAGCTTTTAAAAAAAATGGTTAAACAACGAGCCGAATCGATCGATATTTATAAAAAAAATAATAGAACAGATCTTTTAGAAGTTGAACAAAATGAATATGATATTTTAACTAGTTTCTTACCAAAGCAGCTTAGCGAAGAGGAAACTAAGAAAATTTGTGCAAATGTTATTTCAAAAATTGGAGCAAATTCATTAAAAGATATGGGAAAAGTCATGGGTGAACTAAAAAAAACTCATGCAGACGAAATTGATTTTTCTAAGGCGGGATCAATGATCAAAGAATTGTTGAATAAATAATGAAATACCCAAAAGAGTATCTTGATGAAATTAAAAATAGGTTGAAAGTTTCAACGGTAGTATCAAAAAGTGTTTCATTAAAAAAAAGAGGCAAAGAGTTTGTAGGTCTATCACCATTTAAAAATGAAAAAACACCATCATTTACTGTTAATGATGAAAAGGAATTTTATCATTGTTTTGCAACTTCGGAGCATGGCAATATATTTGATTTTGTGATGAAAACTCAAAATTTAAAATTTGGTGAAGCAGTTAAATATTTAGCACAATTAGCAGGGATGCAGCCATATATGTTTTCAAGACAAGATGAAGAAAGAGAGAAAAGATGGAATGAGTATAAATCTATTTTTAGTAATTATGTAGATTTTTATCACAATGAACTTTTAAAAAATGAAAATTATTCTATTGCTAGAGATTATTTAAAAAACAGATCATTAAACAAAGATGAAGTAAAAAAATTTAAAATAGGATACATAGAAAAAAATCCAAATTTCTTCGATAAATTAAAAAAAGATTACAGTGAACAAACTCTAATAGAAACTGGTTTATTTTATTTAGATGAAAAGAAAAAAATTTATGTTGAAAGATTTAGAGGTCGATTAATTTTTCCAATCAATAACATTTCAGGTCAGCCAATAGCTTTAGGTGGAAGAATAATTGAAAATTTAGATTACTTAGCCAAATATATAAATTCACCTGAAACAAACTTTTTCAAAAAAGGATCAAATTTATATAATTTGGATTTAGCAAGAAAACTTTCTAATAAAGTTGATCACATTTATCTGGTTGAGGGATATATGGATGTTGTAGGTCTCAGCAAAAATGGGATTAATAATGCTGTAGCAAATCTTGGTACATCTTTAACTGACAAGCAAATTTTAACTCTAAACCAATTTTTTAATGATATCATAATTTGTTTTGATGGTGATGAAAGTGGATATAAAGCTGCTGTTAGAGCTGCTGAAAATTCAATAAAGGAACTGAAACCTGAAAAACAAATTTCATTTTTATTTCTGCCCGATAAAGAAGATCCAGATAGTTATGTAAATAAAAATGGTAAAGCTAATTTTGTAGATTTTACAAAGCAGAGCAAATTATCAATTCATCAATTTATTTTTAGTCATTATAAAAAACAAACTAAAAACAATCCGTCATCGATGGCTATTTTTGAAAAAAAACTAAGAGAAATTGCAAATACAATTAAGGATGATTTTATAAAAAAATATGTTTTAGAATATTTTTTAGAAAAAATTGCTGAACTAACACCACATTCCAACCAAAATAATAAAAGATTTTATACAAAAAAAACAAAATCTTTAGAGAGTACAAAAAAATATTTTCAAGAAAGTCAGTCTTTGACTGGTGTTGAGTTAAAAGAGTTTTCTTTATTATATTTAGTCATAAATAAATTGGATTTGTTGCAAGCGAATATTCATTTGATTGAAAATATTAAATTATTTACTGATTTTAATAAAAAAATATTTGAAATGATTATTGAAAAATTGAAATCTGGTTCACAAATTACAATTCAAGATCTTAATTTGGATGTTCAATTAATAGAAAAAATAAATAAATTTGCTCCAATTAAATATATCCTACAAAATCAATCTGATGATGATCAAAAAATAATAGAATTATTGGAGGACATCTCAAGAGATTTAATGAATTATGATCTTGATTTCAGAATTCAAGAATTAGAATCGAAGTTTTCAGTTGATATGAGCGAGTCTACATTTAATGAGCTAAAAGAGCTTAAAAAAAAGCAAAATCTCAATTAAACCGACTAAATTAGTAATGGATTTTTATATAATTGACATTATATAAGACTTCCAAACTCAAATTACTGTGGAAAGAATTATTACAAAATCATTTGCTAGACTAATGGGCAGAGGGACCCATAGGGGCTTTATAACTTATGAAGAGTTAAGTAAATCTCTTGGAAAAAGAAATTTATCAGATGAAAACTTGTCTCAAGCATTCATTCATATCTTAGATGAAAATATTATCTTAGTAGAGAAAAAATCTGATTTTAAAGTTTTAAGAAAAAAAGAAAACTCAAACAAAGAAGAGGGCAAAACAATAGAAAAAAGTGACGACCCTATCAGAATGTATTTACGAGAAATGGGTGGAGTTGAATTACTTTCTAGAGAAGGAGAAATCGCAATAGCAAAAAGAATTGAAGCAGGAAAAGATGTGATGTTAATCGCTCTTTCTCAGAGCCCAATAACTGCGCAGCAATTTTTTGAATGGAATAATCAACTTCAAAATGATGAAATTTTAGTACGAGAAATTATTGATATTGACACAAATTATATGGAGGATGAGTCAACGGGACCAAGTGCAAAACAAAAGAACGCTGGAGAAACAGATAAAGAAGACAATGCCTCAGATGAGGATGATGATTTTAATCCAACATTGGCTGCAATGGAAACAGAGATCAAGCCAAAGGTTCTGAAAACAATAAATGTACTTACAAAAGAGTATACAAAATTAATAAAATACCAAAAAGAAAAGTTAGATTGTGTATTGAATTCCCAAATTTTTTCAAGCGCTAAAGAAAGAGGATATGAAAAAACTGTTAATGATATTTTAGAAAATATTAAATCCCTCCAATTATCCCCGTCAGTTTTAGAAGAACTTGTACAAAAACATTATGCTGATAATAAAAAAATAATTTCTTTAGAGGGTAATCTTTTGAGACTTGCAATGGATCACAAGATACAAAGAAACGAATTCATAAAGTTTTATGTTGGAAACGAAATAAATCCAAACCTTAAAAAATTTTTAGATACTAATTTAATTTGGAAGCAGTTTTTTACAAAAAATAAAGAAGAATTTAAAAATATTAGAGAAAGATTAGTTGAAATTAGTCATAAACTTGGAATTTCAGTAACTGACTTTAAAAAGTTAGTTAGCAGGATTCAAAAAGGTGAAAAAGAGTCTAGAATTGCAAAAAAAGAAATGGTTGAAGCTAACTTAAGGTTAGTTATTTCTATTGCAAAGAAATATACAAATAGAGGACTTCAGTTTTTAGATCTAATTCAAGAAGGAAATATTGGTTTGATGAAGGCAGTTGATAAATTTGAATATAGAAGAGGTTATAAATTTTCGACTTATGCGACTTGGTGGATCAGACAAGCTATAACAAGATCAATTGCTGACCAAGCAAGAACAATCAGGATTCCAGTTCACATGATTGAAACAATTAACAAAATTGTTAGAACTCAAAGATTAATATTAAGTGAGTTTGGTAGAGAAGCAACACCTGAGGAATTAGCAAAAAAACTTAGAATGCCACTAGATAAAGTTAGAAAAGTTTTAAAAATATCAAAAGAGCCTGTATCGTTAGAAAAACCAGTAGGTGATGAAGAAGATAGCAGCTTAGGAGATTTTATTGAGGATACCAAAGCTCTAGCGCCTTTGGAACAAGCAATTAAATCAAATCTTGGTGAAGCTACAACTAAGATTTTATCAACATTAACACCAAGAGAAGAAAGAGTGCTAAGGATGAGATTTGGAGTTGGTATGAATACTGATCACACATTAGAAGAGGTTGGTTTACAGTTCTCAGTTACCAGAGAGAGAATAAGACAAATTGAAGCTAAAGCTTTAAGAAAATTAAAACATCCTAGTAGATCAAAACAGTTAAAAAGTTTTTTAGAAAATTAGGCTTTAATGGGCCGTTAGCTCAATAGTAGAGTACTGCATTGACATTGCAGGGGTAGTTGGAGCGTAACCAACACGGCCCACCAAAATTTACTATCTATAATTGCTAACTACAAAAAAATGATATAACTAGTTACTAGTTTTTGGGCCTGTAGCTCAGTTGGTTAGAGCAGTACACTCATAATGTATTGGTCCCAGGTTCGAGTCCTGGCGGGCCCACCAAACATTAACGGTTAGAAAAATCTTCTAGTACTTTAAATAAAGCGTTTATATTTCCGTTGTTAGAATTTATAATTGATGCAAACTCTTCTTTTTGAGTTCTTGCTAGACTCAATCCTTCAATTATTAAATCTCTAATTAATGGATTATTAGGATTTTTAGTATAAATTCTCCAATCAATTCTTACTTCGGGTCTTTCAGATGTGCTAACTAACACGCTATTCACTATTGTATAATTTTCATTTAAAATTTTTTTTCCATAAACTTCAATTTTTGGATTTGTATACTCAGCTAATCTACTAGAAAAACTTTTTAAAAAATAGTTTTCGAATAATTCAAAATATTCCTTTTTTTGGTTGTTATCTAAAACTTTTCTAGCAGAACCAAGAGAATAAAAACCTACACCTCTAATATCTACAGTTTCTGAAGCTATAGATTTCAATTCATTTATTTTTTCCTCTTTAGAAATATTTTTTGATAAAATTTGTGAAGCTCTATTTACAGTTGATTGGACAAAGACATCAGGTGCAATTGAATATGCGCTGTTTAAGTTTAAAAAATATAAGAATAAAATTATAATAATTTTTTTCATCTTGTTTTAACAATTTTTGAATTATTTATTATCTATTTCTTCCCAGTCTTCTTCGTCTTTATAAAGAACTTCTATATTTCCTCTTTGGTTGTTTTTAATTTTATTTTCTCTGTCTTGCGCATATAAACTTCTAACAGAAGCATAAAAGTCAATAGAATTTTTTTCAAGATTTTCAAATGACTCAATATTATCTGCTCTAAAATCAATTCCACTCAAAGCCTTTGATGTTATATATAAGCCTTCACTTAAAAATTCGTTATTACCGTGCACTGAAGCATTATACCAGGGATCTCCACCCATAACATTTGCAAAAGATCCTGCTGTATCTCTTAATGTAGATGGTCCTAAAACTGGGAGCACAATATAACATCCTGGACCAATACCCCAAGCTCCTAAAGTTTGTCCATAATCTTCTTTTACATATTTAGGAAAACCCATTTTATTAGCAACATCAATAGTACCTAACAACCCTACTGTTGTATTTACAACTAATCTTCCAGTATTTATTAATGCGGTCTTAACATCTCCCTGTAAAACATTGTTGGGTATCGTAATAAGAGTTGATAGGTTTTTGACTGCATTACTTGTTCCTCTTTGAATAGGATCCGGAAGGTTTCTATAACCTTCTGCAAGTGGTTTTATCAATGCTTTATCTAGACCTTGATTAAATGCAAATGTTGCTCTATTTAACTTTTCAAAACAATCTTTAATTTCTTTTGTTTCATTTACTTTATTTGATTTTAAGTCACCATCTGATCCAGCATTTGCATTAAATGACAACAAAAAAATAGATATTAGAATTATTGTTAGTTTTTTTAACATCGAAAATTATTATATTATATTGTTAATGTTTGTAAAATAACATTTAATTAAAAATATTGTCTATAAAGTGTTTATAAAACGCCAAAAATTGTCTTAATAATTATTATGAATACAACCCTAAATTATTCTCCAAATTTTAATAAAAAAAAAAGAAAATCAAAAGATATTAAATTTATTATTTTTCATTACACAGGTATGAGAAAAGAAAATGATGCAATCAAACGATTAATTAGTTTTAATTCTAAAGTTAGCAGCCATTATTTTATTAAAAAAAATGGAGAAATATTAACTTTAGTTCCAGATCTATATATTGCTTGGCATGCTGGTGCTTCACATTGGAAAAAATTTAAATTTTTAAATAAATATTCTTTAGGTATTGAAATAAGTAATCCAGGGCATAGTAACAGATATATGCATTTTAATAAAAGACAAATGAAATCAGTCTTAAAGTTAAGTAAATTTTTAATTAAAAAATATAAGATCAAATCTAAGTTTATTTTAGGGCATTCTGATATCTCTCCTGATAGAAAAAAAGATCCTGGTGAAAAATTTCCTTGGAAAAAATTATTTAAAAAACAAATAGGCCTTTGGCATAATTTAAATCAACGAATTCTTTTAAAGAATAGAAACCAAGCAATCTCATTTATAGAAAAGAATATATTTTATAAAAACTTGTATAAAATTGGTTATTCAAAAAACATTAGTAAAAAAAATATTAACTATTTAAAAAAACTTACGATTGCTTTTCAGATGAGATTCAGACAAGAGTTAATAAACGGTATTGTTGATAAAGAATGCTTAATTATAAGCGAAAATCTTACAAAAAAATTTTAATAATTTTTCTTGAAAATTACAGCTGAAGTAATAGATTAAAAATGCCAGATAAATGACTTATCGCTTTAATTTATATTGAAGAGGAAAGTCCGGGCTCTACAAGGACACAGTGCCAGGTAATACCTGGCGGGGGAAACCCTAGGGATAGTGCCACAGAAAATAAACCGCCATAACATGGCAAGGGTGAAAAGGTGTGGTAAGAGCGCACCGGTTCTATTGGTAACAATGAACGCTGGAAAACCCCACTGGGAGCAAGACTAAGTAGAGATGACATTGTTGAAAAACTAAAAGCCGTCCTTGGCTAGTCATCAGGGTTAGTTGCTTGAGCCTAAGAGTGATCTTAGGCCTAGACAAATGATAAGTTTAAATGACAGAACCCGGCTTATAGTTTATCTGGCATAATTATTCATATCATAAAATTTAACATTTAAAAAACTGTCTCATTTTGAACTAATGTTAAATCACTTATGCTCTTTTTTCACTTTTTCATGGGAAGTAAATCAGCTACGAAAAGAGGACTTTAATAAACTTTAGAATTACAAAAACCTCCTTCTATAAGCATAATTTAACTAAATTCAGAGTTTGACTATTATTTTAAATACCCATATATTCCCATATATTCCCAATTATGGAATTTATAAAATTAAAATTAAATGTTTTTATCTACTTACGAGAACAAATTAGACAAAAAGGGGAGAGTGTCTGTGCCTGCTAGTTTCAGGTCATATTTATCAAATTTAGGATACAATGGTGTTATTTGTTATCCATCTTTTAACAATCCCTCAATAGAAGCTTGTTCTCAAGATAGAATTGAAAAAATTTCTTCAGCAATTGACTCTTTAAATCCTTTTGAGGAAAAAAGAGATTACTTTGCTACATCAATATTAGCAGAAAGTACTAATTTACAATTTGATAGCGAAGGTAGAATTTCCCTCTCATCAAAATTATTGAAACATGCAAAAATTAAAAAAAGCATGTTATTTGTTGGTCAAGGTCAAACATTCCAAATATGGGAACCAGCAGCATTTGAAAAATTTAAGACATCCGCAAGAAAAAAAGCAAATATAAATCGAGCAAGTCTTAAATGGGAAAAACACTTTAACAACAACGAGGGGAAATAAGATGACAATTAACTTTAAAGCACCAGAAATTAAAGAGTTGCAGCCACGACTATTAGTATTGGGAGTTGGTGGAGCAGGCGGAAATGCAATTAATGAAATGATTGAAAATAATCTACAAGGAGTAGAATTTATTGCAGTCAATACAGATGCACAAGATTTAAAGTTAAGTAAAGCAAAAACAAGAATTCAAATTGGTTTAAATTTAACAAAAGGTTTGGGAGCAGGAGCAAAACTTGATATTGGTCAAGCTGCAGCTGATGAATCTTTGAATGAAATTGTAAATACACTTCAAGGTGCAAACATGGTTTTTATTGCAGCTGGTATGGGTGGCGGAACAGGCACTGGTGCTGCTCATGTCATCGCAAGAGCTGCTAAAGAATTAAATATATTAACTGTAGGTGTTGTGACTCTTCCATTTTTATATGAAGGCCCCTCTAGAATGAGAAGAGCACAACAAGGTTTGGAAGAATTAAGGAAACATGTTGATACAATAATTGTTATCCCAAATCAAAACCTATTCAAAATAGCAAATGAACAAACAACTTTTGAAGAGTCATTTAACCTTTCAAACAATGTTTTGATGCATGGTGTTCAAAGTATAACTGATTTGATGGTTAGACCCGGTTTGATCAACTTAGATTTTGCTGATGTTGAAACTGTAATGGCAGCAATGGGTAAAGCTATGATGGGAACTGGAGAAGCTGAAGGAGAAGGTAGAGCTCTAAAAGCTGCAGAGATGGCAATCAGCAACCCACTAATAGATGATTATACTTTAAAAGGTGCAAAAGGTTTATTGGTAAATATTACTGGTGGTAAAGATCTTAAACTTTTTGAAGTTGATGAAGCTGTAAATAAAGTTAGAGCTGAAGTTGATCCTGAAGCAGAGTTAATTATTGGTGCAATCACTGATACTGAGCTAGATGGAAAAATGAGAGTTTCAATTGTTGCTACCTCTTTAGATGGGCAACAGCCAGAATCAAAATCTGTTGTAAATATGGTTCATAGAATTCAAAACCGTAATCCAGGTTACTCTGATTTTTCAAACATGGGATCATCTCAATCTTTTAATTTTTCAAATACAACTGCATCAAATCCAATTACACATGGTGCGAATGCTTTAAAGCTTGAAAATGAGGTTATCCAAGAACAACAAACTGAGAGTTCACATAATCAGATGATGAGTGAAGAAGTTGTCCAAAATACTAACATGGAAAGCGAGAGTATAGTTCAGGATAGTTCAGTTAATGAAATGGAGAAATCTTTTGCTCAAGAAGCTATGGAAACTACCCGTGAAGATCATCAAGAAAATAACAATGAAGAAGAAACCTCTAATGATTTAAAAGAATTCGGAGTCGACTCAGATGCTCCAGATTTATTTAGTTCAGAGTCTGATAATTCAAGTCCTGAAGATTTATTGACTTCAGATGAAGAGGAAGAAGATGATCTTGAGATACCAGCATTCTTAAGAAGACAAAAAAATTAATGGTCTTCCAAGAGATAAATGGACGCCACCATAGTACCGAAAATGCAAAAGCATTATCCGGTACTGCTAAAAGAAATTATTAGCGTTATTTCCCCTCAACATGGTGGCACATTTATCGATTGTACTTTCGGTCAAGGTGGTTATTCCAAAAAAATTTTAGATTTTAAAAATACAAAAGTAATAGCTATTGATAGAGACATAGATAGTGAAAAAATTGCCAATCAGTTAAAAGAAAACTTTGAAGATAGATTTATTTTTAAAAATATAAAATTTAGTCAATTAAGCAATTTAAAGCTCAAAAATGAAAATATAAGAGGTGTAATTTTTGACCTTGGTTACTCTTATACTCAAATAAAAGATCCAAAAAAAGGATTATCATTCGATGCCAGAGGTAAATTAAATATGCAGTTAGGATTAAATAGTTGTTCAGCAGAAGATGTAATCAACAAACTTGATGAAAAAGAATTAGAAAAAATTTTTAAATTTTTTGGAGGTGAAAAAGAGGCAAAATTTATTGCACGAAATATCATAAAAGAAAGATCTAAAAATCAAATTGATACTAAATCTTTAGTTGAAATTATTGATAAATCCAAAAAAAGAAAAAATTTTAAAGTTCATAATGCGACCAAAGTTTTTCAGGCCCTTAGAATATTTGTAAATAAAGAAATTAGTGAGCTAATTTTTGGACTTATTAATGCCACTAAAGTTTTAAAAAAAGGTGGTGTTTTGGGGGTAGTTACATTTCATTCTTTAGAAGATAAAATAGTAAAATATTTTTTTAAAAGTCTATCTGAAAATAAAAGCGTTTCACGATATAGCCCAGTTATTGAACAAGTAGATACACTGTTTAACTTAATTCAAAAAAAACCAATAACACCCTTAGATGAGGAGGTGAATGAAAACCCACCATCTAGATCTGCTAAATTTAGATATGCGATTAAAAAAACAGATGTTTATAATTTTGATACCGATATAGAGGAGCAATTCAGAAATTACATTGAAATTGAAAATTATGGAGACAAACTGTGAAAAAGTTTGCTTTAGCAGTAGTGATTTTTTTTTTAGTCCTATCAACTGCAATAATAAAAAATACAACCAAACAGATTGAAGATGAAATATTTACAGCAAAAGAGAATATTAGAGTTTTAAAATCTGAATTTGAAAATGTATCTTTGGAGTATGATTATTTAAGTTCTGCAGAAAGATTACTTGAATATCAATCACAGTATTTTGAGGATGAGTTAATTCAAAAAAATATAAACGACATAAAAATCTATAATATTTCAAAAGATATAAATAAAATTAAAAATTTTAAAATTATTAAAGAGTAATGGCTGATAATAAATCAAAATTAACTATAGAAGATTATAAAAGTGATTTTACATTTAAGAAAAAGGAGAATGGATTAAATATTCAATTTAATCGAGTAGCTTTTATTTTCTTTGTTTTTTTTATTATATATTTAATTTACACAATACACCTAGTTCACTTAGGTACACGAAAGAGTAAATTAGAAAAAATAAATAATCTTCCTGCATCTAAAAATCAGCTTTATCGAGCAGACATCATAGACATTAATGGAAATTATTTAGCTAAGACAGTTAAATCGATTGATATTGGTTTAAAAACTTCAGATATAATCAACGAAAAAAAATTACTTCTAAGTTTAAATATTATTTTTCCTGATAAAAATTTTGATGAAATTAAAAAAAAAATAAAAACTAAGAAATTTTTTTATTTAGAGAAGAAAATTTCTGAGGAAAATTATGAAAAAATAATGAAATTAGGGGATAAATCTTTAGTTCCAGAAGAAAGAGTTTTAAGAATGTATCCACAAAAAAATCTTTTTAGTCATGTTTTAGGTCAGATAGATGATGATAATAATGGTATTTCCGGATTAGAAAAATCGTTAAATGATGAACTTAGAAAATCTAAAGAGTCAATTAAACTTACATTAGATAAAGATATTCAATTTTTAATTAGAAAAGAATTAATTAAATATCAGGAAATTTTTAAAAGCAAAGGTAGTGCAGCTATTTTAATGGATGTTAATAATGGCAATATTATATCATTAGTTTCTTTGCCAGATTTCAATCCAAATGAAAGACAAAATATTACAGATGTAAATTATATTAATAGGGTAACTAAAGGGACATATGAACTCGGCTCTGTATTTAAAGCATTTACTTTTGCTAGCGCCTTAAATGAAAAGGTAATTAAACCAGATACTGAATTTTTAGATTTACCCAAATCAATTAAATGTGACAAATACAGAATAGGTGAGTACGACAATGAAATACCATCAGATTTAACTGCAGAGCAAATTTTAGTTAGATCTGGAAATATAGGATCTGTCAGGATTGCTCAAAAAATTGGCGCAGAAAAATTTAAATTATTTTTAGAAAAAGTTGGCGTGTTAAGTGATATTGATTTTGATATTGAAGAAGTTGCTCCTCAAAAAAATTATGATTTTGGAAAATGCAGATTGGCTACAGCTTCCTTTGGACACGGAATAGCAACTACAATTCTTCAATTAGCAAAAGGTTATTCTGTTCTATCAAATGGTGGTTATGAAATTAACCCAACATTAATTTATAAAGAAAATAATTTTAATAAAAAAAATGAAAGAATATTAAACAGAGGTATTTCAGAACAAGTTGTTGGCGCGTTAAGAAAAATTGTAAATACTGAGGAAGGGACAGCTAAATTTGCAAACGTTCAAAATTATGAAATTGGTGGAAAAACAGGAACCGCTGATCAACCTGAGGGAGGAGCATATTCAGAGGCAAAAATAAATACTTTTGCTTCTATTTTTCCAACATCAAATCCACAATTTGTTTTTATTGTAATGCTCGATACTCCAAAAAAATCTAAAGATTATTATTATAAGTATAGACATCGAAAAGGAGGGTGGAAAGGTACACTTTATAATACTGCTGGCTGGACCTCAGTAGAGGTAGCTGGAAAAGTTATAGATAAAATTGGGCCTATTTTAGCCACAAAATATATAGAGGTTAATTAATTATGCTTCTAGGAAACTATTTTCATAACATAAAAAAAAATTATAGAAATTTTTCTTTTTCAGGAATTTCATTTGACACAAAAAATATTAAAAAAAATAATATTTTTTTTGCAATCAAAGGAAATACAATTGATGGTAATAAATTTATTCCTAAAGCAATTAAAAAAGGATCTAAAATTATTGTAACCGAAAGAAAAACAAATCCATTCCAAAATGGAATTTTGTTTATTCATACAAATAATGTAAGGAAATTATTAGCTGAAACTGCTTTTAAAATTTATAATAAAAAACCAAAAAATTTAATTGCAGTTACTGGTACAAACGGAAAATCATCAGTTACAGATTTTTATTATCAAATATTAAAATTAAATAATAAAAAAGGTGCTTCAATTGGTACATTAGGTGTTAAATCAAAAAGTATTAATTTGAATTTATCTAATACTACAATAGATCCAATAAAATTGGCTAAAATATTAAGCAAGTTAAAAAATCAAAAAATAGAAAATGTAATTATGGAAGCCTCAAGCCATGGTTTAAAGCAAAATAGATTAGATGGTTTAAAGTTT
Source organism: uncultured Pelagibacteraceae bacterium (assembly GCA_902559395.1). GTDB lineage: Bacteria > Pseudomonadota > Alphaproteobacteria > Pelagibacterales > Pelagibacteraceae > Pelagibacter. The sequence continues at coordinate 57,432 of CACEHR010000001.1, forward strand.
AATTCAGGTGTATTTACTAATCTATCCCAGGATCATCTTGATTATCATAAAAATTTAAAAAACTATTTAAATGCAAAACTTTATTTATTTGAAAACCTAATCTTAAAAAGAGGCAATGTAATTACAGATCAATTAATACCTGAGTTTAAAAATATAAAAAAAATTGCAATTAATAAGAAATTAAAATTGCATACACTTAATGACAAGAAAAATAATCTAGAGCTTTTATCTCATGATTTTAAAGGAGAGTGTCAATTTCTCAGAATTAAATCAAATAGCTCAATAAGGGATATAAATTTAAATTTAATTGGAAAAATACAATTAAAAAATGTTTTGATGGCAATAATTGCAGCAAAATATAGCGGTATTAGTATAGATAAAATTTTAAATACAATTCCAAAATTAAAACCAGTTGAGGGAAGGTTTGAAAAAATTGGTAAAATTAAAAATCAATCTAAAGTAATTCTTGATTATGCTCATACGCCTGATGCTTTAAAAACATGTCTTTTAAATCTTAGAGAACAATTTCCTAATAAAGAAATCACAGTGCTATTCGGTTGTGGCGGAAATAGAGATCAAAATAAAAGATCAAAAATGGGTAAAATAGCCAGTGATTTTGCAGATAGTATTATTCTTACAAATGATAACCCTAGATTTGAAAATCCTCAAAAAATAAGAAGAGATATAAAAAAAGGGATCAAAAAAAAAAGAATTACTGAAATTTCTAATAGAGCAATAGCAATAAAACACGCTATTCATAATTTGAATTCAGGTGATATTTTGTTAGTTGCTGGGAAAGGGCATGAGAAAACACAAGATATTGGAAACAAGAAAATTTTCTTTTCAGATAGACAGGTAATTCTAAATGCTATTAAGCATAAAAATAATAATTTATCAGATAATTTAAAATTAAATTTAGTTAAAGAAGCTACTAAAATTAAAAAGTTGCCTACATCTATAACTTTAAAAACAGCCAGAATTAATTCTAAAGAAGTTACTAAAAATGATATTTTTTTTGCTATTAGAGGAAAAAAAGATGATGGTAATAAATATGTTTCACAATCATTCAATAGAAAAGCATCGTTAGCTGTAGTAAATAAAATTCAAAATAAATTAAATAAAAGTCGACAGATTAAAGTAAAAAATACTTTAAAATTCTTAACAGATGTTTCAAAAACTTTTAGAAACAGTATTGATACAAATATTATAGCTATTACAGGTAGTTGTGGCAAAACTACACTTAAAGAATTGCTAGGCAATGTCTTAAGTAAAATTTCAAAAGTGAGCATTTCTCCAAAATCTTATAACAATAAATTTGGAGTCCCTTTGAGTCTTTTTAATTTAAAACAAAATGATGAATTTGGAATTTTAGAAGTTGGAATGGATAAAAAAGGTGAAATTGATTATTTATCAAAAATAATAGAACCAGATGTTGGGGTAATAACAAATATTAATTATGCACATGCTAAAAATTTTAAAAATATTAAACAGATTGCATTAGCAAAATCTGAAATTATTAACAACATAAAACCTTATGGTTATGTTGTATTGAATGCAGATGATAACTTTTTTCAATTACATAAAAAAATTGCCAAAGAAAAGAAAATTAAAGTAGTTTCTTTTGGTATTAAAAATCATAAAGCAGAGATTAAATTAATTAGTATAAAGACTTTTGGAAAAAAATTTAAAATTAATATTCAGCTAAATAATAAAAAAAAGCATTTCACATTACCAAACGATTTTCAAAATAATATATACAATACACTCGCTGTTTTAGCAGTTATTAGTATTTATAAAAATATATTTAAACTAAATGAAAATATTTTTCTCAATTTTAAAATTCCTGGGGGAAGAGGAGATCATTCTGTAGTAAAAATTGATAATAAAATAATTAATTTAATTGATCAAAGTTATAATTCAAATCCACTATCATTAAAATCAGCAATAAAAAATTTTGATAAAATAAAATCAAAAAAATCAAATAAATATTTACTAATTGGTGACATGTTAGAGCTCGGTAATCATTCTAAAAAACTTCATAAATCTATTGCTCCAATAATTAATCAAACTAAGATAGATAAGGTATTTGTTAAAGGTAAAATGGCATCTATAATATTTGCAAATATCTCAAAAGCTAAAAAGGGCAGGATTTTATTTAACAAATCTCAAATTATTCAATTGATTAGAAAAGATTTAAATAATAATGATTATTTAATGATTAAGGCCTCACTTGCGACAGGATTCAACGACATAGTAAAAGATCTGAAAGGATTGCATTAAATGCTTTATCAATTTTTATTAAATTTTGTTGATACATTTAGTTTTTTAAATGTATTTAAATATTTAACTTTTAGAACAGGTTTATCTTTTTTCACTTCGTTAGTAATTGTGCTGATTATTGGAGGTCCTTTTATTAAATTTTTTTCAAAACAAAAAATTTTAAATCCAATCCGGGACGATGGACCTGAAGATCATATAGTTAAAAAAATTGGTACACCAACAATGGGAGGTTTAATAATTTTATTCGGCTTATTGGTATCAGTAATATTTTGGTCAGATTTATCAAATATTAATATTTTATTTTGTATCTACATAGCAATTACTTTTGGTTTATTGGGAGCATATGATGACTTTAAGAAGATTAAATACAGCAACTCATCAGGAATTTCTTCAAAATTTAAAATAATTTCACAAATAATTTTAGCAATTATTGGTGTAATTTTTTTTGTTTATTTAAACGATTATCAAGATTTAAATAATTTATATTTTCCATTCTTTAAAAATTTAATCATAAACCTTGGGTGGTTTTTTATACCATTTGCAATATTCGTAATTATTGGTTCGTCAAATGCTGTCAACCTCACGGATGGATTAGATGGTCTAGCAACAGTGCCTGTAATATTAGTTGCAGCATGTTTTGCTTTCATAAGTTATGTTACTGGAAACATCGTATTTTCAAATTATTTACAAATACCCTACATAGAAGGAACTGGTGAAGTATCAATTTTTTGTGGCGCAATTATTGGCTCTTGTTTAGGTTTCTTATGGTTTAATGCTCCACCTGCTAAAATTTTTATGGGTGACACAGGTTCATTATCTCTTGGAGGATCTTTAGGTGCTGTAGGAATTATCACAAAGCATGAAATTGTTTTAGCTATTACTGGTGGACTTTTTGTACTAGAGGCAGTTTCAGTAATGGTTCAAGTAATTTCGTTTAAACTCACTGGAAAAAGAATTTTTAGAATGGCACCTATCCATCATCATTTTGAGAAAAAGGGATGGCCAGAGTCTACAGTTGTAATTAGGTTTTGGATTATCTCTATCATCCTAGCAATGATTGGTTTAGCTACCTTAAAATTAAGATAATGAAAATATTTAATAATATTTTTTTAAGAAAAAAAATATTAATTTATGGTTTAGGAAAGAGTGGGATTTCATCCTATAAATTCTTAAAAAATAAGTCAGATGTGTATGTATTTGATGATAATCAAAAAAACAATTTAAAACTCAAAAAAAAAATAATTAGATACAAACAAATTCAAAAAATGAATTTTGATAGAATTATTATTAGTCCTGGAATTGATATCTCAAATTGTAAATTATCAAAATTTTTAAAGAAAAATTTTAAAAAAATTCATACTGACCTTGATGTATTGTTTTCATTTTATAACAATGAAAGTATTACGATTACTGGAACTAACGGTAAATCTACAACAGCTAAAATTTTACATGATGCTTTAATCGATCAAAAAAGAGACTCAAGACTTATTGGAAATATTGGCAATCCAGCATTATCAGAAAAAAATATAACAAAAGAAACAATCTTTGTAATAGAGGCCTCTTCTTATCAGCTAGATTACAGTAGTGTATTTAGGTCAAAATATGCATTAATTTTAAACATAACTGCAGATCACATTGAAAGACATAAAAGTCTACAAAATTATGTAAATGCAAAATTTAAATTATTAAAATCTCAAATAAAAGGATCTTTTGCATACGTAAAGAAAGAGGATGAATTAATAACTAAAAAATTAAATAAAAATAAATATAGTTCAAAAATCTACAGAGTACAGACCTCAGGTATAGATAAAAAGTTTAATAAAATTACTAATAAATATTTTTTATCTGATGGCAATAAAGAAAATTTATCATTTATATTAAAAATTGCACCAAGATTAAAACTTAATTACAAAAAATTAATTAAAACAATTAATAAATTTAAAGGCCTAGATTTCAGACAACAAATTATATTTGATAAAAAAAATCTCACAATAATTAACGACTCAAAATCTACAAGCTTTGCTTCCTCTGAAAATATATTAAAAAATTTAAATGATGCATATTGGATCTTAGGAGGAATTCCCAAAAAAGGAGATAAATTTAAACTATCAAAAATAAGTTGCAAAAATATGAAAGCTTATATTTTTGGATCACATCATAGAGAATTTATAAAAATCTTAAAAAATAGATTAAAAATTAAAAATTTTAAAAATTTGCAAGATACTCTTAAAGTTATTTTTTCAGAAATTAATATTCAACAATCTAAAAAAAATATTATTTTTTTCAGTCCAGCTGGAGCTTCATTCGATAGTTTCAAAAATTTTGAAGATAGAGGGTATTATTTTAATCAAATAATAAAAAAGTATATAAATGCAAAGCGATAGTATTATTTACAAATTTTATTATCAGTGGTGGAAAAATATAGATAAATCTATTTTTTTACTAATAAGTTTATTATTTATTATTGGATTATTTTTTTCTTTAGTTTCAACCTCTCTAATAGCCTCTGATAAGTTAGATACCAACAGTTATTTTTTCTTTTTTAAACATTTGATTTATGTATTAATTGGAATATCTCTTATTTTTATATTTTCCTCATTAAATTCAAATCAATTATATAAATACTCTATTATTCTTTTTTTTATTTCACTTATTTCTCTATTTTTGGTGCCATTCATTGGTGTTGAAGTTAAAGGTTCTAAAAGATGGATCGAATTATTTTTCTTACCAAGATTTCAACCGATAGAAGTTCTAAAACCATTTTTGATAATAATTTTAGCAACTATTCTATGTGATATTAAATCAAATATTTTATTTAAGTATTTGATATCTATTTTTTTGATATCTGTAATTTCTTTACTGTTAATAGCTCAACCAGATATCGGCCAAACTTTATTAGTAGTATTTTGTTGGGCAGTTCTAATCTTCACATCAGGAATTAATATATATATTCTTTTAGCAATATTTATTGCCGGCGCGTCTTTGCTTACTTATCTAATTATTTATGTTCCAAGGTTTGATTATATCCAAGGACGTATATTTTCATTTTTTAATAGAGAAACAGGTGCTCATAACTTCCAATCTGATAAAGCAATAGAGTCAATTACAAGTGGAGGCTTTTTTGGAAAAGGTATAGGTGAAGGAATTCTTAAAAATAGAGTTCCCGAAGCTCATACAGACTACATTATTTCAGTAATTTCTGAAGAGTTTGGGGTTGTTGCCATAATGTTAATATTATTATTGTTTTTGATCTTAATTAATATGGTTTTTAAAAAAATAAGTTTTGAGACAAATGATAAAGTTAAACTTATTTTAATAGGATCTATTAGTTTAATATTAATGCAGGCCACTATTCATGTTGGCGTTAATATAAGATTATTTCCAACTACTGGAATGACATTACCTTTTTTAAGTTATGGTGGTTCATCGATAATAAGTACATCAATATTAGCTGGGATAATTTTAAATTTAACAAAAAGAAAAATAACTTAATAAATGGCAAAAAAAATTTTAATTTCCACAGGTGGATCTGGAGGTCATGTGATACCAGCAATTACAATTTATAATCATTTAAAGCATACACATGATACTTTGATTACTACAGATATTAGAGGTCTTAAATATTTAGAGAAGAATTATAAAGCAGTTATAATTAATACTCCAAAATTAAGTAATTATTTGTTACTCCCCTTTACACTTTTAAAAATACTTTTTCTGACTGTTAAATCTTTTTTTCTTTTAAAAAAAAATAATATTTCAATTTTAATTTCTACAGGTGGTTATATGTCTTTACCAATATGTTTAGCAGCAAAAATTTTGGGCATTAATATTTTTTTAATTGAACCCAATATGGTTCTTGGAAGAGCAAATAAATTTTTTTTGAATTTTTCAAGAAAACTAATATGTTATTCAAAAAATTTAATTAATTTACCATCTGGAATTAATCACAAATTAAGTGCAATTAAACCCTTGATACGAAAAGAATATTATGAATCCAGTGTGTATCAAAAACATGATAATTTATTCACAATTATAATCATCGGAGGAAGTCAAGGTGCAAAAATCTTTGATGAACTTTTAAATAAGTCTTTTGTTAGTTTAGCAAAACAAGTATCTATAAAAATTATCCATCAAACAAGTAAAAAAAATATAAATTTTTTAAAAGATTTTTATTTTCAAAATAATATTGAAAGTAGAGTTTTTAGTTTTGATCACAATCTTAATGATCTTTTAAAACAGGGAGATTTATGTATAACCAGAGCAGGTGCCTCAAGTTTAGCTGAACTATCATTTTTAAATATTCCATTTATAGCAATACCACTTCCGTCATCAAAAGATAATCATCAGTATGAAAACGCAAAATATTATGAGGATCAGGATTGTTGTTGGATAATTGATCAAAAAAATTTCGACGAACAAAAATTTGAGAAATTTTTATTAGAATTGACAAATAAAAGTCAGGATTACATGACAAAAAAAAATAATTTACAGAAATTAAATTATCAAAATACATGGAATAATGTTAATCAAAAAATATTAAAAATTATTAATGAAAATTAAATTAGCAAAAACAGAACTTATACATTTTGTAGGAATAGGTGGAATAGGTATGAGTGGCTTAGCACTTATTATGAAAGGTAAAGGTTTTAAAGTTCAAGGCAGTGATATTGCAAATAATAAAAATATTGAAAGATTAAGAAAAGAAAAAATAAAAGTTTTCATTGGACACAAGAAACAAAATTTAGAAAAAGGGACCATCCTAGTTGTGTCTTCTGCTATTAAAAAAAATAATCCAGAGCTTCTTGCAGCCAAAAAAAAACAGCTACCTATATATAAAAGAGGAGAAATGTTAGCCAACATTGTCTCTTTAACAAAAAATATTGTAGTTGTTGGCTCGCACGGTAAAACTACAACAACATCATTGATAGCTTCCATATTTCAAGAGACAAAAATTGATCCCACAATCATCAATGGTGGAGTAATAAATTCGATTAATAATTCGGCAAAGCTTGGAAAAAGTGATTGGTCTATATTAGAAGCAGACGAGTCTGATGGAAGTTTTGTTTACATACCTCCAACATACTCAATCATCACTAACATAGATCGAGAGCATATGGATTATTATGGCACTATGGATAAATTAAATAAATATTTTGAAAATTTTGTTAACAAAGTCCCCTCATTTGGAAAATCATTTATTTGTTTAGATGATAAAAATAATAAAAATTTAATTAAAAATATCAAAAATAAAAACTTCTATACATATGGTTTGAATAAAAAATCAAATTTTTGTATAAAAAATATAAAACAATTAAAAGAATTCTCTGAGTTTGACTTAAATATAAAATTACCTAATAAAAAAAACCAAATAATAAAAAAATTCAAAATTCCATTATTGGGAAATCATAACATTAAAAATTCTGTAGCTGCGGCAGCATTAGCGTTAACAGTAGGGTTATCAATTAACAATATTAAAAAAGGACTTAAAAATTTTAAAGGAGTTCAAAGAAGATTTAATAAAATTTTCAATTTTAATAATGTAGATTTTTATGATGATTATGCGCACCATCCTACAGAAATAAAAGAAGTACTAGATGGTGTAAAAAATGTTTATAGAGATTATGAAAAGATATGTATTTTCCAACCACATAGAATATCAAGATTAAAAGATTTAAAAAAAGAATTTACCTTTGCTTTTAAGAATGCAGATAAAGTTATTTTGTTTCCAATTTATACTGCTGGAGAAAAATTAAGGCTTGGATTTAGTTATATAAATTTTGCAAAAGAAATAATTAAAAACTCAAAAGTTCAGCTATTTTTAGTAGATGATAAACTTCAATTAGCAAAATTTATTAAAGCAAACATATATGGGAAAAAAATTGTTATAGGAATGGGTGCTGGAACTATTTCAAGTTGGATGCGAGAATTACCTAAATTATTATCATGAAAACTGATTTAAAAGAGCTGATTAAAGAATTTAGTGATAATTTAAAGTTAGATTATGATCTGAAAAAAAAAAATTGGTTTAACATCGGTGGCAAAACTAAAGTTTTCTATAAGGCAAATAATTTAAAAGAATTAATTAAATTTCTTAAAAAGATTCAAAATAAAGAAAAAATATTTATATTAGGAGCTGGTTCCAATACCCTTATATCAGACAATAAATTTGATGGAGTTGTAATAAAACTTACTCAAAATTTTAACAATATTTCTTTACATTCTGAAGAAATCATAGTGGCTGGAAGTGCAGTTTCAGATAAATTATTATCTGAATTTGCAATGGAAAATAGCCTAGGTGGTTTTGAGTTTCTCTCTTGTATACCTGGTACAGTGGGTGGTGGTATTAAAATGAATGCAGGTTGTTTCCAAAGGGAGTTCAAAGATATTCTTATTTCTGTTCAAGCATTAAATAAATTAGGTCAAGTAATTACAATACCTGCAAAAGATATTAATTTTAAATACAGAGATAGTGGATTATCTGAAGATCTTATTTTTTTAAGTGCATCATTTAAAGGTTTCAAGAAAAATAAGAATTTAATTAAGAAAGAAATAAAGCTACTTAAAGAAAAAAAAGAGAAAGCTCAACCAACAAAAATTAGAACAAGCGGTAGCACATTTAAAAATCCCATAGATCAATCTGATAAAAAAGTTTGGCAACTAATCAAAGAGTCTGTAGCTTTAGAAAAATCATTCGGAGATGCATCAATTTCTCAAAAACACTGTAATTTTTTTGTTAATAAAGGTAATGCTAAGTTTGAGGATATGAAAAAATTAATAAATTTTGTGTCTGAAAGTGTATTTAAGAAAACAGGAATTAAACTAGAGACTGAAATAAAAATATTAGAATAAGTTGAAAAAAAAAATATTAATAATATCAGGTGGGATATCAAAAGAGAGACTAATTAGTCTTGATACAGGGCAACAAGTTGCAAAAGAACTAAAAAAAAATGGTTATAAAATAAAAATATCTGAACCAGATAATAATTTAGAAAAAACTATAAAAAATTATAAACCAGGTGTAATTTTTAATGCACTGCATGGTCAATTTGGTGAAGATGGATATATTCAAAGTATATTAGAGAGATTTAAAATTCCATACACCCACTCTGGAGTAATTGCGTCGTCTTTAGCTATGGATAAGGAAATTTCTAAAAAATTATTTATTAAAAATAAAATAAAAACTCCAAAATTTATCACATATTCTTATGATATATCAGTATCAAAATTAATTAAAAAAATTAAAAAAAAGTTTAAATTTCCAGTAGTTGTTAAACCATTAAACGAAGGCTCAAGTGTAAATGTATATATATGCAGCGAGAAAAAGGTAACCAGAATTGTAAATTCAATTAAAAATTATAAAAAAATTATGATTGAAGAATTTATTAGTGGTAGAGAAATTCAAGTCGCAATTATGGGAAATAAAAAACTTGGTGCTATCGAACTAAAGCCAAAAAGAAAATTTTACGATTATGAAGCGAAATATAATGCAAACGCAAAAACCGAACATATAATTCCAGTGGACTTGTCAAAAAATAAATTAAAAGAAGTACTTAATATTGCTTTGAAGGCTCATAAAGTAATTGGGTGTAACGGAGTCACAAGGTCAGATTTTAAATTTTATAATGGAATTTTTTATTTGCTAGAAATTAATACCCAACCAGGAATGACAAAATTATCTCTAGTTCCTGAAATAGCAGCATATAACGGAATTAGTTTTATAGAATTAATAGAGTGGATATTAAAAGATGCATCAAAAAAAAAGTAAAAAAATTTTAGTTTATTTTTTTTTACTATTAGTAGTTGGATCTATTAATAACAAAACATTTAGTAAAATTAAATTTTTCCAAATTAAAAATATAAATATTACAGGTTTGGCTGATATTGAAAATGAAATCCTTTTATCAAATTTAAGGTATATTTTCTTAAAAAATATTTTATTAATAAATAAAAATGAAATTAGCGAAGTCATAGAAAAAAATACTTTAGTTCAAAATTATACAATATTAAAAAAATATCCTTCGACATTAAATGTTAGAATCGAGAAAACAAAATTTTTAGCAAAGATCAATAAAAAAAATAAAATTTTTTATATTGGATCTAACGGCAAGTTAATTAAAAATAACACAAAATATGAACTACCTTTTGTTTTTGGAAATCCTGATATTAACGAATTTTTAAGATTAAAAAAAATAGTAGATAATTCTAAACTTAATTATAAAGAAATTAAAAATTTATATTATTTTCAGTCAAAAAGATGGGATATTGAGCTACATAATAATTTGATAATTAAGTTACCAAAAAAAAATTTAGGAAATTATTTGGATATAGCTTTTGATATTCTAAAAAATGATAATTTAAATAAATCAAGACAAATTGATCTTAGAGTTAAAAACCAAATAATAATTAATGACTGAATATTTAGACTTCAAAACATTTTTAAGTATATCACCGAATAAATTTGGAATTTATTTAATTGAGACTAAAAATCACAAAGTTCTTTATGAAAAATTTTTTAATATTGATAATGAATACAACACAATTGATTACAATAATTTAGATAAATTTCTTAAAGAAAATATTTTTAATATTGAAAAATTGATTAAACAGTTTGTGAAAAATATTTTTTTAATTATTGATCATGAAAAAATTATAAATCACGTTATTGGCATTAAAAAAAAAAATTTAAACACAAAATATCTTACAAATGTACTAATTGAGGTGAAGGATTTGTTTAATAAAAATTATAATGATTATAAAATTATGCATATAATAATTGATAAAATTTTAATTGATGGAGATTACCATCCAAAATATTTAAGTGATATAGAAGCAAAAGATATTTCTTTAGAAGTACAGTTTATAGCTATTCCTAAAAAGCTTTCTTCAGAATATGAAAAAATATTAGAACATTATCAAATAAAGATTACTTCATATTTAGATAAAAAATATATTCAAAATTTTTGTTCACAAAATGAAATAGGAATTCCTTCAATGGCCCTTAAAATTTTAAATGGATATAATATTAACGAAGTAAAGTTGGTTCCAAAAAACATAAAAAAACCTGGTTTTTTTGAAAAATTTTTTCAACTTTTTAGTTAAATTTGTCTTTTATAGTAACATTTCTTGTTTTTTAATTCTTCATCTTTCGAATTAAAAGATATTGTGTCTTATCTAACTCAAAAAACAATTAAAAATAATGTTTCACTCTCTGGAGTTGCACTTCATAGTGGATTGAATGTGAACATTTGTATTAAACCTGCTAAACCAAATTTTGGCATTGTATTCAAAAGAGTAGATTTAAAACATAACAACATTGTTTATCCAAATTTTAACAATGTAACCAATACATCTTTAAATACTACTGTTGAAAATGAATTTGGAACAAAAGTATCAACAATTGAACATTTAATGGGAGCATTATTTTGCTTAGGCATAGATAATGTATTAATTGAAATTGATAATGAAGAGGTGCCTATTTTAGATGGCTCAGCAAAAGTATTCATTGAAAAAATTTTATCAGCAAAAATAGAGGTTAGTGACTCTCCAATTAAAATAATAAAGATTAATAAAAAAGTTAAATATTTAGATGGAGAAAGATTTATATCTATTGAACCTTCAACTTTGAGTTTAGATATTGATTTTGAACTAAAATATAAAAATCAAATCATTGGAAACCAAAAGAATAAAGTAAAAGTTTACGAAGATGATTTAAAAGATATTTATAACTCAAGAACTTACTGTCTTTTTGAAGATATTGAGTTAATAAAAAAAAATGGTCTAGCAAAAGGTGGAAGCCTAGATAATGCTATTGTGGTAAAAGAAAAAGAGATATTAAATCCAGGTGGATTAAGAAATGAAAAAGAGTTTGTAAATCACAAGATACTTGACTGCATTGGAGATTTATATACTTCTGGGTATAGAATCGTAGCATCAATAAAATGCTCACAAGGTGGTCATTATTTAACCAATCAGTTATTGAGAAAAGTATTTCAAAATGAAGAAAATTTTACAATCTTAGAAATTAAGGAAAAAAATCTACCTCACACTCTTATAAATAGGCAGTTATTAAGATCTATTGCTTAGTAATAAAGATAACTTTAAAAGTTACTTTTAAAAAAGTATAAACCTACTATGAATTTACATAAGTTTTTTTCTATATTTATTATATTTTTGTTTTTTATATCCTGCTCAAAAAAAATTGAAAAAGAAAATGTACTTAAAGAAAGAAGTTTAGATCTACAAATGATCGAAGCTTATGAAGAAGGAATGTCGTCACTTAAGAGTGGCGATGTACTATTTGCAGCAAAAAAATTTAATGAAGCCGAAATATTATATCCACAGTCAATATGGGCTCCTAGGTCAGCCTTAATGGCAGCATACTCTTACTATTTGCAAGATTATTATAGTGACGCAGTGGCAGAGTTAGAGAGATTTATAAAAGTTTATCCTAAACACGAAAATTTAGATTATGCTTATTTTTTGCTCGCAACTGCTCATTATGAGCAAATAGTAAATGAAAAAAAAGATCTAGGATCTTTAACAGATGCAAAAAAATATTTTTTGATTGTAAAAAATAATTTTTCCAACACTGATTATGCAATTGATGCAAAATTTAAATTAGATTTAATAGATGATACTTTGGCATCTAAGGAAATGTATATTGGAAGATATTATCTTGAACAAAAAAAATGGATATCTGCAATAAATAGATTTAGGACAGTTGTTGATGAATATGACTCTACAATTTATATTGAAGAAGCTCTTCATAGATTGGTTGAAATACATTATTTTATTGGATTAAATGATGAAGCTCAAAAATATGCTAATTTATTAGGATATAATTTTCAGTCTTCTGAATGGTACGAAAAAACTTATTCTATATTTGATAAAAGTTACGAAAAAAATAAAAAAAATATTAAAAAAAAAGATAAAAATAGTAGAAAATTAATTAAAAAAATTAAATCTCTTTTTGAATGAGATGAAAAAAAAACAGATAGAAGATAAATATAAAAATTATATAAATTTATTTAAAAAGTATAATCAATATTATTATAATAATAGTAAACCTATTGTTTCTGACAAGGTATTTGATGATTTAAAGTTAAAGATAATTTATTTAGAAGAAAAATATAACTATCTAAAATCACCAGACTCGCCTAAAAATATAGTAGGTCATAAACCTTCAAAAAATTTTAAAAAAGTTTTTCATAAAGTTCCAATGCTTTCATTATCAAATGCTTTTACTGAAGAGGACCTATTAAATTTTGAAAAAAAAATACTCAATTTTTTATCTAAAAATCATAATCATTCGATTACTTATGCGACTGAACCTAAAATTGATGGAATTTCAGCTTCTTTAACATACAAAAATGGTAAATTAGTAACTGGACTATCTAGAGGAGATGGCAAGGAAGGTGAGGATATAACTGCAAATTTATCAACAATAGATGATATTCCAAAAGAAATTAATTCAAGAGATTTTCCTGAAGAAATTGATATTAGGGGTGAAGTTTTCATTAAAAATAGTGACTTCGAAAAATTAAAAGAAAAATTTGCAAATCCAAGGAATGCAGCATCAGGTTCTTTGAGACAAAAAAATCCCGAAGAGACCAAAAAAATACCTCTAAAATTTATTGCATATACATTTGGTTATGAGAAAGGTTTAAAATTAAATAATCAATTTGATTTTCTACATCAGTTAAGCAAATGGGGATTTAATACTAATCCGTTAAACAAATTAATAACTGGAGTAAAAAACTTAGTGAAAAATTACAATGAAATAGAAAAAAAAAGAGCCGATTTAGATTTTGATATAGATGGTATGGTTTATAAAATTAATGATTTTACTCTTCAAAAAAGATTAGGTTATGTTGCTAATGCACCAAGGTGGGCTATAGCGCATAAATTTTCTTCAAATAAAGCTGTTTCAAAAATAATTGATATAGACATCCAAATTGGAAGAACGGGAGCCTTGACTCCAGTAGCAAAAATTAAACCAATCAATATTGGCGGTGTTGTTGTATCTAATGCAACATTGCATAATGAAGATGAGATAAATCGAAAAGACATAAGAATTGGTGATACTGTTACTTTAGAAAGAGCCGGAGATGTAATTCCCCATATTCTTTCTGTAGATTTAAAAAAAAGATTGAAAACAAGTTCAAAGTTTATATTTCCCAACAAATGTCCCTCATGTGGCTCAAAAACAATTAAGGAATTAAATAAACTTACAAAAAAAAAAGATGCAGTAAGAAGATGTTCGAGTGAAGGATATTATTGTGATAAAATCACAATTGAGAAATTGAAGCATTTTGTTTCAAAAGATGCTTTTAATATTGATGGATTAGGAAAAAAAATAATAGAAGGATTTTGGAAATTAAAGTTAATTAAATTTCCATATGATATATTTAAATTAGATTATGAGAAAATTGAAAAACTTGAAGGTTGGGGTCGGCTATCAGTTGAAAATTTAAAGTACTCAATAAACCAAAAAAAAAATATTTCTTTAGAAAGATTTATATTTGCTTTAGGGATCAGACACATAGGATTAGAGAATGCAAAATTATTATCTAAATACTTTATTTCATTTTCAAATTTTCAAAATTTATCAAGAAAAGGAAATTATGATGATTTATTAAATATTGATGGCATTGGTGAAACACAAGTAAATTCAATAAGAAGTTTTTTTGCAAATGAGATAAATATTAAGGTCTTAAAAGAGTTAGAAAAATATTTAGTTATAAATAATGCATCAGCTAAACAAAGTAATGGAATATTAAATAATAAATCTTTTTTAGTCACTGGAAAATTAAATGGTATAAGTAGAGCTGAAATTAAATTATTAATTGAAGAAAATTCAGGAACCACTGTTAGCAGTGTATCAAATAAGCTAGATTATTTAATTACTGGAGAAAAACCAACAAAAAGAAAAGTGGAAAATGCTAAACAGCTTAATATTAAAATTATTAATCAAAAAGAATTCTTGAAAATGCTAAATAAAAGTAGCTAACCACTTTCTTTCGTTTTGATTTAAATATTTCGATATTTTTAAATAAACATCAAGATGATATTTAAAAAGGTAATTTTTTTCAGAATTTGTAAGTAAATTAAAATTAATTAAGTCTTTTTCAATTGGTACCATTGTTAAATTTTCAAAAAATAAATGACCATTATTATTTTTAACATAAACCAGATTTTCTATACGTATTCCGTAATTATTTTGTTTATAATAACCAGGCTCATTACTTAATATCATACCTTGTTTTATTTTGACTTTATTAATTTTATTTATAGATTGTGGTCCTTCATGAACATTGAGAAAAAAACCAACTCCATGACCTGTTCCATGCGCGTAATCTAAATTGCTTTCTTTCAAAAATTTTCTAGCTCTTTTATCAATTTTTTGACCAGTGTTATCTTTATTGATATCGGTTCTGGCAACAGCAATATGGCCTTTTAAAACTTTAGTAAAAATATTTTTTATATTTTGTTTTTGATCAGAAAAGCAAAGTGTTCTTGTTACATCTGTTGTGCCATATTTATATTGACCACCGGAATCACATAGAAAAATATCTTTTTTATTTATGTTTCTGCAATTTTTTTTGTTCGCTCGATAATGAACAATTGCGCCATTTTTTCCAGCCCCAGCTATTGTATCAAAACTAGGATAAAGAAAACTTTTGTGCAATTTCCTAAACTTTTCTAATTTTTTAATTGCCATTATCTCAGTAATTTTTTTTTTATTAATTTTTTTAATCCAATAAATAAATTTTGTTAAAGCAGCACCATCTAAAATGTGAGCATTTATCATATTTTTAATCTCAGTTGTATTTTTGATTGCTTTTAGAAAATAAGTTGGATCATTTCTTTTAATAATTTTAAATTTCAATTTAATTAATTTTTCATAAAATATTGAACAAGATTTATCATCAATAATAAAACTTTTTCCATTAAGTTTTAAAATTTCCTTTGGAAATTGTTTAATATCAATAAATTGATTTGATTTAATAACTTTATTTTTAATTAATTTTTTACATTTATCTATTTTACTTATAAAAAATATTTTTTTTGTTTTGCTTATAATTAGCCTTGAATTGGGAACTGGACTATTTGGGCCATCTCCGCCTCTAATATTTAATATCCAAGCAACATTTTCTGGTGCACTTATAAAAATATAATCTGAATTATTTTTTTTTAAGTATTTAGAAATTTTATTTATTTTAGACCTTGTGCTCTCGCCAACTATTTTTTTATCCAAAGAAAAAAATGGTACAGAATTACTAATTTTTTCTTTTTTAATTTCATCAATTAAATTTTTATCTATATGTTTTAATTGATTATATTTTAAAAAATAATTTTTGATTTGAGTATTTGTAAAAAGTTTTGGATCAATTCCTAAAGTTAAATTTTTAAATAAATTACAGTTTATTAACTTTTCAAATCCATAAATTTTAAAATTTTTTCCGCTTTCTTGCTGACTTTGTATTGTATATCTTCCATCGGTAAACAAATAGTTTTTATTTTTTAGTATTACAGCCATGCCAGCAGAACCACTGAAGTTTGAAATAATTCTCAATCTATTGATTTTTGAGTATTCAGTGAAATAATCGTCATTTTTTGGTATTACATATCCGTCAATATTATATTTTTTAAATTTTTTTCTCAGTATGTTAATGTATTTTTTCACTTAATTCTCTTTTGGTATCTTATCCAACCAGGACTTCTAGTATTTTCTTCTAATTCAAAATCTTGATTAAATTCGAAATCATCATCGTTGTTTATTTCTTCATCAAAAAATGAATTTTTTTCTAAGTTTTTTTCTGGTAATTCATCTATAAATCTTGAGGCCATACTATCTATCCAATCTCCTTGATAAAATCTATTCATTGAAAAAGATATAATAGCTTTTTTCTTTGCTCTGGTAATTCCCACATAAGCCAAGCGTCTTTCTTCCTCTAGGCCATTTTGTCCTTTTTCCTCAATAGATTTTTGATGTGGGAATAAGCCCTCTTCCCACCCTGGAAGAAAAACAACGTCAAATTCCAGGCCTTTTGCTGCATGCATTGTCATCATGTTAATTTTTTCACCATCCCATTCTTGATCTACTGAAGTTGCTAATGAGACATGTTCTAAAAAACTTTCTAGGTTATCAAATTCTTTCATAGCACTTAATAACTCTTTAATATTTTCCAATCTATTCTCGTTATCAATATCTTTTTTATTTTTTAACATCGCTGAATAACCTGATTCATCTAAAAGTACCTGTAATAATTTTATATGATTGAATTTTTTTAAAACTAAGTCACTTCTCCATTTTGCTAGAGAATTAATAAATAAATTTAAACCAATTTTTGCTTTTGGTTTTATTAAATTATGTTCTAGCATTTTGATTGAAGCTCTTTCTAAGTTTAAACTTTGATCTTTTGCATATTCATGAATATTTTTTAAAGTACTATCTCCTATAGATCTTTTTGGGTTGTTAACAATTCTTTCAAAAGCGAGATCATCTTTTTCTTGATAAATTAATCTTAAATAGGCGACACAGTCTTTTATTTCAGCTCTCTCATAAAACTTTGTACCACCTAAAATTCTATAAGGCATACCAATTTTAAGAAATCGTTCTTCAAATTCGCGTGTTTGAAAAATAGCCCTAACTAGGATTGCAATATTATTAAAAGAAAATTTTTTTTTAATATTTTTTTCTATTTCATCTGAAATTCCAACTGCTTCATCTTTACCATTTTTATAACAGTTTAGTTTAACTAAGTCCCCTTCATCCATATTAGTAATTAATGTTTTACCAACTCTATTTTGATTATTTGAAATAAGATTTGAAGCCACAGATAAAATGTTTTGGGAAGATCTATAATTTTGCTCTAACCTAATTATTTTGGTATTTTTATAAACTTGATCAAATTCTAAGAAATTTTTTATCTCTGCTCCTCTCCAACTATAAATTGATTGATCGTCATCTCCAACACAGCAAATATTTTTGTTGGTTTCTGACAAGAGATTAAGCCATTTACTTTGTATAAAATTTGTATCTTGATACTCATCAACAAGGATATATTTAAAATTTTTTGAATATATTTCCCTTATATCTTTATTAAATTCTAAAATTTTGACGGTATGCAAGATAAGATCACCAAAGTCACAAGAATTTAAGTCAGTTAATTTTTGTTGATAAATTTTATAAAGTGGAAGTACTGTTTTTTCATAAAGGTCTTTTTTATTTATTACCACTTCGTTTGGATAAAATCCTTTATTTTTCCAACGATCAATTATTGCCAATATAAATTTTGGCGATAATTGTTTGATGTCGATATTTTCACCTTTACATATATTTTTTATGAGTCTGATTTGATCGTCAGTGTCTACAATTGTAAAATTGGAATTTAAATTTGCAGCAGATGCGTGTTTTCTCAATAATTTAGCACATATAGAATGAAATGTGCCAAGCCAGGAAAGTCCAATAGCAGCAGAGCCAAGTATTTTACTAACTCTATTTTGCATTTCTTTTGCAGCTTTGTTTGTGAATGTTACTGCTAAGATTTGATTTGGAAACCCTTTTTTTTCTTTGATAATGTGAGCAATTCTAGAGGTTAAAACTTTTGTTTTTCCAGATCCAGCTCCCGCAACAATCAATAGAGGACCATCTAGGTGCAGAACAGCTTCTTTTTGGGTGTCATTTAAATTTTTTAAATAATCTTTGTTTATCATTTAAAATAATACTTTATAAGATTTCTTTGTCTTTATGAGTAAAACAAATTTTTTAGTAAAACGTATAAAAAACATAAGCAATTTTATTAATAATCTTTTAGAAAAAAATTTAAACAAGTTAAATTCTAAAAATCTTAGTTATTTATTTAAAAATAATAAAATAATTTTAACTTTTGTCGCACTTTTTGTTGTTTTTGTATCTTATTTATTATCACCTACTTTTTATAATCAAATTGATATTTCAAAACAGTTAAAAAATGAGCTGCAAGGTAAATTTGATTTAAAATTTCAATTTTCTAAAAATATAAAATATAATCTTTTTCCAAGACCTCATTTTATAATTACAGACTCAAAAATCTTTGATAATAAAAAAGAATTATCAAAAATTAGTAAATTAAAAATTTATATATCATTTGATAATTTATTTTCAATAAAAGATACTAAGATAAGAAATGTAATTTTAGAAAATGCAAATTTTAATATTAATGCAAAAAATTTTAATTTTTTTTTAAGACTACTTGACAAAAATTACAAAAGTGGAAATTTAATAATTAAGGATAGCAATGTATTTTTTAAACATTTAGAGAATGAAGTTTTGTTTATAAGCAAAATTTTTAAGATGGAATATTTTTATGAACCAAAAGAGCTTAAAAATATTGTTTACTCAGAAAATGAGATATTTAATATTCCTTTTTCGATAGAATCTTTTTTTAGCGAAGATAAAAATAAATTTTTTTCTTTAATAAATCTTGCTTTAATGAAACTTGAAATTGAAAACGAATTAAGTTTTGAAAGTGATCAAAAAACAGGTAGATCACAATTAATTTTTAATAAATTAAAACGAATTGTAGAATATAAAATTGAAAAAGATTCTTTTAACTTTCATTTTTTTGATAAAACAGATCAACCGAACGTTACCTATAAGGGAAAATTTAATTTCAAACCCTTTTATGCAAATTTGGAAGGTAATTTAAATGAAATAAATTTAAATCATATGTTTGGTTCCAATGCTATTATTGCCCAACTACTAAAAACTGAAATATTTAATAATAAAAATATTGATTTTAAATTGAATATAAATGCAAATAGTATTTACAATAATTCTAATTTTAAAAATATTAATTTAAATTCAAAAATTCAAGAAGGTTTAATCGATACAGATAATACAAAATTTGAATGGAGAGGTATTGCAAATTTTGAATTATTAGAAAGTTTAATTTTTGTTAGAGATGGAGAATTAGTTTTAGACGGAAAATTAAAGATTAATATTAAAGATCATAATAAAATATATAAATTTCTTTTAACACCTAAGAATTATAGAAATCAAATTAAACAAGTTGATTTTAATTTTACATATAATTTTGATAAGAAAATAGCTGAATTAACTGATATTAAAATAGATAATAAAATTAATCATGAAATTAATAAAATTTTAAATAATGTAATTTTAAAAAAAGATGATTTACAAAATAAAATTTATTTTAAAAATCTATTAAATGAAGCTATAAAAAGTTACTTTGGATAGATCATTTTTTTAGGATCAACAATTTTATTGTAATCTTTGTCATTAATTAATCCTGTTTTTAAAACCTCATATTTTAAAGTAGTATTATTTTTAAGTGCTGTTTTTGCAATTTTTGCAGCGTTATCGTATCCAATATGTGGAGCTAGTGCAGTAACAAGCATTAATGAATTATCTAAATGCTCCTGTATTTTCTTTTTGTTGGCTTTTATTCCCTTGACACAATAAAGAGCAAAGTTTTTAGTGCTGTCAGCGATCAAGTCGATTGATTGCAAGATATTATGAGCAATCAATGGTTTAAATACATTTAGTTCGAAATGTCCGTGAGATCCCGCCATTGTAATACCATTATGATTACCTATAACTTTAACACAAACCATTGTAACAGCTTCACACTGAGTTGGATTTACTTTTCCTGGCATTATAGATGAACCTGGTTCATTTTCAGGTAAAATTAATTCTCCATAACCAGCTCTAGGACCAGAGCCTAAAAATCTAATATCATTTGATATTTTCATTAATGCCACCGCGCATGTATTTAGAGCACCAGAAAAATTTACGATTGAATCGTGTGCTGCAAGCTCTGCAAATTTATTTGGCGCAGGTTTAAATTTTATTTTAGTAAATTTAGCAATCTGTTTTACAATTTTTTTATCAAAATTTTTCTTTGAATTAATTCCAGTGCCAACAGCCGTACCGCCTTGAGCGAGAAATAATATTTCTCTTAAAGCATATTCTATTCTTTCAATACTTTTTTTAACTTGAAAATGATATCCTGAAAATTCCTGTCCTAGAGATAATGGAGTAGCATCTTGTAAATGAGTTCTTCCAATCTTTACTATATTTTTAAACTCATTTGTTTTTCTTTTTAGTTCTTTTTCTAAAATCTTTAAACTGGGTAGCATTTTACTTATTGTCTCTTTAGCTACAGAGATATGCATTGCAGTAGGAAATACATCATTAGTAGATTGAGATTTGTTTACATGATCATTTGGATGAATAGGTTTTTTAGTTCCTTTTTTTCCACCTAAGATTTCTATAGCTCTATTTGCAATAACCTCATTTACGTTCATATTTGTTTGTGTGCCTGATCCTGTCTGCCAAACCTTTAAAGGAAAATTTTCATCTAATTTACCCTTGATTACTTCATCTGATGCTTTGATTATTGCTTTAGAAATTTTACCATCAATTAATTTATCTTTAGCATGTACAATTGCAGCAGATCTTTTAATAATTGCTATTGATTTAATAATTGAAATATTAACTAAAATTTTTCCAATATTAAAAAATTTATTGGATCTCTGAGTAGATGCACCCCAATATTTATCATTTGGGACATTTATGCTTCCAATACTGTCAAATTCTTTTCTTAATTTCATTGATTAATTTTTAAGTAACAAATAATTATTAACATACAATAATTTTTTAAAAACATACAGGAGCATTATGTCGAATTTTAGTAAAGTTGGCACTTTCATGAAAACTTTCGGTCAGGAAGTAAAAACAAAACCATCATTTAGCACTGATAAAATAAATAAATTAAGAATAGATCTAATAAAAGAGGAACTAGAGGAGCTCACAGAAGCTATGAATAATAAGGACTTATTAGAAGTAGCTGATGCACTAACAGACATATTATATGTAACTTATGGAGCGGGGCACGCCTTTGGAATTGATTTGGATAAATGTTTTGATGAGGTCCAAAATTCAAATATGAGCAAGTTAGATGAAAATGGAAAACCAATTTACAATGAGTCTGGAAAAGTCATGAAAGGCCCTAACTATTTTAAGCCAGATTTATCAAAGTTTGTGAATTAAATTTCTAACTTAAAGTCAATTGCAGGAGCGCTGTGTGTAATACTGCCAACAGAAATTCTGTCAATTCCAGTGGACGCGATGGCTTTAACAGTTTTTAAAGTAACATTCCCTGAAGCTTCAGTTTCATATAACTTTTTAGCAATTTTAATACCATGTTTTAGATTTTTAATACTCATATTGTCGAGCAGAACAGTATTAAATTTTAGACCTAATATTGATTTAAGTTGTTTTATTGTATCAATCTCAACAGTAATTTTTTTTCCTTTTTTATTTTTTATTGCCTTTAAGACCAAAGTTTTTAAATCTGAACTAGCAATATGGTTATCTTTAATTAAATATTCATCGCTTAAATTAAATCTATGATTTGTACCACCTCCTAATTTAACAGCATATTTTTGGATAACTCTTAAATTAGGAATTGTTTTTCTCGTGCAACAAATTTTAGTTTTTTTTCCTGCTAATTTAACAAATTCATTTGTTTTAGTTGCTATTCCAGAAATATGAGACAAAAAATTTAAAGCTACCCTTTCAGCGATTAGAATATTTTTTGCATTACCTTTAATTAAAGCTACTAAATTTCCTTTTTTAATCTTAGAACCATCTTTTTTCTTAATAATGAATTTTATTTTATCATCAATTAATGCAAAAGTTTGTTTAGCAAATAACAATCCTCCGACAATTGCTTTTTGATTTGAAATTAATTTAACCGTTACAATTTTATCATCTTTAATTAAACTTGAAGTGATATCTCCTGAAGGATAAAGATCTTCATTCAATGCTAGTTTAACAGTACTTTTGATAAATTCTTTGCTTAGTTTTATTTTTGACACTTAATTATCTGCCAATTGCTGCCATTCTCTCTACGGATATTCTGGCTTTCTCAATTGTTTCTTCGTCCATGACAATTTCACCAGTCTCATTTTCTAAACAATCTAATATTTTTGGAAGTGTAATTTTTTTCATATGGGGACACATATTGCATGGTTTAACAAAGTCTACATTTGGATTTTCTATTTGAATGTTGTCACTCATTGAACATTCAGTAACCATCATTACTTTTTTTGGTTGATTATCTTTTACATATTTTATCATTCCAGATGTTGATCCAGCAAAATCACTAGCTTCTATTACATCAGGAGGACATTCTGGATGTGCAATAATTTTAATTCCTGGATTATTTTTTCTTATATCCTCTATTTCTTTTTTATTAAATTGATCATGGACAATACAAATTCCTTTCCAAGAAATAATTTCAACATCAGTTTGAGAAGCAACATATTTTGCTAAATAATCATCAGGTAAAAATATTACTCTTTTTACCCCAAGTGATTTAACTATTTTAACTGCGTTCGCAGATGTACAACAAACATCTGTTTCCGCCTTAACTTCTGCAGATGTATTAACATAAGATACAACAGGAACACCTGGGTATTTTTCTTTTAATAGCCTAACATCTTTACCTGTAATTGATGATGATAAAGAACAGCCAGCATCCATATCAGGAAGAATAACTTTTTTATTGGGGCTCATTAATTTTGCAGTTTCTGCCATGAAATGTACTCCAGCCATTAAAATAATATCAGCTGAAGTTTTTGAGGCTTCAATTGCTAATGCAAGTGAGTCAGCAGAAAAATCTGCAACACCATGATAAATTTCTGGTGTTTGATAGTTGTGAGCAAGAATTACAGCATTTTTTTCTTTTTTTAACTTATTAATTTTATGAATATAGGGAGCATGAACTGACCATTCAATTTCAGGCATAACTTTAGAAATTTTTTGATAAATTGGATCTGTTGCTTTGCGTACTTCTTGTGTAAATTCCATGGGGATTTTTACCAATTTGAATCATGATTGTCATTCATTTATTATGGGACATTTCGCGGTCGTGCTGAAATTGGTAGACAGGCACGGTTGAGGGCCGTGTGGACCTAGTCCATGAGAGTTCGAGTCTCTCCGACCGCACCAAAGTGAATTTTATATAGGAGTTTTTGGTGGAAAAATTACTTTCAGTAATATTTATGGTTGGGGTTTTGCTTTTAGCTCTTCCAAGTTTTTTACAATCAAATTCTCAATTAAAGCAATTTCTTAAAAATCTCAGTATTTGGATTATTATAGTTTTTATAGTTTTAATGATTGTTTATTTATTTAAATAAGAAAATTAGTTTTTTATCCAATCAGGTTTATTGATATTTATTGAAGCTTCTTTAGTTTTAAAATTTGCTTTTTCATCAAAGTTTTCATTTAAGTATTTGATTAATGCAAAAGGGTAGTCGCTATCAATTAAAACCTTACCTATTTCTATTTCATTATTATAAATACTTTCGCCTTCGTGTAGTTTTCCATTAATTATATTTATTGGAAATAATCTTTTTGAAAGCTTGTTCTTTAATTTAATTCGCGCTGTATTTTCTTGTCCAACATAACAGCCTTTTTTGAAATCAATCCCATTTAATTCTTCAAAATTACATTCAATACCAAACAATTTGTCTTTTAATTTATTTAAATCTTTTGGAACTATTCCAAGGCTATGACTTAATGAATAATATTCTTTAAGATTAGCATCATGAAGATCTAGTTTTTTTAAAGATAAATAAAGTTTTTCTAAATTAATTATTAATCTCGCACCCAAATCCTTATTTCTTGGATCTAAAAAAATTGGATCTTCTCTATATTTAATTGTATATCCAGGTTGATTTTTTGCTTCATCAAAAGTTAAGAATTTTTCATGAGAAAATGCTGCAACAACAAATTCATTACTTAAATTGAGAATTTCAACTTTTGATCTTAGCTTATATAGGGATAATTGCTTGAACAACTCATCTACTTGAGGTTTTTCACAATCTAGAAGATATCCTGACTTATGTTTTACGATTATAAATTCATATAAAAATTTACCTTGTGGTGTAAGTAATGAACTAAAACAACTATTTGTATCGCTTACTTTTTTTATGTCGTTACTGATAAGATTTTGAAGAAACTCTGTTGCATCTTCTCCGTTAATATACAGAATTGCTCTATCATCTAAGATGTAAACGTTTTTTATATTCATATTTGATTAATAACTCTTTTTAATATAATAACTTTTTCTCTAAATGTTAGATCTTATAATAAAAAACGGACAATGTTACATCGATGGTGAATTAAAAGATCTTGATGTTGCTATAAAAGATGGAAAAATTCAGCAGATTGGACAAATTTCAGAAGAAGCAAAAGAGACAATCAATGCAGAAGGTCATACAGTATTACCTGGTTGCATAGATACCCAAACACATTTTAGAGAACCAGGATCAACGGATACCGAAGATCTTCATTCAGGGAGTAGAGCAGCAATTGCAGGAGGTATTACAAGTGTATTTGAAATGCCTAATACAAATCCACCAACTTCTAACATGAAGGAATTTCAAAGAAAATTAGATCTCGCTAAAAATAGAATGCATTGCAACTATGCTTTTTATTTTGGAGCAACAGCAGACAATGCAGATGATTTAGCAAGTCTAGAAGGTTTAGAGGGTTGTTGTGGAATTAAACTGTTTGCAGGATCATCAACTGGCAATTTATTAGTGGCTGAAGAGGATGATATAGACAAGGTTTTTCAAAATGCTTCAAAAGTAGTAGCAGTCCATTCTGAAGATGAGGCAATATTAAATGTAAATAAGAAATTAATAAAAGAGGGTGATGTTCATACGCATCCTGTATGGAGAAGCGCAGAATGTGCAATAGCATCTACAAGAAGAATTGTTCGAATTGCGGAAAAGCACAATAAAAAAGCTCATGTGCTTCATATTACTACAAAAGAAGAAATTGATTTTCTATCTCAGCATAAAGGAAATATTACATTTGAGATTACTCCTCAGCATTTGACTCTCTATGCTCCAGATTGTTATGACAAGCTTGGGACTTATGCTCAGATGAACCCGCCACTAAGAGATAAATCTCATTATGACAGATTATGGTATGGAGTGAGAAATAACTTTAATGACACTATTGGATCTGATCATGCTCCGCATTTAAAAGAAAATAAAGATAAGGTATATCCAAATACTCCTTCAGGGATGCCAGGGGTCCAAACTTTAATGCCTGTAATGTTAAATCATATTAATGATGGAAAATTGTCACTTAACCAATTGATGAATTTTGTTTGTGAAAATCCAGTGAAAATTTTTGGAATAAAAAATAAAGGATTTATTAAAGAAGGTTATGATGCTGACTTTACTATAGTTGATATGAATAAAACAATCGAAATTAAAAATGAAAATATAGAAAGTAAATGTAAATGGTCACCATTTAATAGATTTAAATTTAAAGGAACACCTACCCATACAATTATTGCAGGAAAAATTAAAATGCAGGATGGAAAAATTTTAGGTGATCCTGACGGAACTCCTTTGCAGTTTAGCTAAGCTTTCCAGTAAAACTATTTACTAAAATTATACCTATCACTATTAAGAATAGTCCCATTATTGCTTGCCAAGCCAAAGTTTGTTTAAAAAATATATATCCAAGGATTGCGATAGTAAAAATTCCAAGACCGCTCCATGTTGCATACATAATAGCGATAGGAATCTTGTCTGCTACAAAAGTTAAAAGATAAAAAGCACAAAGATAAAAGAATGCAAGAGCAGCTGTTGGGATTAGTTTTGTAAAATTTTGAGTTACAGGTAACAACATTGTACCAGCAACTTCAAAAAATACTGCACCTGCAAGAAATAAATATGTTTTAACCATTGTTTAAAATTTTGTGATTAACTAAATCCTCAGTGATTTCTGTAAGAATTGCAGGATCATCTATTGTAGGTGGCACTTTATAATCAACGCCGTCTGCAATTTTTCTTATTGTTCCTCTCAAAATTTTTCCTGATCTTGTTTTTGGTAATCTTTTAATAACAATCACTATTTTAAATGCAGCAACTGGTCCAATTTTATCTCTAACCATTTGAACACATTCTTTAGATATAGTGTCATTTTCTTTATCAACACCTGATTTTAAAACTACTAGACCAATAGGCAATTGACCTTTTAATTTATCTGCAATTCCAAGTACTGCACATTCTGCAACAGATTGATGTTCTGATAAAACTTCTTCAATAGCACCTGTAGATAATCTGTGACCCGCTACATTTATAATGTCATCAGTTCTAGACATTATCCAAATATAACCATCATCATCGATGTGACCGGCGTCATAGGTTTGGTAATATCCTTCGTAATTAGACATATAGTTTTCTTTATACCGTTCATCAGCATTCCATAATGTTGGGAATGTTCCTGGAGGCAAAGGTAGTTTTACAACAATATCTCCCATTTCATTTGGTTTTGCTAATGATTGATCTGGCTTAATGATTTTTACATCGTAACCAGGTACAGCTTTACAGGCTGAACCATATTTTGTTTCCATCATTTCAATTCCAGTGCAATTTGAGCTAATTGCCCAACTAGTCTCTGTTTGCCACCAATGATCAATAACTGGAACTTTAAGTAAATTCTCAGCCCACTTTATAGTATCTGGATCAGCTCTCTCTCCAGCAAGAAACAAACTTTCAAAACTGCTTAGATCATATTTTGAGAAAAATTTACCCTCAGGATCTTCTTTCTTTATCGCCCTAAAAGCTGTTGGAGCTGTAAAAAGAGATTTTACTTTATAGTCTGATATGATTTTCCAGAAAGCCCCAGCATCTGGAGTCCCAACTGGCTTACCTTCAAACAAAACTGTGGTGCATCCCTTAAATAAAGGAGCGTAGACAATATAAGAGTGTCCAACAATCCAACCAATGTCGCTTGCAGACCACCAAATGTCATCTGTATCAATGTTATAGATATTTTTCATAGTCCATTTGAGAGCTACAATGTGTCCCCCGATATCTCTGACTATCCCTTTTGGAGTTCCAGTTGTACCTGATGTATATAAAATATAGGCAAACTCATTTGAGTTCATTTCAACACAGTCTGTATCTTTAGCATCAGAGACAACCTCTTCCCAACTGACTTCTTTAGGTGCATTTAGCTTCACTTCATTTCCTGGTCTTTGGAACAAAATAATATTTTCAATTTTATGATTGGCTATTTTTATAGCCTCATCAACAAGAGGTTTGTACTCAACGGTTCTCCCTGGCTCAAAACCACATGAAGCGGTCACTAATATTTTTGCTTTACTATCATCTATTCTGCTTGCAAGCTCATTTGAGGCAAAACCACCAAAGACGACAGAGTGTATTGCACCTATTCTAGCACAAGCAAGCATAGCGATCACTGCTTCTGGTATCATAGGCATGTAAATGATTACCCGGTCACCTTTATTTGCTCCTTGAGATTTCAATGCACCTGCAAACTTAGAGACTTTTGATCTCAATTCCTCATAAGTGAACTGACTTTTATTGCCTGTAATTGGACTATCGTAGATTAAAGCTGTTTTTTTACCTCTTCCTTGGTCAATATGGATGTCTAAAGCGTTATAACAGGTGTTCGTGACACCATCCTCGAACCATTTATAGAAAGGTGGGTTAAATTTATTTAAAATTTTTGTTGGTTTTTTAAACCAAAAGATATCTTCAGAAGCTTCTTGCCAAAATTTTTCAGGATTTTTTATAGAATTTTTGTAAATTTGATTAAACTTAGATGACATAAATTTTGATTCGAATTCCTTATTTTTTTTGATTTTTAACTTATAAATTGTATTTAATTTTAAAAATTAAGTAAAATCAATGAGAATTAGTCGCAATTAAGTCTTCATTTATCTAATTTAATTTGCTATTAACCGCGACATTGGCTTAGGGAAACTTAAGTCTAGTTTATATAAACTAAAATAAAAACTAACGAAGAGGGAGTTTTTTATGAAAAAACTTAAACTGTTTGCTCTAGCAGCTATGGCCTTGATAGGTTTTTCAGGTATAGCTATCGCAGCAGACGCAACGATGTTGATGCAAGATGACTTCGTGGGAATTTCATTCTGGGTTATCTCTATGGGAATGTTAGCAGCTACTGCTTTCTTTTTCATGGAAGCAGGCAATGTCGCATCAGGCTGGAGAACATCAGTTATTGTTGCTGGTCTAGTAACTGGTATTGCATTCATACACTACATGTACATGAGAGAAGTATGGGTTGCTACTGGAGACTCGCCAACTGTTTACAGATACATTGACTGGTTAATCACTGTGCCATTACAGATGGTAGAATTCTATTTAATTCTAGCAGCTATTGGTAAAGCAAACTCTGGAATGTTCTGGAGATTGTTAATTGGTTCATTAGTAATGCTAATCGGTGGATACTTAGGTGAAGCAGGATACATTAATGCTACACTTGGTTTCATCATCGGAATGGCAGGTTGGGTATACATTCTTTATGAAGTATTCTCAGGTGAAGCTGGTAAAGCTGCACAGAAGAGTGGTAACAAAGCTCTTGTAACTGCATTTGGAGCAATGAGAATGATCGTTACAGTAGGTTGGGCAATTTACCCATTAGGTTATGTATTTGGTTACTTAACTGGTGGTGTAGACGCAGACTCACTTAACGTCGTTTACAACTTAGCTGACTTCATTAACAAAATTGCATTTGGTCTAGTAATCTGGGCTGCTGCAACTAGTTCAAGCGGAAGAAGAGCTAAGTAATTAGCTAAAATTTAAATTAAGGGCAGGTACAATTTTTGTACTTGCCCTTTTTTTTTACCTTTATTAAAATTATGTATAATAACTATACATAATTTTTATCTATGGATGTTAAATTAGAAAAATGGCACAAGTGCCAAGTTGATAAAGAAGTTCTTAAAGAGCTTTCAAAAAAATCAGATATAAAAGGACTTCAACATATCTCAGTTTTTTTTGGACTGTTATTGATAACTGGAGTTTTTGCATATCAAACCTGGGGTACATGGTGGTCGGTATTTTGGTTTTTAGTTTATGGAAATATTTATTCCTTCTCTAATCCATTATGGCATGAGACTGGACATAAAACTGCATTTCAATCAAAATTCTTAAATGAATTTTTTTATTATATCTCATCATACATGGCCAATTTTGAACCAACTAGATGGAGATACACACACTTTGTTCACCACGGAAATACTTATTCAACAGAAAATCCATTTGATCATGAAATTGAATACGGAAATGATTTAAAAGAAACACCAAAAAGATTAATTATAAATATAATTCCATTTTTAGATTTAGTTTTTTTTAAAAAACATATTTCATTTGAAATTGTTAAACATGCTTTAGGAATTAAAACTAAAGTTATGCAAGATAGCATCCCAAAAAATGCACAAGCAAAAGCAATTTTTATTTCAAGAATTTATGTTGTTATTTGGCTTTTAATTATTTTTTGGTCTATATTAGTTTCTTCTTGGATGCCTTTATTATATTTTGTCTTACCGCAATTTTATGGAAAAACTTTACACAAAATTGTTGCATTCACTCAACATGCGGGACTAGCTAGAAATATTAAAGATCATAGGGTTACATCACGTGAAATGTATTTAAATCCAATACTAAGTTTTTTATATTGGAAAATGGAATATCATTTAACTCACCATATGTTTCCTACAGTTCCATCATATAATTTAGATAAATTGCATCACCATATAAAAGATCAGTTACCAAAACCAAATGATGGATTAATAGATGCATACAAAGAAATTATTCCAGCACTAATGAAACAAAAAGAAGATACAAGCTATTTTATTAAAAAAGAGCTACCTCAAGCTCAAAACATATAAAAATATACTAAGTATGATTTTACTTACTTGTCCTAATTAGATAAGGAACTATATATAACTCATGGCAAAAATTACTTATCACACACACGATAACAAAACTCAAACAATCGATGTTCAAAACGGATTAACTGTAATGGAAGGCGCAATTCAAAATGATATTCCTGGAATTGATGCTGATTGTGGAGGAGGAATGGCGTGTGCTACTTGCCATGTTTATGTTAAAGAAGAATGGTTAGATAAGCTTCCAGCAAAAGAAGATGGTGAGGAAGATATGCTTGATATGGCGTTTGAACCAAAAAATAATAGCAGGTTGAGCTGTCAGTTAATAGTTTCAGATGAGCTAGATGGTTTAGAAGTTAATATTCCATCAAAGCAAGGTTAGATGAATAAAACAGATGTATTAATTATTGGAGCAGGGCCAACAGGATTATTTTGCGCTCATCAACTTGGGATAATTGGACTAAGTTGTGAAATAGTAGACAATCTTGATAAAGCAGGCGGTCAATGTATTGAGCTTTACCCCGATAAACCCATTTATGATATTCCAGCCGTGCCAGAGTGCACTGGGGAAGAGCTAACCAATAATCTTCTGAAACAAATTAAACCTTTCAATGTTAAATTTCATTTAAATGAGAGAGTAGAACAGTTAAAAAAAAATCAAAATAGATGGCATGTTAAAACTTCTGGTGGAGTAGAGTTTGATGTTGCTGCAATTGTAATAGCTGGCGGTGTTGGTTCTTTTGAGCCTAGAAAATTTTCAGTAAAAGAATGTGAAAAATTTGAAGGCAATTCTTTATTTTATTCTATTAAAGATAAATCAATATTTAAAGACAGAACTATTTCAATTTTTGGGGGAGGAGACTCCGCTTTAGATTGGGCTATTGAATTATCAAACTCCTCTAAAGTAAATTTAATTCATAGGAGAGATGGTTTTAGTGGTGCAGAAGCAAGTGTTCAAAAAGTAAAAGATCTAAATAATCAAGGAAAGTTAAATTTATTTACAAAATACCAGATAGATTCTGTTAGTGGAGATAAAAAAATTGAAAGTATAAAAATTAAGCATGATGAAGGAGAAATTAAAGAAATTAAATGTGATTATGTATTAGGTTTTTTTGGTTTAATTATGCAACTTGGCCCTATTTTAGATTGGGGATTAAATATAAATAAAAAAACTATTGAAGTTAATACTGAAAACTTTGAAACAAATATTAACGGAATATTTGCTATAGGTGATATTTGTTCTTACCCAGGTAAATTAAAACTAATACTTTCAGGTTTTCATGAAGGTGCATTAGCTGCAAGAGGATGTTTTAAATATGCTAAACCAGATGAAAAATTAAGATTTGAATTCACAACAACATCCAAGGCCGCACAAGAAAGACTTGGAATTAAAAAATGATAGAGCTTTTTTCTGCCAACACTCCTAATGGATGGAAAATAAGTATCATGCTTGAAGAAATTGGTTATGACTATAAAGTAACCAAAGTTGATCTTGGTAAAGATGAACAATTCAAACCAGAATTCATAAAGCTAAGTCCTTTTGGAAAAATCCCTGTCATCATTGATCATGAAAACAATAAAAGCCTCTTCGAGTCCGGCGCAATTTTAATGTATTTAGGTGATAAAAGTGGAAAACTTTATAGTGAAAAAGATAGACTGGTTATTAATCAATGGTTGATGGCTCAAATGGGAACAGTAGGACCCATGATTGGTCAACATCATCAGTTCCATCACTACAATCCAGGTAAAAGTGAGTTCGGTGAGGAAAGATATTTTAAAATTACTAAAAGAATTTATGGAGAATTAGACGCAAGATTAAAGGTGTCAAAATTTCTTGCAGGATCTGATTACACCATCGCTGATATTGCAACGTGGCCATGGATGGCAAGACATGAATGGCATGATATTGGTTTGAAAAATTATAAAAATTTATCTAGATGGTATTTAGAAATAGCTGACAGAGAAGCTGTTATTAAAGGTTATGCTTTTATGGATAAGGAAGCCAAAATTCCTAAACTTTAAAGATTTATCCAAATAACCTATAAAGAGTACTAAGAATTCCATAACCTGAAAATTCAATAGCTACAATAACAATAATTATTAAAATTAATTTTTTATTCATTTTAAAAATAAATATATCAACAAGACAATCCAGAAAAAAGGATAGTAAAAATAAATATATTTCTTAGCAAATAGGAAAGAGATTGAATTTTGCTTAGATGATTTCTTTTTCATTTCTAGTCATCTGCATGAACTTTTTCTTCTTTTTCATGCTTTTCTTGTGCAGCAATAGTATATTTAGCAACAGGTCTTGCCATTAATCTTTTTAATCCAATTGGCTCTGCAGTGTCCAAACAATAACCATAAGTATCTTCTCGAATTCTTCTTAGAGCTTTATCAATTTCTGAAATTAATTTAATTTGTCTATTAATTGCTTTCATCTCTACATTGCTATCAATATAGGAGTTAGCTTGGTCAACAATATCTGCAGAAATATTATTGTCATCCATCCCACCATTATATAGAGCTTCATTATTAGCTTTAATTAATTCTTTTTTCCATTCTGTTAGTCTAATTCTAAAATATACTTTGTGTTTTTCACACATATATTTTTCAGTATCTTTTGGAACGTAAGTTTTTGAAATTTTTATAGGACCTTTAGGTACAACTTTAGATGAAGTTGGTTTTGCTTTACTTACAACTTTAGTTTTTGGCTTTGATACTTTTTTCTTAGCTTTAGCAGTCTTTGGCATAGCGTAATTTTAATCGCTCGGAGTATATTCAGCAAATTAGGGGTGTCAAGCAAGCTTAATTGATATAAATATTTATAAATGACCATTAATAACAAAAATATCGATAATGTTTTTTATATTTTTGTTACAGCTCATCTAATTTTTTGGACGCTGATTCCATCACTCACAAATAATAATTTACCACTTGATACAATCGAAGCTCTAGCTTGGGGTAGTAACTTAGATTGGGGTTTTAATAAACATCCACCAATGAGTGCTTTTTTCCCAGAAGTTTTTTATCAAATTTTTGGTTCTCAAGACTGGGCTTATTATTTATTAAGTCAAATTTTTGTAATTATTTCTTTTTATTATGTTTTTAAGTTTTCAAATGAAATATTTAACAATAAATTATTAGGATTAATTTCTGTATTATTAATTGAAGCTATTTATTTTTATAATTTCACCACACCAGAATTTAATGTAAACGTATGTCAATTACCATTCTTCTTTAACAGTTTATTACTCTTGGAAAATTTATAGTGGTAAAGAAATAAAGTTTTTAGATTGTATTTTTGTAGGTTTATTTGCTGCTTTTGGGTTCCTATCAAAATATCTATTTATTTATTTATTAGTTTCTATTGAACTTTTATTTGTTTATTTAATTTTCTTTAAAAAAGAGAGAAAATTTGATTTTAAATATTTTATAACTATTGAAGTTTTCTTAGTAGTTTTAGTTCCACATTTAATATGGTTATATAATAACGATTTTATTACTATTACATACGGGTTGACCAGAACAGGTTTAGAGCTATCCAGTTTTGTAGATCACATTAAATTCTCATTAATCTTTTTGTTAAAGCAATTAGGAATACTAGTTCCATTTTTTTTATTGACATGGTTGTTGGTCGAAAAAACTAAGTTTAAATTAAATTTTAAAGATAAAAAATTACTTTTCTTATTAGCAGTTAATATTTTGCCAATAGTTTTAATGTTTTTAACTTCATTGGTTACTGGATCAAAAATTAGAACTATGTGGATCACGCCATTTTATTTATTTTTTGGGTCATTATTTGTTTATTTGTTCCAAGCACAAATAAAGATTAAAAATATCAAACCATTCATGATTGGATTTATTTTCTTCTTTTTTTTATCGCCAACTCTTTATGCTTATGTTTCAATTTCAAAAGATGATAAGAGAACAGATTATCTAGGTAAAGAAATTGCAATAAAAACCCAATATGCTTGGGATCAACAGTTTAATTCAACAATAAATGTTGTTTTGGGAGATGAATGGAGTGCTGGGAATTTATCTTATCACCTAAAATCACGACCTGTTTGGGAAGGGATTGTTGAGAGAGAAAAACTTGATCAATTGAAAGATTACATGTGTCTTGATAATGTTTGTGTAGGATCAAGATAAATGAAATATGTAATTTTAATTCCAATTTATAATGACAGGGAGTCTTTAAAACTACTTATTGAAAATATTAATTATGAAATAAGGGATTTAAATCATGAGATATCAATAGTTGTTATAAATGATGCTTCATCACAACAAATAGTTGATACCTATCCATATATTGAGAACTTAAATTCAATTGAGATAATAAATATGATAGAGAACAGAGGCCACGCAAGATGTATTGCCTCTGGATTAAAATATATTTTTGAAAAAAAAGATTTTGATTTTGTAATTCCCATGGATGGAGATGGTGAAGATAGACCTGAGGAAATTAAAAATTTTATCAAACTTTCCCAACAAGATAGCAAAAAATCTATTGTAGGCGAAAGAATAAAAAGATCAGAGGGCTTAATTTTTAAAGCTTGTTATCAATTTCATAAATTTTTGACTTTAGCTTTTACAGGACAATCAATTAAATTTGGTAATTTTACATGTTTATCAAAAGCAACAGTGAAAAAAATATTAGAAGAAAAAGCTACTTGGAATAGTTTTTCTGGTTCATTAAAAAAAATAGAAAAAGATTTAATTTCTATTCCATCCATAAGAGGTAAAAGGTATTTTGGTCCGTCTCAAATGAGTTTTTTTAACTTATTAAAACACTCACTTTCAATAATTAGTGTTTTTAGAAAAACTGTTCTAATTCGATCAGCTTTATTTATTATTTTTTATATATTGCTGATCAAAAGCTACGCCTCAGTAATTACTTCATTGCCATTAGTTTTGTTATTGATAATGATTTATTCAATTTCTAGTTTAGCTTTAAGAGAAAATATTGAAGAGTTTAATAATTCGTTAAACAACATCCATGAAATAGATAAAATTAAGTAAATACAATTGATATTGACTTAAAAATTTTTTTTTAATAACATAATTTTAATGGAGCAAGTCTGGTTGTGCTGACTTGTAAAACAAGGGACAACAAAAAAATATGAAAAACTATTTTAGAAAAGTTGCCTTTGGTATAGGCCCTAAAGAGAAAGTTCCTTCCGATCCACTTAATTGGGCCTTAAATCAGTTAAATGATATTCCAAAGTTATCCTGGACAGGAAAAATATACACAGAAAAAGAATTAAGAGGTCGTTATAGAGACTGGGTGTATGGTGATAGAAAAGTTTTAAGAAAAAAATACAAAGATAACAAAACTTTATATAAAACTCACAAAGATAAATTAAGACATGAAACAGGTCAAAGGTTCTGGGAGCCACTAGAAATATCTATTAGACATAATGAGGGAATTAATAGTAAGCACCCAGTGCTTGCAAAGCTATGGATGTTTTGGGGAAACTTCTTTGCTATTAGTGATAAGGATTTTTTAGCTCATTATTCAACAGGTGCTTATCAACGAGAGGTTATTCGGCCAAATTTGAATCAAACATTTGAAAAAATGGTTTACGATGTAACAACTTCATGGGCAATGATTCATCATTTGGATAATAGTGAAAGTGCCGGACCAAAAAGTGTAACAGCTAGTGAAGATTGGAGGAAAAGAAAAAAAGAACCAGCAACTATTAATGAAAATCATGCTAGAGAATTATTAGAACTTCACACAGTTTCTCCAAAAGCCGGTTATACACAAGAAGATGTAGTACAGCTTGCATATATAATGACAGGATGGCAACACCGATATAGTAAAAAAAATTTAGAAACAGGAAATGTTTGGTTTAACTCTGAATATCATCAAAGAGGTAAAAAAAATGTTTTAGGGAAAGAATATAAAAAAGGTAAAAAAGCATTAGCTGTTGTAATTAAAGATTTAGTTAATCATCCAAACTGTAGAGATTTCGTTGCAGAAAGACTTTGTAGATTTTTAATTACAGATGAGCCGTCGAAAGATATGAAACAACCAATTATTGATGCATTTAAAAAATCAGATGGCTTTATTCCTGAAATTCATAAGGCCGCACTTAAAGTTGCTTTTGAATACAATGATAAATACAAAAAATTTCAGACACCTGAAAATTGGTTAATTCAAGTTGCAAAAATTGCAGATTTAAATTGGCCACCTTCACCAGAGCTAATGGATAAATACGAGCTAGGTCAAAGACCATTTGATTCACAACAGGAACCGAAGTGGATATTAGAAAATATTGGTCATCATCCTTATAGAGCAAAGCAACCAAATGGTTGGTCAGATCATTCTGATGATTGGATTTCACCAGAATTATTAATTAGAAGATTAGTTTATGCAAAAGCAAGTCATAATTTTACTAAAATGGAAAATAACAAAAATGCACAATATTATGAACAAATGGTTGAGAAAAATTTTGACAACCCGAGTAAAATAATGAAATACTTAAATCAAAAAAATAGGTCTGTTGAAAAACATACTTTACTTTTTAATCACCCGGAGTTTTTAAAAGCATGAAGATATCAAGAAGAGATTTTTTAAAAACAACAGCCTTAACCTCACTATATTTTGCCGGTTTTAGTCCTCATAGTTATGCAAATTCAGGCAAAAAGAAAAATCTGGTAATTATAATGTTACGTGGTGGAATGGATGGCCTATGTGCGATCCCAGTTAAAGGCGACAAAAATTTTGAGAAATTAAGAAGTAAAATTAATCTTGATAGAACTTTAAAATTAACATCAGATTTTGATTTACATCCAGCTTTAAAAACATTCAAAAGTCTTTGGGATCAAAATTTAAGTGCTGCAGTACATGCAACAAATATTCCTTATACAGGTAGATCACATTTTGACGGCCAAAATTTAATGGAGTCGGGAGGTAAAATACCTTACCAAGAGAAAACAGGTTGGCTTGGAAGGGGAATGAAGACAGCTGGATTAACAGGACAAGGATTGGCTTTAGCTCTTCCTATGCCTTTATTAATTAGAGGTGTTCCAATGAATAATAATTATTTTCCTGTAGGTCGAAGTTTACCTTATCCTTCTACTCTAGAAATTATAAAACAAGCTTACAAAGAGCATGATGAAAAATTATTAAGTGACAATTTGGAAATAATTCTAAATAGAGATTTTAACAATAGATCAAGAGATGATGCTTGGATTTTAGCTTCAAGTGCTGGTACAGAGTTATCAAAACCCGATGGACCTAAAGTTGCAGTCTTTGAAGTGGATGGTTTCGACACGCATGCTGCGCAAGGAGCAACAGATGGTGCTCATGCAGATTGCCTATCAGATTATGATAATATTGTAAGATCTTTAAAATCTTCAATGTCCGAAGAGGCATTTAATAATACTTTAGTTTTAACACTAACTGAGTTTGGTAGAACAATTAAGCAGAACAGTAGTAATGGAACAGAGCATGGTTATGGTTCAGCTATTTTAATGGCAGGTGGATTAGTTAAAAAAGCACAAGTTCATACGGATTGGCCAGGATTAAAGAAAAAAGAATTGTTTGAGGGAAGAGACTTAAATTCTACAATAGATTCAAGAGCAATCTATGCTTCAGCAATGTCTACAGTCTTTGACGTAGATTTCAAAAAAATTACCAAAGAAGTTTTCTGGGGGGAGAGCCTACCAAATTTATCTGACAAGCTATTTAAAGCTTAATTCATGAAAAAACTTATACTTATTATTTTTAGCTTAGTATTTTTGTCCAGCAACGTATTTGCAAGTGATAATTATCTTAACGAGTTTAACAAGTGGTTATTAGACAACGGTCATACTCAGTATATAAATATTGAACAAAAAGCAGGATGCAAAAAATTAATTCAAAAACATGGTTTAAAAGTACCAAAGGTTGGTCTTATTGATGAACCAAAGGTTAAAACTAACGAGTGGTTCTGGCTTGAATGTCATAAAATTCAAGCTACAAATAATCTAAAAATAAAATTTTTTAAATCATCAGAAATCCCTTGGGGCACAAAGCCTAATAAGGATACCCTGCTTTACTATTTATTTAGTTACCTAGAAATGGAAAATGAATATGACCGTGCTGGATCTAAAGGATCTAAAAATCCTTATAAATTTAAAACAGAATTAAGAAATGATAAAACTTCAAAATTTATTGAAAAACACATGCAAAAGACGGCTTTGCTTAGTTACTTACTTTATGAAGATAATAAAATTACAATAGACAAAATATCACCGAAAGAAAGGTTTGGAATTTTGTATAATAACAACACTCAGTTTACAAGCGCGTCAGTAGGAAAAAGTCTAGCTTCTTATGTTACAGGTCATGCAATATGTAAAGGATATATAAACGGAGTTGATCATAGATTAAATGATTGGCCTCTATTAGAAAATACACTTTTTTATGATCAAAAATTAATCAATATTCTAAATATGGCTGCAGGTCATCAACAGTATGCTGATAAAGATTTAAAAACAAATAAATACAAAAAAAATGCAAACGCAAATACAGTTGAATTTCACTTAAAAAAGGGAGTTTTTAAAAATTCAAAAAAAGCAAAAAGCAAATACCAATATACTAACTTTCTCAGCAATCTTTTAATAAATTATGTTTGGTTCAAATCAGAAGGCAAATTTCAAAATCTTTTAGATGAAATATTTATAGATAAAGCAAAAGTAGAAAACGATGTATGGTTTTTGAAAATGAATGATAGAACTGTTAAATCCAATAATAGAAATAATACAATCTTAAAAGAATATAAAGTAAGAGATCAAGATGGTCCTATAAGATATTCATTTAGAGCTTCAAGGTATGATTATTTGAGAATAGCTAAAGCAATGTTGGACGATTGGCAAAATGATACTTGTGTTGGAAAATATTTAAAAACTTTGCACGAATTAAGAATTCCTATGAATCACAAATGGAAAGACGACAACACATCAACACTAAACCCAAAATCATATGCAGGAAAGTTTTATACAAATTATACAGGGATGAAAAAAAGAAATGTAATGGGAATGAATGGTTTTGCTGGCCAAAATATAATGATAGATTTTGATTTAGGAAGAATTGTTGTGATTAATTCAATGCATACAGACTACAATTGGAAAAAAATAGCGCATTCTGTAATTAAAAAAGGTCAATGAAAAAAATTATAATTATTTTTCTATCTCTACTTTTAAGTTTTTCAGCTCAAGCAAATGAAAACCATTTAAAACAATTTGATAAATGGTTAGTAAAACATAAATTTACTGAATTTGTTAAATTTGAGATTGGACAAGGGGAAGGAAAATGTAAATCCCTAAAAAAATTCAGTCAGCATTGGTATTACAATAATTGTGATCAATTCAAAAAGTATATACCTAATTATAAAATTAATACCTACAATGGTAGATCTGAAATTCCTGAAAAAGTTAAAAAGCCAAACTACGAAACATTACTTTATTATTTTTGGGAGTACACTAATGGTAATTGGAACAATAATCCAAAGTATAGTGAAATTAAGTCATCAGACAAACCATACAAATTTAAATTTGATTTAAGAGATGATGAAATAATCAAAAAACAAATGCAGAAAACTGCTTTGTTAAGTTATTTACTTTATGAAGATGGAAAAATTGTTGTAGATGAAATAAGTCCCAAAGACAAGTTTGGTAAAGTATTTACAAATGAAACTAAATACCACTCTCAATCAG
Organism: uncultured Pelagibacteraceae bacterium; assembly: GCA_902559395.1. Lineage (GTDB taxonomy): Bacteria > Pseudomonadota > Alphaproteobacteria > Pelagibacterales > Pelagibacteraceae > Pelagibacter. Next base: position 98,180 of record CACEHR010000001.1, read on the forward strand.
TTGGAAAAAGTTTTGCTTCTTACATTTTAGGGCATGCTATTTGCAAAGGATACGTTGATAGTATTGATGCACAATTGAATGATTGGCCTATATTAAAAAATACCCTTTATCATAATCAAAAAATTATCGATTTACTAAATATGCAAGCTGGAGATGAAAAGTATTTTTCTTCAGAAGATAAAAGCAATATATTTGCTAATTCATCTTCAAGATATTCTGTAACAAACCGAACAATTTCAAGTGCAATGAATAAAGAATTAAAAGACTCAAAAAAATCCAAAAAAAAATGGGCTTATAATAATTTACTACCACATTTAATTTTGAATTATTTAATTTTCAAAGCTGGAGAGGATGACTTTCAAAATTTATTAGATGATGTTTTTAGAAAAAAAGTTGGAATTGAGCATGAAACCGTTTTAGTAATGAGTGAAGAATCAACTAATAATAATAAATCAACAACTAGTACTTTTTTAACAACTAGATATGATTATTTGAGGATTGCAAGAGCCATGTTGCAAGATTGGCAAAATGATACTTGTGAAGGAAAGTATTTAAAATCTATTTTTGAGAGAAAAGTTAAAAAAAAATATGACTACAGTAATAAAAAACATGCATTTACAAATACCAAATCATATGGTGGTTTTTTTCATTTAGAACCATCTGGAATGAAGAAAAGACACATATTTGTTATGGATGGTTATGGTGGTCAAACATTAATGATTGATTTTGATACAGGAAGAATTGTTACGACCATGGCTATCCACAGAGATTTTAATTGGATGAAAATTGCTCACTCAGTAATCAAAAAAGGTAAATGAAAATATTTCTAGCAATAGTAATTTTTTGTTCTTTATTGTGGAGCAATGTATTTGCAGTAAGTTTACCAAAAGATGTAGTCTCAGGAAGCAAATTCAAAAAAAGTTTAACTGGAAAATATTACAAAAAGTATGGAATGGAAGTGGTTAATAAATCAGATGGCCATCCAGTACGTGCGGGTGAAAAATCAATAAGGTTTGAACTTAGAGCTGGTGATTGTGGAAAAGATAAAGATGGTGGTTGGAATGATTGTAAAAAAAATCGTGAAAGACATGAGTTGAGCGGAAGGTACAGGGTTAGTAAAGGCGAGCGCTGGTATGCTTGGTCAATTTTTATGCCCGAAGATTTTAAAAATGTTGATCCAGTTTCAGTGATACTTGGTCAATTTCATCAAGAAAAAAAACATGTTATTTGGATGTTTAAAAATAAACGTGGTGGGTACTGGATAGAAAATTATGTTCCAGAATATACTGTGGAGAATAAGCAAATATTATCTAAAGAAGAATTACTAGGAAAATGGAACGATATTTTAGTTAACGTAAAATGGTCACATAAAGATGATGGTTTTTTAAAATTGTGGGCCAATGATAAATTAGTTTATGATTTTAAAGGACCAACCAAAAGCAAAGGTGTTAAAAGTTATTTTAAGTTTGGAATATATAGATCGAAAGTAAGTTTCTATAAGCAAAGATTTAAAAAAGATATACCTACTCAAGTGATATATTTTGATGAAGTACGAGTTGGTAAGAAAAAAGATGATGTAATTAAGAATTTCAAATGAAAAAATTTTTGGGAATAGTATTTCTTAGTTTACTGCTTCATAATAATGGTCTTGCTAATGAAATAAATGTTAAAAAAAAAATAAAATTTTCTAAAGATATAGTTCAAGGTTATAAAAATGATATGGGATCTCTCTGGGGTCTTAGTTGTACATATTCAGGGGATAATAAATGTATGACCCCAAATTATGCATACAAAATTGTTAATAAGGATAAAAATTTCCCAGTTCGTTTAGGAAAAAAATCTGTTCGAATGGAGGTAAGGAAAGGTGATTGCCACCAGAAAAAAAAAGGTTCCTATAATGATTGTAAAGCTAGTCCTCCAGCTGAGAGACACGAATTTGGTATTGAGTATGATAAATTAACAGGAATTAGTGGAAACTCTTGGCATGCTCATTCTATGTTTTTACCGAGCGATACACCAGTAATTAAAGCTGCATGGATAACGATGGGTCAATTTCATAATATTGATTATGATAAACCCCCAGTAAATTTTGATCTAAAAAATAAACATTTTGAATTAGTTACAAGATTTCATTGTATTCATCCTTCAAAATTAAATAAGAAATGCAATTCAAATGATAATACAAAAGCAATTAAAAAAATAATAAATACAAATAAATTATTCGGTCAATGGAATGATTTTGTTGTAAATGCAAATTGGACACCAAGCATTGAGAAGGGTTTTTTTAAGTTATGGGTAAATGGAAAACTAGTTTATCATTATATTGGTAGGACTGCTGTGCCAGAAGATCAAATTACTGTACAATTTGGAATCTATAGAGGTGCTGCTCAATCATCTGGTGATGCAAATCATGTTATTTTTTATGATGAAATAAGAAAAGCTAAATCATGTGATAAGTTAAAATTAAAAAAACTTGGATATAATTGTGAAGATTTACAAAATCAAAAATTAGAGGATATTTACTCAATTAAATGAAAAAAATATTAATAATTTTATTATCATTTTTATTCTCAACTAATTTTGCAAATTCTGAATCAAGATTTGGAGAATTAACAGAAATGCGAGATGATAAAATGCGAGGTAAAGATGGTCAGTGGGTCAGACCTCATCCAGGGCCTTTTATTTGGAATCATATCGAAAGAGATAAAGGAAAGTTTACTTGGGATGATGTAGATCAATATGTTGTTTATGCTCAAGAGCATAATCAAACAATTCTTGCAACCATATGGCCTCACGCAGATTGGGAGCAAAAATCTTGTAAAAGAAAAAAAGCAAAAAGTCCTTTTGGTAAACGTTTTACTAAATATTTAAGCAAACCTTGCTCAATGGATGATTATAAAAATTTTCTTACAAAATTAGTTGATCGTTATGATGGTGATGGTTCAAATGATATGCCTGGATTAACTAAACCTATTAAATATTGGGATGTAATGAATGAACCAGAATTTAAAATGTTCTTTAAAGGAAGTAAGGAAGATTTTATTGAAATCTTTAATTTTTCATCAAAAGTAATAAAAGAAAAACAACCAGATGCAGTAATTGTTATGGCTGGAGCTGCAGGTATGTTTCCTGAAAATAAAAAATATTGGAAATCAGTTTTACCAGAAATCAAAGATCATTTTGATATAGCAAATATTCATCATATAAGTGGTCCAGACGGACAATGTGATAAAGAGCTATGGGTAGATGAATTTGCTGAATTATTAAAAAGTGTTAATATTGATAAACCTATTTGGTTGACAGAGGCGATGACCTGTGGTCCTCCAGTGAAAGCATGGGTAAATGCATTTTTAAATGGAGCAGAAATAATTATTGATGTTGGTGTAAATGCCCCAGGAGCAAAAATGAGCAAGAAAAGTAGAAAAAAATTAAATGAATTTATTGCTGAATATGATGGTTTTATGTCAATAAAAAGTATTTCAGAAAAAAAAGTAGAGTTCACTTATAAAGATGGGTCTTCAAAAACTTTAGAATTTTAGATAAGTTATTTTTAAACTTATGAACAAAATTCGAAATATTCTTTTCATAATGGCCGATCAATTGAGATGGGATTATCTTTCTTGTTATGGTCACCCTCATCTAAAAACTCCTCACATAGATAATTTAGCAAAAAAGGGAGTCCAATTTGATTATGCATTTGTGCAATCACCAGTGTGTGGTCCTTCAAGAGCATCTTATTACACAGGCAGAACAGTTTTTAGTCATGGATCTACCTGGAACCAGGTTCCACTTCCAATTGGGGAATTAACTATTGGAGATTATCTACGTCAATCAGGAATAAGAACAGGTGTAGTTGGTAAAACTCATATGAGACCAGATTTAGAGGGAATGAGTAGACTTGGTATAAATAAAGATACAGAAATAGGATTGATTGTCAGTGAACCAGGATTTGATCCTTATGAGAGAGACGATGGACTTCATCCAAACAATCAAATTAAAAATTCAAAAAAAACTTTATCTTATAATGAATGGTTAAATAAACTTGGATATGACGGCCCCAATCCTTGGAATGATTGGGCGAATTCTGCTGAGGGAGAAAACGGTGAAATATTAAGTGGTTGGCGATTAAGAAATTCTAATAAGCCTGCTAGAATTCCAGAAGAGCATTCCGAGACAGCTTTCATGACTAATCGAGCAATGGAATTTATAGAAGAAAGTAAAAACAAACCATGGTTTTTACATTTGTCTTATATCAAACCTCATTGGCCTTATATGGCACCAGCCCCTTATCACAATATGTATTCTGCTAATGAATTTTATCCTGTTCACAGAAATGATGCTGAAAGAAATAATGATCACCCAGTTTATAAAGCATTTATGGAAAATAGTATTTCCAAAACTTTTTCAAAAGATGAAGTGAGAAACACAGTTCTTTCTGGATATATGGGTTTAATTAAACAAATTGACGATAACCTAGGAAGGTTGTTTAAATTTCTAGAAGAAGCGGGTCATATGGATGATACGATGATCATATTTACTTCAGATCATGGAGACTACCAAGGCGATCATTGGTTGGGAGAAAAAGAATTATTTCATGAGCAGTCAGTAAGAGTTCCAATGATTATTTATGATCCAAGTGAGTACGCAAATAAAACTAGAGGCATAAAAGAAAAAAGATTTATAGAGGCTATTGATTTACTGCCAACATTTTTGGATGCAGTAGAAAGTCCAGTGAGCAAACATAGATTAGAAGGGGATTCATTAATTCCATTATTAAAAGGAGAAAGCACTAAGAATTGGAAAGAATTTGTTTTTAGTGAAATAGATTATGCATTTAATGAAGCTAGAAAAATTCTTAACATAGGAGCCTCAGATGCAAGAGCTTTTATGGTTAGGAATAATGATTGGAAATATATTTATTACAAAGGTTTTGAGCCACAATTGTTTGATTTGAAAAATGATCCTGACGAGTTTAATGATTTGGGTAAATCTGAAAAACATTCGAAGATTAGAGAAGAAATGAAAGAATTACTTTTAAAAAGAATCATAGATAGAAAAAATAGAGTTGCAGCTACTGACGAGTTCGTGACTAAAGATAGAGACTATACCAAAGATGATGGTATCATGATTGGTGTGTGGTAATCAGGAAGACGCCATTAAACTTGGTAAATATAAACATATCGCTGGAAAAGCAATAATAAGCGCAACTCTAATTACATCGGTTAGTAAAAAAGGAATTGTTCCAAACCAAATAGTTTGTAGAGGTGTATTTTGCATCACTCCTTTAATTACAAACAAATTCATTCCAACAGGTGGTGAAACCAACCCAAACTCAACTACTATCACAGCAAAAATACCAAACCAAACAGGATCTATACCTGCATCAACTATTACTGGAAAAAAAACTGGAATTGTCAAAAATAACATTGCTAAAGAGTCCATTACAGTTCCAAGTACAAGATAGATTACACATATGACTAAAATAATTCCCAATGGTGTTAGTTCTAAATAATTTATAAAATCAACAACTGCAAAAGGAAGTTGTGTTACTGTAATTAAATAATTGAATATACTTGCGCCAATTACAATTAAATATAAAGAACCAACAGTTTTAATTGTTGTCCATAATGCATCTTTTAATAAATTTAAAGTTAGTTGCCCTCTAGCAAAAATAAAAATTAAAACTAAAATTACTCCAACGGCAGCACTTTCTGTGGCGGTGAAGAAACCCAAGTAAAGACCACCCATTATAATTGCAAAGATCAAAAAGATTGGAAATACTTTTGAAATTGCAGAAATTCTCTCGTTAAGAGGCATTTTTTTTCCATAACCTCCTTGTGATGGATAGACTATGAGATAAACCCTTATCGCTATCATATATAAAATTACAGCTATAAGTCCTGGAATTAATGCTGCAAAGAATAGTTCTTGAACTGATTGCTCTGTTAAATATGCATAAATGACTAAAATAACACTTGGAGGGATTATAATTCCAAGAGTTCCTCCGGATGCGATTGATCCGCTTATTAAAGCATCACTATAACCATGTCTTTTCATTTCTGGTCCTGCCATTTGAGACATCGTTGCTGCGGTTGCAATAGAAGATCCACAAATCATTCCAAAACCTGCACAAGCTCCAACAGTTGACATTGCCAAACCACCTTTGTAGTGACCAACCACCGCATAAGCAGCATCATATAAATTTCTAGATAAGTTTGCACTGTTTGCAAGATTTCCCATCAAAACAAAAAGCGGAAGTACTGATAAAGTATATTTTGATACTGCATCAAATGGTGCAGTTCCTAAAACAAAAATAGCAGGATCAAAACCTGATATTAATGCAAATCCAGTGAATCCAACAAGTAACATTGCAATCCCAATTGGGATATTTAAAACCATAAGTATTAAGACCGCCGCAAAAGCTATACCTCCATTAATGATTGGACCCATTTCCATTAAATATTTTCCTTTATAGTCTTTGTTTGAGATAATTCTTTAATAAACCAAAAAATAATAGCTAATACACTTAGCCACATACCAAAAGCACAAATAAAATAAAAAGGATAAAAATATAATTCTAAATCAATCGTAACTCTTTCATTTGACATAAATTTCAGTGATGTTTTTGTCGTTGCATATGCCATTAAAGACATAATGATTATCATTAAAAAAAATTTAAGAATTATGAGCCAAGTTTTAAATATTCCTAAATTTAAATTATTAATAAAATCTGCAGATACATTTGCATTTAAAAAAAAAAGCTCTGGGCATTGCTAAGAAAGCAACTAAAGCCATGCCAATTTCAACTAATTCGATTGTTCCTGTAACAGGAGAGTTTAAAAATCTTCGACCAAATACGTCACAAAAAGTTAATACAGATAAAAGTAAAAGTATCAAACCAGAGGCAATTGCTGAGTAATCAAATATTTTATTCATATTTTAAAAAACTATCTTCAAATATATGAAACATTAGCATATAAGGTTGTTTTAAAACAGAAAGTATTATTTATGAAGTTTATTTCTTATTCGCATAACAATGAACATAAATTTGGTATTTTAGATAATGATCTTATAACAGATCTCACAGGAAAAATTTCAGGAGCAACTTCTTTAAAAGATCTAATTTTTAAAAAAGGTATCTCAGAAGCAAAGAAATATGCTTCTGCAAACCCTGGTAATTTAAGCGTTAATGATATTGAATATTTACCATTAATACCAAATCCTGGAAAAATCATTTGTGTAGGCTTGAATTATAGTGAACATGTTAAGGAAACAAATAGAACTGTTGAGGAAAATCCTGTAATTTTTCATCGTTTCCCAGAAAGTCAAACTGCACATTTACAAGCAATACAAAGACCGATTGCGTCTGATAATTTAGATTTTGAAGGTGAGATGGCTGTAATAATGGGAGAAGGTGGCAAACATATAAAGCCAGAAGATGCCTTAAAACACATAGTTGGTTATTCTTGTTATAACGAAAGTACTATTAGAGACTGGCAAAGACACACAAGACAATTTGGAATGGGAAAAAATTTTGAAAAGACAGGAAGCTTTGGCCCACACATGGTTCTTGCTGAAGATATCAAAGATTATAAAGAACTTACTCTTGAAACTAGATTAAATGGTGAAGTGATGCAAAATGCTAAATTAAGCCAATTAATTTTTGATATACCAATATTGATTTCTTATGTTTCAAAAGCAATGGCATGGAGAGCTGGAGATGTATTGGTTACAGGGACACCAGGAGGCGTTGGATTTAAAAGAAACCCACCAGTTTTCATGAAACCTGGCGATAAAGTTGAGGTAGAAGTGACCCAAATTGGTGTTTTATCTAACACAATAAAAGATGAAATAATCTAAATTTCAAGTTACTATTTTAGAATAATTTTAAACAATAAGGGGATAATTTTATGAAAAAGAAATTAATTGGATTAATTATTGGAATTTTTTCTTTCAGTATAGTTAATGCATCTTCTGCAACTGAACTTAAGTTAGCGACTTTTGAACCACCAAAAGCATTTATTGCAAGTAAAATTCTTGCAGCTTGGGCAACAAAAGTTAATCAATGTTCGGGAACATTAAATGTAAAAATGTATGCTGGTGGAGTACTAGGAAGTCCTCCTAAACAATATGATATCGTAACATCAGGTGTTGCAGATATTTCATGGACAGTTTTAGGATATATTGGTGGTCAATTTCCTTTAAGTTCAGTAATTGAATTACCGTTTCTTACAAGAACATCTAAAGCTGGAACTACAGCTTTAAATACTCTTTTTAACGAAGGTTATTTAGATAAAGAAATGGCAGGAATTAAAGTAATTGGTCTTCACTCTAATCCTGGATATCAAATTCATATGAAGGATACTAAAGTTGTTAAACCTGCAGATTTTAAAGGTAAGAAAATGAGAGTACCAAGTAAAATTGCTGGAACAATTTTAAAAACTTTGGGTGCAACAGGAGTGAAAGTACCTGCTCCAGGAACTTCTGAAGCTTTAAGCAAAGGTGTTGTAGACGGAACTCCATTTCCATACACTGCTGTAGGTTCATTCAGATTGTTTGATGTAACCAAGTATCATACTGAAGTTAATATCACTAACGCTACGTTTGGTTTAATTATGAATGAAGATAAATTCAATAGTTTACCAGCAGGAGATCAGGCTTGTATAAATAAATATAGTGGCCATGCTTTTGGTGACTGGGCGTCAGGTTTGATTGATAATCAAAACGCAATTATGAAAAATGAAATTTCAAAAAGAGATGGGCATGAAATTATAATTGCTTCAGATGATGTTATTGCTGAATACAAAAAAATCTTGGCACCAATAGAATCAAATTGGTTAAAAGAAATGAGTGGAAAAGGTCTTGATGGTGATGCTGTTCTAAATAGAGCAAGAGAAATTATCACTGCTGTAGAAGGCTAAAATAACACACACTATTTATGAGTCCACATTTTATGTGGGCTCATTTAATTTAAGGAATTTTAAATGGCTATAAAAGCTCTAAGTTATATTGGAGTTAATTCAGATAAATTTGAAGACTGGTCTTATTACAGTCAAAAAAATTTAGGAATGCAACTAGTTGATAGAGGAAAAGGTATTTTATCTTTTCGAATGGACGATCAAAAACAACGTTTAACCATTACAGGTGATAAAGGAGATAATCTTGGATTTCTAGGTTGGGAGGTTGAAAATAAAGACGACTTAAAATCTTTTGCCTCAAAGCTAGAAGAAAATAAAATTGAGGTAACCAAAGGAAAAAGTTCATTTGCTGATCAGAGATTTGTAGAGGATTTAATTTATTTCAATGATCCACAAGGAAATAGAATTGAATTAGTTTACAATCCAATGAATGATACCGATCCATTTAAACCAGGGCGTCCAATTTCAGGATTTAAAACTGGTGCATTAGGTATGGGTCACGCTGTAGTACATGTAAAAAAAATTGATGACTTGATACCATTTTATACAGAAGTCTTAGGTTTCAAAATAAGTGACTACAGTCATACACCTATTTCTTTATGTTTTTTTCATGTTAACGGAAGACATCATAGTTTAGCATTATTTGGATCTGGAAGAACAGGCTTTCATCATTTTATGGTCGAATACAATAGTCTTGATGATGTTGGCCAAGGATATGACTTGTTACAATATGAAGACAATAAAATTGCTTATACTTTAGGAAGACACACCAATGACTATATGACTTCATTTTATTCAATAACACCATCAGGTTTTTTTATTGAAAATGGTTGGGGTGGAAGAGTTATTGATCCAAATACATGGAAGCCAATAGAAACTTTTGAAGGGCCAAGTTTTTGGGGTCATGAAAGACTATATTTACCTGATGAAGAAAGAATGAAATTTAGAAATAAAAGATTAGAAACTGCGTCAGAAGGAAAACAAGCACCACTTTTTATTGATTGCCCTTGGTTATATTCAAATACTATAAACAAAAAATAACAGGATTATTATTTTGTAAATGAAAAAGTATGATGTTGTAATTATAGGTTTTGGTCCAACAGGGGGCACTTTAGCAAATTTATTAGCTTTGCATGGTTTATCAATTTTAGTTTTAGAGAAGGAAAAAAGTTTTTATCCATTACCAAGAGCAGTACATTTTGATGATGAGGTTATGAGAGTGTTTGAAACAATTGGTATAACCAACACTTTTTTAAAATACACAATAATAAATAAAGGAACAAAGTTTGTTGATAAAAGAAATAGAGTAATTTTAGATTGGCCAAGACCAAGAGAAATCACTGAGAATGGATGGTATCCTAGTTATAGATTTAACCAACCTGATTTAGAAAGAGAACTTAGAAAGAAACTAAAGACTTACAAGAAAGTTGAAATTAGACAAAGTTCTAATGTTAAAAAAATCATAAATAAAAAAAATGATGTCAATATTACATTTGAAGACATTAATTCAAAAAAAATACTTAACATAAAATCAAAATATTTAATTGGTTGTGATGGTGCTAATTCAATAACAAGATCACAAATGAAAACTAAAATGAATAATCTTGGTTTTACTCAAAAATGGGCAGTCATAGATTTAATATTAAAAAAAGATAAGAAAAATTTACCTGACAGAACTATCCAATATTCAAATCCTACAAGACCAGCTACGTATTGTAGAAATGTAGGCAAGAGAAGAAGATGGGAGTTTGCAATTAAAAAAACTGAAAAAATAGAAACCATTCTTTCTGATAAGTATATTTGGAATTTTTTAAAACCCTGGCTAAAAAAAAATGAAGCTAAAATGGAAAGAAAAACTATCTATACGTTCCAATCTGCACTAGCCAAAAGTTGGAAGAAAGGTAGAATTTTTTTAGCTGGAGATGCTGCTCATTTAATGCCACCATTTATGGGTCAAGGAATGTGTGCTGGTATCAGAGATGTTTCAAATCTTGCATGGAAGATTTCACATTGTTTAAAGAATGAACATAATGATAAGCTTTTAAATACCTACCAATCTGAAAGATTTTCAAATGTTAAAGAGTACATAGAAACTACGATGCGTATGGGAGAATTTGTAAATGCAGTAGGAAAGTCACCGATAACTAATAGTATTTCTGCAGATAGCAAAGGTAGAAAAAGTATGAAATCAATAAAACCTAGACTTGGACAAGGCTTAGGTGATTTAAAAGATAAGTTTCGAGGAAAAATTTTTCCACAATTTATAATTAAGAAAAACAAAAAATTAGATGAAAAGTTTTCTTTAAAACCTGCTTTAATTATATCTGATGAAATTAAAAAAAATATATCTTCAAAAATTAAATTAATAAAATCTAAAAATATTAAAAACTTAGAACTCTTTTTTAAGGAACATAACTGTAAAGCTGTTATAGTGAGACCAGATAGATTTATTCTCTCTTCATGTACATCGGTTAAAAATTTTAATTCTTATTTAAATAAGAATTTATCTTTATTAGCTTAATTTAAATAATTTATTTATAGCATCAACTTTCATATGATTATCAGATGCAATTTCACCATTAGGCATGAATAATGAATTTTCAAATCCAACTCTAATTTTACCTCCAAGGCTCAAAGCTTTTTCCAAGCAGCTCATTTCTTCCTTTCCAAAGGCACAAATTGACCAATCAAGTTTTATATTTTGCTCTTCCATTCTTTTTACAAATAAAGAAATATTTTCTGGATAACTTATTCTTCCACTATAATGCCCAATAACAAATAAACACCAAGCCCCATTAATTTGAATTTCTGCTTTACTAAGTAATTTGATTAACAAATCTATATCTTCAGGCTGATAAAGTATGTGTTGAATTTTTGTTCCTGCTTCAGTTAAATACTTGTAAAGTTTAATATCCTCGTTTTCTGGATTTCTTGAAGGGATTAATTCCGATGTTCCAATTGACGCCCCTGGTGGTGTTACATCATATGCAAGCTTTCTCATATCAGCAGGAGAGTATTTTCCAACTGCTTCAGTAGTAACTTGTATATGCATGTTTGGTACCTGATGCTCTAATTCGTTTAACGCTTCTTTATAAAGCCCAGCATCCAAAACGTGTTGTCCTTCTTTATCTCTAACATGCAAATGTATTGCACCAGCGCCAGCTTCGTAACATGATTTTGCTGTTTCTACTGTTTCACTTATTGTTAATGGAACAGCTGGATGATCTTTTTTTATTTTTCTAGCTCCATTTGGAGCTACCATTAATTTTGGTAATTTTTCTGGCTGATAAAAACCCATAAATTTATATTAGTTTAACTTAGCTATATTGTAAAAAGATTTCTAGTTTTTGTGCTAGGATAATGGAATGAATATAAGTCAAAAAAAACTAGAAAAGTCTAAAGGCAGATTAGAAATAAAGATAAAAGATCAAAACTTAGAAAAACTTTATCAACAAGGATCTTCAAAAGCTTTGATGCCAGATTTTCATGAAAATTTAAAACAATTAATGCTTATTAATACTGCTGGTGGAATTACTAGTGGAGATGAATATGACTTCAAATTTGAAATTGATAGTTCAAATCTTTGTATTTCAACTCAAGCAGCAGAAAAAATTTATAGTGGTTTTGGTAATCCAGCAAATTTAGAAATTAATTTAAACTTGTTAAATAATTCAAGTTTATTTTGGTTACCTAAAGAATTAATTTTATTTAATAATTGTAACTTAAAAAGAAAAATTAATTTTAATTTATCAAAAGATTCAAATCTACTTCTTTGTGAAAATATTATTTTTGGACGAACTTCTATGAAGGAGGAGTTTGAAAAGGGATATTTTTCAGATTTTTGGAAAATTAATATTGATAAAAAATTAATTCATACAGAAGCAATAAATACAGGTTTATTCGAAAAAAAATATTTGAATAGTTTTTCGACATTAAATAATAATTCTGCAGTTGCGACAATTATTATTGTAGGAAATAAGTTTTTAAATAACGTTAATAATCTGTCTGAAACTTTAACTAATAATGAAAATACAACTTCAAATTATTCTCATTGGGATAATAAATTGATCGTAAGACTTTTATCTAAAGATAGTTATAATCTTAAATTTGCAATTGATAAAATTTTGTCTTATTTTTTTGAAGGTTCAAAGATACCAAAAGTATGGAATATATAAATGAAACTTACTCCTAGAGAAAAAGATAAACTTTTAATAAGCCTTGCAGCGATTGTCGCTAAAAATAGATTATCAAAAGGTATAAAATTAAATTATCCAGAAGCTATAGCTTTAATAACTGATTTTGTAGTAGAGGGAGCTAGAGAAGGAAAAAGTGTTGCAGAACTAATGGAGGCAGGAGCTCATGTCATTAAAAAAAAGGATTGTATGGAAGGTATTCCAGATATGATTAAGGAAGTTCAGGTAGAAGCTACTTTTCCTGATGGAACTAAATTAGTAACAGTGCACAAACCAATTAGATGATAATATTATGAAGCCAGGTGAAGTAATTACAAAAAAAGAGGAAATAGATCTAAATAAAGACTCCAAAGTTACTAAAGTTAAAATTTCTAATTCTGGAGATAGACCTGTGCAAGTAGGAAGCCACTATCATTTTTTTGAAACAAATGAGTATTTAGTTTTTGATCGAAAATTAGCATATGGAAAGAGATTAAATATACCTTCAGGAACCGCTGTAAGATTTGAGCCAGGTCAATCTAAAGATGTTGAGCTTATAGAAATTAATGGATTAAAAAAAATATACGGGTTCAATAGGAAAGTTATGGGTAATTTATAATGGCTAAAATTTCTAGAGCAGCTTATGCAGATATGTATGGGCCTACTACAGGAGATAAAGTAAGGCTCGCAGATACTGACTTAGTTATTGAGGTTGAAAACGATTTAACCACTTATGGTGAAGAAGTAAAGTTTGGTGGTGGAAAGGTAATAAGAGACGGGATGGGTCAATCTCAAATCAGCAGAGAAAAAGGAGCTGCTGATACAGTTATTACCAATGCTTTAATAGTTGATGTGAATGGAATTTATAAAGCTGATGTTGGTTTGAAAGATGGAAAAATATTTGAAATCGGTAAAGCTGGTAATCCAGATACTCAATCTAAAGTAAATATTATTATTGGTCCAGGAACAGAAATAATTGCAGGTGAGGGAAAAATTTTAACAGCTGGGGGTTTTGATAGTCATATTCATTATATATGTCCCCAACAAATTGATGATGCTTTGCACTCAGGTATTACGACCATGCTTGGAGGAGGAACTGGACCTGCTCATGGAACACTTGCAACAACGTGTACACCTGGACCATGGCACATTCAAAGAATGATTCAATCTGCTGATGGTTTTTCCATGAATTTAGCTTTTGCTGGAAAAGGAAATTCCTCCTTGCCGGAAGGTCTTGAGGAACAAATTCTAGCAGGAGCTTCAGCTCTTAAACTTCACGAGGATTGGGGTACTACTCCTGGAGCGATTGATAATTGTTTGAATATTGCTGATAAAAATGATGTACAGGTTATGATCCATACAGACACACTTAATGAAAGTGGATTTGTAGAAAATACTATAAAAGCAATAAACAAAAGAACTATTCATGCTTTTCATACAGAGGGTGCTGGCGGTGGACATGCACCAGATATAATTAAAGTTTGTGGAGAAGAGTATGTTATTCCTTCTTCAACAAACCCTACTAGGCCTTACACAGTTAATACAATAGAGGAACATTTAGATATGCTTATGGTTTGTCACCATCTTGATAAATCTATTCCAGAGGATGTAGCATTTGCTGAAAGTAGAATAAGAAGAGAAACAATTGCAGCAGAAGATATTCTTCATGATATGGGTGCCTTTTCAATTATTGCATCAGATAGCCAGGCTATGGGTAGAGTTGGAGAAGTTATTATTAGAACTTGGCAAACTGCACATAAAATGAAAGTTCAAAGAGGAAGTTTACCTGAGGAAAAAGGGGATAATGATAATTTTAGAGTTAAAAGATATTTAGCAAAATACACAATTAATCCTGCAATCGCTCATGGAATTTCAAAACATATTGGTAGTATTGAAAAAAATAAACGTGCAGATTTAGTTTTATGGGACCCAGCATTTTTTGGTGCTAAGCCAGAAATGATACTAATAGGAGGAAGTATAGCTTGTGCTCAAATGGGAGACCCAAATGCATCAATTCCAACTCCACAACCAGTATACACCAGACCTATGTTTTCATCATTTGGGACTTCGTTAGAAAAATCTTCAGTAATTTTCACAAGCAAACTAGCTCTTGAAAAGAATTCATTAAAAGATGCAAGTATAAGAAAAGACTTGTTACCTGTAGAAAATACAAGAGCTATTTCTAAAAAAGATATGATTTTAAATAACAAGTGTCCAAAGATTGAGGTTAATCCCGAGACTTATGAAGTTAAAGCTGATGGTGAAATAATTACTTGTGAACCAGCCAAAGAACTTCCTTTGGCACAAAGATATTTTATGTTTTAGCTTATGGATAATTGTTTTTTAATAGTTAATAAATTAGCCAAAAATAAAGCAAAAGATCAAATATCTTTATCTTATGATGAGAGATTTTTAAGAAGAAAAAAACTTGTTTCAGATAATGGTTTTGAATTTTTAGTCAATTTACCAGAGACAAAATCACTTTCAGAAAATCAAGCGTTTAGGCTTCAAAGTGGAAACTTGATTTTAATAAAAAACAAAAAAGAAAGTTTACTTGAAATAAAAGGTAAAAATTTAATGCAACTTATATGGCATATTGGAAATAGACATATGCCTTGCCAAATTGAAAAAGATAGAATTTTTATTCAGTATGACGAAGTAATAAAAAAAATGATATTAAAATTAGGCGGAAAGGTTAAGAAAGTTTTAAGACCTTTTAAACCAGAGGGAGGAGCATATGGAATTGGTAGAACCCATAGCCATAGACACTAAAATAAAAGGTAAAAAGGATTTAAAAGAATTGTTACAAATTCTTCAAACTTGGTTTTCACCATCATTTCCTGTTGGAAGTTTTTCATATTCTCATGGTTTAGAGGCAATGATTAATGATAATTTTATTAAGTCAAAAGAAGATATTCTGGATTATTTAAAATGTATCTTAAAATATGGAACAGGTAAAAATGATATAATTTTAATGAAATACACCTATCAGGGAGAAGAGTTAAATGAACTGGCCTTATCTCTTTGTCCATCCAAAGAAAGAAAAATAGAGTCTATTGAAATGGGTAATGCTTTTAGAAAAGTGTTAGATGATAGTTGGGATTTTAAAATTCTTGAAAATACTGCTTATCCAATTGCAGTTGCTAAAGCTGCTAAACACTTTGGTATACCTTTAAACTTAACGATAGTATCTTATCTACAATCCTTTGTATCAAACCTAATAAATGTTTGTATTAAACATATACCAATTGGACAAAAAATTGGTCAAGACTGTATAATTCAGACTTATAATTTAATTAGAGAAATAGAAAAAGAAAGTGAAAATTTAAATTTAGAAGACTTAGGTGGAATTTGTTTTAATAGTGATATCTACAGTATCAAGCATGAAAATTTGAAAACACGAATTTATAAAACATGAAAAATATAAATGGACCATTAAAAGTCGGAATAGGTGGACCTGTTGGTGCAGGGAAGACAAGTCTAACTGCTGAACTCTGTAAAATTTTATCAAAAAAAATTTCTATGGCCGTAATATCAAACGATATTTATACAAAAGAGGACGCCGAATTTTTAATGAAAGTTCAAGCTTTGCCTCTTGAGAGAATTAAAGGAGTTGAAACAGGAGGGTGCCCACATACTGCGATCCGGGAAGATGCTTCAATTAATATGCTTGCTGTTGAAAATATGAAAAAAAAATTTCCTGATCTTGATTTAATTTTAATCGAGTCTGGTGGAGACAATTTAGCTGCAACTTTTAGTCCGGAATTAGTAGATCTATCTATTTATGTTATTGATGTTGGTATGGGTGGAGATATCCCTAGAAAAGGTGGTCCTGCTATTCAAAAGTCAGACTTGTTAATTATTAACAAGACGGATTTAGCTCCTCATGTAGAAGTTAATCTTGAAACCATGAAAGAAGACGTAAAAAAGGCCCGAAACGGCTTACCCTATGTTTTTTGCCAGATGAAAAAGCAAATTGGTGTTGAAGATGTTGCTAAATTTTTATTTTCATCAGGTGGATTATAGAGTTTTGATTTAAGCTCTAATTGTTGGCAAGCAATAGAAATCAGCTGTATCAATTTTAGAAGAATACTGTCTTCGCATATTCCACTTCTTATGAACCCCAGCACTTGCAACACTCAAGGTAGATCTTCCGTATCGATGATTAGTGTTATCAATTGATCGCATCAAACTATTAATTTTTTCATCTTTTTCAGATGTAAATAAATTTGTTTTGTCACTTGCATTAGATAAACCCGTTAGCATTACACCTGCTTTTTGATAACGATAACCATTTTTAAATATACTTTCTAATATTGAAACTGCTGTCTTAACTGTTTCAATACTATTGTTTGTTGCAATTGGAAAATCAACTGTCTTTGCATTTGAATAATAACCAAAGTTTCTTTGGAAGGGACTGGTTCTAACAAATACAGTAATTGCTTTTGCAACTAAAGATTCTGATCTAATTTTTTCAGATGCGTTTAAACAATAGTTAGCAACTGCTTCTTTTAATTCTTGAAAAGTTTCAATTCTTTTTCCAAATGACCTTGAAACAACACAACTCTTTCTTTTAGTTGTAGTTGTTTCTAATCCAATACAAGAAATACCTCTAAGCTCCATTGCAGTTCTTGAACTTAAAACGTTTGATGATTTTTTAATCCATGTATTAGATTTATTCTTAAGTTGCTTAGCATTGTAAATTCCATGTTTTTGATAAAACTTAGTTAGTTGTCTACCAACTCCCCAGACATCATTGATTTCAACTTTTTCTAAAATAGGATCTAAGTTTTCTATTCCAATTAAACTTGTTACCCCAGATTGTTTTTTCTTTGCAATATGATTTGCAACTTTACTTAAAGTTTTTGTTTTTGCTATTCCAATACTGGTTGGAATTCCTGTCCATTGTAAAACTGTTTCTCTAATTTCTTTACCAACTTTTTCTACCTCACTATCAGGAAAGTTTGATAAATCTAAAAAGGCTTCATCAATTGAGTAAACTTCTATTTCTGAATTAAATCTTTTAAGAGTTCGCATCACTCTTCTAGATAAATCTCCATATAAAGAATAATTTGATGAAAATACTTCAACTTTATTTTTAAGGATAATGTCTTTTGCTTTAAAATAAGGTTCACCCATTTTAATTCCTAAAGCTTTTGCTTCATTTGATCTTGAAATAATACAGCCATCATTATTAGATAAAACGACAACAGGCTTTCTTCTTATCTTTGGATTAAATAATCTTTCACAAGAAACGTAAAAAGAATTACAATCAATTAATGCTATTTTTTTAGTATGTTGAATGGATGACATAAGTAACAACCCCCCAAATAAAAATATCTTGTTCTTCGTTAATTAAAATTCTGTCAGAAAATTCTTTAGATCCAGAAGTTAAAAATTTTTTGTCTCGTTCTTGAACTAAAGTTTTAACTACAAGCTCGTCATGAACATTTGCAATCACTGTTGAAAAGTTTTTTGGTTTTAAGCTTTTATCGACAACTAATAAGTCTCCATCATTAATACCAACATCGACCATGGATTTACCTTGAACCCTAATTATGAAAGTGGCTGGAACATTTCTTATTAAATGCATGTTAAGATCGATGTCTTCTTCGATATAATCAGTAGCAGGAGAAGGAAAACCAGCGCCTGCTTTATGGAGATAATAAGGGATTGTTAGTTTCATGTTCTTGTTTTGTTCTACTTTATAGACTATTTATACAATACACTCAAGAGGTTGTATTTTGAGTCCGTAATTGAATCAAAAGTGAATCAAAACGTGAACATCGTAAACAACATTTGGTGGACATGTGGATAACTTTTACAATAAGTAGTCTTAAAGTGATTTAAAAAGAAAAATTATGATTTGTATTAAAGCTGATATTCCAGAAGAGTTAAACGAAATAGATGATGAATTAAAAGCAGTTTACCATAGCAAAGATACTGTTTGTTTTTTCATATTAAAAACAAGAGAATTAAGAAATAAGTTTATAGAAGAAACAAAGGGAATGAACAAAAGTGAGAGAGAAAAAGTTTACGAAGTATATAATAGTAAATAAATAAAAATTATGAATATTTTAGATTTTGTAATGGTTGGTTCTAATGATTATAAAAAATCTAGTGAGTTCTATGATGCTATTTTAGAGCCTTTAAATTTAAAAAAAATTGTAACAACAGAAAAATATATTGGTTATGCTCATTCTAGTGAGCCTGATAAGGCTCAATTCTACGTAACAGATCCTGTAAACGGTGAGCCAGCAACATTCGGTAATGGAACACAAATAACACTATTAGCAGAATCTAAACAGGCAGTAGAAAAATTTTATGAAATTGCAATGTCCAAGGGAGCGGTTGATGAAGGTGCACCAGGAGTAAGAAGTGATGGTAATTATTATGCTTATATACGAGATATGGATGGAAATAAGATTGCAGCAAAAAAAAATTTAAAATAAATAGAGGAGATATATGAAACTAAATTGTCATTGTGGAGCTGTTGAAGCAGAAATTAATGCTACAGTTAACGAATTAGCAAAAATTGTAAGATGCAATTGTTCTATTTGTAAAAGAAAAAATGCAACAATGGGTATGGTTAAAAATGAAGACTTTAAAGTTACTAAAGGAGAAGATAAATTAAAACTTTATCAGTACCATACTAAAGTTGCTAACCATTACTTTTGTACTGAATGTGGAATTTATACTCATCACAATCCAAGAAGTGCACCTGCTATGACTGGTTTTAATTTAGGGTGTGTCGATGAAGTTAAAGTAGAAGATTTAAAAGAAGTAGCTAACTTTGATGG
The DNA here is from genome assembly GCA_902559395.1 of uncultured Pelagibacteraceae bacterium. GTDB lineage: Bacteria > Pseudomonadota > Alphaproteobacteria > Pelagibacterales > Pelagibacteraceae > Pelagibacter. The sequence continues at coordinate 118,070 of CACEHR010000001.1, forward strand.
TCTAAACCATCCAATGGATCAAGAAAAATAAAATTCCAATGAAATTATCTGAAGAGTGTTTTAAGAAAGTTAAAAAAGATTGTTTCAAGTTTATAAAATCACAAGAAACTTCAACTGAAAAGTTTGGTAATAAAGAGGGGATGATTAAGAATTATTTAATCCCAATATGTTTTTGGATTGCAAAAAAAGCAGATAACAAAAAACCTTACTTTGTTGGATTAGCTGGAGGTCAAGGAACGGGCAAAACAACAATAAGCTCAATAATAAAAATAATATTAGAAAATTATTTTAAATTAAAAGTATTTAAAATTTCTATTGATGATTTTTATAAAACTAGGAAAGAAAGAATTGCTTTATCAAAAAAAGTCCATCCTATGTTGCTTACTAGGGGTGTTCCAGGCACTCATGATATTAGCATGATGTTAGATTTCTTTAAAAAATCAAAAAGTAAAAAATTTAAAAAAATGAAATTACCCAATTTTAATAAGGCTATAGATGATAGATTTCCCAAAAATAAATGGAACAAAATCAAAAAAAGACCAGATGTTATTATTTTTGAAGGATGGTGTGTTGGCGCAAGAGCCGAACATAGCAAGACACTAAAAAAATCAATTAATTCTTTGGAAAAAGCTAATGATCAAAAACTGATTTGGAGAAAATACGTAAATCGACAATTAAAAACTAAATATAAAAAGCTATATTCTCAGTTAAATTGTATGATTTACTTAAAAGCAAAAAACTTTAGTTTATTACAAAAGTGGAGATTAAAGCAGGAACATAAACTATGGTTAAAAACAAAGAAAAAAGCTAGTCACAAAATAATGAGTAAAGGAGATGTAATTAATTTTATGCAAACTTATCAAAGAATTACTCAAAACATGTTCAAAAATATGCCTAAATATGCATCTATAATTTTAAATTTAAACAGTAACCATCAAATTAAATCTGCTGTATATAGATCGAAATGAAAAAAATATTTGTATTAATAATCACGTCAATATTTTATTTTAGTAACGCTTTTGCAGTTACTCTACTTGACGCATTAAATCAAACTTATCAAAATAATATTCAATTAAATGCTGAAAGAGAAAATATTAAAGTATCAGAAGAGGATGTAAATATTTCAAAAGCTGATTATAAACCATCATTAACTTTAAGTGGCTCTAAAAGTTTTGAAAATACAAATAGTTTAACAAATCAGAGCGGTGGTGATGCGAGTATTAATGATGTAGATCCATTTACGACTACCATAAAACTTGAGCAGACCTTATTAGATTATGGGAGAGATCTTACGCTTGAAAAAAATATTACAGCTTTAGATTTAGCCAAAGCTCAGTTAGTTAAAAAAGAACAAGATATTTTACATAAAGCTATTGATGCATTTACTAACTTAATTTTAGCCAGAGAAACACTTAATATTAATTCAAAGAATTTAAATCTTCTAATTCGCCAGGTTGAAAACGATAAAATTAGAAGAGATCGAGGTCAAATTACAAACACTGATTTGGCGCAATCGGAGTCTTCTCTTGCTGGAGCTCAGGCTCAATTTGCAAAGGCTAAAAGTGATTTACTAATTAATAAACTTAATTATGAAAATATTATTGGAAAATTAGATGACCCCAATAAATTAAAGAAAAATTCAAACGCTATTGTTAATATTCCTAAAACTTTGAATGAGGCTATTAATCTTTCAAAACAAAACAATCCAGATATTAAAATTGCTCAATTAGATTTAGCAAAAGCTGAAAAAGAGTTGGCTATTTCAGAAACAGACTTGAAACCTACTGCATCTGTATCATTGGAAAGATCTTACACTGACGATCTAAGTTCTACATACGCAGATAGAGAAAAAGATATATTAAAAGCAACAGTTAGTTGGCCCTTTTATTCAGGTGGAAAAAAAAGATCAACTATTAGTAAAAATTCTAATTTAACTACAAGAAAAAGATTATTATTGGATGATGTTGTTAGAACCAACGCTACCAATGTAGCAAGTGCGTGGTCAAGTTTACAATCTTCTGAAAGTTTTTTAAATTCAGTTAAAGTTCAAGTAAAAGCTTCTCAAATTGCAAATGAAGGAATATCAGCAGAGTATGAAAGAGGTTCAAGAACAACTCTTGATGTTATTCAATCAAACGCTTTATTGCTTTCAGCTCAAATTTCTCTAGCAAATTCTGAGAAAAACTATCTAATGGCTCAATACAATTTACTAAAATCAGTAGGTTTACTGAATAGCCAATATCTAAAACTTAAGTAATTATTTGATTTTTAGGGGAAAAAATAAATATATTGCTAATGAGAACAAAATGTGTACATTTATTTCATGATTCGAGTGTTAAAAAATTTAAAAAAAGAGGCAAAAAATGACGAAAAATAACCTAAAAGTAGTTAAATCTACTAAAGATCAAGAAATGGACGTTAAAGAAAAGAACAAAGCGTTAGACGCTGCAATAGCTCAGATTACAGATAATTTTGGAAAAGGCTCTGTAATGAAGCTTGGTGAAAAGAGAGCGATGGATATTGAGTCTGTTTCAACAGGTTCTTTAAGTCTTGATTTAGCTTTGGGCATAGGTGGATTACCAAAAGGAAGAATTATTGAAGTGTACGGACCAGAATCATCTGGAAAAACAACATTAGCATTACAAGTTGTTGCTGAAGCTCAAAAATCTGGAGGCATATGTGCTTTTGTTGATGCAGAGCATGCATTAGACCCAGTTTATGCAAAAAAATTAGGTGTGAATACTGAAGAACTTTTAATTTCACAGCCAGATACGGGTGAACAAGCATTAGAAATCGCTGATACACTAGTAAAATCAGGCTCTATTTCAGTAATCGTTATCGACTCTGTTGCAGCTTTAACTCCTAAAGCTGAAATCGAAGGGGAGATGGGAGATCATCATGTTGGTCTTCAATCAAGATTAATGAGTCAGGCTTTAAGAAAATTAACAGGATCAATATCAAATACAAATACAATGATGATTTTCATTAACCAAATCAGAATGAAAATTGGAGTTATGTTTGGAAGTCCAGAAACAACATCAGGTGGTAATGCACTTAAGTTTTATTCATCTGTAAGAATGGATATTAGAAGAATTGGTGCCATTAAAGATAAAGACGAAATTATTGGTAACTCTACAAGAGTGAAAGTAGTTAAAAATAAAGTAGCACCACCATTTAAAGTTGTTGAATTTGACTTGATGTATGGAAGAGGAATTAGCAAGATGGGCGAACTAGTCGATCTCGGTTCAAAAGCAGATATAATTGAAAAATCAGGTGCATGGTATGCTTACAAGGGTGAGAAGATTGGTCAAGGTAGAGAAAATGCTAAGACTTATTTAGCTCAAAACCCTAAAGTTGCTGCAGAAATTGAAATGGCAATTAGAGAAAAAGCAGGTGTGATTTCAAAGAAAATAGAAGGAAATCCAATCGATCCTGAAAAATTGGAGAAAGAAAAGAAAGTAGCTGAAAAAGAAGAAGCTGAAAAAGCAGAAGTTACTCCTCCATCTAAAAAGAATTAATAGGTCATCTTTATTAATAAAAGGCGCTTAATATAAGCGCCTTTTTTCCCTTCGATATCTAGACATAGAATAAAAAAGCTGTATTTTAAAAATATGGCAGATAAAACACTCAATGAAATAAGAAATACTTTTTTAAAGTATTTTGAAAAGAACGATCACAAGATTGTGGAATCTAGTAATCTAGTTCCCAATAACGATCCTACATTGATGTTTGCCAACTCTGGAATGGTTCAGTTTAAGAACGTTTTCACAGGGTTAGAAAAAAGAGATTACGTAAGAGCTACAACATCACAAAAATGTGTGAGGGCAGGTGGTAAGCATAACGATTTAGAAAATGTTGGTTACACACCAAGACACCATACTTTTTTTGAGATGTTAGGAAACTTTTCTTTTGGTAATTATTTTAAAGAGCAAGCAATTCATTATGCTTGGAACTTAATTACAAAAGATTTTGGAATAGATAAAAACAGACTTTATGTAACTGTATTTCATGAGGACGATGAAGCATTCAATTTTTGGAAGAAAATAGCGGGTTTTAGCGATGATAGAATTATTAGAATAGCAACCTCAGATAATTTTTGGTCAATGGGTGAGACTGGGCCCTGTGGACCTTGTTCTGAAATATTCTTTGATCATGGTGATCATTTACCAGGTGGATTGCCTGGAAGTAAAGATGAGGATGGAGATAGATTTATAGAAATTTGGAACTTGGTCTTTATGCAATTTGAGCAAGTTACAAAAGATAAAAGAATAAATCTTCCAAAACCATCTGTTGATACAGGAATGGGACTTGAGAGAATTGCAGCTTTATTGCAGGGTACTCATGATAATTATGAAACAGATCATTTTAAAAAAATAATTAATTCAGCCTCTGAAATTGTAAAAGTTAAATCAGATAAATCTAATCTTTCAAGTTTTAGAGTGATTGCTGATCATCTAAGAGCTAGTTCATTTTTAATTGCTGAAGGTGTTTTACCTTCAAATGAAGGAAGAGGATATGTTCTTAGAAGAATTATGAGAAGAGGAATGAGACATTCTCATTTATTAGGATCTAAGGAACCAGTTTTTTATAATTTGTTTGACACTCTTAAAAATGAAATGTCAGGAAACTATCCAGAATTAGTTAGAGCTGAATCTTTAATTAAAGAAACTTTAAAAATGGAAGAAGAAAAATTTCTTGTTCTATTAGACAGAGGAATAAAAATTTTAAATGATGAAATATCTAAAATAGATAAAATGTTACCAGGTGAAGTAGCTTTTAAATTATATGACACTTATGGTTTTCCATTAGATCTTACTGAAGATATTTTAAGAAATAAATCTATGTCAATTGATACTGAAAAGTTTCAATCTTTGATGAAGGAAAGCAGAGAACTTGCAAAGAAAAATTGGAAAGGTTCTGGTGATGCTGCGGTTGAAGATATCTGGTTTGGAATAAAAGATAAATTAGAAGCAACTGAATTTTTAGGATACGAAACTAACCAAGCTGAAGGGGTCGTATTATCTCTTTTAAAAGATAACAAAGAGGTAGATCAGTTAAAAGAAAATGATGAAGGAATGATTATAGTAAATCAAACTCCTTTTTACGGTGAGTCTGGAGGTCAGGTCGGTGATACAGGTGAAATAGTATCAAATGATTTTAAATTTGAAGTAACCGATGTTCAAAAAAAACTGGGAGATTTATTTGTTCATTATGGGAAGGTTAAGAGTGGATCTATTAAGCTTCAGGAAAGTGTAGAGTTAAAAATTGATGTAGAAAGAAGAGATAATACTCGTGCTTATCACTCAGCAACTCATTTATTACATGAATCTTTACGAAGAGTTCTTGGTAGTCATGTAACCCAAAAAGGATCTTTAGTAGAGCCAAGCAGATTACGATTTGATTTCAGTCACATGAAACCTATTTTGAATGAAGAAATTGATAAAATAGAAGATTTTGTAAACACAATGGTCTCTAAAAAATCTGATGTAAAAACTAGATTAATGACGCCTGACGAAGCTGTTGAAAACGGTGCTTTAGCATTATTTGGTGAAAAATATGGTGATGAAGTAAGAGTGCTATCAATGGGCGACGAGGATGGAAAGTATTTTTCAACAGAGTTGTGTGGTGGAACACACGTCAAAAACACTGCAGATATTGGTAAATTTAAGATCGTCAGCCAATCATCAATTGCTGCAGGGGTTAGAAGAATTGAGGCTTTGAGAGATAAACAATTAGAGGAATATTTAAAAAATAAAGAAAAATTATCAAACCTATCTGCAGAGAAAGATGAAGAAACAATTAAAGAATTAAGTGAGCAAATTATTAAATTGGGAGGAAAACCAAGTTTAGAAGAAACTGACCAGAAAACTTTAATAAAAAATTTAACTAAACAATTAGAGACTATCTCAGTAAATGCAATTTTAGAGGATAAATCGAAAAATATTATTAAAGATGAAGAAATTAATGGAGTTAAGTTAAGACTCCAAAAAATAGATGGATTGCCTCCAAAAGAATTAAGAAAACTTGTAGATAAAGGTAAAAAAGATTTAGGCGAAGGTATTGTGGTTGTGTTTGCAAACAAAGACGACAAGGTTGGATTAGCTGTTGGAGTAACTGATAATTTAACCAACAAGTTTGATGCAGTTCAATTTGTTAAAGTTGGATCTGAAATAATTGGTGGTAAAGGTGGCGGAGGAAGAAAAGACTTTGCTCAAGCTGGTGGACAAGATCAATCAAAAATTGAAGAAGCTTTCGAAAAGCTTAAGAGTTTAGTTTAATTTCTTTTTTAAATTAATATCAATTTCATCTAAAAATTGATTTGTAGTTAAAAATTTACTATTTGGACCAACAAGAATTGCCAAATCTTTTGTCATTGATCCACTTTCTACACATTCAATACAAACTTTTTCTAAAGTTTGGGCAAATTTAATTAGTTCTTCATTAACATCTAATTTACCTCTGTGAACTAATCCTCTTGTCCAAGCAAAAATTGATGCAATTGGGTTTGTTGAAGTTTCTTTTCCTTGTTGATGCATTCTATAATGTCTAGTTACTGTTCCGTGCGCAGCTTCTGCTTCCATTACTTTTCCGTCTGGTGTTAACAATGTACTCGTCATCAGTCCTAAAGACCCATAACCTTGAGCCATAGTATCAGACTGAACATCTCCATCATAATTTTTGCAAGCCCAAATATATTTTCCACTCCACTTCATTGCACATGCAACCATATCATCAATTAATCTGTGTTCATAAGTTAAATTATTTTTTTCAAATTCATTTTTGTATTCTTTTTCAAAAATTTCTTGGAAAATATCTTTAAATCTTCCATCGTATTGTTTTAGAATTGTATTTTTCGTAGACATATAAACAGGCCATTTTTTAATTAACCCATAACTGAAACAAGATCTTGCAAAGTCTTCAATAGACTTATCTAAATTGTACATTGATAAAGCCACACCAGGACCTGTAAAATTAAATACCTCATATTTAATTTCATCTTTTCCATCTTCTGATGTCCATTTCACTTCCATTTTTCCTTTTCCTGGAACTTTAAAATCTGTTGCTCTGTATTGGTCACCAAATGCATGTCTTCCAATAATCACTGGATCAGTCCATGAGGGGACAAGTTTTGGAATATTTTTACAAATAATTGGTTCTCTGAATACAGTTCCTCCAATTATATTTCTTATGGTACCGTTTGGAGATCTCCACATTTTTTTTAAATCAAATTCTTCTACTCTTGCTTCATCAGGGGTAATCGTTGCACATTTTATGCCAACTCCAATTTTTTTGATTGCGTTCGCAGAGTCGATGGTAATTTGATCATCAGTATTGTCTCTACTTTTCATGCCTAAATCGTAATATTCGATACCAAGATCTAAATATGGGAGGATTAATTTGTTTTTGATGAACTCCCATATAATTCGGGTCATTTCATCGCCATCAAGCTCTACAATTGGGTTTTTTACCTTGATTTTGCTCATTAAATAAAAACTATCTTATTAATTGAATTTGACCATTTTATATACATATTAATCGAAAATTAGCAAATAGAAGAATATGTTTAGTAAGATATTTCCAAAGATCCACACTGAAGGATACAAGTTTATAGTAATAGCTGTATTCATAACTATCATTTTTCTAATTATTAATAATTTCTTAGGATTAATAGGAATATTACTTACTGTCTGGGTTTATTATTTTTTTAGAGATCCAGAGAGAACAATTATTGGAGATGATAATTACCTAGTTAGTCCTGCAGATGGAGAAGTGATTAAAGTTGAAGAGGTGGATGGTCCAAAAGAACTTGGACTAGAAAATAAAAAATTTAAAAAAATAAGTATTTTTATGAACGTCTTTGACTGTCATGTGAACAGAACACCATGCTCAGGTATTGTTGAAGATATTTTATATAAACCAGGTAAATTTTTAAATGCATCTTTAGATAAAGCAAGCGAAGACAATGAGAGAAATTATTATAAAATTAAAGATAAGCATGGGAATGATATTGTGGTAGTTCAAATTGCAGGATTAGTTGCAAGAAGAATAGTTTGCGAAACAAATAATAATCAAGAATTGAGTCAAGGTGATAGAATCGGAATGATTAGATTTGGTAGTAGAGCCGATGTTTATTATGAAAATTATGAACCACTAGTTAAAGTTGGTCAAACAGCAATTTCAGGAGAAACACTGCTGGCTAAAAATTAATTTATGGAACAGCCAAAAAACAATTTAAAAATTGTTACAGATAAAAAAACTAATGCAAGAGTAATTTTACCTAACATGTTAACTCTTATTGGAGTTTGTATAGGTTTATCATCAATCAGATTTGCACTAGATGGAAAATTTGAATTTGCAATTATAGCAATTATGTTTGCTGCTCTTATTGATGGACTAGATGGAAGAATAGCAAGATTAATTAAAGGAACATCAAAAGTTGGTAAAGAGCTAGACTCATTGACAGATATGATAAGTTTTGGGGTAGCTCCAGCATTTATTATGTATTTCTGGAAATTAAATACATTAGGAAGATTTGGATGGTTGTTATGTTTAATATATGTGATTTGTGTTGCATTACGTTTAGCTCGTTTCAACGTAAATACAGATCAGGCACCTTCTTGGAGAGATAATTTTTTTGAAGGTGTTCCATCTCCAGCAGGAGGTATTTTAGTTTTAACTCCATTAATTTTTAGTCTTACAAACTTTGATTTTATAAATTTAAATTATAATATTGTTGTTCCAGTTTTTTTTATTGCAACATCATTATTACTGATCAGTAAATTTCCAAGCTATTCGTTTAAAAAAATTGTAATTCAAAGAAAAGCAACCATTTTTCTATTATTTGGAATAGTGTTATTTTTTGGATTGCTGTTAATATATCCATTTAATGTTATATCTATTAGTGCAATTATATATTTAGGTATGCTTCCAATTAGTTTTTTTCATTATCAAAAGTTGAAAAAACAAAATGAGGATCAAAACTTTAAAGATGATGAAGACGATCTTGAAGATATTCTATAATGAAAGAAAATGTCATTATATCTTTAGCAGACTCTAATTATTATGAGTTATTAGATGAATTGGTAAACTCTATTAAACGTTTTAAAGAAAGTGAAAATACTGCAATCTGTATTTTAGATGCAGGTTTATCCGATGAGCAAAAAAAACAACTTTCACAAAAAGTTGATGAAATAAAATCAGCTGATTGGGACATAGAGGTACCTGATTTTAAAGTTAAAGGAAAAGAATGGCTCAAAAGCCAAGTATCAAGAGCCTTTTTACCAAAATATTTTCCTGGTTATAAGAAATATTTATGGATAGATGCGGATGCATGGGTTAATTCATGGAGTGCAATTGAGCTATACCTAAAGGGATGTGAAAATAATAAACTATCTATTGCAACCTCTGCAGATAGAGCTTACGGGAGAGTACTAAGAGCCGAATGGGTCTTTGGAAGTTTTGCCAGAGTTAAGTCGCAGAATTATAAACATGCAAAGTCCTCAGGGTTCTCAGAAAAAATAGCGAGAGAAGTTGCGCTAAAGCCTCATCTAAATATAGGAGTATTTGCTTTAGAAGCAAATGCATCTCACTGGGAAGTTTGGCAAAAAAATTTAAGAGCAGCATTAAAATCTGGGAAAATTTGGGGCTCAGAGCAAATAGCAATGAATATTACAATTTATCATGACGGATTAAATGTTGAGATATTACCAGCTTATTGTAATTGGACATTAATAGAGGCATTAAAATTTAACAAAGAAAAAAATACATTAGTTGAACCTTATCTTCCAAATCATCAAATAGGGATAGTACATTTTGCAGGAAAAAATAACGATCTCATAAGAAATGATAAAAATTTTATTTCAAAAGTAAAAGCTACCGATGGTAGTTTAGTTGAAATGAAACTTAGGTTTAATAATTAATTGAAAAAAAATAAAATTTCAAAAAACTGGGTAAATAAGCAAAGAAAAGATATTTATGTTAGACAATCTAAGGTAGATGGTTACAGAGCTAGATCAGCTTATAAATTAATAGAAATTGATGAAAAATTTAAAATTTTTAAAGGTGGATTATCAGTAATTGATATTGGGGCTGCACCAGGAAGCTGGTCACAATACGCTCTTAAAGCTGCTAAAAGTGGTAGATTGATATCTATAGATCTAAAAAAAATGGAACCCATAGGCAACAGTGTTCAAATTCGAGGAGATTTTACAGAAGAAAAAATTCAAGAAGAAATTAAAAAAAATGTAAATGGTAAAGTCGATGTAGTGATGTCAGATATGGCTGTAGACACAACAGGCATTAAAAATATTGACTCCATACAAACTGGAGAACTATGTAAAGAGGCGATGTTCTTTGCTAAAGACTTAATGAAAGATAATGGATATTTTATTTCCAAAATATTTATGGGTGGTACATTTAACGAAATCGTCGCAGAGGGAAAAAAATATTTTAAAGAAGTTAAGGTTTTTAAACCAAAATCTAGCAGAAAAGATTCAAAAGAAAGCTTTATAATTTGTAGAAAAATTCGATAGAGACTTTTAATTTAAAAGGAATCATATATAAAAGATTATGGTTCCCATAAAAGAAGCACTTACCTTTGATGACGTTACTTTAGCTCCAAAGTATTCAGAAATATTACCTTCTGATGCAGACACTAGTGTATCTTTAACAAAGCATTTACATCTTAAAATTCCACTTTTATCATCTGCAATGGATACAGTTACTGAGAGCAGAATGGCAATAGCTATAGCAAAAGCAGGAGGTATTGGAGTAATTCATAGAAACCTTGATATAAAAAAACAATTATCAGAGATTAAAAAAGTAAAAAAACAAAAACTAATTGTTGGAGCAGCTGTAGGTGCTGCACCAAATGAATTTATAAGAGCCAAAGAAATAATTAAAGAAGGTGTGGATTTAGTAGTAGTAGACACAGCACACGGTCATACAAAGAAAGTTGCTCAAATAATCAAATATATAAAAAGAATAAAGACTAAAAAAATTGCTTTATGCGCAGGAAATATTGCAACGCCAGAAGCTGCAAAATTCCTAATAAAGTTAGGAGTAGATATAATTAAAATTGGTATAGGGCCAGGTTCTATTTGTACAACAAGATTAGTTGCTGGAATAGGAGTTCCTCAATTAAGTGCAATATTAGCTGTAAGAAGTGGATTAAAGAATAAAAATGTAAAAATAATTTCAGATGGTGGAATAAAATATTCTGGTGATTTAGCAAAAGCTTTTGCTGCAGGAGCTGATGCTGTAATGATCGGATCGTTATTTGCAGGCACAAACGAAACCCCAGGAAAATTAATAAAAAAAAATGGACAGCTTTTCAAAAGTTTTAGAGGAATGGGTTCTGTGGGAGCTATGAATAAAGGCTCAGCTGATAGATACTTTCAAAAAAAACAAAAAGACTCATCAAAATATGTGCCTGAAGGTGTTGAGGGTTTTGTAAAATATAAAGGAGATGTTGGGAGTATTATTTATAAATTAATTGGTGGATTAAAATCTTCCATGGGTTATCTTGGATCAAAAACAATCATTAAATTAAGAAATAAACCACAATTTGTGAAAATTACAAAAGCTGGATTTTACGAAAGTATGGTTCATAATGTAGATATGGTAAAAAAAGATAGTAAATATTAATGAGCAAATTTTTCAAATTAATAGGATTAATATTTTTAACAGTTTCTTTTAACAGCACGTCTTTTAGTAAAGAAAATTTTTTTAATGAAGCTTTAGAATTGTTTAAAAAAGAAAAATATCAAGATGCGCGTTTTTTATTTGAGAGAAATATTGTTTTTAATCCAAAAGACGCAAACTCATATTTATATTTAGCAAAAATTTACAACCAAGAAGAAAATCAAAGAAAAGAAGAATACAATTTGGAAACAACACTTTTAATTGAGCCTGATAACGAGGAAGCTTTATTAATGTTAATGAAAATTGCTTTAGAAAAATCTAATTATGAAAAAGTTAAAGATCTTTCAGAAAAGTTTGTGAAAGTTTGTAAAAATTTATGTGATGAAAACAAAGATATTCAAGAGTCATTAAAAAATATAGAACCTGAAAATAATGAGTCTTGATCAAAATCTTAAAAAAATCTTAATAATAGATTTTGGTTCACAATTTACTCAATTAATTGCAAGAAGAGTAAGAGAATTAGGTGTCTTTTCAGAAATAGTTAGCCACAAAAAAATAAAATTAAAAGACATAAATAACAGTATTAAAGGAATAGTATTATCTGGTGGTCCATTAAACGTTTATCAAATAAACAAGTACTCATTTGATAAAAAAATTCTACAACTTGGTGTACCAGTTCTTGGAATATGTTTTGGGCATCAAATTTTATCAAAACTTAATGGTGGAAGAGTAAAACAATCTAAACATAGAGAATTTGGCCTAGCTAATGTTTATAAAAAAAATAACAGTCTTTTAACAACTAATTTTTTTGGAAATAAAAAATCTAAGCAAGTTTGGATGAGCCATGCTGATCAAGTTTCAAAACTTCCTAAGAATTTTAAAGTTGTTGCATCAAGTACTAATTCAAAATTTGCAATTGTTGAAAATAAAATTAAAAAATATTATGGAGTGCAATTTCATCCTGAAGTAACTCATACAGAGAATGGAAAGAAATTAATAAGTAATTTTATTTTTTTAGTTTGTAATATTAAAAAAAATTGGTCCTCTAAAGATCAAAAAAATCAGCTTATTAAAGATGTTAGAATACAAGTTGGAAATAACAAAGTTATTTGTGCATTATCAGGAGGTGTAGATAGTAGTGTGGTCGCTCAATTATTGAATAAAGCTATTGGAAAAAAACTTTATTGTATTTTTGTTAATACCGGTCTTCTAAGAAAAAACGAGGAAGTACAAGTAGTTCAAACTTTTAAGAAGCGTTTAAAAATGAATTTAATTTATGTAAATGCAGAAAAGAAATTCTTAAAAAAATTAAAAAATGTTTCTGATCCAGAAAAAAAAAGAAAAATAATTGGTAATTTATTTATTAAAATCTTCGAACGATACGCTAAGAAAATTAAAAATGTTAAATTTTTAGCTCAGGGCACTCTTTATCCAGATTTAATTGAGAGCAAATCTGTTACTGGAAGCCAAACTTCTAAAATTAAATCACATCATAATGTTGGTGGCTTACCCAAAAAAATGAATTTAAAATTAGTAGAACCACTAAAATTCTTATTTAAGGACGAGGTAAGAAAATTAGGATTAGAGTTAAATTTAAGTAAAGAAATTATTTTAAGACATCCTTTTCCTGGACCAGGTTTAGCAATTCGAATGCCAGGCATAATAACTAATGAAAAAATTAAAATTCTAAAAGAGGCTGATTATTACTTTATTCAAGCTTTAAAAGATCAAGGTCTTTATCATAAAATTTGGCAAGCTTATGCAGCATTACTTCCAGTAAAAACAGTTGGTGTTATGGGAGACAATCGTACTTATGAATACTTATGTTTATTAAGAGCAATTACATCTGAAGATGGAATGACAGCTGATTATTATGAATTTAAAAAGTCTTTTATGCAAACTATATCAAATAAAATAGTTAACAGCATAAGGGGTATAAACAGAGTAGTGTATGATGTTACTTCAAAACCACCTAGCACTATTGAATTAGAGTAGTTTTTAATTATAAATTAACATTATGAAATATTTACACACAATGATTAGAATTAAAGACGTGGATGAGTCTCTAAGATTTTTCTGCGAAGGGCTTGGTTTAAAAGAAACAAGAAGAATGCAAAATGAAAAAGGAAGATTCACATTAATTTTTCTTGCAGCACCAAATGATGAAAAAGCAGAAATAGAATTAACATATAATTGGGATGGTGATGAGCTCGGAGAAGGTTCTAGAAATTTTGGTCATCTTGCCTATAGAGTAGATAATATTTATGAAACTTGCCAAAGATTAATGGATATGGGCTATACGATTAATAGACCTCCAAGAGATGGCCATATGGCTTTTGTTAGATCACCAGATAAAATTTCAATTGAAATTCTCCAAGAAGGAAATTTAGAACCTAAAGAACCTTGGGCTTCAATGGAAAATACCGGCTCTTGGTAAGTCGATGAAAAAAAAAATTTCAGATTTAATTAAAAAAAAAAATAAACAAAAAATTGTAAGTTTAACTGCTTACTCAAAAAACGTAGCCTCAATTTTAGATAATCATTGCGATATTATACTTGTTGGAGATTCTCTTGGTTCGGTTTTATACAATTATAAATCCACAAGAGAAGTAACTTTGAGTATTATGATTGAACACTCTAAAAGTGTTAGAATGGGTATAAAAAAAAGTTTAATGATTGTTGATATGCCACATAACACTTATCGAACTTCTAAAGAGGCTTTAAAAAATGCAAAACAAATAATGAAAAAAACTAAATGTGATGGAGTAAAATTGGAAGGTGGAAAAAAAATTTACGAAACAATTAAAACTTTAGTTAAAAATAAAATTCCGGTTATGGGTCATTTAGGGCTACTTCCTCAGTCAGATAAAACATTTAAATTTAAAGGCAAAAGAAAGCTAGAGAGAGATTACATTTTAAGAGACTCGCAATTGCTAGAAAAAGCTGGAGTATTTTCTATTGTTTTAGAATGTGTTGAGACTTCTTTAGCAAAACTTGTTAGTCAAAATATTACAGTTCCAACAATAGGGATTGGAGCTTCTAAATATTGTGATGGTCAAATATTAGTTTTTGATGATTTAATTGGCTTAAATCCAATGAATTATAAGTTTGTAAAAAAATATGCAAATATTAGAAAAGATATTTCTAAAGCTGTTTCAAATTACTCAAAAGAAGTTAGAAAAATTAAATTTCCTAATAAAAAAAATTCTTTTTAATTAAAAGTATTTTTTAAATTCTTCATTAATATTTAATATTTCAAGGTCAACTAATCCACCAATTACTAATTGTAGACCAACGATTAAGATAAATACTAAGCCGATATAAGCTATCCAAATATGTCTTTGTATATAATTAGCCATATATGTTGCTAAAGCACCAGTCAGAACAACTGATAACATCAGTCCAAATATCATAAATCCAAAATATCCTTTTGCCGCTGCAACTACTCCAATGACATTATCAAAACTAATCATGATATCTGCAAATAATACTTTTCCAATGCTACTAATGTATGAAGGTTCTTTCCCTTTTTTAGTAGTGGGTTTTACTTTTTTAATGTCTAGTAAATCTTTCCTTAAATCATTTACAATCCAAATCAGTAATAAACCACCTAAAATCTTTATAAAATAAAATTCAAATAAAAAGGTCGCAAAAATTGCAAAAAAAATTTTAAAAACAAAAGCTCCAATTACACCCCAAAGAATTATTTGTTTTCTATTTTTTGGAACAAAATTAGAAGCTATAGATCCAACGATCACTGCATTATCTGCTGTTAATATAATTGTGATAAAAATTATATTGGTTAGAATTATGAGTTCTTCAATCAAAATGAATACATAATAGTACAATCAGTAAAATTTTCAATTAGACTGATGTGAAATTTTTATTGATTTAGCCTTTAGGAAATAATTAAATAAGACTTTTAAAAAGGAGGATAGATGAAATTATTCAAATTATTTATATCTATAATTACTTCAGTATTGTTATTTGCAAACGTTTCTTTAGCTGAAAAATGGGATATGGCACTCGCTTATGGTGCTGGAAATTTTCATTCTGCTAATGCAACAGAATTTGCAAAGAATGTAACTGAAAAAAGTGGTGGAAAGCTTACAATTGTTACTCACCCAGGTGGTTCATTATTTAAAGGTGGCGAAATTTTCAGAGCTGTAAGAACAGGTCAAGCACCTATCGGTGAAAGATTTATGTCGGCTCTTGGAAAAGAAGACCCTTTATATGAAATTGACTCATTACCTTTCTTAGCAACTACTTATGATGATGCTATGAAATTATATGAAGCTTCAAAGCCATATATTGTTAAGAGTCTAGATGAAAAAGGATTGGTATTTCTTTATGCTGTACCATGGCCTGCTCAAGGACTTTACAGTAAAAAGCAAATTAAAAAAGTTGGTGATCTAAATGGATTAAAGTTTAGAGCATACAATTCTGCAACAATTAGAATTGCGGAGTTAACAGGAATGGCGCCAACTAAAATTGAAGCAGCTGAAATTAGCCAAGCGTTTTCTACAGGTGCTGTGGAAAGTATGATTACTTCTCCTACAACTGGGAAAAATAGCAAGATTTGGGAAAATGGTGTTAAATATTTTTATGATATAGCAGCATGGTTTCCAAAAAATATGATCATAGCTAATAAAGCCGCTTGGAATAAGCTTGATAAAGCTACCCAAGATCTAGTAATGAACCAAGCAGCGATTGCTGAAGAAAAAGGTTGGGAATTATCTAAACAAGGTAATACTGGAGACAAGAAAGCTTTAGCAGATGCTGGAATGGAAGTAGGCGAAGTTAATTCAGCTTTGAAAAAACATTTTGAAAAAGTTGGAGCAACAATGTCTGAAGAATGGAAAGCAAAAGCTGGAGATAGAGGTGCTGCAGTTTTATCTGCTTACAAATAAATAGTCTTAAAAAAAAGGCCAACTTGTAGTAAGTTGGCCTTTTTACTAAATGTTTCAATCAATAAATAACAATTTAAATAAACTCTATAAATTTTCAGGATATTTAGCTGCTTTTTTTTTAATACTTGTTGCAGTTTTTATTTTAATTGGAATTTCCTCAAGGATTTTTGGTTTTTACATAAGGGGTTTAGCTGAGTACTCAGGTTATTGTATGGCTGCAGCTTCCTTTTATGCTTTAGCGTTTACTTTTGTTGAGGGTGGACATATTCGAATTACCCTTTTCCTAGAAAAAGCCTCTTCACCTTATAAAAGGTTTTTAGAAATATGGTGTCTGATTGTAGCAACAATTTTTTCAGGTTATTTGTCTTTTTACTTATGTAAAATGTTACTAATCTCTTATGATTTTCAAGAGAGAAGCGAGGGTGCTGATGAGATCTTGATATGGATTCCTCAAACTAGCGTAGCAATTGGATCTTTAATTTTTTTTATAGCTGTTTCACACAAATTTATTTTAACAATTTTAAACAACAATGACTGAAATATTTCTCATAATATTTTTTATAAGTGTGCTTTTGTTCTTCCTTGGATCTGGCATCTGGGTAGCTATAAGCATGATAGGAGTTTCTACAATTGGAATGATGTTATTTACTTCAAGACCAGTTGGGGATGCAATGGCAACTACAATATGGGGTACCTCATCATCATGGACATTAACAGCTTTACCATTGTTTGTTTGGATGGGTGAAATATTATTTAGGACCAAGTTATCTGAAAATTTATTTGCCGGACTCTCACCATGGATGCAAAAATTACCTGGTGGATTAATTCATGTAAATGTTGTTGGATGTGCACTTTTTGCAGCAATATCAGGCTCTTCAGCAGCAACTGTTGCAACAGTAGGCAAGATGTCTATCCCAGAACTAAGAAAAAGAAAATATCCAGAAAAAATTTTGTTAGGCAGTCTAGCAGGCTCAGGAACCTTAGGACTTCTTATACCTCCTTCAATAATATTAATAATTTATGGAGTTACAGTTCAAGAGTCTATTGCAAAGCTATTTATTGCAGGAATTATTCCAGGGATAATGATTGCGCTTATATTTATGTCTTACGTGATCATTTGGTCTTTAATAAATAAAAAAAACATGCCAAAGTATGTTGAAAATTTCTCTTTTCTAGAAAAAATAAAAAAATCCAAACAATTATTACCAGTAATTATTTTAATATCAGCTGTGATTGGATCAATATACACTGGAATTGCAACAGCGACTGAGGCTGCCTCTTTAGGTGTAGTAGGGGCTTTAATTTTATCTTACTTTCAAAAGAGTTTAACTATTGAAACATTTAAACAATCTTTGTTAGGAGCAACTAAAACATCCTGTATGATTGCTTTTATTTTAGCTGGCTCTACATTTTTATCATTAGCCATGGGATTTACTGGTCTTCCAAGAAATTTAGCTATTTGGATACAAAACATGGAATTATCTCCTTATGTACTAATTTTTGTTTTAATGATTTTTTATATTATTCTTGGAATGTTTCTTGATGGAATTT
Organism: uncultured Pelagibacteraceae bacterium; assembly: GCA_902559395.1. GTDB lineage: Bacteria > Pseudomonadota > Alphaproteobacteria > Pelagibacterales > Pelagibacteraceae > Pelagibacter. The sequence continues at coordinate 136,174 of CACEHR010000001.1, forward strand.
CAGCAGTAGTATTAACAATGGCAATCATTGAACCAATGATTAGACAAGCTGGTTTCGATATGATTTGGTTTGGTATATTTTTAGTTATTGTAGTTGAGATGGCTCAAATCACACCCCCTGTAGGATTTAATTTATTCGTATTACAAGGAATGGCTAACAAAGATATGGGATTTATTGCAAGGAGCGCATTCCCATTGTTTATGTTAATGATCCTTGCAGTAATTCTTGTTGTTATCTTTCCAGAGATAGCTTTATGGATGCCACAACAAATGGTTCAAAATATTAATTAATATTTTGATTTTTTTGTACCATCAATAATTTGTTTTAATTCTGTATATTCTTTACAATTACAGTTTTCTAATATTTTTAATCTTTCTTTAGCTAAATCTAATCTGTTTGTCGCAACATATAACTCACCCAAATATTCATTTATGCCTATATGATTAGGTTCAATTTCTAGACCCTGTAGATAATATTTTTCGCCATTCTCGTAATCACCAAGTTTTCGAGTAGTAAAACCTAAATAATTCAAAGTATCAGCTTTGTTAGGTTTTTCTGAATTAGACTTCAAAAGTAGTTTTTGAGCTTTAGCATATCTTTTTTTTGCTTTCTCAAGCTTTCCCTTTGCTTCATACTTTTTTGCAAAATTTATTGATTGTACTGCCTTATCATAATTTGATTTTACTTTTGTAGAAGTAGAGTCTGATCCTGCAGAAAAAGAGTTTGTTGTAAATAACGTCAAAATCAAAAATACAAATATTTTTTTAATCATTTATAAATTTCTCCATTTTATTTAAAGGTTTTAGTTTTAATCCGTTTTCTATCAGGTTTTTTCTAATTGATATTGCTGTAGATAACGAGCTATCGTTATCTCCATGTATGCATACCGAGTCTATTTCACAAGGTATCTGCTTTCCACTGTGACAATTAAGTGACTGATTTTTAACCATATTTAATACATGTTTTTTAGCTTCTTCTGGATCCGTAATTAGAGCATGTGATTTTTTTCTAGAAACCAAGTTGCCATCGTCCTCATAATTCCTATCTGCAAAAATCTCACAAGCAATACGCATGTTTATTTTTTTGGCTGCTTCTTCCATTTTAGACCCTGTAGGAACCAGATAAATTAAATCTTTACTAATCTCGTTTATGACTTTTGCCAAAGTAGTAGCTAAATCTATATCCTCACAAGCCATGTTGTTTAATGCACCGTGTGGTTTTATATGAGTAACATTTTCTCCATGATCTTGAGCAATTTTTTGAAGAATTTCATATTGATCAATAATCAACTGTCTTACTTCGGAAGGTGGAAGATTCATTCTTTGTCTTCCAAAATTTTCAGGATCATTAAAAGAAGGGTGTGCTCCAATACTAACACCATTTTTTTTTGAAATTTGAACTACTTGTTTCATGGTTTCTTCATCACCTGCATGATAACCACATGCGATATTTGCAGAATTAACTATTTCTAGTAAGTCTGGATCATACTTATTTGAATGATGTTTTGATTTTTCACCTAAATCACAATTTATATTAATTTCCATAGTCTCTAATGTTAAGTATAACATGTCATGATAAAAAATATATCAAATCTTGGTGACGCAGCTTTGTACTGTGATTTTGGTAACGAAGTAAACAAATCAATTAATTCACAAGTAATAAAATATTTTAAAACCATTAAAGAAAAAAAATTTGAAGGGATAAATAATTTAACACCTTCGTATAATAAATTAATCATTTCTTATGATCTAAAAAAAACAACTTTTAAAGAAGTTAAAAAATTTATAGAAAAAGTTAATATTGAAGACTTAGAAAAAACAAACTCTAAAACATTAGAAATACCAGTTTGTTGTCACGAAAATTTCTCTATGGATATTAAAAGATTGGAAGAAATATTAAAATTAAGCAGAGAAAAAATTTTAGAGAATTTTTTAAATAAGGAATATTTCTGTTACATGACAGGTTTTATTGCTGGCATGCCTTTTCTTGGCGATTTAGATGAGAATATACGAGCGCAACGTTTAGAAACTCCAAGAGTAAAAGTGCCTAAGGGATCTGTTGCTTTAACTGAACAATTTGCAAATATTTATACATTTGAAAGTCCAGGTGGATGGAATATTTTAGGGAATACACCTTTGGATGTTTTTGATAGCTCAAAAGAAGATAAACCTAATCTAATTAACCCAGGAGATATAGTAATTTTCAAGGAAATTTCTTTAGATCAGTACAAAAATTATAATGAGTAGTAATTATTTTGATATAATAAGACCAGGAATTAACACTACCTTTCAAGATAAAGGCAGGGATCATCTTTATCATATTGGTATCCCATTTAGTGGTGCTATGGATAATAGAAATTATCTTATAGCTAATAAACTTGTTAATAACAATTTAGACTCTGCAGTGATAGAGTTTGCATATCAAGGTCCTCATATAAAATATTCAGGAGAAAAAATTAATTTTGCTGTCACTGGAGATGTAATTTTTTCAATTAAAAAAAAAGATGTTGAAATTGAGGGTAAATGTTACGAAAGTTATCAAATTGAAAATGGAGATGAGGTAAATATCATATCTACAAATAAATCAGTCTATGGATATTTAGCGCTAGGCGGAGTGTTCGATTTAAAGTTTCAATGGAATAGTTGTTCTATAAACACAAAAGCAAATATTGGATCTAATGATGGAAAAAAATTTGATGTAGGGCAAAGAATTAATCTTAAAAAAATAAATTCAAATAAGGATATTAAAAAAACTAATTACATTAATACTAAAATAGAAAACATAAGAGTGATTAAAGGTACTAATTTTGATTACTTTTCCGAGGAAGGTAAAAAAGTCTTTTATGAAAAGGAATTCACAGTATCGAAACTTTCAGACAGAATGGGTATGAGACTAGAAGGCCCTAAAATAGATAATATTGTGAATACTAATATAAAATCAGAGGGTTTGATTAAAGGTGTAATCCAAGTACCTGCAGATGGAAATCCAATTATAATGCTTTCAGATCATGGTACTATTGGCGGTTATCCAAAAATTGGAGTTGTGGCTAGTGTCGACTATGACCGATTAGTACAGATGTCTCCTGGTTCAAAAATAAAATTTAAAGAAATTAATTTATCTGATGCAGAGACTTTGTTTAAGCTATATGAAATGGAAACTCAAAATTTACTTTCACAAATTTAATGAATTTTTTATCAAAAATACCAGGTCCTTTTTTAGTTTTTTTAGGAGCTTGTGCGTTAAGTTTTGGAGGTTTAATCGTTAAGTCTTTCGAGGGATCTACACTTTGGCAAATATTATTTTGGAGATCACTTTTCTTTATTGGAGTAATTACAATTTTTTTAATATTTACTTATAAAGGAAAAATTTTTAGTGCTCTTTATAAATCTGGAATTCCAGGTTTATTTGGAGGTATAATTTTATCCATTGGATTTGCTAGCTATGTATTTGCTATGTACGAAACAACAGTAGCTAATGCAAATTTTATAATACAAACCCAAGCTTTGTTTTTAGCAATTTTTGGTTATGTTTTTTTAAAAGAAAAAATTTCAAAAATTACATTAACTTGTATTATTACAGCAGTAGCAGGTATCATTTTAATGTTGGGAAGTTCACTAACACCAGGTCAAATGACTGGAAACTTAGTTGCATTCATTATGCCGATATCGTTTGCAATCTTAATTTTAATAGTCAGAAAATACCCAAAAGTCGACATGATACCTTTACAACTGGTTGCTGGAATTTTTGCTACGTTAATAGGTTTGTTTATGTCACCGAGTATTTTGGTTTCAACAAATGATATTTTTTTAGGTTTTATTGCAGGATTTTTTCAAGTTGGACTTGGCTTTATACTTATAACAATTGGAGCAAGATCAACTCCTTCAGCATTTGTTGGAATCATTATGTTAACCGAAGCTGTCTTAGGACCTATGTGGGCATGGATGTTTGCAAATGAAAACCCGCCACTCATAGTGCTTTTTGGGGGAGCTGTGGTTATAACAGCAGTGGTTATACAGTTTTTGTCCCCATTACTTGTCAAAAAGGTAGCTAAATAAATTTCACATAAACATTTTAAATGTGCTATAAATTTATATACGGGAGAGACTACTTTTGTAGCGCCGAAGGAGCAACCACCCCGGAAACTCTCAGGCAAAAGGACCGTACATATTAACTCTGGAAAGAGAATTATTCTCGCCGAAGGAGCAAATCTCTCAGGCACCAAGACAGAGGGGGCACAAAAGAGTTAATATGGAAATAAAAAAAACATCGCTAAATAAACTTCATCAAAGTAACAACGCAAAGTTTGTTGAATTCGCTGGTTATGAAATGCCTATTCAGTATAGCAAAGGTATTATTGAAGAACATAAATTCACAAGATCGCATTCTGGAATTTTTGATGTATCTCATATGGGCCAGCTATTCATATATGGCGATGAAAATTTAACAGAAGAATTAGAAAAAATTTTTCCATTAGATTTAAAAAATCTAAAACAAAACTGCTCTAAGTATAGTTTTTTGATGAATGAGGAAGCAGGAATTTATGATGATTTAATCATCACTAAAATAGAGGAAGGGTATTTAATTATCTTAAACGCTGCATGCAAAGATAAAGATTTTGAGATTTTATCTAATTTACTAGGTTCAAAATTTAAAATGAATTTAGATAACAATAGATCTTTGATAGCTATTCAAGGACCTAAATCTGTTGAAATTTTAAACTCAATTATAAATGGGGTTGATCAACTAAATTTTATGACAGGAAATTGGTTTGACTCTGATAACCAAAAATTATTTATCACAAGATCAGGTTATACAGGGGAGGATGGATTTGAAATTTCAATTTCTAACGATAAAGCTGAAAATTTCGTTGAAAATTTAATAGAAAAGGGAGCACAACTTATAGGACTTGGGGCAAGAGATACCTTGAGATTAGAAGCTGGATTATGTTTATATGGTCACGAATTAGATATTAATAAAACACCAGTTGAGGCAAACCTTAGATGGGCAATCTCAAAATCTAGATTATCAAACGGGGGTTTTATTGGATCGAAAAAAATTATGAACCAAATGCAAGATGGAGCAAGCCAAATAAGAGTAGGGATTAAACCTGAAGGTAGATTGATTGCTAGAGAAAAAACTAAAATATTTGATGATACAGATACACAAATCGGCGAGATAACTAGTGGCACGTTTGGACCAAGTGTAAATGGTCCTATTGCGATGGGTTATGTTAATAAAGATTTTTCTAAAGTTGATACTAAAATTTTGCTTGAGGTAAGAGGAAAAAAACATCCAGCAAATGTTTGCACATTACCATTTTATAAAAAAAATTATGTGAAAGGAGTAAATTAATGAGTGAAGTAAAATTTTCAAAAGAACATGAGTGGATTACTTTAGAGGGAGATGTAGCCACAATAGGAATTACAAAACATGCAACAGAAATGCTTGGCGACATCGTTTTTGCAGAACTTCCTGAAAAAGGATCTAATGTTGAAAAAGATGGTACCGCAGGAGTAGTAGAGTCTACGAAAGCTGCTAGTGATGTTTATACTCCAGTTAGTGGTGAAGTAGTAGATACTAATCAAGCTATTGTAGATGATCCTTCTAAAATTAATGAAGATCCAGAGGGTTCAGCATGGTTTTTTAAACTTAAAATGAAAGATCAATCTGAAATGGATAGCCTAATGAACAAAGAAGAATACGATAAATTTACAAAGGAGAGTGCTAGCTAATGTTACATAATTCTCAAAAAGATTTTTTAAAAAGGCACATTGGACCTTCAGATGAAGATCAAAATAAAATGCTTAAGGAACTTAATTACAAATCACTAGATGATTTAATTAAGAGCACAGTTCCAGAAAAGATCCAATTGAAAGATGAATTAAATATTGGTGAGTCTAATTCAGAATATGAAGCATTAAGAAAATTAAAAGCGATTTCGAAAAAAAATCAAATTTACTCTAACTTTATAGGGATGGGTTATTATGGCACCTATACGCCATATGTAATTCTAAGAAATATTTTAGAAAATCCAGGCTGGTACACTTCTTATACACCTTATCAACCCGAGGTAGCTCAAGGAAGATTAGAAATGCTGCTTAATTTCCAACAAATGATAGTTGATTTTACAGGAATGGATATCGCAAATGCATCTTTATTAGATGAAGGAACAGCAGCCGCAGAAGCAATGGGATTAAGTCATAGATTAAATAAAAAAGATAATAATTTAGTTTTTGTCTCAGAAAATTGTCATCCACAAACAATAGATGTAATCCAAACAAGAGCAGAACCAATGGGATTAAAAGTACTTGTTGGTGATGAAGATAAAGTATTAGATCAATTAAAAGAAGATTTAGTTTGTGGTATACTACAATATCCAGGAACATTAGGAGATATAAAAGATCCTAGTGAAGCAATTAGTAAAATTCATAAAAAAAATGGTAAAGCAATATTAGCTTGTGATTTATTAGCACTTGCTAAATTAAAAACACCAAGAGAATTAGGTGCTGATATTGCAGTTGGAAGTTCTCAAAGATTTGGAATTCCTATGGGTTACGGTGGACCTCATGCTGCCTTCTTTGCAACAAAAGATGAATACAAAAGATCTATGCCAGGAAGAATTGTGGGAGTCTCTGTTGATAGACATGGAAACAAAGCATACAGATTATCATTACAAACTAGGGAACAACATATAAGAAGAGATAAAGCTACAAGCAATATTTGTACTGCCCAAGCTTTGTTGGCAATTGTGTCAGCAGCATATGCTATTTATCATGGTCCCGAGGGTATCAGAATTATATCTGAGAGAGTTTCTCAATTAGCTAAAAACTTTGCAGATAAATTAAAACAATCAGGATATGAAATATATTCAGATCATTTCTTTGATACAGTTACAATTGTTACTAAAGATAAAACTGATCAAATCTATAAAAATGCTTTAGATCAAAAAGTCAACATTAGAAAAGTAAATTCTGAAATGCTAGCAGTTTCTTTTGATGAAAAGAAAAACGTTTATAGAGTAAATCAATTACTAAAAATTTTTAATGCAGCAGAATCAATTAAAAAAGAAGATCCAACAGTAAGCTTACCTAATCTTCCAAAAAATTTATTAAGAACTTCAAAATATTTAGAACATCCTGTTTTTAATTCATATCATTCAGAAACCGAAATGCTTAGATATTTAAAAAAATTAGAAGATAAAGATATAGCTCTGAATAGAACTATGATTGCACTTGGTTCTTGTACCATGAAATTAAATGCTACTGCAGAAATGATACCTATCTCATGGAGAGAATTAGCAGAGCCTCATCCGTTTGTGCCTATTGAACAAATGGAAGGATATAGAGATTTATTCACTGATCTTAAAAATTGGCTTAGATCAATTACTGGTTTTTCTGGTGTTTCACTTCAACCAAATGCAGGCGCTCAAGGGGAGTATGCAGGATTAATGGTTATTAGAAAATATCATTTAGATAGAGGTGAGGAAAATAGAAATATATGTTTAATACCAAGTTCAGCACATGGAACCAATCCCGCTAGTGCACAAATGGTTGGAATGAAAGTTGTCGTTGTTGATTGTGATAAAGAAGGAAATGTTGATTTTGAAGATTTAAAGAAAAAAGCAGAAATGCATTCTGAAAATCTTGGAGCATTAATGGTCACTTATCCGTCTACTCACGGAGTATTTGAGGAAAAAATTACAGATATATGTGAGTTAATTCATAAACATGGTGGCCAAGTTTATATGGATGGTGCAAATTTAAATGCGCTTGTTGGCATAGCAAGACCTGGAAATTTTGGTCCAGATGTTTGTCACATAAACTTACACAAAACATTCTGTATTCCACATGGTGGTGGAGGACCAGGAATGGGACCAATTGCATGTAAAAGACATTTACAAGTTTATTTGCCTAATCATCCAGTTGTTAAGGACTGTGGACCTGCCACAGGAATAGGAGCAGTTTCAGCAGCACCTTGGGGAAGTTCAAGTATTTTATCAATTTCCTGGATGTATATTAAAATGATGGGTTCTGAAGGTTTAAAATTAGCTACTGAAATTGCAATACTAAATGCAAATTATATAGCTCATAGACTTAAAGATCATTACCCAATTCTTTATAAAGGTGCAAACGGTAATGTAGCTCATGAATGTATTATTGATATTCGATCTATTAAAACTGAAACAGGGATTACTGAAGAAGATATAGCTAAAAGATTGATCGATTATGGTTTTCATGCACCAACAATGTCATGGCCAGTAGCAGGCACAATGATGATTGAACCAACTGAAAGTGAAAGCTTGTCCGAACTAGATAGATTTTGTGATACTTTGATTAGCATTAAATCAGAAATAGATATGATTAAATCAGGAAAATTTGATAAAGTTGATAATCCAATTAAAAATGCACCTCATACAGATATTGAATTAGCTTCAGATGAATGGAATCATAAATATTCAAGAGAGCAAGCTGCGTATCCTGCAAAATTCTTAAAAGCAAATAAATTTTGGCCTCCGGTTGCAAGAGTTGATAACGTATACGGAGATAAAAATATTTTTTGTACTTGTCCAAGTATGGATGAGTTTAAAGAAGATGCAGCATAATAATTAATGAAAATTGCTGTTGTTGGCTCAGGTATTTCCGGATTAAGTGCTGCTTATTATTTATCTAAAAAACATCATGTAGATCTTTTCGAGCGAGAAGATCACTTTGGTGGACATTCGCATACAATAGATATTTTTTTTGATGAAAAAAAAGTTTCTGTAGATATTGGTTTCATTGTTTTTAATTTTCAAACTTATCCAAATTTAATTAATTTTTTTAAGGAAAATGATATTCAAATTGAAAAAAGTAACATGTCTTTTTCAGTTTCAGTAGATAATACAAACTTTGAATATTGTGGAAAAGGATTGAGTGGAATTTTCTCTAATAAATCAAATTTGTTTAACACAGAGTTCTTAAAAATGTTTTTTGATATAATTAAATTTTATAAAAAAAGTGATCAAATAACCATATCCAATGATAAAATTACTTTAGGTGAATATTTAAAAATTAATAAATTATCAAAAACATTTGTTGATTATCATATAATACCAATGGTATCTGCAATATGGTCTATGCCTCCTTATGAAGCGAGCAAGATGCCAATTAGTTTCTTTCTCAGATTTTTCCAAAATCATGGTTTGTTTAAATTGAAAAATAGACCGCAGTGGTACACAGTAACAAATAGAAGCAGAACTTATGTTAGTAAAATACTTTCTCAAATTAGTGGTGAACACTACAAAAATTATAAAGTTACAAGAGTTAAAAGAAAATCATCAGGATTAGACCTATACTATGGTGGTGAAAGCGAATTTTTTGATTATAATAAAGTAGTTTTGGCAACACATGCTGATGAAGCCTTAAAGCTAATTGAAAATCCAACTCAGGATGAGATAAATATTCTCTCGAATTTTAGCTACAAAGAAAATATAGCTTACATACATACAGATCAGCGGGCAATGCCAAAAAATAAAAAAGCTTGGTCTTCTTGGAATTCATCAATAGATGACAAGAATTTAGAGAAAAATTCAATAACCTACTGGTTAAATTTATTACAAAATTTAAAGTGTGATGAAAATATTTTCTTAACACTTAATCCTTACTTTAATATTGATGATAAAAAAATATTGAGAAAAGTAAAATTTACACATCCATATTACGATCAAAAAGCATTAGATGCTCAATCAGAGCTTATTAAAATACAAAATCAAAAAGATTTACTTTTTTGTGGCAGTTATTTTGGTTACGGATTTCATGAAGATGGAATAAAATCATCTATTGAAATGCTGAAAAACCTTAATGATTAGTTCTTGTATATATAATGGAAATGTAATCCATAAGAGGTTTAAACCAAAAGAACATTTTTTTAAGTATAAAGTATTTTCATTATTTATAGATCTATCAGAACTAAATGAGCTTAATGATAAATTGCAATTTTTTTCATTGAATAAATTTAATCTTATTAGTTTTTATGAGAAAGATCATGGTGATCGTGATGGGTCATCTCTTTTTGAATGGGTAAAAAAAAATCTAATAAATAACAAAATTAGTACAGACAACATAAAAGTTAAACTTTTATGCTATCCAAGAATATTTGGTTATGTTTTTAATCCACTAAGTATTTTTTTTGTATATGATAGAAATAATAATTTAATTTCTATTTTATATGAGGTTAAGAATACATTTGGTGAGCAACACACATATGTTTTTAAAGTAGACGGAGAAAATAAATTAATTCAAAATAATTGCTCAAAGAAATTTCATGTTTCACCATTTATTGAAATGGATTGTAATTATTTTTTTAGAATATTAAATCCAGAGCAGAAGTTGTCAGTTGTAATTGATCAATATGATCAAGAAGGAAAAATTCTTTTTGCATCTCAAGATGGTGAAAGATCTGATTTGACAAGCAAAAACTTGATGAATTCTTATCTTAAACACCCTTTAATGACATTTAAAATTATCTCTGCGATACATTTTGAAGCGTTTAAATTGTGGATTAAAGGAATTAAATTTATTAAAAAAAAATTTAAAATTAAAAATAATATTACAGTAGAAAATTAATGTTTTTAAATAATACTGCAGATAAATTGGTTTTCAAATTTCTTAATAAAATAAATCATGGTTATCTAGAGCTGACTACATATGACGGAAAAGTTTTAAAGTTTGGAAATCTGAATGAAAAATTGCATGCAAATATTTCGATCAAAAAACCAGATTTTAATTATAATTTAATTAGAGGTGGCAGTATTGGATTTGCCGAAAGCTATATGAGAGGTGAATTTGAAACTGATAACTTATCAAACTTAATTGAATTAACTGCAAGAAATATAGAAGTTATATATAAATTCTCAGGCCTTCTTGATTTTCCAATAATTAATTTTGTAAAAAATAAAATAATCAAAAATACAAAAAGCAGAAGTAAAGAAAATATTGCTAAACATTATGATCTAGGCAATGATTTTTTTTCTCTTTGGTTAGATGACACACTCACTTACTCTAGTGCTATTTTTGATGATAAGTCGAAAAATCTTTCTGATGCTCAAAATAACAAATATCAAAAATTAATTGATTTAATTAAACCAAACAATGGTGACAAAGTTTTAGAAATAGGATGTGGTTGGGGAGGTTTTGCTGAGTACTTAGGTAAAAAATATGATGTTAAACTAGACTGTATTACAATATCAAAAAAACAATTTGAATATGCAAAAGAAAGAATTTTTAATTGCGGTTTAAACGAAAAAGTAAATATTGAAATAAAGGATTACAGAGATCTTAAAGGTAAATACAATTCAATTGCTTCAATAGAGATGATTGAGGCTGTTGGTCAAAATTATTTAGAGGGTTATTTTAAAACCATTAAAACTAACTTATCTGATGGCGGTAAAGCAGCTATTCAAGCAATTACCATCGATGATAGGTTGTTTGATAGATATAAAAACAAACAAGATTTTATTCAAAAATATATTTTTCCAGGTGGTTTTTTACCAAATAAAAATAGCATTAATCGTTATGTTTCTGACAACGGTTTAACAGTTAATTCATATATTTCCTATGCTGATCATTATGCAAATACATTGGCGATATGGAGAAACGATTTTTTAAAAAAATGGGATTTAATAAAAAATCAAGGTTTTGACTTAACATTTAAAAGAATGTGGGAGTTTTATCTTTCTTATTGTGAGGCTGGATTTAAGTCAAAAAATATTGATCTGATACAATTTTCAATGCAAAACAAATAAAAATAATGGAGATATTTATGCGACATATAAAAATAATTAAGTCAATTTCGTTGATAATTTCATTATTCTTAATTACAAGTTGCTCAAACAATAGTGCTATGAAACCAGAAGACTTCAAAAACAAAGAACCAAGACTAATTATTGAGGAATATTTATCTGGAAATGTTAAGGCTTGGGGTGTTCTACAAAATAGATCAGGAAAAGTTACAAGACAATTTTCTGCAGACTTAAATGGAACTTGGGATGGAAAACAATTAATTCTTAAAGAAAAATTTAATTGGGACGATGGTGAGGTTCAAGATCGAGAATGGACAATAAATAAAATTGATGAGCATAATTATGAAGGAACAGCAGGGGATGTTGTGGGTAAAGCAATAGGATATTCTTATGGACCAGCGTTTAAATTTGAATATGTTTTACTAGTTCCGGTTAAAGGTAAAGAATTAAAAATAACTTTCGATGATTGGATTTTTAAACAAGATGATAGAGTTGCAATTAATAGAGCAACAATGACTAAATTTGGTTTAAAAGTAGCTGAGTTAACAGTCGTATTTGTTAAAGATTAACTATTTTTTTTGATATTTCGTTAGTTTACCAACTAAACCAAAATAAATTTTACTTGGTAAAAAACTCAATAGTTTTAATGTAATTGTAAGTGATTTTGGAAAATGAATTTCAAATATATTTTTGTTAACTAAACCTTCATATATTTGATCTGCAGCATATTCTGGGGTTTTTAAAAATGGCATTTTAAAATCATTTTTATCCGTCATTGGTGTTTTAATAAATCCAGGAGATACTAAACAAACACGAACATTGTACCTTTTAAAATCAAAGTATAAACTTTCAGCTAGGTTATTTAATGCAGATTTAGATGGTCCATATCCAGTTGAATTAGGTAAACCCCTATATCCTGCAATTGACGAAACAATAGTAATTATTCCGTTTTTTTTATCTCTAAAGTATTGTTCAACTGCTTTGACACTGTTCACAGTTCCAAAAAAATTTACTTTAAAGACATCTTCCATTTGTTCTACATCAATATCTTTTTCTTTTTTAGGGTCCCATGTTCCGGTTGAAAAAAAACAAATATCTATATTTTCGTATTTGTTTTTAATTTCATTAAACACTTCTTTGCACTTTTCTTTATCTGTTACATCTAAAGGAAAACTTGAAATATTTTCATAAGAATTTGAAAGCTCATTTAGTAATTCAGCTCTTCTTGCAGATATAGCAACATTCCATCCCTTACTTGCAAACTTAATTGCTAAAGCTTTACCAATCCCTGTACTACCGCCTGTAATCCAAATAGTTTTTTTACTCATTTTTTGTTATGTATATATTTAACATGTTTAAAAATAAATTTTTAACATTTATATTGTTTCTTGCTATTACATTCTCTGCTTCATTGATTGGCGGTTTAGCTACTGTTACTTTTAAAGAGCCATGGTACTCATTACTAAATAAACCATCATTTAATCCACCTGATTGGATATTCGGACCTGTTTGGACCACCTTGTATATATTGATGACAGTTGCAATGTGGCTTTACTGGCATACAAAAAATAGAGATATGAATACTGTTTATATTTATTTTATCCATTTAGTATTCAATACAACTTGGAGTGTAGTTTTTTTTGTTTTTCATAATATGGTTCTAGCACTTTTGGTATTAATCATACTAATAGCATTGATAATCAATCTTATTTTAAGGTTTAAACGCGTCAAGATGTTGAGTGCCTACCTAATGATTCCATATTTACTTTGGTGTAGCTTTGCACTAATTCTGAATACAAGTTTGATTATCTTAAATTAGATATGGATGATGTTGTAGTAATTGGTGGTGGAATAATAGGGGCAGCAACTGCTTATTTTTTATCCAAAGAAGGTAGAAAAGTAAAAGTTATTGAAAGAGACCCTACTTATAAAACAGCCTCATTCCCATTATCTTTAGGTGGTTTTAGAAGACAATTTTTCCAAAAAGAAAATATTTTATTAGGAAAATTTGCAAGAGAATTTATTTTCCAAATACCAGAATTATTAAAAACAGAAAAAAATCCTAATCCAACAGCTAGTATGGTAACCAATGGATATCTTTTAATGTTTGGTTCTGAACATGCTGAAGAACAATATAGAGCATTAGAAAATCATAAAGAATGTGATGCAGGAACAAAAAATATTAAAGGGTCAGAATTATCAAAAGTTTTCCCTTATGTGAATAGTGAGGGAATAGAGACAGCAACTTATACAGATAATCAAAGTGAAGGATGGATTGATCCATTTATGTTTCATAGCGCTCTTAAAAGTAAAGCAATAGAGCTTGGAGCAGAATTTATTAAAGGTGATGTAAAAAGTATTTCAGAAATAAATGCTAAAACAATTGTTTCTGCGGCTGGTTGTTGGACAAAAGAATTGTTAGAAGATATTCCTGTTGTTCCTCAAAAGCATACCGTCTTTAGAGTAAAATGCCCAACATATATAAAAGAGATGCCACTAAGTGGAGACTTAACAACTGGTGTTTATTGGAGACCAGAGGGAGGGGAATATTTAGCAGGATCACCTATTTCTGTATTTGATGCGGATGATTTGGAACCAGCCTGGAATGATTTTGAGGAATTAGTTTGGCCGGCTCTTGCAAAGAGAATACCTGCCTTTGAAGAATTAAAGCTTACTGGTGGATGGGCAGGTTACTATGATTGTAATAGATTAGATAATAATGCAGTTGTTGGTAAGCATCCAAAATACGACAATGTTTACATGGCTTCTGGATTTACAGGCCGAGGATTAATGCAGGCACCAGGTATCGGTAGAGCCTTAACCGAATTAATCACAACAGGATCATACCAAACAATTGATATAAGTGATTTTGCAGTTGAGAGAGTTTTGGGCAAAACCGCTAGGCCAGAGCCCTACGTTCTATAAATTAAGTTCCACAAAAAGTTTGATATTTTTCGTTGCTAGATGGAGCAGGTACTTGATATTCTTCAATATTATTTTGATTGTCATAAGGATTTTTTAAAATAGCTAATAACTTTTTCATTTTATCTAAACTTCCTTTGTCTGCATCATCTAAAGCTTCCTCTACTTTATGATTTCTAGGTATTACAATCGGATTATTTGATTTCATAAGTTTGCTTTGTTTTTCCTTACTTGAATTATTTAACTCAGATCTTTTTTTCCATTTATTTTTCCAATTGATAAAATCATTACTTTTGTAAACTTCATCAGAATTGATATCCATTAAATTACAAAAAGTATTTGTGTAATCTGCTTTATTTTTTTCCATCCAATTAAATAAATCATTAATTAATTTTTTATCATTTTTATCCTCACCAAATAGACCAAGCTTATCTCTCAACATATTTAACCATTTATCTTCATAAATATTTTGGAAATTATCTATTAAATCTGTTGCTAATTTAATTGCAGTATCTTCATTTTTATCAATTAGAGGGATTAAACATTCTGCAAATCTTGCTAAATTCCACTTTGTAATTGGTGGTTGATTAGAAAAGGCATATCTTCCAAATTTATCGATTGAGCTAAATACAGTTTTTGGATCATAATGATCCATAAATGCACAAGGACCGTAATCTATTGTTTCACCTGAAATTGCCATGTTATCAGTATTCATAACCCCATGAATAAATCCAACTCTCATCCAATTGATCACTAGCTGGCATTGTTTTTCCATTACGAGATTTAACAAGTCTAATCCTTTTGAATTTGATGTTTTAATTTCTGGATAATGTCTGTTTATTGTGTAGTCGACTAAAGTATTTAAATTTTCAATGTTTTGAGTTGCAGCTATATATTGAAACGTTCCAACCCGAAGATGACTTGATGCAACTCTTGTTAATATAGCTCCCTGTAAAAGATTTTCTCTTACAATTTTTTCTCCTGTTTTGACTACAGCAAGACTTCTAGTAGTTGGAATATTTAATGAATGTATCGCTTCACTGATAATATATTCTCTAAGCATAGGTCCTAGTGCTGCTCTTCCGTCACCACCTCTAGAAAAAGAAGTTCTTCCTGAACCTTTAAACTGAATGTCAAAACGATTGTCATTGTTTACTAAATGCTCACCTAATAAAACTGCTCTACCATCTCCCAACATAGTAAAGTGTCCAAATTGATGACCTGCATATGCTTGTGCAATAGTATTAGTTTCCTCTGGTATGGAGTTTCCAGAAAATATTTCTGCTAATTTTTTTTTGTCCGTTTTTGAAAAATCTAAATTTAAAGTAGATGCTAGTTCCTCATTTAAAATTACTAATTCAGGATCATGAACAGGAGTTGGTTTAATATTTTCTTTAAAAGTATTTGATAACTTTGAATATGTATTATCAAAATGCCAACCAATGGTCATTTAAATTAACTAACTTCAGCTTGATTTTCTTTTGGTTTAACTTCTGTTTTAAATTGATTAGAGATTTTTTGTACTTCAACAGAAGATACTTTGTATTCTGCACACATTGTTTCTTCATCTTTACCATGACCTGTAACCATATTAACCATATGTTCTGGGAAATGGAACGTAGTAAATACAATTCCTTCTTTAACTTTATCTGTAACCTCAACTTTAAGAGCGACCTCACCTCTACCTGAATAAAGTCTTCCGATATCACCAGTATTTAGATCTCTCTGAGCTGCATCTTTAGGATGAATTAATAAAACATCTTCATCAACAATATTTATATTTTTTGTTCTTCTAGTCATTGTTGCTGCGTTGTAATGTTGCAAAACCCTACTTGTTGTTAAAATCAAAGGATAGTCTTTTTGATTAGCTTCTATTTCTGATGATTCTTTCCAATCAAAATTTTTTAGTCTGCCTTTACCTAATTTAAATGTTTCTGTATGTAAAATTTTTGTATCAGTTCCATCTTCTTGAACTGGCCATTGTAATCCAAATTTTCCAAGTCTCTCTCTAGTAACTCCCTTAAAGAAAGGGACGATATCAGCAATTTCTGCTAGAACTTGATCTGCATCGTATGTTGGCTGATCGAAGCCTAATTTCTGCATCATCTCAGTTACAATTAATCCATCAGGTTTAGTGCCTGGTAGAGGAGGTACTGCTCTGTTCACTCTTTGAATTCTTCTCTCAGTATTTGTAAAAGTTCCATCTTTTTCTAAGAAAGTTGTACCTGGCAGAACAACAGTTGCTAATTTTGCTGTTTCACTCATAAATATCTCTTGAACGACTAAAAGTTCTAAAGAGTTCATAGCTTCAATTACATGAGCACTATTAGGATCTGTTTGAACAATATCTTCTCCAATAATCCATAAACCTTTTAATTCCTTGTTTATTGCAGCTTCAAACATTTGAGGAATTTTTAATCCTGGCTTAGTTGGGTGAGTTACTCCATATTTTTCCGTGTAGAATTCTTGATGCTTTTCATCAGCTACAGGAAAATATCCAGCACCTTGGTGTGGTTGACATCCCATGTCTGCTGCACCTTGAACATTGTTTTGACCTCTTAAAGGATTAACACCGACACCTTTTCGTCCAATGTTTCCAGTAATCATTGCTAGATCTGCAATTAACATTACTGTTTTAGATCCCTGTTCGTGTTCAGTAACTCCTAAACCATGGAACTCCATTGAATTTCTTGCAGTAGCATATGCAATTGCTGCTTCTTTAACTAATTGTTTATCTACACCAGCTACTTTTGCTAAATGATCAACATCTTGTCTTTCAATTTCTTTTAAGAAATTATCAAAACCTTCAGTTCTATCTCTAACAAAATCTGCATTGTAAAGTTTTGATTTCATAATAAAGTGCAACATCATATTTAGAACTGCAACGTTAGTTCCTGGTCTTAGTTTAATATGATAATCAGCAAGTTTAGCTAGTTCAGTTGTAACTGGATCAAGCACAATTAATTTTTTACCTTTCATGACTTGTTGTTTTATTTTTGCACCTGTTACAGGATGAGCGTTAGTTGGATTAGCTCCAATTACCAAAAATAAATCTGCATGATAAATATCTTCTGTAGAGTTAGTTGCTGCCCCAGTACCAAAAGTTTGTTGCATTCCCCAAGCTGTTGGTGAGTGACAAATTCTTGCACAACAATCTACACTGTTAGTTCCCACAGCCGCTCTAATCATTTTTTGAAAAACATAATTTTCTTCATTCGTACATCTTGCAGAAGAAATTCCAGCAAAAGCATCTGGACCGTTATCTTTTGTAATTCTGTTCATTTCTTTTTTAATGAATTCATAAGCTTCATCCCAAGAAGCTTCTTCAAACTTTCCATTTCTTTTAATTAAAGGTGTTTTTAATCTGTCTGGATGATCATAAAAACTAAAAGCATATCTTCCTTTAATACAAGTATGACCTGCATTTACCTCTGTTTGTTTTGGAGTATCTATTGCAATAACTTTATCATCTTTTATTGATGCTTCTAAATTACATCCAACACCACAGTATGAACAAGTTGTTCTAACTTTTTTATCTACAGCTGCAGATTTAGATTGAAAAACATCTGAAATTGCATCTGTTGGACATGTATGTGCACATGCTCCACAAGATACACATGAACTATCTCCAAACATCATATCATTGTCAGTTGTTATTCTAGATTCAAAACCTCTTCCGCTCATTGTTAGTACAAATGAGCCTTGAATTTCATCACAAGCTCTGACACATCTTCCACAATTAATACAATTGTCTAAATTCATTCTCATGTAATCGTGAGAAGTGTCTCTTGGTATACCTTTATGCTGTTTAGGACTGTTGTATCTGTGATCAGCAACTCCTAGATCGTTTGCTACTGTTTGTAATTCACAATTATTATTTACCTCACAAGTATCACATTCCATTGGATGGTCTGTTAAAACTAATTCAACAATATTTTTTCTTAGACTTGTTAAAGCTTCATTTGAAGTAAAGATATGTTGGTTTTCAGCAACTGGAGTATGACAAGATGCAACCACTCTTGTAGGACCATCTTTTTCTAAAGCAACTTCTACAGAACAAACCCTGCAAGCACCATAAGGAGCTAGGTTTGGATCATCACATAAAGTAGGTACTTTTTTTTCACCTACATAGCTTTTTACAAATTTTAAAATAGACGTGTGTTTAGGACCAATTTCGTATGGTTTTCCATCAATATAAGCAATTTTTCTTTTTTCTGAGCTCATTAATTATCTTTCACCATATCATTTTTCATTTCATCACCAAAGTATTTTAGGATGTTCTGAATTGGAGTTGGGATTGCTCCACAAAGAGCACATAGGCATCCTTTTTGCATGGTAACCAACAATTCTTCTAGTAATTTTAAAGGAATTTTAGCTGTTTTCTTCTTAGCTTGATCAAACATCTCCTTACCTCTGTAAGATCCAAGTCTTCCTGGGAAACATTTCCCGCATGATTCTTCAGCTGAGAATTCAAACAAGTGATGAATGTATTCAGCCATTGGAAAATCTTTTGGAATACTGACTACACTTGCGTGACCTAACATAAAACCTTTTGATGTAAATTCTTGAAAATCTAAATTTAAATTTTCTATTTCACTTAAAGGAACAACCCCACCTAATGGGCCTCCTATTTGAAAAGCTTTAACAGGTTCTTTGTATCCACCACCAATTTCATTAAATATTTTTTTCATTGACGTACCCATATCAATTTCATAAACACCTGGGTTGTTAAAGAAGCTATCTAAACAAACTAATTTTGTTCCAGCAGATTTTTTATTTCCAACTGAAGAAAATTTTTCTGATCCATTTAATAAAATTCCAGTTGCAGCAGCCAATGTTTCAACATTGTTAACAACAGTTGGTTTTTTATATAATCCTTCGGTAACAGGGAAGGGAGGCCTTACATCTACTTCAGCTCTTCTTCCCTCAATAGATGCAATCAATGCAGTTTCTTCTCCACAAATATATGCACCTTGTCCTATACAAATACCAAGATCAAAAGAAAAATCGGTTCCTAAAATATTTTCACCTAGTAAATTTAATTTTTTAAGTTCATTGATGCAGCCATTTATTGCTTCAATAGATTTAGGATATTCACCTCTAATGTATAAAACTCCTTCATTACTTCCTATCACATAACCACAAATTACCATTCCAAAAATAACTTTTAAAGGTTGATCCTCTAATAAATATCTATCTGAGAAAGCACCAGAGTCGCCCTCGTCTGCATTACAGATAACATATTTTTTATCTCCTTTTGCTTTACTACAGAAATCCCATTTCATTCCTGTTGGAAAACCTGCACCACCTCTTCCTGTTAAATTTGAATCTAATAATGATTTTACTATTTCTTTTTTATCTATTTTTAAAAATTTACTTAATTGCTCTTTGAATTGATCTGTTGAGGATAACTTGTCATCCATTAAAAAACTTGTTGTAGCAAAACTTTTTGAGAAAAATTTTTCTTGCTTAATTTCCTCACCTTTAATTATTTGGTCAATTTGTTCTATATCTTTACCAGCATAATTTTCTCCATCATAATGGAAAGCATGATTTTCATAACAATGACCTAAGCAGAACATTTCTCCAACTTTATCGTCACCAAGTTTTTCTTTTAATGTTTCTTTTAATTTGTCTTGAGTACCTGCACACATGCATGCACTACCATTACAAACGAAAGCTTTTTTTTCTCTATGAGAAGGTCTTAAAAATTCATAAAAAGACTCTGCGCCATGTAGAGTTGAAACACCTAGGTTATGTTTTTTGGCAATTTCTTTAATATCTTGTGGATTATCGCTTAAGGTATTTTCTGAGATTTGCTTAAATAGGTTATCTTTTAAGCCTATTCTACCTGATAAATTGCTTATATTTTTTGACACAAATACCCTTTTATTAATTTAGCCCACAATAACTTTTTTGTTATTTGTGTAAATATTAAAACTGTCCCTCTTTACGAAACCAACAAGGGTAATGTCAAATTTATTCGCTAAATCGATAGCAAGACTAGTTGGCGCACCAACGCCTATCATTATACCTATATCCGTCATCAAAACCTTTTGAACCAATTCAAAATTTAGTCTTCCAGAGCATGTTATAAATTGGTTTTTGGGATCTATTTGATTGTTCTTTAATGCACAACCAATAAGTTTATCTAGAGCATTGTGTCTTCCTACATCCTCTCTGACAGCAACCAATTCTCCATTGCTATTAAAAAGACCACTTGCATGAATTCCACCTGTTTTACTGAATTCTGATTGACCTTCTCTCAATATATCTGGTGATTTAACAATTACCTCTTTTTTGATTTTGGGTTCTGATGGATTTGTTTGATTTTTTTTAATTATTTCTAGTGCATCAAGAGAAGATTTTCCACATACACCACATGAGGAATTAGTTAAAAAGTCTCTTTTTATTTTTGAAATATTTATATTTTTAGAATTATTTAAAGTTGCTAATATTTTATTTTGAATATTATATTGACCAACTTTATCTCCATAACTTTCTATTGAATCAATATCACTAATATTTGTTATAATTTGTTCATTATATAAAAATCCTCTTACAAGATCCTCATCATCACCAGGAGTTCTCATTGTTATAGATAAACTTTGATTTATCCATTTACCAGATTCCTTAAACTTTAATGAAATCTCCAATGGTTCTTCAATTGAAATTAAATCATCTGTATTTTCAAACTTGTTAGATGAGTATTTTAAAACTTTGTATTTGGAATTCATAAACTATTTTAATGGATAGTTATTTTTTAATAAATATTTGTTAATTATAATTGCTAATAACAATATAATTATACAACCAAAAATTATTGGATTAATTAAATAATCATAAGAGGCGCTCCCAATAATAACTATAATTGGATTTCCACCAGCAGGTGGGTGAACAATATTAAATAAAATCATTAAAAATACTCCTGCTCCTACTGCAACTGCAATACTGATATAAATAGGAAGTGGAATATAGTTTACAAAAATTACTCCTACTAAAGCGGTTACCAAATGTCCAAAAAAAACATTCTTTGGTTGTGCGAATGGGCTTTCAGGAAAACCAAATAGCAAAACCATTGACGAACCGAAAGAAGCTGCAATAAAATATCCTAGTGTACTTTTATAAGTAAGGATTGTTAGCACACCAATTGTAAATGCTGAAAAAAAACCTGCAATTAATGCTTTTTGCAATAATGGTTTTGTAATTTTGATCATTTATATTTTTAATGCTTTCGCAATAGTTCTTAAAGGTAAAAGCAAACATTCTTTCCTTGAAAGATTTTTTTTATCTAAAATTTCTTTAAAGTCTTTCCAATGTTTTTCCATACTTACTTTTGCATCCTCAAAAAGTTGTTCACCAACTTTTATAAATTTTTTAATATCATCAACTTTTTTTTCCTTTATTTTTCTGGACAAAAGACTGACTGATGCCTGACAATAAACACATGATTTGCACTGATAACCCATATCTTTTACAACATCTTCTTTGACAATTAAGCTTATTTCCATCTCATCACCACATAATGGATTTTTGTGTTTTGACTTATGAGTATAGTTTTCAACAACTTTATTGTTTTCAGTATGGGCTGCTATTTCTAATATTCTTAAATCCATTTAATTTCTTTAATTCAACTTTGAATGTTTTATATTTTATAGATGGATCATAACAATATTTTAGGCACTGTGCTAGCAGGCGGTAAGTCACAAAGGTTTGGAGAAGATAAATCCCAAGTAAAGTTAGCTGGCAAATTGTTAATTGATCACATGTTGACTGAAATTATTGATGAATTCAAGGAACTCTTAATAGTATCAAATAATAAAATTAATTTTCATAACTCAGAGAAAATTTCAATAATTGAAGATTTTGAAAAAGGTCTTGGTCCGTTAGGAGGAGTTTTATCGGCTATGAAATGGATAAAAGAAAACAAAAAAAACTACAAATGGATAGCAACTTTCCCTGTTGATACACCTTTTTTTAAGAGACAAATACTAAAAGATTTTATTCAAAATATTAATTTCAATGAAAGCGATTTATTTTTCATTAAGTCAAACAACACACGACATAATATATTTGGCTTATGGTCGATTAATTTATTAGATAAGTTAGAGAAGGATCTAAATAACGGAGAAAGAAAAGTAGAGTTGTGGGCTAATAATACCGGGGTAAAAATAATTAATATGGAGTTTTCAAATAATGATCCTTTCTTTAATATAAATACAAAAGAAGATTTAAAAAAAGCAGAAGAAATATTCAAAAATGATTAGTTACGAAAAATCAAAAACAATTTTAAAAAAAGCCAAAATTAAGATTAAAGACGAAACTATAAAGAGCATAAATTCCCTAAATAGAGTGGTTTCCACCAATATTTATTCTAAAATAAATTATCCAGCAGGAGATAACGCTGCATTTGATGGTTATGCAATTAATTCAAATGATACTAATGGATTAAAAAAAAAATTCCTAAAAAAATTTAAAATTATTGGTTCAATTGCTGCAGGAATGAAACCATTTAAAAAAAAGATAAAAAAATTTGATACTGCAGAAATAATGACTGGAGGAATTATTCCAAAGGGTTTTGATACAATTATTCCTATAGAACAAATAATTTTTGCGCCTAATAAAAAATATATTTTAATCGACCAGAAAATAAAAAAATTTGATCACGTTAGGTTTGCAGGTTCAGATTATAAAAAAGGGGAGGTTATAATAAAAAAAAATACAATTGTTCAACCAAACCATATTTTAGCTTTTAAAAGTTTAGGTATTAAAAAAATTAAAGTAAAAAAAAAGATGAATATATTATTTTTTTCAACTGGAAATGAAATATCAAACAAAGACAATATTCCAAATTGGATGGTAAGAAATTCTAACACACACTATATAAAAAACTTAAATCAAAATTTTTTATTTAATTTTAAAAGTGGAAGTATATTAAGAGACAATCATCAAAATATTTTTAAACAAAAAATTAATAAATTAATTAAATCTAAAGATGATATTATTATTACGTCAGGTGCAGTGTCTGCAGGTAAGTTTGATTTTATACCTGATGTTGTTAAAAAATTTAAGTTATCAAGCTATTTTAAAAGTGCTGCTATAAGGCCTGGAAAACCAGTAATGTTTGCAAAAATTAAAGGGAAAGAAAAGGCAATATTTGGACTCCCTGGAAATCCAATTTCTTCAGCTGCATGTTTTAGATTTTTTGTAATTCCATATATTTTAAATGCCTTAGGATTATCAGAAGAAAAATCAATTAAAGCTATTTTGATGAATGGATTTGTTAAAAAAAAGAATTTCACAAGATTTGTAAAGAGCCAATTAAGCACAACTAAAAATGGAAAACTAAATGTTGAAATTTTAAAAGGTCAAGAGTCTTTTAGAATTAAATCATTTGTAAAATCAAATATTTGGGTTTTGTTACCAGCAGGTAAATCAAAATTTAAAAAAGGAGATGTTGTTGATTGTTTTTTCCCCAACCTTTCAAATCAAAATTTAGTTTAGAAACGTATTTTTGTTGTAGAAAATTCTATTTACAATTAGATTTCTCAATATGTTAGAGTTGAGAAATCCAAGAATAGCCATTCCTGTTGTACTGTTTGCCGGTCTATTATGGTCGTTTGGCCCATTAGTAGTTCGATACATGGATAATCCTCAATTGGTACCTTGGCAGTATATTTTTGGTAGAGGTTTAACAATTTTCATCTTATTAAATCTTTATTTATTTTTTGAGGAAGGAAAAAATTTTTACAAAAACTATTATAAAATAGGTTTATCTGGAGTAATCGGCGGATCTGGATTGGGGATTGCTATGATTACATTTATTTATTCAATTACAAATACTAGCGCTGCAGTTACTTTGCTTTGTTTAGCAGCAATGCCTTTTTTTACAGCTTTATTGGCATTTTTATTTTTAAGAGAAAAAATTTCTCTCAATGTGTGGATATCAATAATAATTGCAACAGTTGGAATCATTATTATGGCACTTGGAAACACTGGTGAAAAATCATTAATTGGTTTTGTATTTGGTTTAACTTCTTCAATTGGTTTCTCAGTTTTTTCTGTAACTCTAAGATGGAGAAAAGAAACACCAAAATTCACAACTGTAGCTTTTGCAGGTTTCTTTTGTTTTGTGTTTGCAACAATTATGATTGTAACAAATAACTTAGTTTTCTTTTCATCTAGCTATAACGGAGCTTTATTTTCTTTGCATGGGACACTAGTTTGTTTTGGTTTAATTTTATATTCAATTGGATCTAAAGCGATACCAGCAGCAGAATTGACTTTATTATCTTTAACTGAAGTTGTAGGTGGAATTTTTTGGGTTTGGTTACCATTATTTGGTATTAATGAAGTACCATCCACAAATACTATAATCGGTGGTTTTTTTCTTTTTGTATCAATATTTTATTACAGTTTAATAATGAGATGGAACAAAAGATATATAGCATTAAATTAATATGGAACGACCAGATTTTTTTGAACTTAAAAACGGTGAAAAAGTTAAATTACCATTTACTGATAAAGAATATAACGATCGAGTAAGTAAACTTAGATCAGTGATGGACCAAAATGGTCTTGATATGGTTATCTTAACCTCAATGCATAACGTTGCATACTACACAGGTTTTATTTATTGCTCTTTTGGCAGACCTTACGGATGTGTGATTACTCAAAATAAAATCTCAACAATTTCAGCTAATATTGATGCAAGCCAACCATGGCGTAGATCTCATTGTGATAACGTTATTTACACTGATTGGAAAAGGGATAATTTTTTAAGAGCCATTGTTTCAATTATTGGAAGGGATGAGCCTCCAAAAAATATTGGAATTGAAAATGATCATGTCACGTTAGATATGCAAGAAAAAATAGGTTCTATTTTTACTTTCTCTATGTTTAGTGATGTTTCAAAAGATTTAATGAAACTTAGAATGATTAAATCGAACGAAGAAATTGAGATCATTAGAAATGGTGCAAGAATTGCAGACATTGGTGGTGAGGAAATTGTTAAAAATATTAGAGAAGGCAATACAGAGATCGAAGTGGCAATTGGAGCAAGAGATAGAATGGAAAGAGAGATCGTTAAAAGTTATCCAGGTGCAGAGTACATGGATACTTGGGTATGGTTTCAATCGGGCATCAATACAGATGGAGCTCACAATCCAAAGACCAATAGAAAATTACTTAAAGGAGATATTTTGTCTTTAAATACTTTTCCAATGATCTCAGGTTACTACACTGCATTGGAGCGAACTTTATTTTTAGATCATGCTGATGATGCTTCACTTAAAGCGTGGGAAGCAAATGTTAAAGTTCATAAAAGAGGATTAGAATTAATTAAACCAAGTGTTAAATGTTCTGATATTTGTCATGAGCTTAACGAACTTTTTGCTGAACTTGGTTATCTTCAGTATCGAACATTTGGTTACGGACATTCATTTGGTATGCTTTCTCACTTTTATGGAAGAGAAGCTGGTTTAGAATTAAGAGAAGATATTGATACTGTTCTTGAGGAAAATATGGTGGTGTCTATGGAGCCAATGATAATGATCCCAGAAGGTAATCCTGGTGCAGGTGGATATAGAGAACACGATATTTTGGTGATTGGCAAAGATGGAGCAGAAAATATTACAAAATTTCCTTTCGGCCCTGAGCATAATATTATAAAAAACTAATCTTTATGAGCGAGAATAAAACTATTGTTAATAGTTGGAACGAGTGGGATCCATTAAAACATGTAATTGTTGGGAGAGCAGATGGTACATGTATACCTGCGCCTGAACCAGCATTAGATGCAAAAGTTCCAGAAGACAGTGATATGCGAGGTCAGTTTGGACCAAGAACCAAAGATACTGTCGATAAAGCAAATGAATTATTAGATAACTTTTCAAATATGCTTCAAAAAAGAGGTATTAAAGTTGATCGACCAACACCAATTGATTTTAATCAAAAGACATCCACACCTGATTGGGAAGCAGAAACCATGTTTGGCTGTATGCCTCCAAGAGATGTTTTGTTAACAGTAGGAAACGAAATTTTAGAAGCTACAATGAGTTACCGATGTCGTTGGTTTGAATATTTATGTTACCGACCACTTTTAAAAGACTATTATAATCAAGATCCTAATATGAGACACGAGTCTGCTCCAAAGCCAAGACTAACGGATGCAGATTATAGAAAGGATTATTTATCAGATAAAATTGGTGTTCAAAAAAGACTAGAGTGGACTGAAGAAAAATATTTTGTAACTACTGAAGAAGAACCACTATTTGATGCAGCAGATGTATTGAGATTTGGGAAAGACTTGGTTGTACAACATGGATTTACAACAAATTTAAAAGGAATTGATTGGCTAAAGAGACATTATAAAGATCACAGAGTTCATGCAGTTAACTTCCCAGGTGATCCTTATCCAATTCATATTGATGCAACTTTTACCCCAATTAAAGAGGGTTTAATTATCAATAACCCACAAAGAAGACTTCCTAAGGAACAAAGAAAATTATTTGAAGACAATGGTTGGGAAATCGTAGACAGCGCACAGCCAGCACATAACGAACCACCACCATTATGTTATTCATCAACTTGGCTATCAATGAATGTTTTAGTTTTAGATCCTAAAACTGTATGTGTGGAAAAAAGCGAAAAATACCAAGCTGAACAATTAGATAAATTAGGAATGGAAGTTATACCCGTAGAACTTAGAGATGCCTACGCTTTTGGTGGAGGTTTACATTGTTGTACTGCAGATGTTTACCGAGAGGGTGAACTTAAAGATTACTTTCCGAAACAATAATTATGGCAAAAATTAAAATAAAAAGAGAGCGAGTTAAATTCGCTTCTGATAATGTTGCTGGTGCTTGTCCCGAGGTATTAGATGCAATTTTAAAAGCCAATGAGGGGGATAGCACACCTTATGGGAATGACCCAATATCAACTGAATTACAAGATAAGTTTTCAGAAATCTTTGAAAAAGAAGTAATTGTTTTTCCTACTGCCTCAGGAACTGCTGCTAATGCTTTAGCATTGTCTACAATGACACCTTCTTATGGAAATATTTATTGTCATAAGATGTCCCACATAAATACTGATGAATGTGGTGCACCTGAATTTTATACAGGAGGTGGAAAGTTAGTTACGTTAAATGGGGTAATGGGAAAAATAACTGCAAAGGAGTTAGATCAATCGATAGGTGTAAAAGGGATTGTTCATCATACACAACCTTCATCAGTCAGTATCACTCAAGTGTGTGAAACAGGTGAAGTTTACCAATTAGATGAAATCAAAAAAATTGCAGAAATAACTCATAAACATAATTTAAATTTACATATGGATGGAGCAAGATTTGCTAATGCACTGGTTTCTTTAGATGTTACTCCTGCTGAAATGACATGGAAATCTGGGGTTGATGTATTGTCATTTGGAGCAACTAAAAATGGATGTTTAGCAGCTGAAGCAATTATATTTTTTAAGAAAGAATTAGTAGGGGATATCGCTTTTTTGATGAAAAGAGCAGGGCATTTACTATCTAAAATGCGTTTTGTCTCTGCACAATTAGATGCGTATATTTCAAATGATGTTTGGTTAAGAAATGCAAAACACGCCAATGCCATGGGTAAAAAATTAAGTGATGGTCTAAGTAAGCATAATGATATTGAAATTGCTTATCCAACAGAAGCAAATGAAGTCTTTGCA
This sequence comes from uncultured Pelagibacteraceae bacterium, assembly GCA_902559395.1. Taxonomy (GTDB): domain Bacteria; phylum Pseudomonadota; class Alphaproteobacteria; order Pelagibacterales; family Pelagibacteraceae; genus Pelagibacter. The sequence goes on from CACEHR010000001.1 coordinate 164,573, forward strand.
AAGTTTCCAAGAGAAAAAATAGAACATCTAAATTCTGAAGGTTATAAAATGAATGAAGAAGAATTGGATGGAAAGGCTGTCAGATTAGTTGCAGCTTGGAACACCAAAGATAGTGATGTCGATGAATTGTTAAATACAATTAAAGCTAACTAGGATTTTCTTTTAAAAACTCAATATATTTTATTACTTCATCAAATTGTTCGTCAGGAATATCTTTGTAACTAGCATTAAATTTGCTCTTCACACAAATTGCAACATGAGCGTAAGGGTTTCTTCCTTTAGGGTGATTTGGGTGGTCAGGTAATTGCCCCACCAAATAATCGCCAGCTTCCTGAATAATTTTCCAGAGTTTACTTGCGTTTTCTTTGTTCACACCTTCATTTTTCTTGTTTTATCTCGTCCATTTCTAGTTTCATTTCTAGTATCCTATAAAATCCTATAAAACTAAATTTCAAAAAGTATTTTTTTTATTCGTAATAACTATCTTTAATAAATAATTTTTTTTTTATTAGCTTTTTCATAAGTGTTTCTGCGTCCTTTGTGGGTGCTTCAGGTATACCTGAATTTATGTATTTTGATCTAACCTCAATTTCTTTTTTATTAGACTCACAATTTAGTAAAAATCCTGCAAATTCATTATTACCTATAACTTCAATTGAAAAATATTCAGGTAAAAAACTTAAATAAAAAGAAAATTGAAAAGGTTCTAGTAATGGCTGAGGTTTATCTAAAGTGAAATAAAAGTCTTTTGTTTTACTTGTTATTTTTTCTATCGGAGTAGCACTTAATTGTTTTAAATATAAAGTTACATCTTTGGATGTAATTGTATTTTTTCTTCTTAAAATACCCTCAAAATGCTCCCTCATTTCTACAACAATATTTTCAATCATTGCAGCATAGTCGTAGTTTTGTTTTTTAAAAATATTAAAAAAGGAGACCATATTTTTCTAAATTATTTTTCTATTAACTTTTTATAAATTTCTTCTTTTTTAGAAAAATAATCTTTCTTTATGCATGTAGAACTTTTTAAAAATGTTTCACTATTTTTATTAACAAATTCAAATTCTGCATTTAACAAATTTTTTATAGAGATTTCCTCATTGACAAATTTTAACATATAATTATCAATTTCTTGATATAGGTTTTTTCCAATTTGTACCTCTTTAAATTCAAAAGAACTCATGTATCTTTCAAATGGTATTTCTAGTTTTTTTTTTAAGTTTTGATTTACTTTTTTATTTATTGTAGGTAGCTTAAAATAAACTATTTCATGTTTAACTGTATCTTTTGTTCGCTCATAATTATCGGATACAGTATTATATAGAATGTAGTGATTTTTTGGTGTTTGGTTAGTAATTCTACTTTCATACCACCACCAATAATTAGAATCTTCATCCCAATAAACCTTAGAGATTGCTTTTGATATAATTGCTGGAAATATTGCATTGGGATCTTTTTCTTCAACTATATGAAAAGTTGATGCTCCATTTGGAAAATTATGGAACTCTAAAACAGATGGAAAATATTTTTGTAAAACTTCTGGCGGCTGTTTATTTAAAGATATTAAAGTTTTTTTATTTTTTTTGTCTGTACACTCAAATATTTTAATATTTTCTGAACTTGAAAGCCTACCTCCTAAAACAGATGGGACTATCATTATTTTAAAATTCAATTCTTCAATTTCTTTCATAGTTTCATCAGAAAAAGAAATTGTGTAAGAAAAAAAATTTATAATAATGAATATATTAATTAAAAATATTTTTTTCATTACTGAGGCTACCAAATCTTGAAATTAGTGTCTATTTTCTTAAAAAAAACTATTTGATTTATCTCAAATATTTCTAGTTTCATTTCTAGTTTCTTGTTTAAATTGATGAGTTTTTGAGCGATTTATTTCAAGCTAACTTTTTAATATCCCTATAATTGATGTAGTTTAATGTCGGTTAATGTGGATTAGTTTGTTCCACTAGCACCCCAAATAATCGCCAGCTTCCTGTATCATTTTCCAGAGTTTACTTGCGTTTTCTTTATTCACGTTAATAATTTGTTATCTAAAAAATAAACTTTTTCTAATACCTATAATTTCTCTTATCTTTTTTTCTCTAATAGCATTCCATGAAATAAATAAAGTACACAATTGATACAAGGCAAATATTTCATTCCTTTCTTTTTGAGATAAGTCTTCATCTATTTTGGAGTAGTTTTGAAAATAAGGAATAAAATTTTTTGCACATGATAAAAAGAAAATGCAAGCGTCAGTTACTGTTGTTGATGACCACCAACCCGACTCCTCTTCTTTAAAAAGTCCAAGTATACCGTTATAAAACAAACTTGATTCAGAAATAACCAAATCTTTTTGAACATCTTCTGGAAACTGATCTATTTCAAATTGAATTAAAGCTAATATCTTTTTTTCGCTACTTCTCTTTACAAGTAGTTCAATGACGTTTTTATACGACATTGATTGGATTTTATTCCAATTATCAAAAAAATCGTTCGGTGCTTTATTTGAATCTGCCATGTTTAATTATTTAAAAGTAACCAAGAATTATATAAAGGATTATCTTTATTGATTGGAAGTTTAATGTTCTTATTTTGTCTAGAAGAATCATACACAGCGGTTACAAATTCTAGAGATTTTCTAGCATCTGATAAAGTTACCTCATCACTAGGAGATCCATCTAGTTTATTAGCAATTTCTTCAAACATACCTGCATACCATGATTTTGGTTCTTTTACTTTTGATAGTACTTCATCTATTTGAGCTTGAGTTATAGGAGCTCTTGGTAAAAAGTCCCATTTATCATCAGCTGGACTATATGGTTTATATGGTGATGCACCAGACTCAGCTGTTAACCCTTCAAAACAAAATCGAAGTCTACTAGTATCATTTGCTGCACCCAATGTAATTGAACTTGTCACTAGAGTTCCATTTTCCATTTCAATAGAAAGGGCCGAACAATCTTCAACTTCAATATCATTTACTCTAGTTGTTAATTTTGCAAAAACATTTGATACAGGACCTAAGATCATACTAACTAAATCATGAATATGAATAGAGTGACTTAAAATTGCTCCACCTTGTTCACCTTCCCAAGTTCCTCTCCAAGGTTTTGAATAATAATCTTTACCTCTATTCCAATGAGTTTCTAAAGATGCAACCAAAGGGTTTCCTGCTAAACCAGATTTGATCAATGCTTTTAATTTTGAAAATCCTAGACCATATCGATATTGAAATACTGGGAAAATAATCTTACCAGTTTCTTTGCTAATTTTTTCTAATTCGTCTACTTCTTTAAGACTTGAAACTAATGGTTTTTCACAAATCACATGCTTTCCAGCTTCCATAGCTTTTTTACAAGCAGAAAAATGCAAATGGGGTGGAAGGCAAATATCAATGATATCAATTTCTTTAACTTTTAATACATCATCAAAATTTAGAGAAACTTTTGTCTCAGTATTTGATTGTAATATTTTATCAATAGCCTCCCTAGTTAAACCACATAATGTGTGAACATTAAATCTCTCTGATACTTTTTGAAAATCTTCAAAATGTTTTGCCCCTATATTGGTTCCAATTATTGCTACTTGATACTTTTTCATTTTTTTTCAGCTTGCTCTTGAGCTTTAATAGCAAGTTCCATTGAAAGGTAAGTAATTTCTTGAGGACATGCAGTTTCTGTTCTGTTTAAAACATCAGTAATTAAATTACTAAAGTAGGGTAGTTTAACATTAGAACAATCAATATGCTTCACCTCATCATTATTTGCTAAAAACAAATGATTACCTTTTTCTGATTTTGCTAAGTCTGTATATTTTCTTATTTCAATAAAACCTTTTTCTCCGAGGATTAACAATCTTCCATCTCCCCAAGTTGGAAGTGCATCTGGAGTAAACCAATCCAGACGAATATAGCCATGCCCACCATTACCAGTAAGGTTCACTTCACCAAAATCTTGAAAACCAGGCATATCTTTCTTTGTCGTATTTTCTACTAATGCATGGTTTATTTTTGCCTGATTTGAGTTTGTAAAAACTAAAAATTGATGAATTTGGTGAGAACCAATATCGGTAATAATTCCTCCATAACTTTGACGATTATAAAACCAATCAGGTCTTTCATAATTACCCTGTCTATGGGGACCAGTTCCAATCGTTTGCTTTACTTTACCAATTTTTCCCTCATTGACTAATTCTTCTGCTTTAGCAACTGCAGCAACATGAAATCTTTCAGAAAAATTTACAGACCATATCTTTCCAGTTTCTTTTACAGTGTATTTCAAATTATTTAACTGATCTAAGGTAGTACAGCCTGGTTTATCTACCATAACATCTTTCCCAGCTTTTAATGCATCTATTGAATGACCAGCTCTATCTGCAGGGATTGAAGATATTAAAATCATATCAATAGATGAGTCATTTAATATTTCCTCTTTATTTTCTTTTCTTTTAATATTTGGATACTTTTTATTAAATTCTTGAAGAGTTAAAGGGTCCCCATCTGTCCAAAAGTAATTACAGTTACAACCTTCTTTGATCATTTCATCTAGCATATCGAAAATATGACCATGATCTATTCCGATTACCCCAAGGTTAAGTGCTTTTTTCATAAACTAATAAGATCCTTTTTGTTTTGCACCATTATAAAAAATTTCTTGCAAGTAATCATTTTCTTTTTTTCTAAGTAAAATACTTTCTTCACTCATTAAAGCATTAGTTCTGTTTATAATTTCATGATGATTATATTTATCCTCTCCTCTTGCAATTTGGACACTATTTTTACCTAAGGTTTGTTTTACGTTTGTCCCTATATAACTTTGGATAACAAATCCTATTCTTCTATCATTACTCTTATTTATTCCTGACCCGTGCACTACTCTTGGGTGATGCAAAGACATTTGACCAGCTTTTAGTTCTATAGATTTAACTTCGTCTTCAGGCACATTCTCTACTGTTTGTCCCCTGGTAAGTAAATTTCCTTCATTAAATTTTTCATTGTGATCTTTAATATTTATATGTGATTTAGGCCACATTTTCATACATCCGTTATTTTCATTCGAATCTGTTAATGCTACCCATGCTGTGACCCAATTGTGAGGTTCTAATCCTATGTATTTTGCATCTTGGTGATAGCTCACAAAACCTTGCTCGTTAGGGTTTTTAATAAATAAAGTAGTGCTGCAAACTAAGATGTTTTTTCCAATAATACTTTCTACTGCATCTAAAATTTTTGAGTTATGAACGACCGAATCAAGTTTTGGTGAAATTAAATGAACATTATATCTTCCTGACTTATCTATTTCATTTGGCATTTTTTTTTCTATTAATTCTATTTCTTCTCTTGCCTCCAATGCTTCACGACTAGACAAAACTTCAATAGGGGATATGTAACCTTGATCTTCATACTGTTTAAGTTGATTTGATGATAGATAAGTCATATTATTTTGAAAAGATTATATGAGCTCAACTATTTCTTCAATAATTTATGGCCGAAGTATTTAAATTAGGAATTGCTGCAAACAACAATCAACCAATCAAGGAAGTAAAATCAATTGAGGTTTTAGCAAATAAAGGAATATTAGGCGATCGACATTTTCATGATTTTAATGATCCTTACAATCAATTATCTTTAATTGAGTCTGAGAATATTGATGAATATAATATTAAATTTGGACTCGATATACCTTACATCAATTTTAGAAGGAATATTGTTACAAAAGGCATTCAATTAAATGATTTAATTGGAAAAAAATTAAAGGTAGGAAATGTTGAATTAGAGGGAATAGAATTATGTCGTCCATGTCGACATTTGACTGAAATGCTCGATCAAAAAAATATACTTAAAGAATTTATGAGAAAAGGTGGTCTTAGATGCCAAATTCTTTCGTCTTCCAAAATTAATGTTGGTGATAAAATAGAAATAATTAATTAAGTTTTTAAAGTTTCATTAACTGGATTTTCATCAAGTGTTGCAGGTGTATCTGGGTCTAGTTCTAGTCCAGCAGGTGTAATTGTTGCCGGTACAGGTGTAAAAGTTGAATCTGGGTTTTCAACAGTATTTCTTACTTTCATCCTATATAAACCAAATCCACCAATTATCGCATGAGCAATAATTAAAAAAATAAATAAACCATTTAAACCAAACCATTCCATAAATATAGAACACAAAATAGGACCACTAATTGCACCCACACCAAAGATAAACTGCAAACCACCTCCAGCTGCTACGAATTTTGATTTAGGAACAAAGTCATTTGTGTGAGCAAGGTTAAGTGAAAACAAAGGAAGACATAAACTTGAATACAATCCTACAGCAATAAAAAATATAATTTTTCTAAAAGAAAATTCATCCATGTAATAAATATTTTGGATTGGATCATTTGAAGTTAGAATTGAAATAAATGCTAAAAAAGAACTTCCAAATGTTGTAATTACGATGACTTTTCTTCTATCAAATGTATCTGAAAAATAACCTATTGGCCCTTGACCTATCACTCCTGCAATTGTTGCAATAAATAAAAGTATCGATGTTTCAACTAAAGTAAATTTTGCAAGTGTTGCATAAACAGATATTAAAGAAAAGAATGCTGCATGAATAATACCAGTAAAGAATGAACTCAATGAACCCAGTGGTGAAATTTTATATAATTCTTTAATACTTATTGTCTCTATTTTTTTAAATTTAGGTGCAGGTCTTTTAGTTAATAAAATAGGAACAAGAGCAACAGATAGCAAAATAGAAACTAAAATAAATGGCTCATAATCATCTGGTTTACTAATATTAAGTAGCAACATACCTATAGCTAATCCAAAATAGATAACCATCATATAAGCAGACAATAGTTGTCCTCTATTTTTATTAGTCGCTCTATCATTTAACCAGCTTTCAGTAACCACATAACAACTAACTAAACTTATACCTGTTATAAATCTACTAATTGTCCACATAAATGGATTTACATAAACAACAGCGATTAAAGCACTTAAAGATGCAAGTGAAGCGAATGCAGCAAAAACTCTTATATGTCCAACTTTTGAAACAAAGTCAGGTGTTGTTCTTGAGCCTACAAAGTAACCAACATAATATCCGGACATAAAGATACCAGTTGTAAAAACACTAAAATCTTCAAGTACCGATCGAATACCCATAACTTGCATTTGCAAACCATGAGCAATCATCATTACCCCTATCCCTATAAATAAAGCCCAAGACTTTTTTACTTCTTTTTGCATATTTAGTTTTTAAGTTTAATAATTTCTGGCTAAGTAGTTTTGGTTTGTGTTTTTTTTATGGCCAGTAAAGAATGAATTGCTATCGTAATAATGATAACGATACCTCCATAGATAGTCTCGTTAGAGGGCTGTTCTTTAATAACCATCCAAACCCATATCGGTCCAAGGATAGTTTCTAGTAGGAAAAATAGATTAACTTCAGCTGCAGTTATAAATCTTGGTGCTATGGTAACTAAAACAAATGGTATGGCTACACACATTACACACATCAAAGGTATATAAAAAAGATCATTTCCCACTAATGCAAAGTCTTTAACAAAGAAAAAGGCAAATATTGCAACACACGATTTTCCAATTACTGCAGCAGGCACTAAATCGGTAGATTTTGCATATCTTGCAATGTTTGCGTTACAGGCTAATCCAAAAGAAGTTATTAAACCAAATAAATCTCCATAAAAATTGCCAAGACTTAAAGAGTCGTAAAAAATATAAACACAAGCAACAAAAGTAATTATTATAGCAACCCAAGTCTTATTATCTGGTTTTTCTTTTAAGAAAATAGCTCCTAAGATGGCTGAAAGCATTGGCGCAAGAGCTACCATTAATAAAGTATTTGCTACATTGGTGTTTTGGATTGAGATAATAAAAGTAATATTACAAATAGAAAAACTAATTACATAAAAAATACCTGGGTAACCAATTTTAAACAAAGCTTTTAAGAAATTATTTTTATAAAATAAAACAAGACCGATTAGAACTACCACAAATGGTATTGCTCCTCTGTAAAAAAGCATCCCCCAAGTATCAATATTTGATAATCTAATTAGCAAAGAGTCAGGAGTGATAAACATAACTCCTATAAAAGCCATCAATGAACCTTTTTGCTGACTAGTTAAATTGTTCACGCTTTAAGCTCTTTCCAAAAAGTTTTAGCTAAATTTTTTCCTGATAAATCATAAAGTGTTTTAAGTCCAGTTGGAGAGGTAACATTAATATCTCCATTGAGTTTTTGATCTATAAAATCAATTCCTGCAAAAAAAATATTTTCTTTTTTTAAATCTTTTGCAATTAATTTTGAAATTTTAATTTCTTTACTTGTTAATTCTATATTTGTTGGTTTTGCTCCTTTACTCATATTACTTAAAATTGAACCTTTCTTTGGGACTCTTGAAATTGCACCACATACTTTTCCATTTATAATAAAAACCCTTTTGTCTCCCTTACTTATTTTAGGAAGAAATTTTTGGCACATGATATGATCATGTTTTTTTATAAATTTATTTACTAATTTTGAATTAAACTTAGTTAGTAAATGAATATCATTTCCACTAAAACTATGGATGGGTTTTAAAATAACTTTTTTGTTTTTTTTGAAAAATTTTTTTATTTCATTCATATTTTGAGTAAAAATAGTAGCTGGCATATATTTTTGATATTTAGATGAATACAATTTTTCAGAGATGTTCCTTACAGAGGTAGGGTTGTTAATTATTTTAACTTTTGTCTTAATTGTATCTAAGATGTATGTTGTTGAAATATACTCAAGATTAAAAGGTGGATCTTGGCGAATAAGAATAAATTTACATTTACTTAAGTCTAGATTTTGTTTTTTTATGATTTTATAGAATTTTTTATTGCTATAGCTAAATTTAATAAAAAAACCTTCAGCTACAACTTTTGAATTAACAACTGATAAGTCTTTTGGATCATAATAGAAAATTTTATATTTTTTGTTCTGAATTTCGTTTGCTAAAAAAACACTTGTATCCGTTAAAGGATTTAGTTTAGAAGGATGGTTTCCTTGAACAGCAACAATTTTATTTATCATACAATTCGTCTAAATTTTCGTTTTTTGAAAATTTACTAATCATATGATCTGCGTTTGTTGTTTTATTATCAATTACTTTTTGTAGATGGTTTAGGAATACAGTCTCATTATTACCTTTTTTACTTAAAACATCTCTATTCTCTAACCCTTTTCTTGAAAGATCTAAAAGTGTAGATGACCAATAAAGAAGATCTTTACCCATTAATTGAGTATTAAATCCTTTTTGTGGGGCTTCTAGATAAGCGTTAATTATTTTATCGATGTCCCATGTTGAAATTAGTTCATAAACTTCATCTAAATTTCCATAAAGCATGCCTATATTGAAGGCTGGTCCTGCACATAAACAATCCCAACCACATGTATCCATTGATCTTAATTCAATATATTTTTTTATTCTATTCTCAGTAAATATTGTGCTTAAGTGAGTTGTTAAGTCTGCTTCAATTGGAAGTCTATTTCCAATTTCTTGGATTTTTCCTTCCATAAAATCCTTAAAAATATATTTCCTACCTGAGATATACTGATCTTTATTTTGTATAAACAAAATAGGAAAATTAATTACAAAATCTGCATATTTTTCAAAATTCATGTTTTCGAAAAATAATTTTGGCAATCCACCTCTAGAAGTACTTTGCCATACTTTAGATCTATAAGATAAATAGTTGCTATTTTTTTTCTCTAGGATGGATGAATTAGCAAATAAAGCAATAGCAATAGGCACAATAGAATTTGCTACTCTGAACTTTTTAATAAAATCATCTTCTGAACTATAATCTATATTTAATTGTGTACCACATGTTCGATACATCATGTCCAAACTAAGTTCGCCACCTAGAGGCATATCCTTTGTCATCAGTTCATATCGTTGTTTAGGATTATTTGGTATTTCACTTAATTTAGATATTGGATCAAATCCCGCGCTAACAATTTTAATATCTAATTTTTTTGTAACTTGTTTTAATTCAAACAAATAGTCTTGTGACTCTGCACAAGCCTCGTGCATATGATTTAATTTATCTCCTGATAATTCTATTTGATTGCCTGGTTCAAGAGTTATATTTTTACCACCTTTATTAAGTGCAATAATATTTTCTTTTTCAAAAACTGGATTCCAGCCAAATTCAAGCAGGGCTGTAAACATTTCTTTTATTTTTGAATAATTAATCCTTTTATTGTCCGAATTATTAAATAAAAACTTTTCATGCTCGATCCCAATTTTGAAATTTTTGGCTTCCTTAATGCCTGATTTAAAATAATTTATAATTTTTTCTTTTGAATCAATCATGTGCTGTAAGTAGTGATTTATACCTAAATTTAAAGATAATAATAAGGCTCTTTTGCGAATATTTTTTTAACTAGTGGCTTAAAATCATTCAAAGTCATACTTTTGTAATCAGGATCAAAAGAGCATTGGTCATATTTTTCACAAAAATCTATAGTGTCCTGATAATACTTGTGGTCTTTAAATTTATCTCTTGCATTTCTGTCACCGCCTAAATGATGAGCGCTGTAGTAAGTTTGAAAAAGACCATGGTGTAGAACAATCCAATAAGTTCTTTCTGAAACATAAGGTCTTAGTATAGATGCGGCATATTGAGAATGATTCATTGGCGCTAAATCATCTCCAATATCATGTAGTAAAGTTGCAACAACCATTTCATCACTCTCTTTATTTTTAAAAGCTCTCGTTGCAGCCTGTAAAGAGTGTTCTAATCTAGTGATTTTGTATCCTTCCAATGTCGTTGTTTGTTTAGATAAATAATTTAAAACTCTCTCAGCAGTTTGTCTCTCAAAGTTTTTCTCAAATTTTTCAAGAAGTTCATAATCTTCCTTAGTTCCATTTTTCATTTCAGTAAAATTTACTGTTTTCATAATTTAATTGTTTGATCCAGTGCTTAATAAAGATAACTGAGTTATTTTATTATCTCCTAATTCATCCACTAATTTAACAGGATATTCACCCGTGAAATAATGATCTGTTAATTGTGGATATGTTTCGTTTCTATTTTCAAAACCAATAGCTTTATACAATCCCTCTATTGATAAAAATTTCAAAGTTTTAGCTCCAATATATTCACAAATTTCATCATTTGTTTTATTTGCTGCTAACAATTCTTTTTTTGTAGGTGTATCTACACCATAGAAATCTGGGTACCTTATTTCAGGGCACGCAATTTTAACATGAACTTCTTTCGCACCAGCATCATAAAGCATTTTAACAATTTTGTATGAAGTTGTTCCTCGAACAAGAGAGTCATCAATTAGAATAATTTTTCTATTTTTTATTGTTGTTTGATTAGCATTTAATTTTAATTTTACACCTAAGCTTCTAATTTTTTGGCTTGGTTCAATGAAAGTTCTTCCAACATAATGGTTTCGAATTAATCCATGCTCAAAATTCATTTTTAACTCTTGAGCAAAACCCATAGCAGCAGCATTTCCAGAGTCTGGAACAGGAACCACTATATCAGCATCAGTATCATTTTCTTTTGCAAGTTCTCTACCGATGTTTTTTCTATGCTCATAAGCTGTTTTTCCACCTATTAAACTGTCTGGTCTTGAAAAATAAATATATTCAAATACACAAGGTCTAACTTTTTTAGCAGGGAAGGGCTTAATACTTTTCAGCTCATTATTTTCAATTAAAACTATCTCACCATTTTCAACTTCTCTAACAAATTTAGCACCAATAATGTCAAATGCACAAGTTTCAGAGGCTAAGACATAACTATTGCCAAGCTTACCAATTACCAGTGGTCTAATTCCATAAGGATCCCTAACTCCAATTAGAGAGTTTTGCGTTAACATCACTAATGCATAGCCACCTTGAATTTGAAAAATTGCATCAATTACTTTGTCAATTGTTTTTGGTCTTTTTGATTTAGCAATTAATTGAACAATCGTTTCAGTGTCTGAGGTAGTATAAAATATAGCTCCATCTTCAACTAGTTTATTTCTCAAAGCTATTGAATTAGTAAGATTTCCATTGTGTGCAACTCCAATTCCACCTGCATTGGTATCAGCAAAAAAAGGTTGTATATTTCTTAATATATTGTTTCCAGTTGTACTGTATCTATTATGGCCAATTGCATAATTTCCCTTAAGATTATTAAGTACTTTTTCTTTGTTGAAATTATCACCAACTAAACCAAATCTTTTTTCAGAATAATATTTTTCTCCATCAAAAGTAACTATTCCACAACCTTCTTGACCTCTGTGTTGTAAAGCATGAAGACCAAGTGCTGTTAAAGCTGAAGCATCTTTTGCGTTGCTAATACCAAAAACTCCACATTCTTCCTTTAGTCTTGGATTATAGCTCTGTAATTTTTTCTTTAGAATCTTGATATGTTTTTTCATTAGGAAATTCTTTTATCAGATAACTACTACCTTTTTCTAAATATGGAAAGACGTATGATTTGTCAAAATTTATTGGCCATTTATCATAATTATAAACAATATGAACACCTGAAAAGATACATACAGAAATAATGTAAGCTCTTATAAAACCAAAAAAGAATCCAAATGTCGTATCTAAGCCGCCGATTCCTGTGTATCTGACTGCTCTACTGATTCCTTTATTAACTAACAGAACCAAAAAGATAACAATCACAAATATTACTATTCCTAAACTAACATCGAGCACATATTCATTATCAATTATGTCTTTTACGTAGGGTTTAATTTTAGGAAATAGAATTAATGTAATTATATATGCCAACAACCATTTAGCCATTGAGAGAATACTTAAAATGAAGCCCTTTTTGTAACAATTTACTAAAGAAAGGATTGTTAAAATTAAATAAATTAAATCAATTATTGATATTGCTTTATAAAAATCATTTATGATTTCTAACATTAAGATGATTTGCCAAAAGGTTTAATGATTAAGATTAAAGCAGGAAGTAGTGTTAATACTGATATCATAGCTAATAACATGGCTAGTCCTGTAAACACACCAAAATAAATTGTTGGGATAAATTTTGATAACACCAAAATTGAAAATCCAAAAACAATCGTAATTGAAGTGTTTAATATAGCGACCCCCACAGTTGAATGACAAGTTTTTAAAGTTTTGTTATAATCTTTTATTTTATTAAACTCTTCTTTAAATCTATAAATATAGTGAATACTGTTATCCACCGCGATACCTATTGTAATTGCTGCAATCGTTATAGTCATCATATCCAAAGGTATTCCTAACAATCCAATTATTCCTAGTATAAAAAAAGCTGCAATAAAATTTGGAACAACGCCAATCAATGAAAGTTTAATATTTCTAAATAAGATTATGAACATTGAAAATATTCCAATCATAACCAATCCTAATGTTAAAATTTGAGATTTAAACAAGCTTTGTAATAAATTGTTAAATAATATTAATACACCTGCTAATTTGTAATCTTTTTCTTCTAAACCAAATTTATCTTTTAGATCAAAATTAATTTTATTAATTAAATCATTTCTTCTTAAATCTTCTTGCGAGTCTATAATTCTTAAACTAATTCTAGCCTCATTATCTTTGATAGAAAGATAAGGATCGATGATTTCAGTTTTAATGCTCTCTGGAATTTTAGAGTAAAGCACTCCCATTTCTAAAGTACCTAAAGGCTTATTATTATTTAATTGAGTAGCTACTTCAATAATTGATGAAAAAGATAGAACTTTACCAATTTCAGGTAGGCTATCTAAGTAATTATGAACAGATGTAATCAGATCAATTTTATCTTTAGTAAACCAATATTTTTCATCATTAGTATCTTCTTCATCATCCCAATCATCAAATTCATCATCTTCTTCAGATTTTTTTATTTTTTCTTTTTTTGGAAATTTTAAAATAACCTCTAAAGGAGTGGTTCCACCGAGTTCTTCATCTATAAGTTTCATACCTCTATAAATTTCGGTATTCTTATTAAAATAATTTATAAAACTATTTTCAACTTCAAGCTTACTTATTCCAGCAATACTGAATATTATAACTATTCCAGTTACTAAGAAGATAGAGTTTTTATTATTTATAGAAATTAAACTAAGTAAATTTGTGATTTTAGATTTTTGTTCTTTCTTCACTGAAATATTATTTGTGGGTGCAAAGTTTAAAAGGGTAGGTAGCAAAGTAAATGTGATGATAAATGATGTAATCAAACCAAAAGTCATCATCCAACCAAAATCAATAATAGGTTTTATTTCACTAAAAATTAAAGATAAGAATGCAAAAATTGTTGTTAGAACAGTATAAATAATTGGCCAAAACATTTTTGAAGTGGTTAAAGAAATAATTTCAAAATTATTTTTTGATGGGAAATCTTTTTTAAGTTGAAGAAACCTTGTGCTCATATGAATATTCATTGCCATTGTTAAAATCAACATAAGCGCAATAAAATTTGATGAGATGACCGTGACCTTCCATCCTAGCAATCCAAGCAATCCCATCATTATTATCACAGAAAAAAGACAACTGCTTATAGGAACCACAATCCAAAGAAGATTTCTAAAAACAAACCATAAAGTAGCAATTATAAAAAATAGAACTCCCAAACCAAAAACAATTATATCGCTTTTAATAAAAGTCATCATATCATCAGCGATCATTGGTATTCCTCCAAGATAAATTTTGCCAATATCACCATAACTCTTAATAATCTGTCTTATTTCTAAAATGTTCTGATGATTTTGTTTTTTGATTTGATCTTTAATTAGTTCAACTTCTTCTTTTGATTTATTTTCTATATCTTCTAATTTTTGAGACTGTTTAATGTTAACAATAATGCCACTAGTTTTACCATCTTCACTAATGACAAAATTTCTAAAAACTGGACTATTTAAAATTTCTTTAAAACCTCGATCTTTATCAACATCTTCGTCTTTTAATGTTTTAAAGTTTTCAAGTCTTTCTTGAAGTGGGGAGTCTGAATTATTTAAAAGAGGAATATCTAACAATGTAATTACACTATGAACCCAATTAAGGCTTTGAATTTTATATTTTAAACTTAATAAATTGTTAATTGATGAGTCAGTTACCATTCCTTCATTTGGTGTATAGGTAAGTATTAAAAATTCTTTAGATCCATACCTTTTAGAAACTTCTTTCAGATATGTTAAATCTGGATCACCTTCTATCAATAGAGTTTCCGATGAAGCATCTAATCTAAAATTTTTTGAATAATAACCAAAACTTAAAATAGCAATAATTAACAATACAAATATTGCTTTAGGATTTTTAAGAATAATGTTTTGATAAAAATGAGCTATCATTCAAGCTCTTTATATTGGAATTTAACTTAATTGAGTATCCTTAAATTTTGTAAATCTTTCTTCAAATTCAAGTGTTACATTACCGATAGGACCATGTCTCTGTTTTCCAATTATAATTTGAGCTAAATGTGCAACCTCATTCATTTTTGCTTGCCACTCTGCATGCTCAACTGTAGCTTCTCTTGGCTCTTTTCTCTGTAAATAATATCCTTCTCTGTAAACAAACATTACAACATCAGCATCTTGCTCAATAGATCCAGACTCTCTTAAATCAGCTAATTGAGGTTTATGATCATCTCTTTGCTCTACTTGTCTTGACAACTGGGAAAGAGCTACGACAGGAACAGAAAGTTCTTTAGCTATTGCTTTCAGTCCTTGTGTAATTTGTGAAATTTCTTGAACTCTTCCATCTTTATTAAAAGTAGTACCTCTCATTAATTGAATGTAATCTACCACTATCATATCAAGGCCAAAAAGCCTCTTTATACGTCTTGCTCTATTACTTAAAGCAGCAATACTTATTGCTGGAGTTTCATCTATATAAAGAGGAAGTTCAGAAATATTTTTTGATGTTTCTAAAAACTTATCAAACTGATCATCAGATATTCTTCCTCTTCTTATATCGTTTGAACTAATTCTTGCCTGCTCAGAAATAATTCTGGTAGATAATTGTTCTGAAGACATTTCAAGTGAAAAGAAAGCTATGGACGATTTCTTGCCGCTCTCTTGTAGTTTTTGAGCTGCGTTAAATGCAATATTTGTTGCTAGTGAGGTTTTTCCCATCGATGGACGACCGGCAATTATAATTAAATCTGATTGATGTAATCCACCAAGCTTGTCATCCAAATCTCTTAAACCTGTTGGGACACCAACAATTCCTTCTTCGTTCTTATAAGCAGCTGAAGCCATTTCAATTGTTTGTTTCATTGCTTCATCAAATTTTAATAAAGAGGAATTGAAAGATCCTTTTTCAGCTAAATCGAATAATAATCTCTCAGAACTTTCGATTATAGATTGTCCACTAGTATCTAGATCATTTATTTTCGCACTATCAATAGTTTGCTCTGAAATTTTTATTAATTCTCTTCTAACAAACATGTCATAAATTATTTTTGAATATTCTATTGCTTGTCTAACTGATGTTGAAAACTTAGTAATTTTAACCAAATATTCTGGGACATTCAGATCATCTTTTTCATCTTCAAAATAATTTTTTAAAGTAATTGGGTTAGCCAACATTCCTTTGTAGACAAGACTTTCAATTGCTTCAAAAATTTTTTGATGCATTGGGTCATAAAAGTTAATACTTGAAATTATTGTATTAATTTCATCAAAAATATCATTACTTACAAGTATAGATCCTATTACTGCTTGCTCCGCTTCAATGTTATTTGGTAATTCTTTAAATTGATCTTTTACTACACTTAAATTGTTTTCCATTAAATAAACTTACATGAAAAATAATTAAATAAAATTACTAAAAGGTGCTGGGGAAAAAAATGTATAATTACTGAATTGTATCAGCCGAAGAAACATTAATAGTAATTTCAGCATCAACTTCAGAGTGTAAAGATATTTTAACTTTAAATTTTCCTAAAGCTTTTATTTCTTCAATTGGTTGTATCATTGAAGGCTTGATTTCAATTTTGTTTTCTTCTTGAATGAGTTTTGAAATTTCAGTTGGTTTAACTGAACCATATAACTCATTATTTTCTGTACTTAGTTTTTTTACAGAATATTCTTTTCTATTGATTTTTTCAGCTATTTGAGATGCTTCTTTTTTTTTTTCGTTATCTTTCTTAGATAATTCAGCTTTAATTTTTTCAACTTCTTTTATGTTTTCTTTTGAGGCATATAGAGCTTTTTTATTTGCAATTAAAAAGTTTCTAGCAAAACCTCTTTTTACATCTATTACTTCACCAATAGATCCAATTCTTTTCAAGTTTTCTAATAAAATTACTTTCATTCTATATTAACGCCAAATTTCTAGCTCTTTTAATTGAAAGAGAAAGTTCTCTTTGTTTCTTTTGAGATACATTTGTTATTCTTGAAGGTAAAATTTTACCATTCTCGGACACATATTTCTTCAATAGTTTAATATTTTTATAGTCTACTTCTGGAGCACCTTTGACTGATAGTGGACAAGTTTTTTTGAATTTATATTTATTTGGTTGAAAAATACTTAATTTTGCAAAGTTACTTTGTTTACCTCTTTTGTTCCCACTTTGTCTTTTTGGCATTAGTTTTTAGCACTTTCTTTTTTTTCACTATCTTCTTTTTTTCCAAAATAGTTTGTCTCTAGATTAAATTTTTTTACTCTAACTGTTAGATATCTTAGTAATTTTTTATCTATAGCTTCATTTTTTTCTAATTCATCAATCACATTTCCTTTACCTTTTATTTTAAAATGTATGTAACTTCCTTTTTTATTCTTTTTAATAAGATAAGATAAATTTAGTAATCCCCAGTTTTCAGTTTTAACAACTTCACCATCATTTTTTTCAACAATTTTAGAATATTTTTCTGTTAGTTGCTTTAATTCACTCGGTGAAGTATCTTGCCTAGCAATAATAGTATGTTCGTATAAATTCATTTAAGTTCTTTAATAAAAAGTGAGGATATACTATTATAAAAGTTCAATTACAATAGTTAAAAAGGCAAAAATATTAGTTTTTTTTATATGTTTTCAGTAATTTTTCCAGGTCAGGGATCTCAAATAGTGGGAATGGGAAAAGAGTTTTATGACAAATTTCAAATAGTAAAAGAGCTATTTAAGCAGGCAGATGATACACTTAATTTTTCTATTTCTAAGCTTATTTTAGAAGGACCAAAGGAAGAGTTAGATGTAACAGCTAACACACAACCAGCTATATTTTTAATAAGTTACTCAATATTTAATGTTGTAAAAAATGAATTCAAATTAGATTTAAATAAAGCGAAATACTTCGCTGGACACTCTTTAGGTGAATATTCAGCTTTATCATGTGCAGGATATTTGGATTTTTCAGATACTTTAAAAATATTAAGAATCAGAGGAGATGCTATGCAAAATTCTGTGCCTAAAGGGCAGGGAGGAATGGTTGCGGTATTAGGCTCAACAGTTGATGCGATTGAAAGAATTTTGAAAGAACATAAAGAAAATTTTAAAGCACAAATTGCAAATGACAATTCTGAAGGTCAAATTGTTTTGAGTGGAAAAACAGATGACTTAGAAAAGTTAATTAAAATTTTAAAGGATAATTCAATAAAAAATATCAAGCTTCCAGTAAGTGCACCCTTCCACTGTAAATTGATGAATGATGCAACGAAAATTATGACAGAAGAGTTAAATAAAATAAACTTTAAAAATGGACAAAATAAATTAATTTCAAATGTTACTGCGAATGAGATTAAAGATCCAAATGAGCTAAAAAATCTATTAATTAAGCAAATAGAAAATAGAGTTAGATGGAGAGAAAGTGTGATTAATATGATAGAAAATGATGTAAACCATTTTATAGAAATTGGACCTGGGAAAGTTTTGTCAGGCTTGGTAAAAAGAATAAATAGAAATGTTAAAATTGATACAATTAATGGTCAAAGTGATATTGAAGGTCTAAAAATATGACAGATTTAAAAGGTAAAAATATTATTGTTACTGGCGCCTCAGGTGGAATTGGAAATTCAATAATTAAAAAATTAAGTCATGCTGGTGGAAATATTTTAGCTTCAGGCACAAAAATAGAAAAACTTCAGGAACTAAAAGATAAATATGGAAATATTCAAATATTAAAGTTTGACATTTCTCAAAGTGACAAAATTGAGGAATTTATTGAAAACGCAACTAAAGAACTTGGTGGTAGTTTAGATTGCATAGTTAACAATGCAGGTATCACACAAGATAATTTGGCAATAAGGATGAGTTTAGAGGAATGGCAAAAAGTAATTGATATTAATTTGACATCGACTTTTTTAATGAGCAAGTCAGCGATAAAAAAGATGCTTAAAAATAAATCTGGAAAGATTGTTAACATTACATCAGTTGTTGGTCATACAGGGAACTTAGGACAAGCAAATTATACTGCTTCCAAAGCAGGTATAATTGCGATGTCAAAGAGCTTGGCAATAGAATATGCAAAAAAAAATATAAATATAAATTGTATTTCTCCTGGCTTTATTAAAACAGCTATGACAGATAAATTAGATGATAAATTTAAAGATGCTATAATATCAAAAATTCCTTCAGCACGTCTAGGAGAGCCAGATGATATTGCAAATGCAGTGCTTTTTTTGTGCTCAAGTCAATCAAGTTATATAAATGGTGAAACCTTACATGTTAATGGAGGCATGTATATGGCTTGACAAAATAGGTTTTTAAACTATTAAGAATTTATAACAAAAAGGATCAATATGTCAGAAGACGTTTCAAGCAAAGTAAAAAAAATTGTAGCTGATCACTTAGGTATCGACGAAGCTAAAGTTACTGAGGAGTCAAGTTTCATAGACGATTTAGGAGCTGATAGTTTAGATACAGTTGAATTAGTGATGGCCTTCGAGGAAGAATTTGGATCTGAAATTTCAGATAGTGAAGCTGAGAAAATTTTAACTGTAGGTGATGCAGTTAAGTTTATCGAAGGAAAAGCTAACTAGAAATTTTAATGCCATCAGAAAAAGATGGGATAATGATTATTTTATCCTCTCCATCAGGAGCTGGTAAAACGACTTTAGTTAAAAAATTATCTGAAAAAGATAATTTTAAAATATCAATCTCACATACAACCAGACAACCTAGACCTAACGAAAATCAAAATGAAGATTATTTTTTCGTTAATGAGATAGAATTTAAAAGATTAATTAAAAATGAGGAGTTTCTAGAATATGCAAAAGTCTTCAATAATTTTTATGGCACAACAAGAACGCCAGTTATAGATAAATTAAATAAAGGAAAAAATGTTCTTTTTGATATTGATTGGCAGGGAGCTGATCAAATCAAGAATAAAAAATTAGATTATAAATTGATTACTTTTTTTATTCTTCCTCCTAGTAAAGAAGTATTGTTTGAAAGATTATCTAAACGACACTCAAATGATAAATTAATAGCTGAGGAAAGAATGAAGCAATTCGAGAGAGATGTGTTACATTGGATAAATTACGATTACGTAGTTATAAATAACGATTTAAATGAATGTTATAATAAAATAACAAACTTAATTGATGCAGTTATAAATAATGGATCAAAAGATTATGATATTGATTTTATTAGAAGTCATGTTGAAAAACTAACTTCTTAAATTCTCATATTCGCTAGCCAGCTTGTAATAAGTTTCCAAATTTATGTTTTGTGGTCTTAACGTTAGATCAATTTTAAGTTTATCTAAAACTCTATGATTTCCATTAAAAAGTTGGTTAAATGGTTTTTTTAACATTTTTCTTCTTTGATTAAAAAATATCCTTGTAATTTTTTCTAAATTTTTAGGATCTTTAATATTAATAAATTTTTTTTTTGGATAAAAAATTAATAAAGAGCTATCTACTTTTGGCTTAGGAGAAAAAGCACTGGGTTTAATATCACAAATTTTTTTAATATTAAGTTTCCAATTACAAATAATTGATAACCTACCATAATTTGCTGTATTAAATTTAGCAATTATTCTATCAGCAACTTCTTTCTGAAACATTAAAACCAGACAATCAAACCAAAAAACATCTTTTAAATTAATTATCCATTTACTTAAAATTTCAGTTGAAATATTATAAGGCAAATTTCCAAATACGGTAACATTGTCTTTAAAAAAACTTGTTTCATCAATTTTTAAAACATCTTCATTTATAATTGTTATTTGATTTTTAAATTTATTATTTAAATTAATTGCAAGTTGATTATCCTTTTCTATTACAAAAACTTTTTTTGGATTTTTCTTTAAAATATAAGATGTAAGGTTTCCAGTACCAGGTCCAATCTCAAGGACCATTTTATCTTTAATAAAGGTTGTATTAATTATTTTTTCTAAAATATTTTTATCTATTAAAAAATTTTGACCTAAACTTTTTTTAGCTTTAATCAATTTTTATCCAAAAATGAAATTGCTCTTATTAAACTTAAAGGATTTGATTTATTTTTTCCTAACATTTTTTCATTTGGACCATGATCAGGGGATATACGAATAAAGGGCAGTCCTAAAGTAATGTTTATCGCATCATATTCGTATATTGTCTTTATAGGTGATAAAACTTGATCATGATACATGCCTATAATAACATCAAATTTTTTTCTATTATCTTTTAAAAAAATTGTATCAGCAGAATGGGGACCTGAGACTTTATAACCAATTTTTTTTAATTCAATTACCGAAGGTTTAATTACTTTTTCATCTTCGTTATAATCATCTATGCTTTCACAGTGAGGATTTAAACCTAAAATAGCTATTTGGGGTTCAAATTTTAAAAAAGATTTGTAAAAATTCACTATTAGTTTAACTTTGTTTTTTATAATTTTTTTATCAACTTTTTTATTTACTAATTTTAATGGTAAATGCGTCGTAATTGGACAAACTGATAAACTTTTATTATAAATCAGCATAGCAGTATTATTAGATGAAAATTTTTCTGAAATATATTCAGTAATACCTAGGTGTTTTTTTTTTAAAAAACTTTTTTTTGAAATTGGCCCATTTATAAATTTATTTGTAATTCCACTTTTAATAATATTTAGACCAATTTTAAAAGATTGTTCAATATAGCTATTGGATTTAAGAGAAATTTTATCAAACGCTTTTGATGCATTATAATTAATATTAATTAAATTTATTGATTTATTATTAAGATTATAATTTGAAAGTTTTTTATAATCTAAAATTGTTATTTTTTTTTTATAATTAAGCTTTTTCATCTGTAGTTTAAGCAACTTGTAAGACGCAATTAAAATAAGAGGACTTTTAATTTTCTTTTTTAATGCTTTAAAGAAAATTTCTAAAAAAATACTATTTGGCTCTCCAGCAACTATAATTATAGGTTTAAATTTTTTCAATTTTAAGATTTTTTTTAATTTTTTTAAAATAGATATTTGAAAATCTATTTAATTGTTGATTTGTTTTTAATCGAATTAATTTATTAAGCTCTTTATCAATATCCAGTGAAATTTTTTCTTTTTTAATTTCATTAATTTTAATAATCAAAAAACCACCTTGTATTGTAATGGGATTACTATATTTACCAATTTGCATATTAATAATTTTTTCTCTTAAATTTTTACTTATTGAATTTTCATTAATCCATCCCAAATTTCCTCCAAAACTTTTTGTTTCTGATACACTATGAATTAATGCTGCATTTTCAAAACCTTTGTTCTCGATATCATCTATGATTTGGTTTAGTTTATCAGAAAAATTTTCAGCTTTTTCAACATTAAATACGATTTCAGATAAATTAAATATGTTTTGATTTTCTTTTAATGAAATCTCTTTTTTTAACTTAGATACATCTACCTGAACTTTTGATTTATATTTTTCATATATGAGCTGATTCCACAAAGCTTCTATAGATAATTTTTCTTTAAATTCATTTAAACTTATACCTAAATTATTTAATTTTTTTTCAAACTCTGCTTTATTATTTAAACCAATCTTAGAATATGTTTCTGTTATCATTTGATTAGTATAATCATCATTAATAATTATATTTTCAACGTGTTTTAAAATTTCTATTTTCTTTATCTTTTCTCTTATTATTGAGTTTTTTGAAATTTCAAAAATTTCATCCTTTTCTAAGTCGCTTATCGTTGGATTAATTAAACTTAAATATTTAAACTCTTTTTTTAAGTCATATGTTGTAATTATTTCGTTATTTACTTTATACAAAATTTTATTTTCAACGGAATTTGATGAAATGGGTATAAGCCATAAAATAACAATTATATAAAAAATATTAATTTTTTTAGTTAAATAGATCATTGTTTCTATAAAATTCTTGGTCTACATTTTGCTCTAATGTTACAAGTGGGAATAAGGTTAATGTAAGAAGTAAATCTTCTGTAGGTTTTGCATCTCTATCAGAATAATATGTTTTTCTATATTTCACTCCAGCAGTCAGGCAGTCATTTTTATATTCATAAACTAAATCATAATATTCTGTTAAACTTATTTTTCTATTTCTTCTTGTTTCGAATGTTAAATAATTATTTTCATCTATTTTATATAAAGTTTTATTGCTAATCGAATTACTATTTCCCATTTCTCCATTTGCTTCAGAAAAATTAAATTCGGTAATTAAATTATTTAGAAAAAATTTTACCTTTATATCATTCTGTTCAAATGTGGTTAAATCATTATCTATAGAAAAATTATAGTCTACTTGAACCTTTTCAGAAAGTTTATTTGTGATAGACCCAAATAAATTTGATGCTTTTCTATTTAATGTTGACGATGCAGATATTTTATCTTCCTCTACATCTCGAAGCACACCTGCTAATTTTATTTCAAAATATTTTTCAATTTCTTCTAATTTGTCACTCTCGTCAGAAATGTAATTTAAATCTTTATCTTTTCTATAATTTAATCCCAAAGTTAAAGATTTTCCTTTTTCATAAGCTTCACTTAAACCTAATCTGTTGATACTAAAAATATTGTCAACATTTACACCTCTTGATGATAATTTTTTCATTTGACCTGGATTTAATCGAAAAGAAACCATTGGAGTAATTTTTTCATAAAATTCCTCCGATGTTTTAATTAGTGGAAATTCAGATCTAACTTCAAATATGCTCATTAATTGAGATTGAAGACTTGATTTATAAACTGAATGATTTTTGCCCATTGTATTTAAGTTCATAAAATATAAACCAAAATCATTCTTAAAACCTAAATTTGAAAAATAATCTATACTAGAGTAGCTAAGATTGTTATTAATTGTTGTCTTTAAAACATTAGTATTGTTCAATACATTGTTACCACTTGATGAAAAATCAAATATTCCATTAAATAAATTATAGTCAAAACTTGTAGAATAAGAATAATGTGGAAAATTATATTCATATCTATCACTTTCGGATCCTGATAAAGACTCATATATCTGCATACCCGTATCAAAATTATAATTTTCATTATCTAAAATAAGGTCAAAACCTGATTTTAAAGTATTGTTACTGCTTGGCTTAATTGAAGATAGTATGAAATTGTTTTTGAAAACATTCAAAAAAGTATCATTCGTAACACTTTCTAGATATACGTTAAGATCACTAACCGAATAATTTTTTAAATTAAGTTTTTTTTCAAATCTAGAAAAAAAATGACCTATAGAATTTCTCCTACTTCCAACAATTGAGGACTGATATCCTTTAGTGATACCAAACTCAGCAAAAAATTTTGAGTCTTTATTCACTTGCCTATATTCGTTTTGAAACATTTCAATTTCGCTGTCAAAAATTTGTGGTTTAAATGTATAATCCTTGTTTTCCGAAATTACATGATAATATGGTAGGTAAAAAGATGTTCCTAGTATCTTGGATCTGTTAAGTTGTGGTCTCAAAAAACCTGATTGACGATCAACTGTAGGATCTGGATGAAAAAATTTTGGAAAATAAAAAATTGGCATATTGTATAAATTTAGTATTGAATCTTTATAAATAAGTTGTTTTTTAACTTTATCATGAATTATTTTTTTTGATTTCATGCTCCAAGCTGGGCAGTCTTTATTTTTCTTACAGCTTGTAAAAATACCTTTGTTTATTATTGTTTTGTCCTCATCTCCTGATGAAGAAAGCCCATAAAGCCTTGGTTCATTTTCAAAAGTTGATTTATTTTTGTCTATTTTATCAATTTCTGTTTTTTCAATTAATTCTAAAAACTTCTCTTTTTCTTTTTGAAATATATTTTTATGCATTAGTATTTTAGTATCTTTTCCAGTAAATTTTTTATTTTTAAAATTGAATATCCCACTTGAGAATTCAAATTTATCGCTTTTTTTCTTATTAAAATTAGTGATAATACTTACATCATTTCCTTTAAGAATTTTTTCTTCAATAAAATAAAAAAAATTTTCAAAGTTATAAACATTATCATCATCATCTTTAACAATTGATTTATATTTTGAACTTAATATCTGCTCGTTTCTTAATAAAATAGTATCTTTTGATTCAAAATTATATTTTGTCTCTACTATAATTTCAGTAGCACCTTGAGAAAAAATTTTTTCCTTATTTTTAAAATAAGTTATATCGTCTGAGTAAACAATTATGTCTTTTATGTTATCTTCAATTTTGACATTTTTATTAGCATTAATTATATTTAGTATTTTGTTATACTCAATTTCTTTAGCTTGAATTTTTAAATTATCACTAATTGCCTGCGAATTTTTTTTTGAAATGATTTTTTCTGAATTTTTATAATAAGTTAAATGGTCGGAAAATAAAGTTATATTTTTTATTTTGTCTTCAACTTTTACGTCACCATTTGCATCTAAAGTATTTCGATTTTTATCGTATTCAAATATATTTGCATCAATGACTATGTTATTTCCAGTAGCTCTTGATCTACTGTTAGTAAATATTCTTTCTTGTGCTTTATTATATGTAATGTTGTTAGATAAAATAATTACGTCATTAGTTAAGTCTTTAAGTATTACATTACCTTTTGCATTAAGTACATTTGTAACTTTATTGTATTCAAACGTATTAGCATCTAAAACAATACCATTATCTGTAGTAATTTTTCCTCTTTTCGTTCCTTTAAACTTATTCCCTTTTTCTAATATTTCTATTTCAGTCACATCAAAATTAAATTGTTCCCCAGCATATACAGTTAATGAATATAGATTAAAAAAAATAAGGAAGATTAATATAAAAATATTATTTTTCATTTATTCTCATGATCATGATTATATTTATTAATAATAGAATTATTAACGGCACCCATATAGATACAAATATTGAAAATTTTTCAGTTTTACCCATCACATTAAAAAAATTGTTTATATAATAAATTATTACAGACAAAAATAATCCTATAGATATTTTAAATGTAGAGCTGCTATATCTTTTAATATTAAACATTATTATAGCTGAAAAAATTGTCATTAAGGATAGGTATATCGGGTAAGAAATTATTTTACTTAATTGTAAATTCACTTCAATAATCGAGTAGTTTAAAGACTTATAATTCTTTTTGAGCTCAAACAATTCAATAATCGACAATGAAGATAAATTTGAAAATAAACTTTGAATTTTTTCATAATTAAAATTAGAGTATAACTTAAATTGTTTTTTCTCTAGACTTTCATTGTTTTGATAAATTTTCACATCATGAGCTACCCACTCATTATTTTCAATATCTATTTTTTTACTCTGAATATTTTTAATTACTTCATAATTGCTATCAAATTGAGTAATAAAAGTATTAACTAGGAATGTTTTATCAATTTTTTGGGCATTTATTATATAAACATGATCATCAAAACTATCTTTTATCCATAAACCATTTTGAGTAATTACAGCAAGATATTTATCATCTGAGCTATAGTTATTTTTTAATTCTAGATATGAATTTTTTAAATTTGAAGAAAAATTATAAAATAATGTAATTATAGCTATACCCAAAACTACAGAAAAAATAGTAATAATCAAAAGGATTTTTGAATTCTTTAAGCCTGAGTATTTAAATATTTGTATTTGATTGTTGTTAAAGAGGTTAATAAAAAATAACTGTGTGCCAATTAAGAAAATAAATGGAAACATTTCAAAGATAAGCGAAGGTGAATTTAAGATAGAGACATAAATAGGCAGGTATAAGCTTACATCAATATTTCTAAAAAATTCTAATTCACTCAGGATATTTAATATTAAAACTAAACTAAACATAACAAAAAAAACATAAAGAAATGATTTAGAGAATATTGTAATTATAAATTTATGATATGTTTTCATTAATTTTTATTTTTTAATTGATGTTTAAATTTAAGTTTTGAAAAAACTGAATAGTACAAAAATAGAAAGATTATAATAGGAATAACAAATATTCTTAAATTGTAATCAAGTATATCGTTAATTAATTTTTGAGTTGTTTCTGAAAAGATTATTATTGTCAAGCCAATTAAAAATATTAATATTCTATATTTAGTATAATTAATATTTTCTTTAGAATAAATTATAAGCATTAGTGAAATTAATATTAACGAAGGGATATAAAATGGAATTAAAAATCTTTTATAAAGCTCTTTATAAATATTATCTAAATTCTCAACAGTACAATTTTGAATAAATATTTTAGATTTTTTTTTATCTTTTTTAATATTTATAAATCTATTCAAACATTCAACGAGATTAAAGGTTGAAGTTTCTTGAATTTTATCTACTTTAATTATACCAGAGTCTTGACTTGACATGTTGAGTGTTGATTGAGTAAAGCTAAATGTCGTTATGTCATCATTTATTTTATTTATCGTTTGTCCATTTTTTAATACTAAAATTTGAAGATCACTACCTGATTTAAAATAACCACTTTTTGCATATGTAATTTGAAAGTTTTCTTTTGCAGTTTCTTTTTTTAAGTAAATATTTTTAAGTTCACCATTTTTATTTTTATCATCTGCAAAAATTGTTAAACCTTTTATATTATCATTAAATTTTTTTGGTTTAATAAAGCTTTCAAAGAAATTAATGTTTGAGTTTTTGATAAGCTCTCTTGAAATATTTTGAGTAGTAGGAACTATAAATGATACTAATATTATTTGAAAAATAGTAAATATTAATGAAATTTTTAGAAAAAAATTTACTAATTGAATTTTACTTACTCCAAAATTCCAAAAAATCATTAATTCATTATTTAATTCATATTTAGATATTACATAAAAAAAACTAAAAAAAAGAGCGAATGGTAAAAGCTTACTAATAATTTTGGGGAAATTTAACAAAGTATAATTGAGATATAGCAAAATATCTCTCCCATCTTCCACCATCAAATCAAGGAAATTCACTGCCTGAAATACCCAGACTATTGTAGAGGCTGATATTAATGAAATTAAAAAGAAAAGTGTGCAATCCGTAATTAGTTTTCTAAATAGTATTTTTTTCATTGAAATTAGCTATTTTTATTTCTATATAGCATCCATCTCCATATGAGTGTATTTAAAATTTTATGTCTATAGAAATTAATTATAAAAACAACATGTCAAAATCGAACTCATCTAATGTAGTTTTATTTATTGATCAAAAATTCAATATCCTGGGTTTAAAAAAACATATTTTGAAATCAGATTATTTGTTTATTTCAGATTTACAAAAGATAAAAGATAATAAAAAAAAAATACAGATCTTTGATGTTAACTCAAAAAAAAAGATAATCCTCATATCATTAAAAAATAAAATCTCAAATTCAGAAATAGAAAACTTAGGTGCAAATTTTTATGATATTTCAAAAGAATTTAAACAGAATAATATTATACTAAATTCAGATACAATCCCTAATAATCTAAAAAATTCTATAGGATATTTTTTACATGGCTATAAATTAAAATCTTATATATTTGATAAGTATAAATCTAACAAAACTAAAAAAAAAATATCTTTTACTATAACTGGTAAAAATAAACCCTCTATTAAAGAGCTATTAAGATTTAAAGCTTTAGAGGAAGGAACTTTTTATACTAGAGATCTAGTTTCTGAACCTGGAAACATTCTACACCCTGATGAATATGCCAAAAGAATAAAATCTCTGAGTAGGTTTGGTTTAAAAATTAATATATATGATCAAAAAAAATTAAAAAAACTTGGGATGAATACTTTGCTTGGTGTTGGTCAAGGTAGTATCAGGGGATCTTATTTAGTTACAATGGAGTGGAATGGTTTAAAAGATAAATCTAAACCTTTAGCGTTTGTAGGAAAAGGAGTGTGTTTCGATACAGGAGGTATCTCTCTTAAGCCAGCTAAGTTTATGGAAGATATGACATATGACATGGCTGGTTCTGCTGTTGTAGTTGGTTTAATGAAAAGTTTGGCTCTTAGAAAAGCAAAGGTAAATGTTGTAGGTGTAGTTGGACTTGTTGAAAATATGCCAGGCGGTAACGCACAAAGACCAGGAGATATAGTTAAATCTTTTAGTGGCAAGACAGTTGAAATTCTAAACACAGATGCTGAAGGAAGATTGGTATTAGCTGATGCTTTAACTTATACAGAGGAAAAATTTAAACCAAAATTTATAGTAGACTTAGCGACGCTGACAGGAGCAATTATTGTTTCACTTGGATCTGAATACGCTGGTTTATTTTCAAATGATGACAACCTATCAAATCAATTAATTAATGCAGGAGAAAATGTTCAAGAGAAGGTATGGAGAATGCCTTTACATAAAAATTTTGACAAACTAATTGACTCAAAAAATGCAGACATGCAAAATATAAATTATGTTGGCGGAGCAGGATCTACGACTGCTGCACAATTTTTACAAAGATTTATCTTAAACAAAACACCTTGGGCACATCTAGATATAGCTGGTATGGCTTTTTCAAAATATGGTGGAGCATTAAATTCAAGTGGTGCAACAGGTTATGGAGTTAGATTATTAAACAAACTAATAGAGGATAATTATGAGTAATGTAGAGCAGACTTTATCAATTATAAAACCCGACGCAGTTGAAAGAAATCTTGAAAATGAAATTAAAGAAATTTTTAAAAATAATGGTTTTATAATTCTTGAAGAAAAAAAAATTCAAATAGAAAAATTGGAAGCTGAAAAATTTTATAAGGTTCATGAAACAAAGCCATTTTATAATGATTTATGTGCTTATCTTTCTTCAGGTCCAATTGTAGTAATGGTCCTTGAAAAAGAAAATGCAGTTTTAGAAAATAGAAAGTTAATGGGTGCCACAAATCCAAAAGACGCTGAAGAGGGCACCATTAGAAAAAAATATGGAATTTCAATTGATAAAAATTCAGTACATGGTTCAGATAGTGTTGAAAACGCAAGAATTGAAATAGATTTTTTCTTTAAAGATTAAAAAGTTTCAATATAGCTTTAGGGTATAGCTTATGCTCTTGAACTAAGATTTTTTTAGCAAGTGAGGCTACAGTTTCATTTTTTGAGATTTTAACTTTCTTCTGCAGGACAATTCTCCCAGAGTCTAATCTAGAATTTACTAAATGAACAGTACACCCTGAGTATTTTTCTTTATTTTTTAATGCTCTCTTATGAGTATTTAATCCTTTATATTTGGGTAGTAAAGAAGGGTGTATATTTAAAATTTTTCCTTTAAATTTTTTAATAAAATTCTTTGATAAAATTTTCATAAATCCAGCAAGACAAATCATTTCAATATTATTTATATTTAAAATATAAAGTAATTTGTTTTCGCTTAAATTTTTATTTTTAAAATTTAAAACTTTTTTTTTTATTTTATATAATTTAGCGTAATTTAAACCTTTTGCTTTTAAATTATTTGAAAAAATAAACTCGATAGATATAGGAGATTTAATAGTTTTCGAAAATTTAATCAGAGATTTTAGATTACTTCCTGTGCCTGAAATAAATACAGCAGTTCTAATTTTACTATGACCAGTTGATAGAACCATTTAGTTTAACTTTATTTTTACCTTTCAAAATTTTTCCAATTACATAGGGCTTGAATTCTTTTGAAAAAAATTTATTAATTCTTTTAAGATTTTTGCTTTCAATAACAATACAAAATCCAACCCCACAATTAAAAGTTTTGAGCATTTCTGTATCAGAAATTCCGTTCTTTTTAAGCCAATTAAATATTTTAGAAATTTTAATTTTATCTAAATTTATATTTGCTGAAAGTTTATCTGGTATAATTCTTTTAATATTATCAGATAGTCCTCCTCCAGTTATATTTGCACAACCGTTTATTAAATTATTATTAATTAAATTCATTATCTCTTTAACATAAATTTTTGTAGGTTTTAGAAGCTCAGATTTTAAAAATTTATTTTTTTTAATATTTATTTTTTTTTGTTTTATTAAATATCTCACTAAAGAATACCCATTAGAATGTAAGCCGCTAGAAGGAACCGCAAGTATGAGATTATTTTTTTTTATTTTATTTTTATTTAAAATTTTATTTTTTGCGACTACACCGACTGCAAAACCAGCAATATCAAATTTGCCTTTTTCATAAGTACCAGGCATTTCAGCTGTTTCTCCACCTACCAGTTCACATTCTGATTGAATACAGCCTTTACTTATACCTTTTATTATTGATTTAAGTTTTTTTAAGTCAATCTTGTTGATTGATATATAATCTAAAAAGAGCAAAGGCTTAGCGCCCTGAACAATTAAATCGTTAACGCTCATAGCAACTAAATCAATACCAATTGTATCGAATTTATTTAAAGTATTAGCAATTTCAATTTTTGTTCCCACACCATCTGTAGAAGCTACAATACTTGGTTGTTTGATCTTATTTGGTATTTTTGTAATTGAGCCAAAAGCACCAATATTTGAAAACTTTTTTTTGCCTCTTTTTTTTGCTGAAACTGTAGAAATGAAGTCAATAAACTTGTCAGCAGCCTTAATATTAACTCCACTTTTTTTATAGGTAAATTTTTTTTTATTCATTAATATGTTTTATGAAATTTATTTCTCAACTTAATAAATTAAAACCCTTATATAATTTTTTTTTATTTCTTGCTTTAATAAATATTTTTTTTTCCACAGGAAATAGTCATGCAAAGACATTTTTAGTCAATGATATTGAAATATCTTCGCCATTTGAAATTAATTTTAATAAAAATGAAATTATTGATAAGGGATTTAATAAGTCATTTAATGAGTTAATTCTATCGATCATTCAAAGCAAAGATCAAGTAAAGTTAGAAAATACATCAATTAATCAAATCAAAGGAATGATTGACACTTTTTCTATAGAAGAGGAAAAATTTATTAATCAAATTTATTATCTTAAACTAAATGTTTCATTCAATAAAAAACAGATCTTTGATTTACTAGAGTCAAAAAATATATTTCCGTCTATACCAGTAAAAAAGAATCTATTATTTATACCAGTATTTGTTGATCAAAATAAAAATCAAGTTTTAATATTTTCTGAGGATAAATTGTTCAATA
The DNA here is from genome assembly GCA_902559395.1 of uncultured Pelagibacteraceae bacterium. Taxonomy (GTDB): domain Bacteria; phylum Pseudomonadota; class Alphaproteobacteria; order Pelagibacterales; family Pelagibacteraceae; genus Pelagibacter. The sequence goes on from CACEHR010000001.1 coordinate 196,931, forward strand.
ATTGGAATTTATATAATAAAAAGTATCATCTTTTAAATTATGTTTTGCCCACAGAGGATCTTGAACATTTTAACTTAATAAAAAAAAATTTAAATAATCTTGAAAGTTACAATTTCGAAGAAATTTTAAACAAATACAACTTTGATGATTTTATAATAATGATTGTATTTAAAAGTAATCAAAAAATAAGAGTCCTTAATAAAATTTCTTTGAATCAAAAACATAATTTAAAGAATTTCAACTTCAATGAAATAGATTTAAATAATCATGATGATTTAATTAAATTTATAGACAGTTTAAAATTAATTTATGAAGATTTTTGGAAATCACAAAATGAAATCAATACTTCACTTAAGTTGCCTTTAAATATATCTATAGATAATACTAATAATATTAAAATCCATAAATTTGAAAAAATTCTTTCAGAAATGGATTTAATATATAATTTTAATATTTATAAATTTAACAATAAAAATAATTTTTATAAAGTTATTTTTAATGGATCACCTGATAAATTTTTAGAGTTGATGGATAATCAAAATTATAATTTTGAAATAAAAAATAAAATATGGATTTTAAATGAAAAATCTTAATCAACAAATACTCAAATTTGATTATGAACAAAATTTTAAAGATCAAGATTTTTATGTTTCAAATAGTAACGAACATTCTTTTACTATTTTAAATAGTTGGCCTAAATGGGATAAAAACTTTATAAATTTAATAGGAGAAAAATTTTCAGGAAAAAGTCATTTAATAAATATTTTTTTAGAAAAGCATAAAGGGATTAAAATTAATTCAGCAGATATTAGTAATGATTTTCTTCATATTATTAAAATTTATGAAAACATTGTTGTTGAGGATTTAACTGAAAGCATAGATGAAAACTTATTTTTTACACTTATTAATACAATAGATCAGGACAATAAATATTTGATAGTAACTTCTAGAATTCCAATTGTTGAATTTAAATTTAAATTAAATGATCTTAATTCAAGATCTTCAAATTTTATTTTATCTCAGATTGAAAAGCCAGGTGATGATTTGATGTATGCGTTAATATTAAAAAATCTTTCCGATCGTCAAATATTAATAGATAAAAAACTTATTGATTACATTATTAAGAGGATTGACAGAACTTATGGCAAAATATCTGATTTCATATATAAGATCGACGAAATAAGTTTAAAAAGAAAAAAACCGATAGACTTTAAAATTATTAAAGAGGCATTAGAGGATTAATTGAGCAAATACAGAACACATAAGTGTAACGAATTAAGAAAAGAGGATGTAGATAAAAAAATTTCTCTTTCAGGTTGGATAAATAAAAAAAGAGATCATGGTAATTTATTATTTATAGATTTAAGAGATAATTATGGAATTACCCAATGTATAATTGATAAAGAAAATAAATATTTTTCTGACTTAGAAAAAATACAATTGGAAACAGTAATTAAAGTTGAGGGTAATGTCGTTAACAGATCTAAGGAAACAATTAATAACGAAATTGATACAGGTGAAATAGAGATTGCTATTGATAAATATGAAGTTTTAGGTACCTGCAAAGAGTTGCCTATGCCAGTTTTTAGTGATCAAGAATATGCGGAAGAAATAAGATTAAAATATAGGTTTTTAGATTTAAGAAGAAAAAAAATACATGAAAATATTATTTTAAGATCTAAAGTTATTTCATATATCCGAAATGAAATGACTAAATTAGGTTTTTTAGAATTTCAAACCCCAATATTAACTGCATCAAGTCCAGAAGGTGCGAGGGATTTTTTAGTGCCAAGTCGATTAAATCCAGGAAAATTTTATGCACTACCTCAAGCTCCTCAGCAATTTAAACAATTAATAATGGTTTCGGGTTTTGATAGATACTTTCAAATTGCACCTTGTTTCAGAGATGAAGATGCAAGAGCAGACAGAAGTCCTGGGGAGTTTTATCAATTAGATTTGGAAATGTCATTTGTTGAACAAGAGGATGTTTTTAATGTTGTTGAAAAGCTAATGGTTAATACATTTAAAAATTTTTCTACCAAAAAACTGATGTATGATAAATTTCCGAAGATTTCATACAAGGAAGCAATGCTTAAATATGGTACTGATAAACCAGATTTAAGAAACCCGCTCGTTGTAAATGATATAACTGAAATTTTTACTCGAGAAGATGTCTCATTTGAAATATTTAAAAAATTAGTTAAATCTGGATCTAGCGTAAGATGTATTATTACAAAAAATACGAAAGATAAGCCTAGAAGTTTTTTTGATAATATTGATAAATGGGCTAAAGAAGAAGGCGCTTCTGGTTTAGCTTATTTTACTTTTGAAAAAGATAATGATATTTCAGCAAAAGGCCCTATAGGAAAATTCTTTTCTCGAGATGCATTGTCTGAAATCATAAAAAAAACAAACTGTGAAATAGGGGATAGTATTTTCATGGCTTGTGGAAAACAAGATGAATTAGAAAAAATTACTGCATTAGCAAGAGATAAAATTGCAAAAGATCTAGATTTAATTGATGAAAATGTTTTCGCATTTTGTTGGATTGTAGATTATCCAATGTTTGAAAAAGATGTTTCAACAAACAAGATTGAATTTAGTCACAATCCATTTTCAATGCCCCAAGGTGATTTAAGTGAAAAAGATTTTGAAAACCCATTAGAAATACTTGCTTATCAATACGATATAGTTTGTAATGGCATAGAATTATCTTCAGGAGCAATTAGAAATCATAAACCAGAACTTATGTATAAACTGTTCTCGATTGCAGGATATGATAAAAATCAAGTAGATGAAAAATTTAGTGGTATGATTAATGCACTTAGTTATGGTGCACCACCACACGGGGGAATAGCACCTGGTATTGATAGAATCGTAATGTTACTAGCTAATGAGAAAAATATTAGGGAAGTTACCATGTTTCCAATGAACCAAAACGCACAAGATTTGATGATGAATGCACCATCTGAGGTAAATCCAGATCAATTAAAAGAACTCAATTTAGCTTTAAAAACCAAAAAATAGTTTATTTTTTACCTTTTAAACTTATTTTTACATCTGAAAGATCAACTAGGTTTTTTTTATAATTATTTCTTACGAAACCTTTACTAGTAATATCTTTTACAATTTTTAATAATTGATTTTGATCCTCAGATGTTTGATCATCTGTATTGATGGCATCATTTGCTCCAATAGCTGGAGTGTGTGCAAGATCTTCTCTATTTTGATATGAAATAGCTAATTCTCTGAAAATATAATCCAAAATTGATGTAGCACTTAAAATTCTATCATTACCATGAACTTTGCCAGACGGTTCAAATTTTGTGCCAACAAAAGCACTTATAAACTCATCTAACGGAACTCCATATTGAAGGCCTAAAGAAACAGCAATTGCAAAGTTATTCATTAAAGCTTTAACAAGTTCACCTTCTTTACTAGTATCAATAAATATTTCTCCAATTTTTCCATCTTCATATTCTCCAGTATGCAGGTAGACTTTGTGATCACCAATAGTGGCCTTTTGAATATACCCTTTTCTTCTGTCAGGCATGCTAAATCTTTTACCTGATTTCTCATTAGCTTTGTTTATACTTGTTATTACAGTTTCTTTATTTATTGAGCTTTTCTTGTCTGTTTCGGTAACCACCTCTACTTTGTTATTCTCAAGAACTTTATTATTTTTAGGGTCTAGACTTTTTGTTTTTCTGTTATCAAGTTTGACATCTAAAACCTCAAATTTACCATCATCTCTTTTTTCTAAATTTTTTAACTCTGCCTCATTAATATCATCTAAATAATGATTTACTTTAAAGGTACAGGTATAATAAGTTTCAACTAAATACTTTGCCATTTAACCTCAATTTAAATTTTAATTTGAATAATGAATCAATTAATTTATATACATATTCATATTTTAGTCTAATTTAAATTTTACAATTTTTAATTGAATAAATAAAAAAATATTATGTTGACACTATTAAGAAAAATTTTCACTTGGTGGAATCAAGATACTTTTGGGACAAGACTAAAAACTATTTTTTTTGGAAAACTAGTTGGCACTGATGAACTAGGTAATAAATACTATGAGAGTAAAAACGGAAAAAGATGGGTTATATATTCAAACACAATTGACGCATCAAAAATTCCTGTTGAATGGTATTCTTGGATACATTTTACACCAAATAAAATTGAAAAAAAACATATCTTAGAAAAATATGAATGGCAAAAACCACATCAAGAAAATTTAACAGGTACTGACGCAGCATATTATCCAAATAAAAATAAAGATGGTATTAAAAAGAAATACTCAAGTTGGAAAGAATAATATTAAATTAATCTATTTAGTTTTTCTATTTTATTTTTGTTTAGTTTTAAACTCAAACGCAAAAAGTAATTTAGAGGGTTCTTTTACAGATATAAAAATTTTGGATAAGATAAGTTCTAAAAACACTTTACTTAAAATTAAAAATGGGGAATTAATTAAATTTAAAGATTTATCAATTAAAAGTCTGAAATGTAAAAATTCAGAATTTGACGATAATCCAGAAATAACTGCTTATATACAAGTTCGAGATTTGACTAATAAAAATAATGATGAAGTTTTTGTTTTTAATGGCTGGATGTTTTCATCAAGTCCATCAATTGCACCTTTTGATCATCCTGTTTACGATGTTTGGCTTGTGAAATGTTATTAAACAATTGAATCTTTATCTAGCCAACTAACATTAAAATCTGAATTGATAAATTTTTTGTGATTAAGTAGTTTTTTATGTAGAGGTATTGTTGTAGTTATTCCTTCAATAACAAATTCATCTAAAGATCTATTCATTCTTTGAATTGCTTCTGTTCTGTTTCTTCCATGACAAATTAACTTACAAACCATACTGTCGTAATAGGGTGTTACCTTATATCCTTGAAATATTGCGCCATCTACTCTGGTTCTAAAACCAGATGGTTGATGACACATAGTAATAACTCCAGGCGAAGGCTGAAAGTTTTTACTAGCATCCTCAGCATTAATTCTACATTCAATTGCATGTCCTCTAGGATTTATATCACTTTGTTTTAAAGCTGTTTCTTTTGAAAAAGCAATCCAAATTTGCTCTTTAATTATATCAATGCCTGTAACCATCTCAGTTACAGGATGTTCAACTTGAACTCTTGTATTCATTTCAAGGAAATAAAATTTTCCATCTTCATATATAAACTCAACAGTCCCAGCTCCCATATAACCTATTTTAGCTACCATTTTTACTGTTCTTTCAAATAAATCTTTTCTTATTTCATCATTTAAAACTGGACTTGGTGTCTCCTCTATTAATTTTTGATGCCTTCTTTGAACCGAACAATCTCTCTCATGAAGGTGAACAACTCTATTTTTTCCAGCTAATATTTGAACTTCAATATGTCTTGGATTTTGAAAAAATTTTTCAATATAGACTTCATCATTACCAAAGTATTTTTGTGCTTCTGATTTTGCGGTTGAAAACAGCGTTTCAAATTCTTCTTCCTTATAAACTATTTTCATACCTTTACCTCCACCTCCACCTGAGGCTTTGATTAAAACAGGAAAACCAATTTTTTTACAGAGTTCTTTTGCTTCAGATATATCTTTTACTCCTCCTTCAGACCCTTCAATAACGGGCAATCCATTTTCTTTAGCTATTCTTTTTGCTTGGATTTTATCACCCATCATTTCTATATGTTTTGATGAAGCTCCAACAAAATTAATGTTGTTCTCTTCTAAAATTCTTGCAAAATTTGCATTTTCAGAAAGAAAACCATATCCAGGATGAACAGCATCAGCATTTGTAAGTTCTATTGCTGACATTAATGCTGGAATATTTAAATAACTATTTGCTGGTTGATGAGAACCTATACAAACACTTTCATCTGCCATTCTCACATGCATGCTTTCTCTATCTACATCTGAATGAACAGCGACTGTAGGTATTCCCCATTCTTTACATGCTCTAATAATTCTAACTGCAATTTCCCCACGGTTTGCAATTAAAATTTTTTTAAACATTATTTATTCTAGGATAATAATAGTTTGACCAAATTCTACTGGTTGACCATCTTCAACACAAATTTCTTTTACTACACCATCTGCTGTTGAAGGAACATGATTCATTGTTTTCATTGCCTCAACAATCATTATTGTATCACCTTTTTTAATTTTTTTTCCAATCTCAACAAATTTTTTAGCACCTGGTTCTGGAGCATGATAGGCAGTTCCAATTATAGGTGAAGTAATTTCAGTTCCAGATTTAATATTTTGAGTTTGAGTAGGTGCTGAAATTGATGTAGGTGACGAGGACGAAATAACTTGAGGTTGATTACTTATTGAAACATTATTTTTTGATACTTTAATTTTTGTATCCTTTTCAGTTATCTCTATTTCGGTAAGATTAAATTCTTTTAAATAATCACTTAATTCTTTAATTATTTTTTTATCTATTTTCATTATGCAAAGTCTTTTGTAATGAAATTATGGCCAAAATATATCCTTCAGCACCTAATCCAAAAATTCCTCCAGTTACTACACCACTTATAAGTGATTTATGTCTAAATTCTTCTCTTTTATAAATATTAGATAAATGTAGTTCGATTATTGGTTTTTTAAATAAATCTAGAGCATCTCTTATGGCTACAGAAGTATGAGTAAATGCAGCAGCATTTATAATCATACCATCAAATTTTTTCCTAGCATCTTGAATAATATTAACAAGCTCTCCTTCAACATTAGATTGAGCAAATTCAACATCAAGACCAATTTCGTTTGCTTTTTTAGAACAATTCTCTTTAAGTTGGCCATACGTAGTTGATCCATATTGTGATTGTTCTCTTTCTCCTAATAGATTAATATTTGGACCATTAATAATAATTATTTTATTATTCATTCAGCACTTATATACGATGAAAAAAATAAAAAAAATAAAAATCAAAATAAATGGTAAAATCAAATCTATAATTCAAGATTCTAATCTCTCTATGGTGTTAAAAAATCTAAAAATACCGTTAAATAAAGTAGCAATTGAGCTTAATGAGAAAATAATAGATAAAAAAAAAATTAATAAAATAAAATTAAATAAAAATGATAAAATTGAAATAGTTCATTTTATTGGAGGCGGTTAACTTGAAAAAAGATAGTCTAATTATTGCGAATAAAAAATTTAATTCCAGATTAATTGTTGGAACAGGAAAATACAAAAGCATGTCAGAGTGCGCAAAAGCAATTAAACTTTCTGGAGCTGAAATTGTAACAGTTGCCGTAAGAAGGGTTAATATTTCAGATAAAAATAAGCCTTTGCTTATGGATTATATTGATCCAAAAAAAATTACATATTTACCCAATACCGCTGGATGCTTTAATTCAAAAGAAGCCTTGAGGACTTTAAGATTAGCAAGAGAAATAGGTGGTTGGAAGTTAGTTAAATTAGAAGTTTTAGGAGATAAAAAGAATTTATTTCCAGACATGATTGAAACTTTAAAATCTACAGAAGTTCTCGCTAAAGAAGGTTTTAGGGTTATGGTTTATTGTAATGATGATCCTTTAATGGCTAAACGATTAGAGAATTCAGGTGCTGACGCAATTATGCCCCTAGCTGCACCAATTGGATCAGGACTAGGGATACAAAACAAAATTAATATTCAAATAATTAGAAAACAAACCAAACTTCCATTAATTATTGATGCTGGTTTGGGTCAAGCTTCAGACGCTACAATTGCTATGGAATTAGGATGTGACGGAGTACTCGTTAACACCGCTATAGCAAGAGCAAAAAAACCATTTGAAATGGCTTTAGCATTTAAAAATGCCGTTATTGCAGGAAGACAATCTTATAAATCTGGAAGAATAGATAAAATTTTAATGGGCAACCCTTCTTCTCCGTCAAAAGGAATTATTTAGTTTTTTTATAATATTTTTTTTTCTTATAGGTTTTTTTTTTAATTTTTTTACTTCCCTTTTTTTCTAAGAATTCATCTTCTTTTTTTTGTAATTCTAAATTTTTTAATTTTTCGTAATATTCTACTAATTCAATTGTTTTTTTTGATTTATTTTTTATGTTTATAATGTACTCAGGTATAATTAAAGAATTATCGCTAATAATATCTATTTTCATTTTATTTTTTTTCTCAAAATAAGTTAAGTCATTAACAAAATTTTCTTTAAGGAAATCTGAAATTTTTTCACAAACTTTTAATTCAACAAATTTAGCTTTGTTGATTACAGCTTTTAACTCAACAATTTTTAAAAGTTTTTGAGCAAAAGACTCGTCTGTTAATGTAACTTTCCATTTTATTGCGCTTTCCCTCAGTCTTTGTCTTGACATCTCCAGAAGACCAAAATTACTTATTCTTCCAATTTGAATTCTAGCTCTATCTGATCTGCATTTTTCTTTAAGTTTTCTTTCTACCAACCTTCTATTTCCATAACTTAGCATATCAATAAAATCTATAATGATTAAACCAGACAAATCTCTTATCTTTATTTGTCTTGCAATTTCTTCTGCAGCTTCAATATTCGTATCTAAAGCAGTACTTTCAACATTTTTTCCTTTTATTGAACTTCCAGAATTTATATCGATAGAAACTAAAGCCTCTGTCGGGTTAATAACTAAATATCCTCCTGACTTTAGTTTAATTTCAGAGTCAAAAATTTGATTTAACTTTTGCTCGATATTTTCTTGAATAAATAGTGGAATTTTTCCTCTATATTTTTTTACCTTTTTTACATTTGATGGCATCATAGTTTTCATGAATGATTGAGCTTTTTTATAACCCTCATTACCTTCTACAATTATATTTTGGGTATTTTCGTCAAACATATCTCTTAAAGTTCTTTTAATTATTTCACTTTCTTGATGAATTAAAGAAGGAGCAATAGAGTTTATTGCATTTTCCTTTATTTGACTCCAAGAATTAATCAAAATTTCTAAATCATTATTTATTTCATTTTTTGTTTTATTGCTTCCAGCAGTTCTTACAATTAATCCCATCTCCTTAGGTATTTCAATTTCATTTAAAATTGTTCTTATTTTTTTTCTATCAGCAGGATTAAATATTTTTCTTGATATACCTCCTCCTTTAGGAGTGTTTGGCATTAATACTATATATTTACCAGCAATAGAAATGAAAGTGCTTAAAGCTGCACCTTTTTGACCTCTCTCGTCTTTAATTACTTGTACAAGAATAACCTGGTTAGGTTTAATAACTTCCTGAATTTTATATCTTTTAAATTTAAATCTATGCTCTTTCTTTTTTTCTTTTCCATCATCTAAATTTTCTTTTTCAGTAATATTTTCTTTATTATTTGAATCTTCTTCTATAGGTTCTTCTGATATCTTTTCTATAGGATCATTAATTTCTAGTTTTCCTTCAGCAATATTTTCCTCTTCTTTAGCTTCAACTTCTCTTGAAAGTTCTTCTCTGGCTTTTTCTTCCTGCTCTTTAATTCTTTCTAAATCTGCTTTTGGTATCTGATAATAATCTGATTGAATGTCATTAAAAGACAAAAACCCATGTCTCTCTCTTCCAAAATCAACAAATGCTGCTTGCAAAGAGGGTTCAATTCTACTTACTTTGCCTAAATAAATATTATTTTTAATTAAGTTGTTTTTTAAACCTTCGTACTCGTAATCTTCAATATTTTCGCCTGATTTAAGAACAACTCTAGTTTCGTTAGGATGCGAAGCATCGATATATAAATTTTTTTCCATAATTTTGTGAATATTAGTTTCATTAGTAATTTAATTTTTAAAATTTTGTTTAATTTTCTTGCCATATCTTTAACAAATTCCAAGATATAATGAAATTAAAATGAATAAATTTTTTAAAAATATCTTTATTTTAATTACGTCTTTTGTTCTTTTATCTACCATTTTGATAATAAGTGTTTTATGGACTTATTCTAATGATTTACCAGATTATAAATTTCTTAAAAGTTACAAACCTCCTGTTTCCAGTAAAGTTTACTCTGGTAATGGTGATTTGGTTGCAGATTTTTCAAAGGAAAAGAGAGTATTTGTTCCATTTAATTCAATTCCAAAAAATGTAATTAACGCATTTTTATCTGCTGAAGATAAAAATTTTTTTAAACACCCAGGCGTTGATGCTAAAGGTGTTATTAGAGCTGTAATAAATAATATTTCAAATATTTTATCGTCTAAAAGGTTAGAGGGAGCGTCTACAATTACTCAACAGGTAGCAAAAAACTTTTTACTAACAAATGAAGTAAGTTTAAATAGGAAAATTAAGGAAGCAATTTTAGCTTTTAGAATAGAGAGGGCCTTATCTAAAGAAAGAATTCTAGAACTTTATCTAAACCAAATTTATCTTGGAAGTGGAGCATATGGAGTAGCAGCAGCAAGCTTAGAATACTTTGATAAATCTATTAAAGATTTAAATTACTCGGAAGCAGCTTTATTAGCAGCTTTGCCTAAAGCACCTAGTAGATATAATCCTTATAGAGATTCAAATATCGCAAAATTTAGAAGAAATTTAGTTTTAAAAAATTTGTTAGATAATAATTATTTAACTTCAGAATGGTATGAAAAACTCACAGAAGAGGAAATAATTCTAAAAAAAAATAAAAAAATTTATTTAGAAGATGCTCAATATTTTATTGAAGATGTGAGAAAGAGCGTAATTGGAACTTTAAGCTATGATAAAGTTTACAAACAAGGTTTTAATATCAATACCCCAATAGATTTAAATTTACAAACAATTGCAACAAAATCACTGAGAGATGGATTAATAGCATATGATAAAAGAAAGGGATGGAGAGGATCACTTACCAACAAGATTTATAATTCAGAATGGAAAAAAGATTTAGAAAAGTATAAATTAGAAAATTCAATTAATTGGAAATTAGCAATAGTCAAAAAAGTAAATAAATTTTCAGTAGAAATAGAAACTGAAGACAGTATTGAAGGTGTTATTGAATATCAGAGTATTTCTTGGACAAAAAAAGAATTTAATAAATTATTAAAACCTGGTGATATTATTTATGTTAAAAATCTTAAAGAAAATATTTTTAACTTACAACAATTACCAAAGGTAAATGGTGGAATTGTTGTAATGGATCCATTTACTGGAAGAGTTTTAGCGCTAAGTGGTGGTTTTAGTTTCAAACAAAGTGAATTTAACAGAGCAACTCAAGCTAAAAGGCAGCCTGGATCAGCTTTTAAACCATTTGTTTATGCATTAGCCTTAGAGAACAATTTTACACCAACATCATTAGTTCTAGATGCACCACTGGTTTTAGACCAAGGAGATGATTTAAAAATGTGGAAACCAGAAAATTATGGAAAAAAATTTTATGGGCCTTCGACTTTAAGGGTTGGTTTGGAGAAATCTAGAAATTTAATGACAGTAAGAATAGCACAAAATCTTGGTGTAAAAAAAATAGTTGATTTTTCGAAAGCATTAAAAATTTACGATAATCCAGAAGAACTTTTGTCTATATCTTTAGGATCTACTGAAACTACTTTATTGAAACTTACGTCTGCTTATTCAGCTTTTGTTAATGGAGGAAAACTTGTTGAACCAATATTGATAGATAGAATTCAAGACAGTGAGGGAAACACTATTTTTAATAATGATAAAAGAAAATGTATCAATTGTGATCAAATTTCTTATTTAACGAGCGATTATCCAGATATAAAAAATAATTATATTGAAATTTTTTCCCCAGAAACAGCTTTTCAAATGACATCAATATTAGAAGGAGTTGTTAAAAGAGGTACAGCTAAAAAACTAAAAGACTTAAATTTAAATATTGCAGGTAAAACTGGAACAACAAATAAAAATACAGATACCTGGTTTATAGGTTTTACTTCAAATTTGTTAGTTGGAGTTTATGTTGGGTCTGATAATCCAGTTCCATTAGGAAAATATGAAACAGGATCTAAAACTGCTTTGCCAATATTTAAAAGTTTTATTAGTGATTCTGTTAACAAATATGAAGCAAGACCTTTTAAAGCTGCCAAAGGAACTGTAATGATGGTAGTTGACCCATTGACAGGTCAAAAAGCAAAATTTCACTCAAAGAATACCATTATTGAGGTGTTTAAAAAAGAAAATGTGGTTGATGGAAAAGTACTTTATACAAATTCAGATAGATTAGACTCAAATAATATATTAAAGTTTTACTAATGGATAATAATTATCAAACTTTTAAAGAAGAAGTAGAAAAGATAAATCAAAAAATACAGGAGTATCTTTGAAAAAAACAATATCCATTCAAAACTGCAATCTTTAAATTTACAAATACTGAGAGATAATTTTTGGCAAGATAAAAATAACTCTCAAAGAGTAATAAAAGAAAAGAAATTTTATGAAGATTTAACTAATTCTTTAAATAATAATACTGAAAAACTAAAAGATTTAGATGATTTAAATCAACTAGCCCTTGAAGAAGAAAATTTACAGGTTCAAAAAGAAGTCCTACAAAGTATAAAAGACTTAAGAAAAGAAGTTAAAAAAAATGAAATTAGATGTTTTTTATCTAATGAAGCAGACCCTTTAAATTGTTACATAGAAATACATGCAGGTGCTGGCGGTACTGAGAGCCAAGATTGGGCCGATATGCTAAGAAGAATGTATTTAAAATGGTCTGATAAAAAAAATTTTAAATCAAGTTTGATCAGTGAACATAGAGGTGACGAGGCTGGTATAAAATCGGCAACAATTAAAATTGATGGGGAATATGTTTTTGGATGGTTAAAAAATGAGTCGGGAATACATAGATTAGTTAGGATATCTCCATTTGACTCTGGAGCAAGAAGACACACAAGTTTTGCAAGTGTTTGGATTTACCCTGTTGTGGACGAAAATATAAACATAGAAATTATAGAAAAAGATTTAAGAATAGACACTTATCGTTCCAGTGGAGCGGGTGGCCAACATGTTAATACTACAGATAGCGCAGTAAGAATAACGCATATTCCATCAAAAATAGTTGTTCAGTGTCAGAATGAAAGATCTCAACATAAAAACAAAGAAACTTGCATGAATATGTTGAAAGCAAGATTATATGATTATGAAATTAAAAAAAGAGAGCAAGAAAGTCAAAATGTTGAAAGTTCTAAATCTGAAATAGGATGGGGCCATCAAATTAGATCATATGTCCTTCAGCCTTACAGACTTGTAAAAGATAATAGAACTAATTTTGAAAGCACTAGTCCTGATAAAGTATTAGATGGTGATATTGATGAATTTTTAGAACAATCTCTTTATAAATTAAATGAAAAATAACATTTTAAAATATTTTATTTTACTTCTGTCTTTCTTAGTTATTTTGACAGTTTATCTTAGTACGGTCGGTATAGAGACAGATAAATTTAACAATCAAATTAAAAAAAGAATTTCACAAACAAACAAAAACATAGACATAGATTTGAAAAAAATTAAATTAACTCTTGATCCTTTAAAACTAAAAATTTATGCAAAAACAATTGGAACTACGGTATATTTTTCAAAAAGACCTTTAGCATTAGAAAGTATAAAAACACAAGTTTCGCTCAGTTCTTTAATTAAAAACAAGATTTCATCATCAAATATAGAGGTAAAAACTAAGTCTATATTATTAAATGATTTAATTAAATTTATTCGCACAACAAATAACAACACTGAATTATTTATATTAGAAAAAATTGTAAAAAAAGGTCGTGTAATAATAAATCTGAGTTTGAACATTGATCAAGATGGTAAACTTAAAAATGATTATAAAATTGAAGGTTTAATAAAAGATGCAAGTATTAACTTTTTAAATAAGGCAAATTTTAAGAATATAAATTTTAGTTTTAATTTTAAAAAAGATAATTATCTTTTCAACGAAATAAATTTTAAAGCAGAAGAAGTAAATTTTATTTCAAAAAAACTTAACGTAAAAAAGAAAAAAAATAGCTTTTTAATTGATGCTATAGTTGGAAACGATCAATCAAGTTTAAATTCAAATATATTAAAATTATTCAATTTAAGTTTTGAAAATATAATTTTTGATGATGCTAAATTTAAAACAAATAATGAATTTTCTTTAGAAATAGATGAAAAATTCAAAGTTAAAAATATTATTTTAAATTCTGATATAAATATTACTCAGCTAAAATATAAAAATTTAAAAATAATTAACAAATATTTTCCACAAGTTGATGATCTAATTTTACTTGATAATCATAAATTAAATTTAAATTATAAGGACAAAAACTTATTAATTAACGGTGAGGGGCAAATTCAGTTAAATACTGGAGAATTAGATGAAGTTAAATATTTTATAAATAAAAAAGATAAGGATTTAAGCATAGATTCAGAACTATTTTTAAATAATATAGTTTTAGAGCAGCAAGATTTTTTTAAAATTTTCTTTCCTAAAATTAATGAAAACATAAATCTTAATAATCAAAAATTAAAAATTAATTTTAAAAATAATAATTTAACTGTCTCAGGTTCTGGAAAAATTAAAATCGATAAAGATTTTGAAGAAATTGATTATTTTATTGAGAAAAATAAAAACAAAATAAATTTTAATACTAATTTAAATGTAAAAAATACAAAATTTAAAATTGATAATATTAATTATAAAAAAAAAGATAAAAGTAAAATGAATCTTCAAATTAATGGAGAAATAAAAAATAATAAAAATCTTAATATTAATAGCCTTATTATTAATGAAGAAAATAATAAAATTAAAATTAATAATTTATTTCTTAATGGTTCAAATCAAATAATAAAAATTGATCAGGCAAATTTTAATTATTTAGATACAGAAAACAAAAAAAATATTTACAATATAAAAAAAGTAGAAGCCCAAAATTATTTAATTGATGGCACCTCATTTAATGCAAATTCTTTAATTTCGAATTTACTAGATGCCAATGATAAAAAAGAAAACAATCTTTTTGAAAATAACGTAAGTATGGAACTAAATTTTGAGCAAGTTTACTTTGATACAGTATACTTTGTTAAGGATTTAAAAGGAATGATAAAGATTATTAATAACAAAGTAGAAGAAGCAGATATTTTGGCTTTTTATAACAATTCACAAAATGTAAAATTTACAATTAAAACAAATGATCAAGGTGAAAAAATTACCACTCTTTTCTCATCTAATGCAAAACCTTTAGTAGATAGATATAAATTCATTAAAGGATTTAGAGGTGGTAGAGATGGATATTTAGACTTTTACTCTATGAAAAAAGACGGAGTTTCAACCTCTAAATTAGTAATTGATAATTTTAAAGTTAAAGAAATTCCAGCGTTAGCCAAGTTGCTGGCTCTTGCATCTCTTCAGGGAATAGCAGACTTACTTACAGGAGAGGGGATTAGATTTACAGATTTTGAAATGAATTTTACTAATCAAGATAAACTAATGAAAATTCAAGAATTATATGCAATTGGTCCAGCAATATCTATTTTATTGGAAGGATACATTGAGGAGGATAAATTAATTAGTTTAAGAGGAACCTTGGTTCCAGCGACAACAATTAATAGATCTATTGCTTCAATACCTTTGCTTGGAGATTTATTGATTGGAAAGAAAGTAGGCGATGGTATTTTTGGAGTCAGCTTTAAAATTAAAGGTCCCCCCAAAGATTTAGAAACTACTGTAAATCCTATAAAAACTCTAACACCCAGGTTTATTACTAGAACTTTAGAGAAAATTAAAAAAAATTAATTTAATTCTATTTTAATATGTCTTTTTTTTCCAAGGGAAAGTTTGAGATAATTATCTTTAAATAAATTTTTATTGATTTCGAATTTTTCATCTGAAATAACATCGTCATTAATTTTTACCGCATTCCCTTTTATAAGTCTTCTGATTTCGCTTTTCGAGTTTTCTAGTTTAGATAATAAAACAAGGTCTACTATATTTATTTTTTCTTCTATTTTATTTGATTGAATATTAACTTTAGGTAAGCTAGAACCCAGAGCGTTTCCAGAGAAAGCTTCTTTTGCTGCTTGCTCAGAATTTTTAGCAGCTTCCTTTCCATGTAACATTTCTGTGGTTTTATTAGCAAGTAGTATTTTTAATTCATTTATATCTTTATCTTTAATTGTTTCTATTTCCTTAATTTCAATTTCAGTAAATATTTTTAAAAATTTAATTACATCTCTATCATCTACGTTTCTCCAAAATTGCCAATAATCATAAGCTGATAGGTATTTTTCATCTAACCAAATAGCCCCACTTTCAGTTTTTCCCATTTTAGCACCAGTTGCTAGTGTAATTAATGGAGTTGTTAAACCAAAGGTTTGATTATTAGAATATCTTTTTATAAGCTCAACACCGTTAATAATATTTCCCCATTGATCTGAACCGCCAATTTGTAAGATACAATTTTCCTTTTTATTTAATTCAAGAAAATCATATGCTTGTAAAATCATATAATTAAACTCCATATAGCTTAGAGATTGTTCTCTATCTAATCTGAGTTTTACACTATCAAATGTTAGCATTCTATTTATCGTAAAATGTTTTCCTACATCTCTTAAAAATGAAATATAATTTAAGTCTTTGAGCCAAGTATAGTTATTTACAAATATTGGTTTTGTATTCGGATCATCATTATCTAAAAAATTTTTTAAAATATTTTTGATATTTTTTATATTTTTTTCAATTTCTTCTTCACTCAATATTTTTCTAGTTTTGTCTTTGCCAGATGGATCCCCAATTCTTGTAGTTCCACCGCCAAGCAAAACTATAGGTCGATGTCCATTTTTTTGAAGTAGCCGCAAACACATAATTTGCAATAAACTTCCCACATGTAGGCTTTCAGCAGTACAATCAAAACCTATGTAACCTTTTATCTTTTCTTTATCTAATTGTTTTGATAGTTCATCTTCACTTGTGCATTGATAGAAAAAACCTCTATCTTTAAATTCTTTTAAAAATTTATTCATAAGTTTATAGTTACAATATACAAATTTTTTTTAAAAAACATATCAATGAAAAAAAAATTATATACAGTAATTGGACTAATGAGCGGTACGTCTATGGATGGTATTGATTTATCTATAATTAGTTCAGATGGATACGATGAATTTTCAAACATTTTAAATGACTATTATGAATATGATAAAAATCTTCAAGATCAGTTAGTTCGATTAAGAGATTTAGTCTTAACAAAGAAAGATCTTTTACAAAATTCCGAAAAGTTAAGAGAATTAGAGCGTAATTTAACTCTTTTTCATGCTGATGCAGTTAATCAATCATTAAAAAAATATAGAGATCCGGTTGATTTGATAGGTTTTCATGGCCAAACAATTTTTCATAACCCAAATGAGAAAATTACTAATCAATTAGGAGATGGGAAATTGTTATCTCAAATGGTCAAAAAAAAAGTCATATATGATTTTAGACAAGCGGATATTCAAAATAATGGCCAAGGTGCACCCTTAACACCAATTTTTCATCATATTTTATCAAAAAAAATTAATCAAAATTTTAATATCAAATTTCCAATAGGTTTTTTGAATATTGGTGGTATCGCAAATGTTACAAAAGTTATTAATGACTCTGATAATTTTCAAAATAACCTTTCTGCTTTTGATATAGGTCCTGGTAATTGTTTAATTGATGAATGGGTAAGAAATAATTCTAACAAAAAATTTGATAAAAACGGTGAACTAGCTAATGCAGGGAAAGTTGATCAATTAATTCTAAATCAGGCAATAGATAATTTTAAAATAAATTCTTACTCCCAGTCACTGGATATTAAAAATTTCGATGTATCATTTGTAAGAGGTTTATCTTTAGAAGATGGTTGTGCTACTATAACAGATTTTACAGCATATTTGATTGCAGAAGGGTTAAAATATATTAGCCAAAAAAAAAATATTACATTTTTACTCTGTGGTGGCGGTAGAAAAAATATTAATTTAATTCATTGTATAAAAAATTACATATCAAATGAAAATAATATTACTTTAGAATTAATAGATAATTATAATTTAAATGGTGATTATATTGAATCCCAGGCATTTGGATTTTTAGCTATAAGGTCTTTTTTGAATTTACCAATTTCTTTTAGTACAACAACTGGATGTAAAGAATTTACGGTGGGTGGAAAACTGGTAGAAAATTTTTAATATAGTGCAGTTTCTTTTTTTATATATTTATCAAGATGTTTAATTAAAGAATCACTTGTTTTTGAAAAAAAGTGATTGGCATCTGATATTGCATTAAATTCTACTTTAATACCTTTTTGAGCACTTAATCTTTTATCTAATTCTGTAATGTATTCTACTGGTACTAATTCATCTTTTTTACCATAAGCAACTAAACCAGAAGTTGGACATGGAGATAAAAAAGAAAAATCATAAACATTTGGTTGAGGTGAAATTGCTATAAACCTGTTTATTTCTGGTCTTCTCATTAATAATTGCATTGCAATTAAAGATCCAAATGAAAATCCCGAAACCCAACATTGTGAATTGTCAAAATTTTCTCTTTCTAACCAATCTAAAGCAGCTGCTGCATCAGCAAGTTCGCCTTGACCATTATCGAATTCTCCATCGCTTTTACCAACACCTCTGAAATTTACTCTGCACACCGAAAAATCGTTATCCATAAATGCATGGAAAGTATCTACTACTACTTTATTATTCATCGTTCCTCCATATTGAGGATGGGGCTGTAACACTAAAGCAATTGGTGAAGTATTTTTTTTACTTTTATAATATTTAGCCTCAAGTCTTCCTGCAGGACCAGGTATAAATATTTCTAAAATTTTATTGTCCATAAGCGATATTGATTATTATTCTCAAAAAAAATGTACGTTTATCATAAGTCAGCGACAATATGTTAGTTTTTTTTTACACTCTAAACTTGACCATTTTAGTCAGGTATGTATAAAAACCCACAATTTAAGGGTAAAAAATGAAACTTACATCAAAAGGTAGATACGCTGTAATGGCATTAGTTGATTTAGCTAGGTTTGATAATATCAATCCAGTATCATTAAGAGATATATCATTAAGACAAGGTATATCTCTAGATTACCTAGAGCAAATTTTTTCTAAATTAAAAAAAAACGAAATTGTTAAAAGTATAAGAGGAACGCAAGGAGGATACGTTCTTAATAAAAATCCAAATGATATAAAATTAACAAATATCTTTCATGCAGTTGATGAAAAAGTAAAAACTGTTCAATGTAAAAAAGAATCTAAAAAAGGATGCAACGGCAAAGCCACAAAGTGCATTACTCACAATTTATGGGACGAATTAGAGATACACATAAATACATTTTTTGAAAATAAAAGCCTGAAAGATTTATTAAACAACAACAAAGAAACAAGAGTCTAGAATGGATAACAGACAAAAAGAAATAAATAATTTAAAAGACTATAAATATGGTTTTTCGACAGATATAGAAAATATTCAAGCTCCAAAAGGTTTGAATGAAGATGTCATTAAATTTATATCTAATATTAAAAAAGAACCTGCATGGATGCTTGAGTTTAGACTAAAAGCTTTTGAAAGATTTAAGGTATTAAAAGAACCTGACTGGCAGAAACCTAAATTTCCAAAAATAGATTATCAAGATTTATATTATTATTCTGCACCTAAAAGTATGAAAGATAAGCCAAAGAGCTTAGATGAACTGGATCCTAAACTTTTAGAAACTTATAAGAAACTTGGAATTCCTTTGCAAGAGCAAGCGAGATTAAATGGAATAGCTGTTGATGCTGTATTTGATTCAGTTTCTGTAGCCACTACATTTAAAGATGAATTAACTAAACAAGGAATTATATTTTGTCCTATATCAGAGGCAATTCAAAATCACCCTGAATTAGTTAAAAAATATCTAGGATCTGTAATTCCAACAAGTGATCATTTTTTTGCAACATTAAATTCAGCAGTTTTTACAGATGGTTCATTTGTATACATTCCAGAAGGTGTTAGATGTCCAATGGAACTATCAACTTATTTTAGAATTAATGCATCTAATACAGGTCAATTTGAAAGAACTTTAATTATTGCAGATAAAGGAAGTTATGTAAGTTACTTAGAGGGATGTACAGCTCCAATGAGAGATGAAAATCAATTACATGCTGCTAATGTAGAGCTAGTTGCGCTCGATGATGCAGAAATAAAATATTCAACTGTTCAGAACTGGTATCCAGGTGATCAAGATGGCAAAGGTGGAATTTATAATTTCGTAACCAAAAGAGGTTTATGCAAAGGTAAAAATTCTAAAATTTCATGGACACAAGTTGAAACAGGTTCTGCAATTACCTGGAAGTATCCTAGTTGTATTCTTAAAGGAGATAACTCTGTTGGTGAGTTCTATTCAATAGCTATTACTAACAATCATCAAAAAGCAGATACAGGTACCAAAATGATCCATCTAGGCAAAAATACTAAAAGTAAAATAATTTCTAAAGGAATATCAGCAGGTAGTTCAGATATGACATATAGAGGTTTAGTTGATATTTCATCAAAAGCTAAAAATTCAACTAATTATACTCAGTGCGACTCTTTATTAATGGGTAACAAATGTGGAGCTCACACTGTTCCTTATATAAAAAATAAAAACTCTGAATCCAATATTGCTCATGAGGCAACCACATCCAAGATTAGTGAAGAGCAGCTACATTATTGTCAACAAAGAGGATTAAATCCAGAGGAAGCTGTTGGCTTAATTGTTAACGGTTTTTGTAAGGAAGTATTGCAACAATTACCTATGGAATTTGCTGTAGAAGCACAAAAACTTGTAGGTATCAGTCTGGAAGGAAGTGTTGGTTAATATGCTTAAAATAAATAATTTAAATGCAACCATCGATAATAAGTCTATTTTAAACGGACTATCCTTAGATATAAATCCCGGTGAGGTTCATGCAATTATGGGCCCTAATGGATCTGGAAAAAGCACATTATCAAATATTCTATCTGGAAAAAAAGGTTATGAAGTTTCTGGGGAAGTTCTTTTTGAAGAAAAAGATTTATTTGAACTTGAAATAGAGGAAAGAGCACACAAGGGTATATTTTTAGCTTTCCAATATCCTTTAGAAATTCCAGGTGTAAATACAAATATATTTTTAAAAACTTCTTTAAATGCTGTTAGAAAAGCTAGGGGTGAGAAAGAGCTTGATGCTATTGAGTTTCTAAAATTGGTAAAAGAAAAGTCTAAAAAATTAAAATTTGATGAGGAAAAATTAAACAGACAATTAAATGTTGGTTTTTCTGGAGGTGAAAAAAAGAAAAATGAAATTTTACAGATGTCGTTGCTAGCTCCAAAACTTTCAATTTTAGATGAAACAGATTCTGGTTTGGATATTGATGCTTTAAAGATTGTTGCAGATGGAGTTAACACATTAAGAGATAAAAATAATTCATTTTTAATTATTACACACTACCAAAGATTACTTGATTATATAAAACCTGACTTTGTTCATGTTTTGATGAATGGAAAAATTGTAAAATCTGGTGGTCCAGATTTAGCTTTAGAATTAGAGAAAAAAGGATACGAAAATTTTAATTAAATGAAAGAACAATTACAAAAAGATTTTTATAATAGTATAAAAAATTTAAGTTTATCTCAAAAAGATATTGAGATAAAAAAATTTTGTTTAGATAATTTTATAGACAAAGGTTTTCCAAATAAAAAAGAAGAAGATTGGAAATTTTCAGATCTTAATCAAATAATAAAAAATAATATTGGAGAACTAAGTTTTTATAATGATCAAGCTTCTACTAATAAAGTTGATACCTCCGTATTTGTAGATGGATTAGAGCACAATAAAATAGTTTTTATAAATGGTAGAATTGAAAAAATTGATTTTGAATATGAAAAAAAAGATCAAATAGAAATAATTGATCAATCAGAAACTATAAATGAATTTGAAAATAGCAATTCATTATCTGACTTAAATAATGCCTTTACTAATAAATGTTTTAAAATATTGGTAAAAAAGGTTATCAGTTAGCAAAACCTCTTATTATCTATCATATAACAAATTCAAAAATTTGGTCTAAAAACATTAATTTACGACTTAATTTTGAACTAGATAAAGATAGCTCGTTAAGATTAATTGATTTGTTTAATGATGCATCTGAAAAGAATTTTTTAAATATATTTTATAACTTTGAATTAAAGGAAAATGCTGTTTTAAAAAACTATAAAGTAGATAAATTTGAGAATAAAAATATTAAGTATTCTTTTAATAATATTGATCAAGACAAGAATAGTATTTCTGAAACATTTATTTTATCTTCTGGATCAAATTTTTCTAAAAATGAGATAAACTGTAATTTAAACGGAGTTTATGCATCAGCTTTTGTTAATGGTGTTTTTTCATTGAATAATGATAAACATCACGAAATTAGATCAATAATAAATCACTTAACTGAAAATACAAAAAGTTATCAATTAATTAAAAGTGTTTTAGAACAAAGCTCTAAAGCAGTGTATCAAGGCAAAATATTTGTAAATTCAGATGCTCAGAAAACTGATGGATACCAATTGAGCAAAGCAATATTGTTAAATAAACAATCGGAGTTTAATGCCAAGCCAGAACTAGAAATTTATGCTGATGACGTTAAGTGTTCGCATGGTTCAGCATCAGGCAGTTTAAATGAAGACTCTATATTTTATTTAATGTCTAGAGGTTTAAGTTACCAGCAGTCAAGGGAGCTATTGATTAATGGTTTTCTGCTTGACGTTGTGGAAAAAATTACTGACTCAGAAATAAAAAACTTAATAAAAAATATGCTTGGAATTAAAGAATGAATATTGATCAGATAAAAAAAGAATTTCCAATTTTTGATGAAAAAATTCAAAATAATGATCTAGTTTATTTGGATAGTGCAAATTCTTCACAAAAACCAAAAATAGTTGTGGATAGAATTAATGAATTTTATACCAAACAATTTTCTAACGTTGGAAGAAGTGTTCATTATCTTGCTGTAGCAGCAACAAATTTGTACGAAAACACAAGATCATCAGTGCAGAAATATATCAATGCTAAAGATAAAAATGAAATTGTATTTACAAAAGGTGCTACAGAAGCATTAAATTTAGTCGCTAATACATTAGGCCAAAGTTACCTACAAGAAGGTGATGAAGTATTAATTACGGAACTTGAGCATCATTCAAATTATGTGCCATGGCATTTCTTAAGAAAATCAAAAAATATAAAAATTAATTTTGCTGAAATAAATGAAGAAGGTGAAATTACACTTGAAGAAATAGAAAAGAAAATAACTCCAAAAACAAAATTAATTTCTATTACTCATCTGTCGAATGTAACAGGTGCAATTTTACCCGTAAAAGAAATTACCCAGCTTGCACATTCAAAAGGAATAATTGTTGTAGTCGATGGGTGTCAGGGAGCGCCACATTTAAAATTAGATATGCAAGATTTAGATTGTGATTTCTATGCAATTTCATGTCACAAAATGTATGGACCTACAGGTTTGGGAGTTTTATATGGCAAAAAAAAATGGTTAGAAGAATTACCTCCATACCAAGGCGGTGGAGGAATGATAAATGAAGTTAAAAAAGATAGGATTTCCTATGGCGAACTACCTAATAAATACGAGGCTGGTACTATGGCTACAGCACAAGTAATTGCTTTTGACCAATCAATAAAATTTTTAGAAAGCATTGGTATCGAAAATGTTATGAAACATGAAGCTGATTTAGTTGAATACGGGCAAGAACTATTAAAAAAAAATAACTCAGTTAAACTTATCGGAAATCCAAAAAATAAAGGAGGGGTTTTATCATTCACTATAGAAGGAGTTCACCCTCATGATATAGCAACTATCTTGGATGAAGACGGGGTTGCAATAAGAGCAGGACATCATTGTTGTCAAATTCTACATGACAAATTAAATATTCCAGCTAGTGCTAGAGCATCGGTTGGTATTTATAATACAAAAGAGGATTTAGATCAGTTGAATAAGTCAATTAACAACTGTAAAAAAATATTTAATTTATAATGAATTTAAAAGAACTTTATCAAGAAATTATATTAGAACACGGTAAGAATCCTAGAAATCTTAGAAAGACAGAAGGTTTTAATAAAGACGCTAAAGGTAATAATCCACTTTGTGGTGATAATGTTCATGTTTATTTAAAACTAAATGGACAAAAAATTGTAGAAGATGCATCCTTCGAAGGGAGTGGTTGTGCGATTTCAATGGCTTCAGCTTCTATAATGACAGATTTAATTAAAGGAAAAAATGAGCATGAGGCTAAAGAGATAGTTGAGGATTTTTTAGGTATGATTAAGGAAAATCCTGAATTAAAATCTAAGTATTTGAGTGAAGATGAAAAAACTAAACTAATGTGTTTATCTGGTGTTAAGCAATATCCAATGAGAGTTAAGTGTGCAACTTTATCTTGGCATACAATGGTTTCTGCTTTCGATGAAAAAACAGAGGAAGTAAAAACGGAAAATTAAATTATGTCAAAAAAAGAACAGATAATTGAAGAAATAAGAAAAATTTATGACCCTGAGTTACCTGTAAATATCTACGAATTGGGTTTGATTTATGATATTAAGGTTGAGGACGATAAGTTTGCTAAAATTAAAATGACTTTGACTACACCAAATTGCCCAGTAGCTGAAAGTTTACCTAAAGAAGTAAAAGATGGTGCAATGCAAGTTGAAGGTATAGAGGATGTTGATCTTGAGTTAGTTTGGGATCCACCGTGGAATAAAGATATGATGTCAGAAGCAGCAAAATTGGAATTGAATTTATAATGAATCCTATAATTAAATTAAGTGATAACGCAGCATTACGAATAAAAGAGATAATGTCTAACGCTGAAAAAGATTCTATCGGAGTTAGAGTATCAGTGAAATCTGGTGGTTGCGCTGGGATGTCATACGTGATGGAGTACACAAAAGAGTTAAATCCTAATGATGAAGTTATAGAAGATAAGGGCGTAAAAGTATTCGTTGATTCAGCTGCTATTATGTATCTGCTTGGCACTGAAATGGATTACAAAAAGGAGGAATTGTCCTCGTCATTTGTGTTTAATAATCCTAATGAAACTGAGCGTTGTGGCTGCGGAGAGTCCTTCAAAATATCATAAGTTGTATTATCCCATTAATTGCATATCTGTATTGCATTGTATGCATATCTAATGTATAGATTCTATATGAACAAATTTGAGTTTAAAAATCTTGTTAAAAACTTGAAAGACTCTTTAAAGGAGAAAACATTCTTTAAAGAACTACGTAAAGAAGTTGAAACAGGTGCGAACGGCACACAAG
The DNA here is from genome assembly GCA_902559395.1 of uncultured Pelagibacteraceae bacterium. GTDB lineage: Bacteria > Pseudomonadota > Alphaproteobacteria > Pelagibacterales > Pelagibacteraceae > Pelagibacter. Next base: position 222,167 of record CACEHR010000001.1, read on the forward strand.
ATTACGTAGTCAAAAAAGGTGTTAACAAAGATACAATTGCAACAACTAGACAGTAATAAAGTTTATTAGCTACTGTAATACATCTCAAACTCTACTGGATGAGGTGCATGTTCAAATTTGTGTATCTCTTCAAACTTCAGAGCAATGTAAGCATCAATCTGATCATCAGTAAAGACACCGCCTTGAGTTAAAAATTCTCTGTCTTTATCTAAACTTTCCATCGCTTCTCTTAAAGAACCACAAACTGTTGGTATAGCTTTAACTTCTTCAGGTGGTAATTCATATAAATCTTTATCAAAAGACTCACCTGGATGAATTTTATTTTTAATTCCATCAATTCCAGCCATTAACATAGCTGCGAAAGTTAAATATGGGTTTCCTGCAGCATCTGGGAATCTAATCTCACATCTTGCACCTTTTTTGCTCAATGTGATCGGTATTCTACAAGAAGCAGATCTATTTCTTGCTGAATATGCAAGAAGAACTGGAGCTTCAAAACCTGGAATTAATCTTTTGTAACTGTTTGTTGTAGAGTTAGCAAAAGCATTAATTGCTTTAGCGTGTTTAAGGATTCCACCAATATAATGCAAAGCGGTTTCACTTAATCCAGAATAAGCATCACCTGAAAATACCGGTGTATCACCTTTCCAAATAGATTGGTGGATATGCATACCTGAACCATTGTCACCAGCAACTGGCTTTGGCATAAAAGTTGCAGTTTTTCCAAATGAATGTGTAACCATTTGAACAACATATTTATATAATTGCACGTTATCAGCTTGGTTTACTAAAGTTCCAAAATACATTCCAAGCTCGTGCTGACTAGGAGCAACTTCATGGTGATGTTTTTCAACTTTAATACCAACTTCTTTCAAATTTTTAAGATACTCACTACGCATGTCTTGTTCACTATCAACTGGTGGTACAGGGAAATATCCTCCTTTAATTTGAGGTCTATGACCCATATTTCCATTTTCATATTCTTTACCTGAATTGTAAGGACCTTCTTTACTATCTAATTTAAATCCACACTCATTCATATCATTTTTGATTCTTACATCGTCAAAAACAAAAAATTCTGGCTCAGGTCCAAAAAAAGCTTTATCACCTATACCTGAAGCTTTTAAATATTCTTCAGCTTTTTTAGCAACACCTCTTGGATCTCTTTCATAAGGATCTTTTTTAATTGCATCTAGAATGTCACAAAACAAAACTACAGTATTATGAGACGTAAAAGGATCCATGAACATTCTTGCAGTATCAGGTTTTAAAATCATGTCAGACTCATTAATTGCTTTCCAACCAGCAATAGACGAACCGTCAAAAAAGACACCTTCATTCAACATTCCTTCATCAACTATTGAAGCATCCATTGTTAAATGTTGAAGTTTTCCTCTTGGATCAGTGAATCTTAAATCTACAAATTCAGCATCTTTTTCTTTGATAAATTTTAATACGTTTGCTGCACTCATTTTGTCTCCTATGTAATTTTGTTTGGCCTAATTAGCAAAAAAATACTTAAAAATATTGCTTATTTAATAAATAACACCTATGCAATTTTCACATAAGTAGTGTAATTAGTCACTAAAATAATAAATATATTTAACTTGTGAATTCAATATTAAATAAAGAGCCAGTTTTAAGAGCAGAAAAATCGCTAAAACAATTTAACCCAGATCTTAAAGTGATTGTTTTAGAGCAAACTGCCAGAACAGCTAAAGATGCAGCTACAGCTTTAGGTTGCAAAGTAGGAGCCATTGTCAAAAGCTTACTTTTTAAAGCAGGGGATAGTTATGTTTTATGTTTAGTTTCTGGAGATAAAAGGTGTTCATTAAATAAATTAAAAAAAATTTTAGATCAAAAAGATGTTTCAATGGCGAACCCAGAAGATGTTAAAAAAATTACGGGGTATACAATTGGTGGAGTATCTCCAACAGGACATTTAACAAAAATAAAAATTTTTATTGATGAAACTTTAAATAGATTTTCTTCAATTTTTGCAGCTGCAGGTCATCCTAATGCAGTATTCGAAATAAATTTTAAAAATTTAATTGCCTTAACCTCAGGTGAGATAAACGAAATAACAGAATGAGAAAACCACAATTAGTTGATTATTTGTTGTTGACATTGTTGTCATTAATATGGGCGTCTGCTTTTTTTAATATAAAGATTGCCACATACTCATTTGGACCTATTACAATAGGTTTTTTAAGATCTTTTTTGGGAGCTATACCAGTTTTAATTTTATGTTTTTATAAAAATATAAAAATTGAAGCATTCTCAAAAGACTGGAAGTGGTTTGCAATCATTGGATTGGTAAATTTAGTTATTCCATTCATACTAATATCTTATGGAGTGAATTTTGTTCAAAGTAACTTAGCAGCTATCTTGATGTCCACAACACCATTAAGCTCAACAGTTCTAGCTCACTTTTTTTTAAAAGGAGAAAAATTTAACTTATTAAAAACAATTGGATTATTAATAGGATTTTCAGGAATAGTATTTTTGTTTTCAGATAACTTTTTAATTAATGAAAATAACTTTATTGCTGCACTTTTGATTCTTCTTGGATCTACCTGTTATGTAATCGGAGGAGTTATAACCTTAAAAATAAGCAATAAAGAAAATGAAAATGTTACGGGTTCAATTTTAATTTGGTCTACAATTATACTTCTTCCATTCACTTTAATTTTTGAAAAACCTTGGATGTTAAATCCTTCAACAGACTCTATTATATCTGTAATATATTTAGGAATTTTTCCTACTGGGATAGCATGGTTATTGAGATTCAGAATTTTAAAAACAAATGGTCTCATATTTCATTCACAGGTTTCATATATCATTCCAATATTTGGAATTATTTTAGGATACATATTTCTTAATGAAATAATTACCTCAAAAATTATTGTTGCATTAATTGCTGTATTTATTGGAATATATTTAGCAAGAAAAGCAGATTATAAAAACGTTACTTAAGCTTTGCTATTGCTTTTATGTGTGAAGGACTTGTTTCACAGCACCCCCCAAGAATAGTTGCCCCAGCGTCTTTAAATTTTTTAGTAATTTCTTGAATTTTAATTGGTGTCAAATCTTGTCTTTTTCCCAAAATTTCATTTGGATTAGATTTTTTTCCTAAAAAAACTGATGTGTAACTTTCTCTTAGTTTAGTGGTAACAAAACCATTTAATTTGAAACCAAATGGTATGTTTAAGCTTTTTAATTCTTTTAAGTTTTTCTCAAAATTTTCGGGAGAAACACAAGACAACAGCACTCCAAGAGCGTTTTCATCAATTATTTTTTTGACATCTTTGATCTTTTCCCCACTTGGTAAAGTTGTTCCTTCAGATACATGTAATCCAACTAAATATGGTTTTTTAAATTCTTTTATAGCCTCAATTCCACACTTAACCTCTTTAACACTACTCCAAACATCAAAGTAAAAAAAATCAACATATGGATTTAACGCCTTTGCTTGACTATTAAAGTTTTCTGTAATTTCGACCTCATCTCTATCATCTGCCTCATAGGTTAAATTTTGTGGAGGTATACCACCAGCAATATAAGTATTGGGAAATTTTCGTTTTGCAGTTTGAGCAATTTCACCTGCTTTTTGATTTAAATATTCAAATTTATCTAAAAGATTATTCTCTTTTAAACGTTTTTGCCGTGTAGCAAAAGTTGTTGTGACAATGATTTCTGCACCAGCTTTTATGAAATCAATATGTGTGTCTAAAACAAGTTGATGATAATTTTCATCTAATATTGCATTAGCACTCCATAAAGTTGAATTTGGCTTCATCCCTCTTGCAAGTAATTCTTGACCCATTCCTCCATCTAATATTCTAATTTTTTTAAAAAAATCTTTGTTAATCATTATTTTCTAAGAATGATTTTAGCATTAAAAGAAAAAGATCTTCTTTCAGCATTAATATTAAATGGATATGCAGTATGCATCAAATAGTTTGGAAAAATTATCAAGTCTCTTTCTTTAGGCACAATATTAAAAATACTTCTGCTTAAAAAACCCCTTTGTCCGTTTATAAAATCAATTGTGCCATTAGTCTTATCTTTTTTATTTTTTAAAAGTTTATTTTTAGTCATATTTTTTGGGACTTTTAAATAACCCACACCAGATATATCTCCATCATGATAATGAATAGGGTTATATTCATCTTTAAATTGACTAACTACCCATAAATTTAATATTTTTACATTTTTAACTTTTTTAATTTTTTCATTTTTAAGAAAATCTTTGATATTTTTTTTTATTTCTCTCTCTAAATTCTTTTTTATAAAATTATTTGAAATTTTAATTTCTTTTTTAATTTGACTGGCTAATTTAGAACTATAATCATTATTTTTTGTTAAAACTTTATTATCAATCTCTTTGTTCAAGATATTTAAAAATTTCTTTGAAATTTTTGTCTTTCCAATTGATGGACCAAAAGGTTTAATATTTTTCATAATTCTCTAAATATCTTAAAAGCAAATTTATTCAATATTAAGCTGTAAGTTTAATTCCCATTCTTATTGCGACAAAAATTACAAGAAAAGAAGTTAGTATAGCTAATATTTTGTTCGATAAAAATTTAATGTTTAATAAGCTTCCAATTTGTCCTCCAATAAGCACCGTTAAAAATAATGGCCAATAGTTAGTAACCTGATCTAAAACCTGATCTTTTGTCAGCTGTCCAGCTATTCCAAAGATGGAATTAATTAAAATAAATAAAGATGCACTACTGGTGATATGTCTTGGGTATCCAGCTTTCATTAAAAATAGAAGAGGGCTTAAAAAAATTCCTCCACCAATTCCCACTATACCTGACATAAAGCCAATTATTGATCCAAAAGAAATTGAGATTAATCTTGGTATTTTATTAATTTTAATTTGCTCTTTATTAAAAGATTTACTTTCAATTAATAAAAAAATGCCTGCAACCAACAAAATACAAAATAATAAAATCTCAAATAAACTTTTTTCAATTGTTATTGATCCTCCAATAAAGGCAAAAGGTATGGAGCCAATTAAATAAGGAAAAAGTAAATTAAAGTTTATATTCTTAGATCTTATAAAATTAATAGAATTACCAGATACAACAATAATATTACATACAAGGGCTATAACGGGAAATATTGTGTAAGGCACACCCCAAATTAAAAGTATTGCGAGATATGTGGAGCCTCCCCCAAAACCAACACTTGAGTATATTAATGCAGTTACAAAGAAAAGAATTGATAATATAATCATTTTTAAATTATGGATGTAAATATAGCTTTATTAACTGTAACAGATACAAGAACATTTGATAATGATAAATCGGGTGCAATCTTGATTGAAAAAATTAAAGAAGCCAAACATCAATTAATTGATCGAAAAATTTGTAAAGATAATAAAGAAGATATTGTAAAAATTTTAAAAGAATGGACTAATCAGAAAGAGATAGATGTTATAATAACTACGGGAGGAACAGGTCTTACTGGAAGAGATATAACTCCTGAAGCAGTTAATGAAATTGCAGATAAACATATACCTGGATTTGGCGAGGTATTTAGAACAATAAGTCTAAAAACAGTTGGAACATCCTCTATACAATCTAGAGCTTGTGCAGCTTTGTCTAATGGTAAATATATATTTGCATTACCAGGATCCTCAGGAGGTGTAACTGATGCGTGGGATGGAATATTAAAGCATCAATTAGACGTTAATCATAAACCCTGTAATTTTGTAGAATTATTTCCTAGACTTAAAGAGAAATAATTATTTTTGATATTTATCTTTCCATTCAGAATAAGGCATCCCGTAAACATGTTCTCTTGCATCAGGATCAGAAATTTCAATCCCTTTTTTCCCCGCTTCTTCTCTGTACCACTTAGAAAGACAGTTTCTACAAAAACCTGCAAGATTCATTAGATCTATATTTTGTACATCTTTTCTTTCTCTAAGATGAGAAATTAATCTTTCAAAAGCTGCAGATTGTAATTCTTTTTTTGTATTTTCGTCCATAATTTATTATATGTTTAATTTATGAAATTAACAGGATCTTATAAAATTAATTTAGAAAAACAAAAAGTTTGGGAAGCTTTAAATGATCCAGAAATACTTAAACAAGCAATCCCGGGATGTGAAGAATTTAATAAAAAATCTGATACTGAATTTTCTGCAAAAGCTACAAATAAAATTGGACCTTTTAATGCAACCTTTTCTGGTGACATTGAATTAAAAGATTTAAATCCTCCTAACAGCTATAAGATATTAGGATCTGGAAACTCTCTAGTTGGCTTTGCCTCAGGAGAAGCTGAAGTTAAACTTGAGGATACAGACACTGGAACAAATTTAGTTTATTCTGTTGAAGCACAAGTAGGTGGTAAAATTGCACAAGTAGGTTCAAGACTTATAGATATGACAGCAAAAAAAATGGCAGATATTTTTTTTGGTAAATTTTCTGAATTAATTTCTTCTGAAAAAAATGAAACTATCGAGATAACTGACTCAGATAATGGAAAAGTACCTGAAACAAAAATTAATTATAGATATTTAACAGCCGCAGTAGTTCTAGGAATTTTCTTAATTTATTGGATGTTTTTAAAATAAAATTCTAGTCCAAGTAGTGTTTAATTTGACACTTGCCTTCATATTCTCAAAATGATTAAATCTTAATATTATTTATAAGGAGAGATTATGGGTAAAATTTCATTAGAAGTTAATGGAAGAAAAGTTGAAAAAGAAGCTCCTGATAACACTTTACTATCTACATTTTTAAGAGAGCATTTACAGCTAACAGGTACACATATTGGATGTGATACTAGTCAATGCGGAGCATGTGTAGTTCATGTTGATGGAAATTCTTTAAAAAGTTGTACGGCTTTAGCAGCTGATGTTAATGGATCAAAAGTTACAACAATCGAAGGTTTAGAGACAAATGGAAAAATGCATCCAATGCAAGAAGCGTTCAAAAAACTTCATGGCTTACAGTGTGGTTTTTGTACTCCAGGAATGGTTATGAGCGCAGTTGATCTTTTGCAAAAAAACAAAAAACCATCAGATACAGAAATTAGAGATTGGTTAGAAGGAAATATTTGCAGATGTACAGGATATCAAAATATTGTTGCCGCGGTTAAAGAAGCAGCAACAAAAATGTAATTTTTAGGAGGAAAAAGAAAATGGCAAGTTTAGTAGGTTCTAGAGTTGAGAGAAAAGAGGATAAAAGATTTTTAACTGGTAAAGGTAGATACACAGCAGATATTAATTTAGCAAATCAAACATACGCGATTTTTGTTAGGTCTCCACATGCAAGAGCATCTATTAAAAAATTAAATATTGATAAAGCTTTAAAATCATCAGGAGTAGTAAGCATACTTACAGGCAAAGAAATAGCAGATGATAAAATTGGAGGTTTAATTGCGGGCTGGGCAATCAGAAGTGAAGATGGTACAGAAATGAAATGTCCTGGAAACCCTCCGTTAGCTAAAGATAATGTAAATTTTGTTGGAGATCCTGTTGCAGTTGTAATTGCTGAAAGTTTAGCAGAAGCAAAAGAAGCTGCGGAAAAAGTTGAAGTTGATTACAAAGTATTAAAAGCAGTCACAAGTACTGCAGATGCTATGAATGGAGATACTATTCATGAAGGCATCGATAAAAATCTTTGTTTTGACTGGTTATTAGGCGATAGACAAAAAGTTAAAGAAGCATTTGATAAGGCTGATAAAGTAATTTCTATTGATATCATTAATAATAGATTAATTCCAAATGCAATGGAGCCAAGAGCATGTGTTGCTGATTACAATGCAGCATCTGAAGAGATTACTTTATATACAACAAGTCAAAATCCACATTTATCAAGATTGATAATGTCTGCTTTTGGAAATGTAGCTCCTGAACATAAGTTAAGAGTTGTAGCTCCAGATGTTGGCGGTGGTTTTGGTTCAAAAATTAATGTCTACAACGAAGATATTGTTTGTAGCTGGGCAGCTAAAAAAATTAGTAGAGCTATAAAATGGGTTGCTGAAAGATCAGAATCTTTTTTAACTGACATACATGGAAGAGATCATGTAACTCATGCAGAATTAGCGGTTACTAAAGATGGAAAGTTTCTTGGTTTTAAAAATGAGACCATAGCAAACCTTGGAGCTTATGCTCGAGTATTTGGAACAGTGACACCAACTTATTTATTTGGACCTTGTGCAACTGGAGTTTATGAAATTCCAGCAGCTTATACAAATGTCAAAGCTGTATATACAAATACAGCTCCAGTAGATGCTTATAGAGGTGCAGGAAGACCAGAGGCTACATACACTATTGAAAGATTAGTTGAAAAAGCTTCAATGGAATTAGGGATAGATAAAACTGAACTTAGAATTAAAAATTTTCCTACAGCATTTCCTTTTAAACAAACATTAGTTCATACTGTAGATTCTGGCGATTATGTTGCTGGAATGGAAAAGGCAAAACAGATGGCAGACTACAAAGGTTTTGAGGCAAGAAGAAAAGAGTCTGAAGCCAAAGGAAAACTTAGAGGAATAGGCGTTACTTCATATTTTGAAGCATGTGGTATTGCTCCTTCAGCTGCTGTAATGTCTTTAGGATGTGGAGTTGGATTATGGGAATCTGCAGAGGTTAGATTTAATCCAACTGGACAAGTCACTGTTTACACAGGTTCACATAGTCATGGACAAAGTCACCAAACAACTTTTGCTCAAATAGCAGCTGATGAGTTAGGTGTACCAATAGAAAATATAGATATCGTTCATGGAGACACAGATAAAGGAACATTTGGTATGGGAACATACGGTTCTAGATCTTTAGCTGTTGGCGGTATAGCAATTGTTAATGCTTGTAAAAAAATAGTTGAAAAAGGTAAAAGAGTTACAGCAAAAATGTTAGAGGCAAATCCAGAAGATGTTGAGTTTAAAGATGGTGAATTTATTGTTTCTAAATCAAATAAAAAGAAAACAATAGGAGAAGTAGCTTTTGCTTGTTATTTACCGGGTGTAAGAGATGAAATGAAATCTCCATTGCCAGAGGGTGATGAGCCTGGTTTAAAAGAAACTTCTTTTTATGATCCTTCAAACTTTTCTTTTCCAGCAGGAACACATATTGCTGAAGTTGAGATAGATCCAGAAACAGGTCATGTGAAGTTAGAAAAATATACAGCTTGTGATGATTTTGGAAGAATAATTAATCCAATGGTTGTCGAAGGACAAGTTCATGGTGGTCTTGCTCAAGGTATTGGTCAAGCATTGTATGAAAATGCAGAGTATGATGAAACAGGTCAGTTGATGACTGGATCTTATATGGATTATACGATGCCACGTGCAGATAATTTTCCTGAGTTCAACATTGGTTATACTTGTACACATGCAACCACAAATCCTTTAGGAGTTAAAGGTTGTGGAGAAGCGGGAGCAATAGCAGCACCACCTACCGTGATGAATGCTGTAATTGATGCCTTAGGTGGACAAGAGGTTACTATGCCGGCTACAGCTGAAAAAGTGTGGAAGGCTTGTAAAAATCTAAAAAAATCTAACGCAAAAGCAGCATAGGAGGTTTATGAAAGATTTTAATTATCATTCAGCAAAAGATAGTAAAGAGGCATCTAAACTTGCTTCATCTAGTTCTGCTTTTCTAGCAGGAGGAATGACTACTATTCCTTCAATGAAATTAGGATTGGCTACTTACAAAGATTTAATTGATATTAAAAATATTAAAAAATTAAGTGGTATAAAAGTAAGTGGGAGGTCAGTTACAATAGGAGCTGCAACTAAACATGTTGAAGTTTCAAATTCTAAAGATGTTAAAAAAGCAATTCCATCATTGTCTAGTTTGGCTGAAGGAATTGGTGATCCACAAGTAAGAAATAGAGGAACTATAGGTGGATCAATTGCAAATAACGATCCATCAGCTGATTATCCATCTGCATGTATAGCTTTAAACGCAACAATACATACGAACGAAAGAAAAATTGAAGCGGCAAAGTTTTTTAAAGGAATGTTTGAGACAGCTTTAAAAAAGGGTGAGTTAATTGAAGCTATAGAATTTCAAATACCAGAAAAATCTAGCTATCAAAAACATCCTAATCCTGCATCTAGATATGCAATCGTTGGAGTATATGTGGCTAAACATAAAGGAGATGTAAACGTTGCAGTTACTGGTGCAAAATCATGTGTTTATAATGATAAAGAAATGTCGAAAGCTCTATCGGGTAATTTTTCCTCTTCTTCAATAGATGGAATGGATCTAGATAGTTCAGAAATGAACACTGATATGCATGCTTCTGCAGAATTTAGAGCTAGTTTAGTTGTCACTCAGGCTAAAAAAGCCGTTGATGCTTGTTAGATAGAAACTATATTTTATCAGATGAAAAATTCATTTGATGAGAAAATATTAGACGAAGCTCAAGATTGGATCAACGCTAATCAAAAAGTAGTTTTAGCAACAGTAATTCAAACCTGGGGATCATCACCTAGACAAGTTGGTAGCAGAATGATTGTGAACGAAAAAGGAGATTTTTCAGGATCAGTTTCTGGAGGATGTGTGGAGTCTGCAGTTGTAAGCGAATGTCTATCATTAATTAAAGACAACAAGCCTTGTAAAAAAATAGAGTTTAAAGTTTCGAATGAGAGCGCGTGGGAAGTGGGTCTAGCATGTGGTGGAGAGATAGCGGTATATATTGAGCAGATACACTAATGAAAATTAAAACACTAGAAGAAATATTAAAAAAAAAATCATCAAAAACTGAGTTTGCAATTCTTACAAATTTAGAAAATGGTGATAGTGAAATTTATTTACCTGGCACTTCTCCAAAAGGAGAATTTTCAAAATATACTGATGAAATAGAAAATTTTTTTAAATCAAAAAAAAACGGCGTTATAGAAAATTCAGAGATATTTGTTGAAACTTATATAAAACCAATAAAAGTAATTATTGTTGGGGCTGTGCATATTGCACAATATTTAGTTGATTTTGCAAAAAGTTTAAATTTTGAAATTAGTATCATAGATCCAAGAGGATATTTTGCATCTGAGCAAAGATTTCCTGAAATTAAAGTTATTAACAAATGGCCAAAAGAAGCTTTTGAAGAAATTGAAACAAATTCAAGTACAGCCTTAATAGCTTTAACACATGATCCAAAAATAGATGATCCTGCTTTGCAATACGCATTAAAAAATAAATTTTATTATATTGGAGCACTTGGCAGTAAAAAAAACCCATGAAAATAGATGTCAAAGATTAAGTGAGGCCGGATTTACTAATGATGAAATTAATTCAATTCACGGACCAATTGGTATTAAGCTTGGTGGTAAATCTGCTCCAGAGATTGCTTTATCTATTATAGCTCAATTAGTATCAGAAACTTATAAAAAGTGATTAAAGCAATATTACTTGCAGCTGGCCAATCAAAAAGAATGAAATCTGAAAATAAACTGATTAAGCTATATAAAAATAAACCATTAATAAATTATTCATTAAATGTATTAAAAAAAAGTAAAATAAATAAAATTATCATAGTTCTTGGCCATCAACACAAAGAAGTAAAAAAAAATAATAAAAAAAAATAAAAAAATTATTTTTACCTATAATAAAAATTATAAACAAGGGATGGCCTCTTCTATAAAAACAGGATTAAAAAAAATATCTAAAAATGATAAGGGCTTTATTGTAGCTCAGTCGGACATGCCATTTGTTAAACAATCAGATATAAATAAAATTTGTAGATCTATAAATTCTAAAAGATTTTTAATACATGCTTTAAAATATAAAAATAGAGTAGGTAATCCTATTGGTTTTGACAGTTCTTTAATAAAAAAATTTAAAAATATTAGAGGTCAGTTTGGAGCAAAATTTATGGTTAAGAGGCTTAAAAATAGAACAAATTTTATTAAAACTAAGAGTATCAAATCTTTTAAAGATTTTGATAAAGCCTCAGATTTTAGAAGCTGATCTTGTAATTTTAATTCTAAAAAGTAAAAGAATTACTAAAATAATTAAAAATATAAGTGGTTTGAAAAATATTGTTTTTGATAGCCAAATATAATGAAGTACGCCAAAAATCCCAATTATATAAATTAATCTATGAATTTTTTTCCAATTTTGTTTTAACAGTCTAACCATTTTCTCAGATGACGTTACAGCAAGTGGAATTAACAACAGCCAAGCTGAAAATCCTATAAAGATAAACTTCTTTTTTAAGACATCATTTATCAGTGGCTCAAAATCAAATCTATAATCAAGACCAACATAACTTAACATATGAATGGATGCATAAAAAAAAGTAAACAAACCAAGCATTCTTCTAAACTTAATCCACTCTACTGATTTTGTGATTTGCTTAAGTGGTGTCATTGAAAGAGTTAAAAGAATAAATATCAAAGTCCATTCTCCAAAGTGATTAATGATTCTATCAACAGGCTCTGGACCTAATTGATTAAAAATTATTTGATAAGAAATCAGATAAATTGGCCAAAGAGAAAGAAAAAAAACTAGAGTTTTAGAATATCTTCTCAATTTAATTTAGAAATTTTTTTTTAAATCCATACCGCTATAGAGACTTGCAACTTCATCTCCATAACCATTAAACATTAAGGTCTTTACTCTAGGCGCCCAAACACCTTCACCTATTATTCTTTCAGTTGCTTGAGACCATCTTGGGTGATCAACATTAGGGTTAACATTTGAGTAAAATCCATACTCTCTAGGTGAAGCCCACATCCATGATGAGGTAGGCATGTTTTCAACAAATTTAATTTTAACAATAGCTTTTGCACTTTTAAAACCATATTTCCATGGAATAAAAATTCTTAGTGGTGCTCCGTTTTGATTAGGCAGCTTTTTACCATATAAACCTGTCACAACTGTTGTCAAAGGATGCATGGCTTCATCAATTCTTAAACCTTCATTGTAAGGCCAGTTTAAAACAGGGTACCTTTGACCTTTCATTTGTGCAGGGTCATATACACTTTCAAATTCAATAAATTTTGCTTTATTGGTTGGATTTACTTTTGATAGTAATTTGCTCAAAGAAAAGCCCATCCATGGAATAACCATAGACCAACCCTCAACACATCTTAATCGATATATTCTTTCTTCAGAAATAAACATTTCTGAGATTTCTTCCATAGATAATTTTATTGGTTTATCAACTTCACCCTCAATAGCTATATCCCAAGGAGTTGTTTTAAATATTTGAGAGTTTCTATAAGGATCACTCTTTGATGTTCCAAACTCATAATAATTATTATAAGTCGTTATGTCTTTATAACTCGTTAATTTATCTCTCTCACTTGCTAAAGATTTATTTAAAAAAGGTATACTAGACATTGCTAATGTGCTTGCACCAAGACCTACAGATTTAATGAAAGATCTTCTTTTTTTATAAATATTCTCTGGTGTAATTTCTGAATTTTTAAATTTTATCATTTTAATTATTTAGAGATATTCCTTTTAACCACTCACTGTCCTCATTTTCATAATGTTCTTTTTTCCAAATAGGAGATCTTTTTTTAATTTCTTCAATTATATATCTAGATAACACAAAAGCTTGATCTCTATGTTTACAAGCTACACCAATAATGATGCTTTTTTCTTTTAAACTCACATATCCTTTAACATGCTCTATAAATACTGCTTTTTCTTTAATATTTAGCTTGTTATCAACTTCTTCATAAATTTCTTCAAAACTTTTTATAACCATACTTTCTTTGGCATCATAGGTAATACCAGTAACTGTTTTATTTTCATTTAAATCTCTTACAGTCCCAACAAAATATATTACAGCACCAAATTTTGATTGATTTAAAAAATTTTCTGCTTTTGAAATTTCTATCTTCTCATTTTTTGAAGCATCAATAATTTTAGTATGTAGCATTAACCGCCTCCTATAGGAGGTATAATGCTAAAGTTTTGTTTTTTAACTATTTTATAATTGTCTGAGACAATTTTATCATCTGACGAACAAAAAGCTGATGATTTAATAATTTTTTTAAAAGTTTCATTTCCTTTAAATTTTATATCAATAAACTCTATCATTTGGTTTCTAAGATCTTTTATTGAGGAATTTTCAATTAATTCAAAGTCTAAATGGGATTTAGTACTAAATTCTCTAGCTGCGCCAAATAGTTCAACTGATATTTTCATTAAAAAATATTTTTTAAAAAATCTGGGAGACCATCAGGGTTTTTCCATAATCCACTTTTTCCACCTTCTTTAATTAATAATTTTACGTTATCAATTTTAAGATGTGGATTTACTATTTTGCTTAAATCATAAATTGTGATTAAGGCAGAGTTAACACCCATTATAGCTTCCATTTCAACACCTGTTTTTGCTACTGCAGAAACTACACAAAAAACTTCTAATGAACTATCTAATTCATTCATAATTATTTTAGTAGCCGTATGGTCAATTGGAAGTGGGTGACATAGAGGAATAAGTTCACTTGTTTTTTTTACACCCAACACAGCTGATACCTCGGCTAAAGTAATAGGATCTCCTTTAGGCATCTTCTTATTTTTAATTAGATCAAAAACCTCTTTTCCAACATAAATTTTACCTGACGCAAGTGCTCTTCTAAAAGTTTCTTTTTTTGAAGAAACATCAACCATATTGAAAGAGTTTTTTTGAAATATTTCTTTCGCCCAATCTTTAAGTTCTTCTTGATTTATAATTTTTAATTTTGACATTAGCCACCCGTGGTAGATAAATTTTTAGTTAAACCAGTTTCGCCAAGTTCTAAATGGTGAGATTCTTTTTTAAATTTCATTTGACCCATTATAAGATCTTGTAATTCTTCAATTTGATCATCTTTTTGTAATAAATGTCTTATACTTATTCCAGTATTTCCAAATAGGCATAATCTAAGATCTCCTCTTGATGTAATTCTTAATCTATTACAGCTTCTACAAAAATCTTTAGAGTAGGGCGCTATAATTCCAAATTTCCCTTTGTATTCTGGATTGATATAATTTAGTGACGGCCCTGCATCTTTACCTAAGGTTTGATAAATCCAATTATTTTTATTTAAGTATTCTTTGAAAATTTTTGAAGATACATGATATTTTTTAAAATAATCTAGGTTATCGCCTGTTTGCATTAGTTCTATATATCGAAAATCCACTTTGTTCTTTTTTATAAATTCTCCCCAAGACTCAAAATCTTTGTCTGATGCATTTATTCCATTTAAAAGAACTGCATTAATCTTAATATTTTCAAAATTTAAATCTTGAAGGATGTTAATTCCTTTTAAAATCTCTGGTAATCGATCATGACCTGTAACATTTTTGAATGTATTTCTATCTAGACTATCAATGCTAATATTAATGCCGTTTAAGCCACTATCTACTAACATCCTAGCTTTTTCATCTAAATGGTAACCGTTTGTGGTAATTACAACTTTTTTTATTCCAGCTTCATTTTTTAAGATCTTGATTATATCAAAAAAATCTTTTCTTACTGTTGGTTCACCTCCAGTAAGTCTAATTTTGCATACACCCAATTTTGAAAAAACTTTTGCTAGACGTCTGATTTCCTCTAAGTGAAGAAATTTTCTATTATCACTCTTATCAACTTGATAACCATTAGGTAAACAATACCCACACTTAAAATTACATACATCGGTAATCGAAAGTCTTATATAAGGAAAAGACCTACCAAAACTATCTCTTAATATTTTCATTTAAGTTAAAGCTATCATAATTAATAAAATTAATCATGATAGAATTAACTTAAAATCTAGCTTTAACCTGCTGGTTTATAATTAGCCATAGCTTTTGATGCCATGCCTGCAGCTTTACCCATATCCATTTCCTCTAATATGGTAAAATTTGTTATAGCTCCAGAAGCTTCAACTGCTAGCTTAACTGCTGCTGCGCCTTCAAATCCAATATCACCACTCACAACTCCAACAAAATCATAAGCTCCTCTTGTGATCATAAAAGATTCCATTTTTCCTCCTACTGCCTCTGATAAAGCAGTAGCTGCTGCAGCTCTGTCTTGGTCTGGATTACCTATAAATCCTTTAAAAGCTTGAGCTGTATAATTACCCATTACTATAAATTTAGCCATAGTTACCTCCTTCTTATAAAGTAACATTATAGAAGAAAAATAATTAATGAAAAAATCAAATATTAGTTATGTGGATTTTAAATACAATAATTTCAACTGTTACTAGACACTTTAATGCATTAAAATACTATAAAACTTAACTTTTATTATTATGAACAAAATTCTAACCAAAAATGAAATAACAAAATTTAAAGAAGATGGCGCAATATTTCTAAAAAACAAATTCGATATTAATTGGATTAATAAACTTAAGACAGGTATAGAAAAAGATATTTCTAATCCTAGTCCTAGATTTAAATCTCACACAACTAAAAAAAATGTTCCAGCTTATCTAGAGGATTACTGGACTTGGCATTTAATTCCTGAATTTAAAGAATTTGTTTATAAATCACCATATGCGCAGATAGCTGCAGAATTAATGTCTGCAAAAAAAATTAATTTAGTAATGGATAATTGGTTTTTGAGAGAGGCAGGATCAAAATCTTCAACACCTTTTCATCACGATATTAGTTATTTTGATATGGATGGAACAATGTGTGTTTTGTGGCTTCCACTGCAACCAACAAAAAAAAATGAGGGTGTTGTTTGGGTGAAGGGTTCACATTTATGGAATAAATTTTTTTTGAGAGTTTTGTTTAAGGATGGACATAAAATTGAAGGTAATGAATGTTTAGTCAATGGAAAAAAATATGAATTACCTCCAGATATTTTAGGAAATAAAGATAAATATGAGTTTTTACAATGGGATTGCGAATTAGGGGATGCAGTAGTTTTCGATATGAGAACACTACATGGAAGTTTGAATGAGAGTATTCCTGATAAAACTTTAAGCCGATATACATTAAGAGTTTCCAAAGAGGATGCAAAAATAAGTTATGATGGAGATTGGACAAGTTTTAATTATAGGAAAGCAATGCAAGAAGCAGGTTATAAAAACGGAGATCCTGTTGAGGGAGAAATGTTCCCTACACTATATGAAGCTTAAGATTAATTGTTAATCCTATTCATTTCTTCAAGTTCAACTTCAAGCTTATCAAGCTCTTCACCACCAGCCATCATCCCTAAAAGCTCCTCACGACTAATATCTTTTTTATTAAAAGTTCCTAAACTTTTACCTCTATTTAGAACTGTAAAACTATTTCCAACTGGATATGCATGATGAACGTTATGTGTAATTAAAATTACAGCTAATCCTTGCGAAGCTGCTTTTACAACATATTTTAAAACCATTGAGGCTTGATGAACACCTAATGCAGAAGTTGGTTCATCTAAAACTAAAACTTTTGCCCCAAAATATATAGCTCTTGATATTGCTAAACATTGTCTTTCACCACCAGACATTGTTCCTACTGCTTGCGAAGGATCTCTTACGTCAATTCCAATTTGACCCATTCTCTCCGCAGCAATTTGGTTTGCTTTTTCAATATCAAAAGTTTTTAAAAATGGCGGTCCCTTTAATGGTTCTCTTCCCATAAAAAAGTTTCTTGTAACACTCATCAATGGAACTAAAGCTAAGTCTTGGTAAACCGTTCCAATTCCCATATCCAAAGCATCTTTTGGAGAGTCAAAAACAGTTTTTTTACCTTCGATTACTATTTCACCTTCATCAGGTTTATGAACACCAGCTAAAGTTTTAATCAAAGTAGATTTTCCAGCACCATTATCCCCAAGTAAACACATGATCTCACCTTTTTTTAATTTCATAGTGACATCTTTAAGAGCAATTACTTTCCCAAAAAATTTACTAATGTTATTAAACTCAATCAAATTTTCTGACATTATTTACTTTCTGTTACTCTTTTTCTTATGTAATTATTAAATACTACAGCAATTAACATCATTGCTCCCAAAAACACTTTAAACCAATCAGTATCAACATCTGTGTAAAATATTCCCATAGATACAGTTCCAAATATTAATGCACCAAAAGCTGCACCAATTGCAGAACCATATCCTCCAGTTAATAAACAACCACCAACAACTGCTGCTGCAATTGCCTCTAATTCTTTTAAATTTCCTCTCATTGTATCCGCAGAACCAGCATCTAAAACTTGAATAGTTGCAAAAATTGTAGCTGCGACTGCAGTTCCAATAAATAAACTTATTTTCACTCTTCCAACAGGCACACCAACGTTCGTAGCACCATTTTTGTCTCCTCCTGATGCAAAAATCCAGTTTCCATATCTAGTTTTCATTAATATCCATGTTGCAAAAAGGGTAGCTGCAATAAACCATATTACTGAAGGTGGAATACCAGTAGCTAATGGAGTTCCATCAGTTCTTAATGCAATTAAATTCATTGAACCTAACCAAGTGAACAACCATTTGAATGTATCAGTTGCAAACATCCACGCGATTGGATCATTCTCAATTAAAACTCTTAAACCAGGAACTTGAGTTCTTCCTGTAATTAATCTTGTGATTGCTAATGTAGCACCTCTTAAAATAAACAACATTGCTAGAGTTACGATAAAAGATGGAAGTCCAGTTCTAACAACAAGGATACCATTGAAGTATCCAACTAGTACCGCCATCGCAAAAGCAAAAATAATACTTACCCATAAAGGCCATCCCCAATAAATTGCAGGTATTGCTATACAAATTCCTGCAAAACCAATCATGGAACCAATTGATAAATCAAATTCACCACCAATCATTAGCATTGCTGCAGCAATTGCAATAATTCCTAAATTTGCAGAGACATCTAAAAAGTTTAGAGTTCCATAAGCACTAAACATTCCTGTATCACCTGCAACAATTCCAAAAAATATAAATACTAAAATCGCACCACCAACAGCACCTAATTCTGGTCTATTTAAAAGTAATCTTAATTTTGAAACTTCTTTTAGCCTTTCGTCTTGACCAGAAGTTTTTTTTGATGCAATGCTTTTTGCTTTATCAGACATTAATTTGAATTTTGTTTAGAAAAAAGGCCTAACTAAAAGTTAGCTAGGCCTTTTAAAGTATTTATTATCTGTAACCTTGAGCTGCCCACTTAATTACTTTAGCAGCATTGTCAGGAGTTACGAAACCAGGACCAGTCATAACTACACCAGCTGGCATTGTTCCATATCTCATATACTGACCAAATATAGCTATTGGTAAGTAACCTTGTAGGTATTGTTGTTGGTCAATTAAAAACTCTACTTTACCTGCAGCAGCAGCTTTTAACATTCCAGGTGACATATCAAATGTACCAAGTTTAACAGAACCAACTTTCCCTGCAGCTTCTAAAGCTTTAAGAGCAGCTTCACCTGCAAGACCAGCACCTAAAGTTAGGATAGTGTCATATCCACCACCTAATTTAGCAGCAACAGCTTTTTGAATTTCTGTTGGGTCATTAGAAGTTCCTAAGATGTCAACAGATCCACCAAAACCTTTTTTGAATCCAGCACATCTTCTGTCTAGCGCAACGTTTCCAACTTCGTGGTTAACACATAGTGCTTTTTTACCACCAGCAGCTTTCATTTTTTGTCCGCCACCTACACCAGCTTCAAACTCAGTTTGTCCAACGTGAGCACTGATACCTAGTGATGCAAAGTCATCTGAACCAGAGTTCATTGAAATTACTGGGATACCAGCAGCGATAGCAGCTTTAACAGATTTTCCTAAAGCAGCAGCATCTGGAAGAGTAATCACAATACCTTTTGGTTTTTGTGAAACTGCGTTGTCAATTAATTTAGCCATTTCAACCATGTCGAAAGTAGCGGGTGCAGTGTACTTGCAAGATATTCCCATATCCGCACATCCTTTATCTACACCATTCTTAGCAACAGACCAAAACGGGTCGTTAGCTTGTCCGTGAGATACAACGATCACGTCTACCGCTAAAGCAGACACTGAAAGCATAACCCAAGCAACAAATGCTAATAATGATTTGTATAATGTTTTCATTATTTTTCCTCTCGTTTAAATAAAAGTTAACTTTTAATGCGCAAACGTTAACATAAAAAAAACCAAGTTGTAAAGACGACAACTTTAAAATGTATAACTTTTATATATAGTTTATAATTGTTTTAGATTTTCTATTAGTAGTTGTATCTAAAATTTTATCTTAATTTGTTTTCTTTGTTTCAAAGAATTTGATGCAGCATTTGCTAAGATAAGAGCTCTTCTTCCATCCTCAAAACTAGATATAGGTTTATTTTTCTTTAATGTGTATCTTGCAAGTTCATCAAGCTGAAGCCTGTAAGCATCAACATATCTATCAATAAAAAAATTAAGAAGAGGTTTTTTTTGAGAAGTATTGTTTTTAGTAAATGTTTCTGTCTCGTTTTCTTTTTTATTTCCAGATATTAACATGCCTTTAGATCCAAACAATTCCACTCTTTGATCATAACCAAAACTACAATGTCTCGAATTGGTGATAATACATTGTACACCTTTTTTAGATCTTAAAATACATGAGGCAAGCTCATAATCTTTTATTTTATTAAATTTTTTGTCAGAAATATTACTTCCTGTTGAAAAAATGGAGTCTACTTCATCTTTTTCCAAATAAAATCTAACTAAATCAAAGTCATGTATCATCATGTCTTTAAATATACCTCCAGAAACTTTTAAATAATCTAAAGTAGGAGGGGCAGGATCTCTACTAGTAATTATAATTTTTTCTAGCTGTCCTATTTTTCCTTTTTGAAGTTCTTTTTTTAACAAACTATGACCCGGGTCGTACCTTCTGTTAAATCCCAACTGAATTTTTGGATTTAGTTTTTTAATTTTTTTTAGACAATTATTAACTTTATCAATATTTAAATCTAAAGGTTTTTCACAAAAAATTACTTTTTTATATTTGGCTGCTTCCTCAATTAATTTGATATGCGTTGGTGTACTTGATGCAATAAATATTAGGTCTATATCTTTATCTTTGAAAGCAATTTTAGGATTATTAATTGAAAGAGAATTAAATTTTTTTGATAATTTTTTATTGAGTTTTGTATTTATATCAAAAGTATATTTTAATTTAAAACTTTTATGAGAAAACAAATTTTCAGCATGCATTTGACCAATTCTTCCAAGACCAATTAAAGCAACATTAATCATAGTTTAACCCATTTTTTTGATTTGCTAGACCTTTTACATGCATCAATAAATTTAGCAGTTTCATATCCATCATCTTCATTAGGATAGAAAGTTCTTTTTTTTAATTTTAACGATTCAGCGAATTCTCTATAAATATTAGAAAAAGCATCCAAGTAACCCTCTGGATGACCAAATTTAATTCTAGAAAATTTTTTGGAAAAACTTGCGTCATGAAATCCTCTTTCTAATATTCTAACAGCTCCTTTTGATGGATTAAATTTTAAATAAGTTGGATCATTTTGTACCCACTCTAAACTTCCTTTAGATCCAAAAATTCTTATTCTCAAACCATAAACTCCACCTCTTGCAGTACAACTTGTCCAAAACATTCCTTTTGCACCATTATCAAATTCAATTAATACTTTAGCGTTGTTATCCATTTTAACTGTTTTTGATACTTGAGTAATATCAGCAAAAACTTTTTTTGTTTTTAATCCAGACATATAACTTGCAAGATGACAAGCATGAGACCCAAGCTCGTTTAGAACTGTTGAGATGCCTACAATTTTGTTATCAAGTTTCCAACGAAACATCTTTCTAGAGTTTTTTTTATTTATAGTTTTTCCTTCACTCCAATCTTGAACATACTCAAAATTTATATCTTCTACTTTTCCGATTTTTCCTTTTTCAATTAATACTTTGGCCTCTCGAACCATCGGGTAAGCTGAATAATTATGTGTAAGAGCATATTTAATTTTTTTATTTTTTTTTATTTTATTAAATAAACTTTTGGCTTGTTTCAGATCAGCAGCAAAAGGTTTATCAGAAATAATATGAATGTTTTTATCGATAAATTTTTCAGCAATAATTTGATGACTTCCTGGTGGCGTCATTATTGATACAACATCAATTTTATCTTTTCGAAGACTTTCTTTGTTAGCCATGGTTAAATAATTTGAATAACATCTATCCTCACTAACACCGATGCTTTTTCCAAACGAAGTTGATTGTTTTGAATTTCTTGAAAAAACTCCTGCTACAATTTCATATTTGTCATCAAACCTTGATGAAATTCTATGTACGTGACCAATCCAAGAATTAGGTCCACCTCCAATGATACCTAGTTTTAATTTTTTAGATTTCATTTTTAAAACTTATATATATAAGACTTATTTATGTCAGTAAAATTAGGAATAGCACCGATTGCATGGAGTAATGATGACATGCCAGAACTAGGGGGCGATACTTCTTTAGAACAATGCTTATCAGAAGCAAGTCAGGCAGGTTTTATTGGAATTGAGTCTGGAGGAAAATTTCCTAAAACATCTGAAGAATTAATTCCTAAATTAAAAGAGTTCAATTTAAATCTTTGTTCAGGTTGGTATGGAGCAAATTTAAGAAAAAATAACGTTTTTGAGGAAAAAAATTTAATTCAAGATCAGCTAAAATTATTTAAAGACTGCAACTCACCTTGTATGGTTTTTGCTGAAGTTTCAGGTTCAATTCAAGGAGATCCAAATAGAAAACTTTCTACAAGACCAAAGATGGATCTTGATGAAGCTAAAAAATACTATTCAAAAATTTCTGAAATGGGAAAATATTTAGAAGATGAAGGAATGCCTCTTGCTTACCATCATCACATGGGAACTGTTATAGAAACTGAGGAAGATACCATAAGATTGTTAGAAAATACCAATGATAGTGTTAAACTTACTTTAGACACTGGCCATATGTTATTTGCTCAGGGTAATTCTCTAAAAATTTTAAAAGATTTCAGTGAAAGACTTATTCATATGCACTGCAAAGATATTAGAAAAGATGTTTTAGAAAAATCTTTGAAAGAAGATTTAAGTTTTAGAGGAGCTTTTTTAGAGGGTGCTTTTACAGTACCTGGAGATGGTTGTATTGATTACAAACCATTATTTGATGTATTAAAAGAAAAAAAATATTCAGGCTGGTTGGTAGTTGAAGCTGAGCAAGATCCAGCAAAAGCAAATCCTTTTGAATATGCAAAGATTGGTTATAAATATTTAACCGAAACCTTAAATAGCAGCAATATAGAGATCTATAAAAATTAATTATCTATAAATAGAAGTAAGTTCGTTATTTCCTGCTGCAACACAAGGAGATTTGAAGCAAGTACCAACAATCCATTCAGAACCAGGATCAGGCAAAAAATTTGAGGACATAACAAAGATTACCCCCATCTCAACTGATTGACCAGCTTTACCTTCAGCTTTTATTCTTGGATCAGGATCAGTTTTCACTTTTGAGTCATCAGAAAATGGATTTTCTATTTTTAAATTTTCATTGATATAATTAACAACTTTATCAGCTATCCATTCACCATTACATGGATCACCCCAAACAGTTAATTTACCTTCATCGTTATTACCACATTTATTAATTTCATCATTAATTAGATCAACGACTTTGTTGTGATTTTCTTTTACTAAATTAGCTTTAGCTTCAACAGCTGGTCTTGTACTTGCTGTCCAAATTAACATACCAACTACAAAGATTGCAGACGCTGATACTAAAAATTCTAAAAATCCAAAATTTTTGAAATTAATTTTCATATTAAAGTTTTACAATTTTAGATTTTTCTAACTTTTCCTCAAAAAAATCAATAATATTTTGAATTGTCTCTTTACCCATTCTTGTCATACATTCATCGGTAAAAGCTGCAGTATGTGGACTTAAGTAAACTTTTTCATTTTTGAGAAGTGGATTATTATCATCAGGTGGTTCTTTTTTAAAAACATCAATACCAGCTCCAAAAATTAAATTTTCATTGAGCGCTTTATCAAGATCTTCTTCATGAATAATTCCACCTCTTGCTGCATTAATGATAATGCAAGTCTTTTTCATTGTTTTTAATAAATCATAATTAATTAAATTTTCAGTTTTATCCGTTAAAGGCATATGGAGCGAAATAACATCCATAGTTTTTACTGCTTCAGCTAGATCATCTACTTTTTTTCCACCTAATTCTTCAATTTTATCTTTGTCTACAAATGGATCGTAGACAAATACATTCATTTCGAAACCTAGACATCTTTTGATTAAAGCTTTTCCTATTCTTCCAAACCCCATTATTAAAAAATTTTTTTTCCAAACTTCTATTGTTTTTGGTAATTTATTTCTGTCTTTAAAGTTTCCATCTCTTACTGTTTTGTCAAATAAGTCTTTTCTTTTTGCAATATTTAACAAAACGAACATTACATGTTCTGCAACTGTAACAGCATTAGCATTAGCTGTTATTGCTATTTTTATATCTTTTTCTTTAGCTTTTTTTAAATCGATATTGTCATAACCTACACCATGTCTTGAAATAATTTTTAAATTTTTTGCTTCTTCAAAGGTTTCACCAGGAAGTTTTGCAATTCTTATTGATGCACCATCGCAATCTTTTAATTTTGATTTTAAATTTTCTATTGAAGTGTCATCAGTTACTTCAACATCAAAATTAGGATGGTTATTTATTAATTCCATACCTTTTTCGTGGACTTTTTGAATAATTAATATCTTTTTTTTATTACTCATAATTATATATCAATTTTTTAGAGAGCATTTTTAATACGAGAATTATTCTATAAAGTAAATTAGTTTTTTGATTAAAGTTGTATTTATTAAATATTTAAAATAAATTTAGCTGTGAATTTGACAATTAACATTCTCCTATCTTTTTTTAAGACCCTTGAGAAAATAAATACTTTTTTTTTAAGAATTGGAAGACAGTTTGCATGGATAGCAATACTTTTGATGGTGATTGTCATTTTGGTGCAAGTATTTTTTAGATATGTATTAAATAATGCACTGCCATGGCCCGATGAGGTTGCTAGATTTTTGATGTTATGGATGACAGGATTGATTGCACCATCTGCGTATAGATGGGGTGGGTTTGTTTCTATTGATTTATTAGAGAGATTTTTACCAAAACTTATCTCCACATTATTAACTTTATTTTTATTAATCGTTTCTCTTTTTGTATTAGTAATAGGTTTGGAATTAGGATTTAAACATATTAATGCTGGATGGATATTTAATTCTTCATCGATAAAGATTCCTTTTCATTTAATTGGTGGGAAAGCAGAACCAATAAAATTAGCTTGGATGTATATGTCATTACCTGTGGGAATTATTTTTTTAATTTCTGTGAATATAGAGTTAATTTTAAGAAATATTCTTACTAATTTTACAAAGTTAGACTTGCCTGAAGATTACGATAAACAAAAGTTGGAGACGCAATAATGTTAGTTTGGTTTCTTCCTTTATTTTTATTATTTTTGTTAATTGGTTTACCTGTATTTTTTGGATTGTTAGCAGCACCAGGAATTTTGCTTTGGCTAAATGATCAAGCTAGAGATGGAGCTATGCTTTATAGAAATATTTATAATGGAATAGATAGCTTCCCTTTGATGGCAATACCATTTTTTATGTTAGCAGGAGAGTTAATGAACAGAGGAGGAATAACTCATCGACTAGTTGAATTTAGTCAGGCGATGATGGGTCACTTAAAGGGCGGATTGGCTCATGTCAATGTACTGACTTCAATGTTGTTTGCAGGCTTATCTGGTTCAGCTGTAGCTGATACATCAGCAATTGGATCAATGCTTATTCCTGCAATGGAAAAGCAAGGCTATACAAAAAAATTTGCTGCTGCAATTACAGCAGCGAGTTCTGTAATTGGACCTATAATTCCACCTTCAGGGATAATGATTATTTATGCATATGTAATGGGTGAAAGTGTTGCTGCATTATTTTTAGCAGGAATTGTACCTGGTATTTTAGTTGGGGTCAGCTTGATGATTACAATAAAATTTATGGCTAAGAGATATAATTTTCCAGCAGTAACCGAAAAAACAACTTGGAGCCAAAGAGGCAAAGCATCTCTTAAAGCTTTTTTTCCTTTGATGACACCTG
This sequence comes from uncultured Pelagibacteraceae bacterium, assembly GCA_902559395.1. Taxonomy (GTDB): domain Bacteria; phylum Pseudomonadota; class Alphaproteobacteria; order Pelagibacterales; family Pelagibacteraceae; genus Pelagibacter. The sequence continues at coordinate 248,172 of CACEHR010000001.1, forward strand.
TAATAATTTTAGGAGGTATCCTTGGAGGAATTTTTACACCAACAGAAGCATCAGCTGTAGCAGCTGCTTATGCAATGTTTATTGGTCTATTTGTTTTGAAATCATTAAAATGGAAAGATGTTCCTAAAGTGATGACAAAAGCAGCGATGGTATCTTCAGTAGTTCTTCTTTTAGTTGGTGCTGCAATGGCTTTTAAAACAGTTGTAAGTTTATCACATGCTCCAGAGCATCTTGCTGCATTCGTCTTGGGATTAACTGACAATCCTTATGTTTTGTTATTTCTTATAAATATTTTATTATTTGTTGTTGGAATGTTTTTAGATGCAGGTCCAGCGATAATAATCTTAGGACCAATTCTTGGACCAGTATTTGTTGAATTAGGAGTTCATCCTGTGCATTTTGCAATTATTATGTCCGTTAATTTAACAGTTGGTTTAGCAACTCCGCCAATGGGACTTGTATTATTTGTTGCATCCTCTGTATCTGGGGAAAGAGTTGAAACAATAGCAAAAGCTATATTGCCATTCTTAGCAGTAGAAGCTATAGTTATTTTTTTAATAACCTATTTTCCGTCAATATCGATGACTATTCCTTTGCTTACTGGTTTCGCAAAATAAATATAATTTTTTTTTACTACTCGATAGACTCTCTAAATCAACTTAAGTATAGTTTATATACATAAATATTTAAAGAGAGGGAAATAATTATGAGTAAAATAATAAAATCATTTTTTTCATTATTATTCTTAATTAGTTTTACTGCATCTGTTTCAGCTGCAGATTATAACTTGAGAATGACAATGAACTCTAATGATCAAGATGAAGATTATGATGGTGCTGTTGTATTTAAAAACTACGTAGAAGCAGCTTCAAATGGAAAAATAGCTGTAGAACTATTTGTAGGTACGCAGCTTTGTTCAAAAGGTGCTGAGTGTTTACAAGGTGTATCTGATGGAAGTATAGATATTTACATTTCTACTTCTGGAGGTGCTGCAGGCGTATTCCCATATGTTCAAGTTTTAGATTTACCTTATCTAATGGCTGATGACAGAATTGCTGAAGATGTAATGCAAGGTGATTTTGTAAGAACAATGAGAAAAATGGCTCTAAAAGATTCTAATGACTCAATTAGATTGATGACAATTGGAAATACTGGAGGATGGAGAAATTTTGCTAATACAAAAAGAAGAGTTGCAAATCCATCTGACATGAAAGGTTTAAAAATCAGAACAGTTGTAGCTGATTTACCTCAGGAGCTTGTAAGAGCATTAGGTGCATCTCCAACTCCTATTCCATGGCCGGAATTGTTTACATCATTTCAAACTGGTGTAGTTGAAGGATCTAAAAATGGAATAACTGACATTATGAACATGAAGTTTCCTGATGCAGGTCTAAAATACGTTACTTTAGACGGTCATGCATACATGGGTGCATTATGGTGGATGAATAATGCAAAATATCAATCAATGTCAACAGATCTTAAAAAAGTTGTGACTGATGGTTTCTATGCTTTGCAACAAGCAACTTTTGCTTCTCCTAAGAGAAAATCAATCAAAGCTTACGAGGACTTTGTAGCAGGTGGTGGAGATTTATATGTTCCTACTCCTGATCAAAAAGCTAGTTTTAAAAAAGAAGCTAGCCCGGTGTATGATTGGTTTAAAGCTAATGTTAAAGGTGGAAAAGAAATTTTCAACGCTTTAACTAAAGCAGTAGCTAAAGCAGAGAAAAAGGCATCGAGCGCATACAAAAAAGATTTGTAATTTCAAATTAATATAATGGGGCGGATTTTAGTTCGCCTCATTATCTAAAAGGATATATCCAAGATTTATAATCTTTTATGAGAATATGAGCTTTTTCAATTTGTTCAGGAGTCATTTTTTTAATAACTTCTTCCTGAGAAATTGCAGCATCAGGATCTCCACCAATAGCAGACAAACCGTACCACATATAAGCTCTAACAAGATCGGGAGCAGGAAGTCCTCTACCAATTTCGTAATACCACCCAACACCAGATTGGGCACCAGGATGACCTTTCATAGAAGATCTGAGATACCATTCAAAAGCTCTAACATCATCTCTTTCAACACCAAGACCCATAGCGTACATAATTCCAATAAGCTCTTCAGCATCAGCATTACCAGATCTAGCTGCTGGCATAAGTTCTTCCATAGCTTCTTTAAATTTTCCTTGTTCCATCAAATCTCGAGCATTTTCTATTTCTGCAAAAACTATGGATGGAAGAAACAAAAGTATAAAAAGATATTTAATCATTTAAAAATAATAATATTTATAATTCCATTTTTAATTTCAGTAAATAAAACTTACGCAACTGATTTACCAAAACCATTAAAGAGCGAAGATTTCCATCAAGTTGATGTAGAAAAAGTTAAAATTGGAAGACTTTTATTTCATGATAAAATTTTATCTGCAAATCGAAACATTGCTTGCGCAACCTGCCATAGTCATGATCTAGGAGGTTCAGATGGACTTTCTTTAGGCATTGGTGAAGGAGGTCAAGGTATAGGATTAGAGAGAACCGCAGGTGAAGGCGATGATAAAATAAAAAAACGAATTCCAAGAAATGCTTTAGCTTTATGGAATTTAGGATTTAAAGACATAACTACCTTGTTGCATGACGGAAGAGTAACCAAATCAAATATATTTGGTAACGGTTTTAATACGCCTGCTCAAGAAGCTCTTCCTAAAGGACTTGATAATATAGTTGCAGTTCAAGCTTTGTTTCCGATGACTAGACAGTTTGAGATGGCAGGAAATCCAGGTGAAAATGAAATTATAGGCTTAGTCTCAAAAGTTGGAAAAGATAGTATGAGAATTGATAGAGTATGGCCTGTAATTACTCACAGGATTAGAGGAATTCCGGAGTATGTTGAGTTATTTAAAAATGCTTTTGATGATGTTAACAGTTCTTTAGATATCAACATTACACATATTGTTAATTCAATTGCTGCATTTGAAATTCATGAATGGACATCTTTCGACTCTCCCTTTGATGAATATTTAAATGGAGATAAACAAGCTTTAACTTTAAAGCAAATAAATGGTATGAACTTATTTTATGGAAAAGCAAACTGTAGTTCTTGTCATTCAGGATCTTTGTTGTCAGATCAAAAATTTCATTCAATAGGAATTCCGCAATTTGGGCCTGGAAGGACAAGACCTTTTGATCCTTATGCACGTGATGTTGGAAGAATGGTTGAAACAGACAATATAAACGATATGTATAAATTCAAAACCCCAGCATTAAGAAACGTTTCTTTAACAGCTCCCTACGGTCATAATGGTGCTTATCCAACTTTAAAATCAATAATTAAACATCATTTAAATCCAATAAAAATGAATAAAAATTGGAAACCCGAATATGCAAATTTACCTAAAGCACCTTGGTTAGAAGAAATTGATTTTGTAACTTTTTCAGACAAAAGAGAACAAGACAGAATTCTATCAAGCATTGACATACAGCCTATAGAATTGAATGATAAAGAAATTGATGAACTTGTTTCTTTTCTCAAATCTTTAACTGGCAGAAGTGGAAATCAGAGACCGCTAGGTAAACCAGATAAAGTGCCAAGCGGGCTAAGTATTGATTAAGTTTTTAAATTAAACTGATACAAACAGAATATGAAAAAAATAAAATATGGAATTATTGGAGCAGGGACAATGGCTCGAGAACATATTTTAAATATATCATTAATTGATAATGCTGAAGTAGTTGCACTTGCTGATCCTCATGAAGATTCATTAAATCAGTGTAAAGAAATTCTAAAAACAAAAATTTTTTGTTTTAAAAATCATTTAGAAATGATTGAAAAAAATATTGTTGATGTATACTTAATTTCATCCCCCAACTTTACTCATTTAGAAATCTTGAAAGATGTAATCAAAACTAAAAAACACATATTAGTAGAAAAACCATTATGTACTAATACAAAAGATTGTTTAAAAATAAAAAAACTTACAAAAGATTATCCTTCAGTATTTTGGACTGCGATGGAGTATAGATATATGCCGCCAGTTTCAAAGTTTATTAATGAAATTCATAATAACAAAATTGGTGATTTAAAGACTTTAACTATAAGAGAACATAGATTTCCTTTTTTAAAAAAAGTAAATGATTGGAATCGTTTTGAAGAAAATACTGGTGGTACACTTGTTGAAAAATGCTGCCATTTCTTTGATTTAATGAGATTGATCATCCAAAGTAAGCCACTTAGTGTTTACGCAAGTGGTGGTCAAGACGTTAACCATTTAGATGAAGTGTATAATGGAAAAAAGCCAGACATCATTGATAATGCCTATGTGATTGTAAATTTTGAAAATGGAGCAAGAAGTTTGCTTGAGCTTTGTATGTTTGCAGAAAATTCTGACATGCAAGAAGAGCTTGTAGCCACTGGAAATAAAGGAAAAATTGAAACTTCAGTGCCCTCCGATGACTCAGGTAAAACCTCATCAAATATAAGAATTGGGATGAGAGATGGCAAAACACATGTTGAAAATATTGAAGTAGATAAAAAAATTCTTGAGGCCGGCCACCATCATGGATCTACTTACTACGAACACTTAGCTTTTTTGAAAGCTATTGAAAATAATTCAGATCCAGAGGTTTCATTAGAAGATGGTTTAATTGCTGTTGCTGTGGGAGAGGCTGCAGAGCAGTCAATAAAACAAGGTCGATTAATAAATCTAGAAGAAATAATTAATTAAAAAAATCAGTAATTTTTTTAACTATAAAGTCACTTACTCTAATGTTTGACTCAGTTGTTACACCAGAAATATGAGGTGTTAATATACAATTCATACCTGGTTTTATTTTGTTATAAAATTCACTCTTTATTGGTTCTTTTTCAAACACGTCTAGAGCAAAGCCAGAAATATTATTTTTATTGTAAGCTTCAATTAAATCACTTTCATTTATGACACTTCCTCTAGAAGTATTTATTATAATCGGTTTATTTTTCATTTGAGAAAATGACGATTTATTTATCATATTTTTGGTTTCATCTGTTAAAGGTAGGTGTATTGAAATGATATCTGATTTTTCATATATCTCATTTAAACTTGATAATTTAGCATCAATTTCTTTATCATTTAATTCCTTAATATAAGGATCGTAGGCTAAAATCTTTAAACCATTTTTTGAAGAATATTCAGCAACTTTTTTTCCAATTGTGCCAAATCCAATTATTCCTAAATTCTTTTGTTTTATTTCTGTTGACTTAATTGTTGTTCTTGGCCATTCACCCTTGATAGTTCCATTATGAAACATTGGGATTTTTTTTATAAGAGACATTGATGAAGAAACAACATATTCTGCAACAGAGTCTGCATTCATTCCTGTAGCTGGCTGAACATGAATATTTTTATTTTTGCAATATTCTGTATCAATATTGTCCAAACCAACACCCAACCTTCCAATAAATTTTAATTTAAATGCATTTTTTAAAATATCTGAATTTACTTGAGTTTTATTTCTTACAATTAGACCATCATAGTCTCTAATTATTTTTATTATTTCTTTTCCATCTTCACATAATTTTTCATCGTAGTTAACATCAAATTTTTTATTTAAATTTTCTAAACTATTTTGGTTGATGAATTCAGTAATTAAAATTTTAGTCATTAATTATTTATAAATATTAAACTAAATTAGATAAGTCTCTTTTATTATTTTTATACGTTGGAAGTGGATATTTAAAGGCATATTTTCTTGGTATACATTTTTCTTTTGCCTTTTCCCATAGAGATAACCATTGTTTAAAGTTTTGAACTTTGAGATTTTTTTTATTTTTACTTCTTACATAAAAATTTGGAAGTGGTTCTCTACCTGATGGTTGTCCAGCAACATTATATCTAAGATCAGCACTTATCCTAAAATCATTTGATCTGTTTGGTAAAGAGCAATGTATAGAATGTTTATGCAATAATATTACATCTCCAACATTTGCTTCTAAATAAATATGCTCCATGTCATCAAGTAATTTACTATTTTTTAACTCTACTTGCCCTCTGTATCCTGATACATGATTTAATAATCCCATTTTATTTATCTTTTTTACTGTAATCATGCATCCATTTTTCTTAGTTGTTTTAGTAAAAGGGATCCATACAGTAACCATGTCAGTTAATTTTTGTCCTCTTGAATTTAAAACAGCAGCATCTTGATGCCATGGTGTTCTGCCGCTTAAACCATCATGAATTGATCCCTCAGGTAATTTTTTTTCAGGTTGTTTAATTCTAGTATTTTGAACAGGGTTAGACATTATTTCTTTACCTAAAATTTTTTCTACAACATCCAAAATTTTTTTATTAGTAATTAAATTCCATAATGATTGAGTAGCAAAATAATCACTATCTTTTTTTACGTGGTCTCTTGGCAATCGGGTATTAAAATACTGATCCAAATCATAAATATTAAGCTTTGATATATAAGAATATTTTTTTTTAAAATCGAAATTAAGAACTTTTTTTACATCTCTTTTTTTTGCATATTTTTGGATGAGACAATCCATAACAAAGTCCATATCATTTAGAATTGGTTTTAAGTCTCTTCTAAAGTTAAGTACATTTTTAACAATCAAGTACCCATTCTCATATAATTTTTTTTGAAGACTATTTGTCATCATTAAAATTTATTTTATCATTAACAATATTTCAATCTTTTGGTGCTGTGGTTAAATAGTTCGCATCATGAAAAGAGGTTAACATTCTTTTTTTGGTGCTAATTATGTGCGGATAATATGAAATCCCTTTGTAATTCCATATAACCGGTTTATTTAAGGCATAACTTCCATAAATGAAAAAACGTTTTGGACAATTTCTTTCTATAAACCGCTTCACGCCATGATAGGAATTTGGAGTAGACTGAAAAAAAACAACAGTTCCTTTTTTTGGCGTAAAAGACTTCACTATTTCAAGTTCGGTTATTTTTGGAAATCTTCTAAAGCTTTTTCTTAAATTTTTTTTTGCTTTTTTTCTATAAATTGTGAGAGACCCACCATTCTTTTTTGGAATGTCTGTTAAATAAATTAAGAAATTATATAATCTAGTTATATCATCCCGATGAGGTCTCAATCTATACCCTCCCTTTGATACCGAAAAGTCTATATCTAAATTTACTTTAGGATTTGTATAGTTGTTACCCAACATTTTTTTTAATTCACTAGAATTTAATTTTTTTTTTATAGTGAACTTTTTAGGATTAAATGATTTTGGTTTATGTAAATTTACCCATGATCCATTCTTAAAATTTTTTGTAAAAAGATTTTCAATTTTTTTATAAAAAGACTTACTATTAAAAAGCTTAAAAAGTTTTGCAGAGTTAACTGAATTTTTAATATATAAATTAAAATTTTTTGAACCTTTATTAATCCTGCTTCTACCTCCCATAATCATATCATCAAATGATTTTGAGTTGCTTATTTCTTTAATTAATAAATTACAGATTTTTTTTGAAACAACGTTGTCTCCAACTAAAACAGGAAAGTTACTTTTGATTTTTTTTAATTTATTTGTACTGAGCATTTAGCTGTACATACCTTCTTTCACTTTAATCATTTTATACATAAGATCATTTAAAGGTGTTTTTACACCATGTTTTTTACCTATTTTTGAAACTGCACCACTAATAAAATCTATTTCGGTTTTTCTCTTGTATTGAACGTCAAAAGCCATAGATGACTTGTTAGTTTGCATTGAATCTACAATTTTATTGAACATAAATAAGCATTCATCTTCGGACACATTTACACCATCAGCAAGTGCAACTTCCCTAGTTTCTAAAATTATTTCTTTACCCAATCCTCGAGATACTTCGTTTGCTTTATTATTTATATATAAATCAGTATGATGAAGATCAAAAATTGCAGATAATGGTCCAATTGCTGTTAAAGCAAAAAGCTTCATCCATTTTCTTTTCTTTACATCTTCTGCAGCAATCATTTCAAGATTATGTGCTGTAAAAGTATCTGCTATTTCTTTAATTCTATCAGTAATTCCTCCCTCGTACTCACCAATCCAAGATGGTAACGAACCATGATTCATTATATGACCTGGTCCTAAAATGTTTGAAGCTTGAGTAGTTGTCCCACCAATTACTTTTTCATTACCCACAATACTTTGAATAATTGCTTCATGACCAATTCCATTTTGAAATGACATGAAGACTGTTTTTTCACCAATAATATCTTTAATACTGTTTAATGCTGGTTCTAATGCAGTTGCTTTACACATAACAATCACTGCATCCATTTTATCTAACGACGATGGATCTGAAGTAGCTTTTACTTTGATTATACGATCTCCTCCATGGCCATCCATTTTCAAACCATCTTTGTTAATTGCATCTACGTGTTCTTTCCAAACGTCAATTAAAGTTACATTTAAACCTTTTTCAGCTAGCAATCCTCCAAACAGGCATCCCATAGCACCTGCACCTAATACGGCTACATTTAAATCTTTATTTATCATCGTTACCTTTTTTAAATTATTTATGTATAGAAATTATATATATTATCTATAGACAATATGCAAAATAAATTATAGCTTATTAACACCATGCAATTAAAAATAGAAAAAGGAACTTTCACAAATCATTCACTTGAAGATATAGCGATTGCATTAAAAAAAGGACTTTCAGAAAATTTTAAAAATGTTGAAGCAGAAGTTGTAGATTGTCCTAATCTTCGTGAATGGGATTGTCCATCTGAAGGAATAAGCGGCAACCAAAAAATCATAGATGTTGGTGGAGAGCCATACATGCATGATCCTAATTTTATTGGTGCAGAATTTGATTACGAAGAAATTTCAAAAATGATCGGATCAGAAAAATCTTATGCTTTAGGTGCAGGATCTGGTGCAATGTCGTGTTTGGATGGTCACTGTGGTGAATTAGTAATTAATGAAAATTTAGTTACTGATGAGTCTAGATCTATAATTGCAAGAGTAAGTCCTGATAAAAAATGTATTGTTGAAAAATATAGCGCAAGAAAACATGGTGGACTTGGAAACATTTATTATACTGATGGTAAACAAGGAAAAGTAATTAAAATAAAAATCAAAGGAAGATCAGGAGATCAAGGTTCATTACCACAAGCAATGAGGTCTTCATTGTCAAATAATTTAAATCTTAAAGCAAATGAACAGATTGCTCTTGCTGGTGTATTTAGAATTCTAGAGGGAAAAGTAAGATCTCATGTTCAACCAGATTATAAAGATATCAAGCATGAATACTATGATCCAAAACAAATGAAATGTGTAAAAGATTTTCTTCAATTTTATGAACCTGTTGGTCCAAAGTTACAGTGTTATACAGTTCTTTGGACTGGAGATCCTACTGGAGGGGAATTAAATTTAAGAGAGTCTGGTGAACATACTCACTTTCATTCTTATGAACATGATAAAGACGCTGGACACTATCATTTTGATGTAACGCCTGAAGAAATAGAATATGAAGGTTATTTTAATACTGCTACTGAGGTACATAGAGTAAATAACATTTATAAAGAACTATTAAGTAAAAATAGTATTGAATAGAAAACTCAATGAGTTTAAATTTATTTAAATGAAAAGACAGTTCAAGTATCCTAAGCATTTCGAAGAACAAAAAAAAATTCCAAAACTTACTCAAAAAAGAATTCAATTAGCAGAAATATCACTTGGAGATTTTGAAGGAAGATTAGCTAACGAGTTATTGAATTGGTTTTCTTTAACCCCACAACATTGGATAATGTTGCATATGGTGATGCTTGCTTATTACAAAAATAAATCAATTACAAAAAATCAATTACTTAAAGTGATAGAGAAATCATATTTAACCTCAAACGTTTATATCGATACAGCAATTAAAAAAGGATATTTTAGAATTATAAGAAATGAGCGAGATAAAAGATCTATATTTATATTACCTTCAGTAATTACCATTAAAACTTTTGAGGAATTTATTGATAGGAGAGATATTCTTTATAAAGGTGTTAAATAATGAAGAATATCTATACTTGGGCTGCTAAACCGGCAAAACGAACTTTGACTGTTGGGGATTTAAAAGCAGCAAAAGGAAAAAAAAAATTTACACAAGTTACAGCGAATAGTGTTGAAGAAGCCGACGCAGCTGAAAAGGCAGGATTTGATATGATTATATCAAATGCAAAAAATGTAATTCCTGTGAGAGAAGGTTCAAAAAATTTATTTTTAACAGCTGCTTTAGTTTTAAATGAGTTTGTAACTGCAGAGGATATTATGCGTGGTGCTTTTAAAGCATTGGAGAATGGTGCGGATGCAGTTATGACACCAAGAAGTATGGATATAGTTGAAATGCTGGCTAAAGAAGATGTTCCGGTAATGGGGCATTTAGGTTTAGTTCCAAGAAAATCTACTTGGATTGGTGGCTTAAGAGCTGTGGGTAAAACTTCTGATGAAGCATACGAGCTTTTTCAAAAGTTTAAAAGATTAGAAGATGCAGGTGCTTTTTCAGCTGAGTGTGAAGTAATACCTGAAAATGTAATGGGTGAAATTTCAAAACGTACAGATATAGTTACAGTTTCATTAGGCTCAGGTAAAAACGCTGATGTAATGTATTTATTTATGGAAGATATCTGTGGCGATTCAGAAAATCCCCCAAGACATTCAAAAGCATATGGAAATTTATTGAGACTTAGAAATGAAATAAAACTAGAAAGAGTAAAAGCTCTTAAGGCTTTTAAAAAAGATTCAATAAATGGAAAATTTCCAGGAAAAAAACAATCTTCAAATTTAGAAAAAAAACAATTTGAGGAATTTTTAGACCAACTTGATTAGTAAGTAGAGTTGTCGTCTTTTTTTGATAAAGAACCCTTCATTTTATCTACTGTGGCTTTAGCGCCAGCACTTAAAGCTCTTAAATCAGATGCTATAGTTACAAAATCAAAACCTTTTTCGATCATCTTAGTAGCATATTCTGTAGTACCATTATGAATTCCTGCAAAAATATTATTTTTTTTAGCATGTTCTAGAATTCTTAAAATTTCAGAATAAGCTTTTGTAGACTCAGACCTATCAAAACCAGGTTTTTCACCTATTGCTAAACTTAAATCTGCTGGACCAATATAAATACCATCAACACCTGGTGTAGACATTATCTCATCAAGATTTTCTAAAGACTCTTTTGTTTCTATCATTGCTAATTTTAGTATTTCTTCATTAGCGTGATCTGCATAATCAGCTCCACCATAAATTAAACCTCTAATAGGACCAAAACTTCTGTAACCATCAGGTGGATACATGCAAGCTTGAACAAAATTTTCTGCCTCTTTTTTATTACTTACCATAGGACAAACAATTCCGTAACATCCAGCATCTAAAATTTTCATAATTTGACCTGGTTCGTTCCAATTAACTCTAGCTAAAGGAGTTACATCTGTTGTTGATATTGTCTGAAGCATGGGAAGCGCATTACTGTAGTCAACTAAACCATGTTGCATATCAATAGTTAAAGAATCCCAACCTTGATGAGCCATTGCTTCTACAGAGGCTGTACTTGGAATCGCACACCAGCCGTTAATAACAGGCTTACCTTCCTTCATCATTTGTTTGATTTTATTTTTTCTCATTTTTTAGATTTTTAATCCCATGTGAGTGTATTTCACATTTAGATAATCTTTTATCGCCCCTGAACCACCTTCACGACCATAACCAGTTTGTTTTATTCCTCCAAAAGGTGCCTCAGCTATAGCAACAACTCCAGTATTCACTGCAACACAACCAGACTCTAATTTTTCAGATCCAATGTGAGCTTTATCCATAGAGTTAGTGTATAAATAACTACATAATCCTAAGTCATTATCATTTGCTCTTTCAATTACTTCATCAAAAGTTTTAAAAGTTAAAATTGGAACTAGTGGACCGAAAGGCTCTTCTCTCATAATTGTAAAATTATCTTTAACATCATCAAAGACTGTTGGTTCATAATAATATCCCTTGTTGAATCCAGAAGGTCTTTGTCCACCCATTAATACTTTTGCTCCTTCTTTTTTAGTAGTTTCAACTAGTTTTTCTATTTCTTCCAATCTTTTAGCGGTAGTTAAAGGTCCAAGATCCACACCTTCGTCCATACCGTTTCCAATTTTTAATTTTTTTGCCCTTTCAATAAAAGCATTAACAAAATCCTCTTTTCTGTTTTCTTGGATATAAAATCTATTAGGTGAAATACAGACTTGACCGTTATTCCTAAATTTACCAGTTATTGCTATATCAGCTACTTTGTTCATATCTACATCTTCACATACAATAAAAGGAGAGTGTCCGCTTAGCTCCATAGTAACTCTTTGGACTTTATCAGCTGCTTTTTTTAAAATAATTTTACCAACTCTAGTTGATCCAGTAACTGAAACTTTTTTAATTATATCAGACTCCATTAATTCATTTGATATTTCAGCAGGATCACCTGACAAAAGACTAACAACACCATCAGGTACTCCAGCTTCTTTACAAATGTTTACTAATTCCATTACAGCACCAGGAGTAATTACGTCTGGCTTACAAATTACAGAACATCCTGCAGCTAGGGCAGTAGAAATTTTTCTAGAGGCTAAAACTATTGGAAAATTCCAAGGAACTAAAGCTGCAACAACTCCTACAGGTTGATAATAAACATGAACTCTAGTATCTGGAAATCTACTTTGTTGTGTTTGTCCATAAATTCTTTTTGTTTCTTCAGCATTCCACTCAAAAATATCAGCTCCACCACCAACTTCACCAACTGCTTCTGCAAGAGGCTTTCCAACTTCAAGAGTTAACCATTTTGCTATAACATCTTTTTTTTCTCTCATCATGTCTGCAATTTTTCTAAGCACGTAAGCTCTTTGCCATGGCGCAGTGTTTTTCCAAACTTCCAAACCTTTTTCTGCAGACTTTAATGCTTTTTGTACTTCAATAGATGAAGCTTTTGATGCTTTTCCAATTACTTCTTCTGTTGCAGGGTTGATTACGTCGTAAGTTTCTTTTTTTTCAGCTTGTTGCCATTTACCGTCAATGAATTGTCCAAATTTTTCGTACATAGAATTTATTTTTAAGTTTACTTAATTAGGTTTTTTAATTTATAAATAGAATTATATATAAACATTATACATATTAAAAGATAAACATATTTATGAAAAAAATTACCCTCACATGTGCTCATGCGATAGTTAAATATTTAATTGCTCAGAAAATATTAATTAACGGTAAAAAAGAACCTTTATTTCCAGGTGTCTTCGGAATTTTTGGACATGGAAATGTAGCTTGCTTAGGTCAAGCACTAGAGGAAAATCAAAAAGAACTTCCAACATATAGAGGGCATCACGAACAAAATATGGCACTTACAGGAATTGGCTATGCTAGAGCTAAAAGAAGACAACAAATTTTTGTAGCAACATCTTCTGTAGGACCTGGGGCAACAAATATGGTGACAGCTGCTGCAGTTGCTATGAGTAACAGGTTGCCAATTTTATTTTTACCTGGAGACACTTATGCAAATAGAATGCCAGATCCAGTATTGCAACAAGTTGAGCATTTTAACAACCCAGGAATAACAGCTAACGATGCATTTAAACCAGTTACAAGATATTTTGATCGAATAACCAGACCAGAGCAGATTATTCAATCATTCCCAGCAGCCGTTCAAACAATGTTAGATCCTGCAGATTGTGGTCCTGCATGTATCGCTTTAAGTCAAGATATACAAGGTCAAACTTTTGATTACCCTGAAGAATTTTTTAAAGAAAGAGTTCACGCGATTAGAAGACCAAGACCGGATGAATTTCAAATTAAAGAGGCAGCAGAAAAAATTAAGTCATCTAAAAATCCAATTATAATTTCAGGTGGTGGAGTTTTTTACTCAGATGCAATGGATGAGTTAAGTCAATTTGCAATTAAACACAACATACCAGTTACTCAAACTGTAATGGGATATTCTACAATGAAAAGAGATCATTCTCATTTTGCAGGCCAGATTGGCGGTTTAGGTGGAAAAAATACAAATACATTAGCAAAAGAAACAGATTTAGCAATTGCAGTTGGAACGAAACTTGCAGATTTTACAACTGGTTCATGGGCAAATTTTGAAAACGAAAATTTTAAACTAGTTTCAATAAATGTATCAAGATTTGATGCTAACAAACATTTAGCGCAAGCGGTCATTGGAGATGCTAAAGTTTCATTAACTGAACTTTCACAAGCGTTAGGTAGTTGGAAAGCTGGAGAAGAATGGAATAAAAAATCTCAAACTGAACTCAAATCTTGGAATGAACATATAGACAAAGAGAGTGCGCCAACAAATCAAGAAGTTCCAAGTTATGTTCAGGTAATTGGTGCAATTTACAGAAACTCTGACCCAACAGATATTGCTGTTACTGCAGCAGGAGGTTTAGTTGGTGAAGTTGTTCAAGTTTGGAGACCGAGAGAACTAAATACTCATGAAACAGAGTGGGGGTTTAGTTGTATGAGTTATGAAATTTCTGGAGCGCTTGGAATAAAAATGGCTAATCCTGATAAAGAAGTAATTTCTTTTGTAGGAGATGGTTCTTATCTTCTAAATAACACAGATATTTATTCGTCAGTTATTACAAAAAATAAATTAATAATTATAGTTTGTGATAATGGAGGGTTTGCAGTTATCAATCGACTTCAATTGTTTAAAGGTGGAAAAGAATATAACAACTTATTAAAGAGCTCTAATACTCCTGGACTAGTTGATGTTGATTTTGCAAAACATGCAGAAAGTATGGGAGCTAAATCTGAACATGTTAATTCCATTTCAGATCTTGAAGCTGCATTTAAGAGAGCAAAAGCATCCGATGTAACATACGTTATTTCAATAAAAACTCATGCTTATAAATGGGTTGAGGGATCAGCTTTTTGGGATAGCCCTACACTAGAAATTCCGACAACTAAAGAGAATGAAGAAGCTTTAAAACTTTATAAAGAAGGAAAAGGCAAACAAAGACAAGGTGTATAAACCTTTATGAACAAAATTTTCAAAGTCGGTCTAATTGGCTGTGGTCATATTTCAGAAACTTATTTTAGAGCTCAAGAATATTTTAATAATATTAGAATAGTTAAGTGTGCAGATATAAATATGGAAGCAGCTAAAAAGTGTGCAATTCATTATAATATTGAAGCTTTAACAGTAGAGGAACTACTAAAAGATAAAGAAATTGAAATAATTCTAAATCTGACGATCCCAGGAGCACATTACGAAGTTTCTAAAATGGCTCTAGAAAATGGAAAACATTCATACGCTGAAAAACCAATGGCAGTAAATTTTGAGGATGGAAAAAAATTACTTGAACTTGCTAAGGAAAAAAACCTTTATTTAGGAAATGCTCCAGATACATTTTTAGGTGGAGGAATTCAAAAAACTAGAGAGTTAATTGATAATGGTGTGATTGGTGATATTAAATTGGGAAATGCTATATTTGCATTTCCAGGAGTTCAATCCTACCACCCAAATCCAGAAAGTTGGTTTGCAGAAAATGAAGGAGGACCTGTTATTGATATGGGTCCATACTATTTAACTGCATTAGTGAATTTAATTGGACCAGCAAAACAAGTACAAGGAAGATGTACAAAAGTTTTTGAAGAAAGAGAAATCGGTATTGGTCCAAAAAAAGGTCAAAAATTTAAAGTTGAAACACCAACAACTTACTTGGCAACAATACAATTTGAAAATGATTGTATAATTCAAATAACTTTATCATTTGATGTTGTTGCTCATCAAAGAAATCATATTGAGCTTTATGGAAACAAAGGATCAATAATTGTTCCTGATCCAAACATGTTTGGTGGATCTGCTTTTGTATCAGTCACAGCCGGAGGTAATTGGGGAGAGCACAAAACAGACATGATGCCTTTAGGCAAGATTAATATAAAGAGCCAAAGTTCTAGAGCAAATGAATCACCTACAAATGCAAATTATAGAGGAGCTGGTTTATCAGAAATGGCTTATGCAATTGAAAATAGTTTACAGCATAGATGTAATGGAGAGTTATCTCTTCATGTTTTAGATATAATAGATTCTACCATGAGAGCCTCTCAAACTGGAATTCCTCAAGAAATAAAGACAACTTGCAAAAAACCAAAACCTTTTACTTTAGAAGAAATTAAAAAAATACTAAACTAATCTTAAAGATTTATATTTATGAAAGTTGAATATTTTGATTTAAGAGGAAAACGTGCATTAGTTTCCGGTGGAGCTTCAGGTATAGGAGCGTCAATTGTCGAACACCTTTGTGAACAAGGAGTTGAAGTATATTTTTTTGATATTAATAAAAATGAAGCAAAAAAAACTATAAATAAAATTAAAAAGAAAAAATTTAAAACCCCTTCATTTTTAGAATGTAATATTAAAAATATTAAAAAATATAAATCATCAATTTTAAACATTATTAAAAAACAGGGTCCTATTGACATTTTAGTTAATAATGCCTCTAACGACCAAAGACATAGTTTAGAGAAAATAACAGAAAAATATTGGGATGACAGAATGGCTATAAATTTAAAACATTATTTGTTTGCAATACAATCAGTTAAAAAAAGCATGATAAAAAACAAAGGTGGATCAATAATAAATTTAGGTTCTGTTAGTTGGGTTAGGGGGGCAGTAATGTTCCCAGCTTATAGTACTGCAAAGGCGGGAGTTCATGGATTGACTAGATCTTTAGCAAGAGATTTAGGAAAACATAATATAAGAATTAACTCAATTGCCCCTGGTTCAATCGCAACAGCTAGACAATCCAAATTATGGCTTAATCCAAAATTTAAAAAGGAAATATTAAAAAATCAGGCTTTAAAAAAACAATTACTACCTGAAGATATTTCAAAAATGGTTTTATTCTTAGCATCAGATATTTCGTCAGGATGTACAAAACAAAACTTTACAGTGGACGCAGGATTAATTTAGTTTTTTTTATTTTGCGACATTGATAAAGCAATTTTAAAAGAGTTTAAAATTGGATCTAAGTTAGCCTCATTTTTTCCTGCGATAGCAAATGCAGAACCATGAGCAGTAGTGGTTACTGGTACGGTTAATCCACCTTGAACTGTTACTCCTCTATCAAAACCAAATGCTTTAAGACCAGATTGTAACGCGTCATGATACATACCAACCATACAATCATGGTTTTTATTTTTGTAGGCTACGACAAAAGAGGTATCGCATGGCAATGGCCCATCAACATTGTAGCCAAGTTTTTTTGCTTCCTCAATTGCAGGAATGATTTCGTCTTTTTCTTCTGTACCAAATTCAGCGTGTGGATTTAGAGCTTGAATTGCAATTCTAGGATTTTTTACACCATTTAACTCCATAACCTCATTAATTAATTTTATAGGCTTCATTATATTTTCTTTAGTAATGTGTTGAGCAACTTCTTTAATTGGAATATGAGATGTTACTCTTGCTGTCCAAAAATTATCTATTACATTAAACTCACAACAAAAACTATTTACTTCAAGTTTTTCAGCCATTAATTGTAATTCATCTGAATGTTTATTCCCTCCAAGTTTTAAACTTGTTTTATTCATTGGCGCAAAATTAATTGCATCTATTTTTTTTTCCTTAGCAAGAGTTAAAGCTAAATCTAAAGCTTGTAATACACTTTCTCCAGATTCTTTTGATGGTTCCGCTAATTTATATTTATGATTTTTTCCTTTAGAAATATCTAATAAAAATCTATTTGATTTATCAAAATTTACCTCATCAAAGTTTTCTACAACATCGATATTATGTGAAATTCCTGTGATACTATTTCCATTTTCAAATACTTGCTTTTCACCAATTATGACGATGTTTGCTTTTTTTGTCATCTCATCATTTAAAAGCTTTGAAATTAATTCTGGTCCAATCCCAGCTGGATCACCAAGTAGAAGAGCAATGTTAGATTTATTTTCAGTCATTTTTTTCTTTACGTCTTGTAGCAGATTATGTTTAAATTATTAAATATAAATTAACTAAAGAGGGAAATAATGAAAAAAAGCTTTAAACTATTTTTAGCTGCTGCTTTTCTAGTAACTGAATTTTTTGTTGTAGCTCTTCCATTAATGATCACATCAGCTAAAGCTGATGGTCATCCAATACAAGCAATTACACACGCTGGTTTTGGTGGTGGAACTGATGTTACTACTAGAATGATGTTATTAAGAGCAAGAAGAGTTCTTAAACAAGATATGCAATTAGTAAACAAAAAAGGTGGTGGTGGAGCCGCATCTATGGATTACATGATGTCTTTACCAGCTGATGGAAATCATACTTTAACTTGGACAACAGGTCATGCTGTTTCTATGGCTTTAGGAAAAACTAAAGTTAAGTTAAGTGATATGCAACCACTTGCTAGAGGAACAGACGACCCTCAATTATTTGTTGTAAATTGTAAAAATGACATCAAAGATGCTAAAAAATTTATTAGCACACAAAAATCA
Organism: uncultured Pelagibacteraceae bacterium; assembly: GCA_902559395.1. Taxonomy (GTDB): domain Bacteria; phylum Pseudomonadota; class Alphaproteobacteria; order Pelagibacterales; family Pelagibacteraceae; genus Pelagibacter. The sequence continues at coordinate 266,612 of CACEHR010000001.1, forward strand.
AAATCGCTAAAATATGGAACTACTCATACTGGTGGTATTGATGATGTTAGTGCAATCGCATTTACAAAAAAAGGTGGATTAAAAGATCCAACTATCGTTGCGTACAAAGGTGTTGCACCAATTAAAACAAACCTTATCAAAGGAGATATTGATGTAGGTGTTTTAAACCTAGGTGAAGCATTGACTGAAATTAATGAAGGTAAACTTTGTGTTTCAGTTGTATTGGCAAACAATAGAATGGCTAAAATTGGAGACTCTCCAACAGCAAAAGAACTAGGTATACCCGTTTCTTTATCTACTGTTAGAGGTTTCGTAACTAAAAAAGGTGCTCCAGCTGACAGAGTAAAACAATTAGAAGCTGGAATGATGAAAGCTATGAGCCACAACTACTACAAAAATTTCTTAACAGAAATTGGTCTTGATGACACTAGTGTAGTTGGTGCTGATGAGTGGGGTAAGCAAATGGAAGAAATGCTTGCGGAAATGACAGCTCAGCTTAAAGCTTTAGGTTACATTAACTAATATAATTAAAAGTACATTTGAATATGAAAAATGTACAAAAACAAAAAAGGGCAAACAAAAGTTTGCCCTTTTTTTTTAGAGATGAGTTTAGAGTTTCTCTTGTAATAATTTTAATATCTGTAGCATTATTAATCACAACTTTTACTTTTGATATTGTTCCTCCCATTTTAAATAGAGGAATACAGCCAGCAACATTTCCAAAAGCACTCTTAATATTAATAATATCAATGACATTATTAATCTATTATTTGGCAACTAAAAATCCTTGGAAAGTTGAAAAAAAATTACCAAGATCATTCTTTCTAACTTTATCAAGTTTTGTTATTTTTGTATTAGTTTCTAAAACACTTGATTTCTTTTTAGCAATCTCAGCTTTATCTATATTTGTTTCTTATTGTTGGGGAGAAAAAAGATTATTTTATTTATTATTAGTTGGGATTATTTTTCCAATTATTGTTTTTATATTTTTTGAAACTATTTTAGGTTTAAGATTTCCACCGGGAATAATTACTAACATTTACTATAGTTAAATGGATAATTTATTATTAATGCTGGCACCACTTTTCAGTTCTAAACTATTATTAGTTTTATTTTTTGGAACTTTATTTGGTTTGATATTAGGTGTGTTGCCGGGGTTAGGGCCAACAACTGGTGGAGCATTAATCTTACCTTTCACAATGACTCTAGATCCATTATCAGCAATTGTTTTATTAACTTCTATTTATTGTGCAGGAACCTATGGTGGTGCAATAACTGCTGTACTTATTAATACACCAGGGACCCCAGCGGCCGCAGCCACTTGTTTAGATGGCTATCCTTTAGCACAAAAAGGCGAAGCTGGAAGAGCTTTAGGTATGGCAACAGTCTCAAGTACTGTTGGAGGTATTTTTAGTGTCGTTATATTAGTTTTCTTTGCTCCTATATTAGCACAACTTGCTTATGAGTTTGGCCAGCCAGAATACTTTGCATTAGCAATATTTGGTTTAACGATGCTTGCTTCAATAGGTGAAGGTAGTCCAATTAAAAATTTAATCGCAGGTGCATTTGGAATATTGATTTCTACAGTTGGGAAAGATTTTATGACTTCAATTGATCGTTTTACTTTTGGTATTAATGAATTAACAGAAGGAATAGGGTTTATACCAGTAGTAGTTGGTTTATTTGCAATGAGTGAAATGTTAACTCAATCAACTTTAATAAATCAAGTATTTAACAGAATTGCTTTAAAAGCAATTAAGTTACCAAGCAAAGATGATTATAAAAAAACATGGAAAACAATACTACGATCGAGTGGGATTGGATCATTTATCGGAGTACTGCCTGCAGAAGGTGGAACAGTTGCATCTTTAATTGGTTATTCTGAAGCAAAGAGATTTTCAAAAAATCCAGAAGAATTTGGAAAAGGGTCAATAGAAGGAATTGCAGGAGCAGAAGCGGCAAATAATGCAGCTACAGGTGGCGCGATGGTTCCAACTTTAGCTCTTGGTATTCCTGGTAGCGCAACAACAGCGGTTATACTTACGGGATTGATTATTCATGGTGTTAGACCTGGACCAGATTTATTTAGAGAACAGCCAGATTTCTTGTACGGAATTTTTGGCGCTATGCTAATAGCTAATATTCTTTTTTTTATTTTTGGATTTTTTGGAGCAAAAATATTTGCAAGAATAACTTTAGTACCTAACAAAATCTTATGGCCAATGATATTCGCAGTTTCGGTATGTGGAACTTATTCTTTAAATCAATCCATAATAGATGTTTGGATAATGTTATTTTTTGGAGTGCTGGGTTTCTTTATGAGAAGATATGGTTTTTCAGTAGTACCAGTAATTATTGGATTAATTTTGGGTGAGCTAGTTGAAGGAACTCTTAGACAATCACTGGTTATATTTGATGGTAATTGGCTGATGTTTTTCACAAGGCCAATTGCTTTAACATTCTTTATTTTGTCTTTAATTGCTTTGGCTTTTCCTTTAATAAGATCGAGGAAATTAAAAAAGAAATAATGATTAAGTACGATTTAAATAATCGAGTGGCAGTTGTTACTGGTGGAGCCCAGGGATTTGGTTTAGCAATAACTGAAAGATTTATCGAAGCAGGAGCTAAAGTAGTGATTTGGGATATTGATGAAAATGCAGCCAAAGAAGCGATTGATAAAGTAAAATCAGAACACCTAAGTCATCAAATTGTAGATGTAACTAATTTTGAAATAGTAAACAAAAATTTAGAAGAAGTAGAAAAAAAATGCGGAAAAATAGATATTTTCGTTAACAACGCAGGTATTGCGGGCATGAATACTACTGTAGCTGAATATCCATTAGATGAATGGAAAAAAGTGATGAATTTAAATTTAAATTCAGTTTTTTATTGCTGCAAAGCGGTTGTTCCTTTCATGTTAAAGAATGACTATGGAAGAATAGTAAATATTGCATCTATTGCAGGTAAAGAAGGAAATCCAAATGCAAGTGCATATAGTACCTCTAAAGCAGGCGTCATAGGTTTAACAAAATCTCTAGGCAAAGAACTTGCCCAAAAAAATATAGCTGTAAATTGTGTAACACCAGCAGCAGCTAAAACAAGAATTTTTGATCAAATGACAGAGGAACATATTAATTATATGTTATCAAAAATTCCTAGAAATAAATTTGCAAAAGTTGAGGAATTGGCATCATTAGTAACTTGGTTAGCTAGTGAAGAAAATTCATTTTCGACCGCTGCAGTTTTTGATTTAAGTGGTGGAAGAGCCACATATTAGTTATGCAAGTAGGTATTGATGTAGGTGCAACTAAAATTGAGAGTGTTGTACTTGAAGAGAATGGTAATGAAAAACACAGATCAAGAATATCGTGTCCAAAGGAATACACTCAAATTATTACTGCAATAAGAGATATTCATATAAAATTAGAACAACAGTTTAAACAAGAACTTCCTATTGGTGTTTGTCATCCAGGAGTTCATTCTCCTCAAACTGGATTAGTAAAAAATGCTCCAAATATAACTTGGTTAGAAAAAAAACCATTTCAAAGTGATTTACGTAAAGCTCTTGGAAAAGAAGTGTTTTGTGAAAATGATGCAAATTGCTTTGCTTTATCTGAAGCAATAGATGGAGCTGGTACACATTATAAAATCGTTTATGGAATTATATTAGGTTCAGGAGTTGGAGGTGGTTTAGTAATAGACAAAAAAATTATTACTGGCTCGAATGGAGTGGCAGGGGAATGGGGACATAACCAAATACCATATTTTGCAGCTAAAAAAGAAAATTTTGACTCAAGTAATGCAAGGGAAGCAGAGATTGAAAGTTTTTTGTCTGGTTTAAGTTTAGCAAAAAGATTTAAGAAACTTTACGGAAAAAACTTAAAAACAAATGAAATTTTTGAATTAAATAGAAAACATGATTTAGATGCTGAAAGATTTATAGATGATTTTAAAGTAAATTTAGCAATGTCTCTTTCAAGTATCATAAATATCCTAGATCCTGATGCTTTTATATTTGGAGGAGGAGTTTCAAACGAAATTGATTTTTTACATGAAATAGATTCATTGGTTAGAAAATTTGTTATTGGGAGAGAATATGAGGGCGTTTTTTTAAAACCTAAATTTGGAGATGCTAGTGGTGTACGCGGTGCTGCAAGATTAGGAAGAAGCGCGACATATTAGAACTTCAACTTATAATTGAATTAAAAAAAAACTTTTTTTTTTAAAACAAAAAAAATAAATAAAATAAGGGCAAATAATTAAATTCAATTGTAAGTTGTATACTAATTTTTTAGTTATCAATTGATAATCAATCTACCTATAGTTTCGTTTATAAAAAATAGTTAACTAAATAAAAGAGGAAGAGAAGATATGAAAAAACTAATAATCGCTTTAATTACATTAGCGTTCACATCTACTTCATCAATAGCAGGACCAAAGATTGAGGTTTTGCACTGGTGGACTTCAGGTGGTGAAGCTGCTGCACTTAAAGTTTTAAAAGATGATTTCGCTGCAAACGGTGGTGAATGGATGGACATGCCTGTAACAGGTGGTGGTGGAGACGCTGCTAACGTTGCACTAAAAGCAAGAATCGTTGCTGGAGATCCTCCATCAGCATCACAAATTAAAGGACCTACAATTCAAGAGTATGACCAAGAAGGTGTTGTAGCTCCATATAACATAGATGAAGTTGCTAAAGCAGAAGGTTGGGACAATTTATTAGACCCAATGATTGCAGCTATTCATAAGTGTGAAAACAACAGCGGACCTTATTGTGCTGCTCCAGTAAACATTCACAGAATTGACTGGATGTGGGCAAACAAAGCTGTATTTGATGCAAATGGTATTTCAGTTCCAACTACTTGGGATGAGTTAAATGCTGCTGCTGAAAAATTACAAGCTGCTGGCATTATTCCATTTGCACATGGTGGTCAAGCTTGGCAAGATGCTACAGTATTTGAAGCAGTTGCTATGGGTATCGGTGGAAATAACTACTACAAAAATTGTTATGTAGATCTTAAAGAAAGCTGTTTAAGAAGTGAAACAACAGTTAAAGTTTTTGATCAAATGAGAAAACTACAAGGTTTTACTGACGAAGGTAGTCCAGGAAGAGACTGGAACGTTGCTACTGGTATGGTTATTGAAGGTAAAGCTGGTTTCCAAATTATGGGTGACTGGGCAAAAGGTGAATTTACAGCTGCTGGAAAAGTTCCAGGTGTAGATTACTACTGCGCTGCTACTCCTTCAAACAATGGATACTTATATAACGTAGATAGTTTTATCTTTTACAAATCTAGCGATCCAGATAAACAAGCTGGTCAAAAGTTACTAGCTAAGCTTATGATGGGTAAAAACTTCCAAAAAGTTTTCAACCTATACAAAGGTTCTATCCCGGCTCGTTTAGACGTATCTATGGATGAATTTGACAAATGTGCAAAAACATCTAACGCAGATATTAAAACTGCAGGTGCAAGCGGTGGATTAGTTCCAAGCTTTGCTCACGGTATGGCTCAAGGTAATACTATGAAAGCTGCCCTACAAGATATCATCACAGAGCACTTTAACTCTGACATGTCATCTGTAGATGCTGCTAACGCTTTAGCTGACTCAGTTTTAGCTAACATGTAGTACATAAAAATTAAAAGGCCACTTTTGATTAAGTGGCCTTTTTTTCAAATCTTAAATAAAAAATATTTATAATGTTCAAGTGGTTAGAAAAAAATTTACCTAAAATTGTAATGGCTCCAGCTGTTGGATTAATAGGTTGGTTTGTTTATGGCTTTGTACTTTGGACTTTATATATATCTTTTACTAATTCTAAAATTTTACCCAAATATGAATTGTGGGGTTTTGGGCAGTATGAAAAGTTATGGGCATCTCGAAAATGGCTTATATCAGTAGATAATTTGCTAGTTTTCACAGCTTTATTTTTAATTTTTTGTATTGTGATTGGGATAATTTTAGCGATCTTTCTAGATCAAAAAATAAGGGCAGAAGGGGTTTTAAGAACAATCTATTTATACCCAATGGCTTTATCATTTATTGTAACAGGTACTGCTTGGAAATGGATTTTAAACCCAACTCTTGGAATTCAAAAGATGTTTATAGATTGGGGTTTTGAGAACTTTACTTTTGATTGGCTGGTTAACAGGGAAATGGCAATTTACACCATAGTCATTGCAGGTGTTTGGCAATCAGCAGGATTTGTTATGGCATTATTTCTAGCAGGATTAAGATCAGTTGAGGATGAGATTATCAAAGCTGCAAAAATTGATGGTGCTGGTTTATTTACAGTTTATTGGAGAATATTGTTACCAATGATGAGACCAGTATTTTTTACAAGTTTTGTAATTTTAGTCCATATCTCAATTAAAAGTTATGATTTGATTGTTGCTTTAACTCAAGGTGGCCCGGGTATTTCTACAACGATGCCAGCTTTATTTATGACGCAAGCAGCATTTCACAAAAGTCAGGTTGGATTATCTGCAGCAAGTGCGATGATGATGTTTATGGCTGTAGCTGCAGTCATTATTCCTTATTTGTATTCAGAATTAAGGAGAGAAAATGCAAGATAATTTAAAATCATCTTCTTACCAACAGCTTGAGCAAAAATCAAAATATACAAACATGTTTTTAAGATGGTTTTTGTATTTTGTTTTAATTCTATTTGCTTCTTATTTTATTTTTCCATTATATGTGATGGTTGTTACTTCATTAAAAACGATGGAAGAAATACGTCAAGGAACACTTTTATCTTGGCCGAGTGGATTAAATTTTGAGTCTTGGGCAGTTGCTTGGGGAGGAAGAGGATATGGAGCAGGAGATACTTTTTTAAAACCTTATTTTTGGAATTCAATTAAGATGGTTGTACCTGCGGTATTTTTTTCAACATTCATTGGAGCAATGACAGGATATGTTTTAACAAAATGGAGATTCAAAGGAGATAGCTGGGTTTTCTTATTTCTATTATTTGGATGTTTTATACCTTTTCAAGCAATATTACTTCCAATGGCTAGAACTTTAGGAGCATTAGGAATATCAAATTCTATTGTCGGATTAGTTTTGGTTCATACCGTTTATGGAATTCCTTTTACCACTTTATTTTTTAGAAATTACTATGTTTCAGTTCCAACAGAATTAGTGAAAGCTGCAAGAATTGATGGAGCAGGTTTCTTTAAAATATTTTTCAAAATTTTACTTCCAATATCAGCACCGATAATTGTGGTAACAGTTATTTGGCAGTTTACTCAAATTTGGAATGACTTTTTATTTGGATCAACCTTTTCATTTGGTGAGGCGGCACCAATTCAAGTTGCTTTAAATAACATGGTTTTATCTAGTACAAGTGTTAAAGAATACAATGTTGATATGGCATCAGCAATCATAGCAGGGGTGCCTACACTTATTGTGTATGTTTTAGCAGGTAAATATTTTATTAGAGGATTAACTTCAGGAGCAGTGAAAGGATAACAATGAAAACATTAAAAATTGAAGATCTATCAAAAAATTTTGGGTCTACAGAAGTATTAAAAAAAATTAATTTAGAGATAGATGAGGGAAATTTTTTAGTTTTATTAGGTCCTTCAGGATGTGGGAAATCTACATTACTAAACATTATTGCAGGGTTAGAGACAATCAATGAAGGTAACGTTTTTATTGATGATTACAATGTCAGTAAAGTAGAGCCAAAAGACAGAAATATTGCAATGGTTTTCCAATCTTACGCTTTATATCCCTCAATGAATGTAAGAGAGAATATGATTTTTGGTTTGAAACAAGCAAAGACTTCAAAAGAAAAAATTGAACAACAGTTAGAGAAGGTATCTAAATTTTTACAAGTTGATCAATTGTTAGAAAGAAAACCATCTCAATTGTCTGGAGGACAAAGACAAAGGGTTGCTATTGGAAGAGCATTAGTAAGAGAACCTAGAATATTTTTATTTGATGAACCTCTGTCTAACTTAGATGCAAAATTAAGAGTTGAGATGAGAAGAGAAATTAAAAAACTTCACCAACAATTAAAAACAACAGTTGTATACGTAACTCACGATCAAACTGAAGCGATGAGTTTAGGGACAAGAATTGCAATTATGAATCATGGCGTTATTCAACAAAATGATACACCTGAAAACATTTACAACAAACCAAGTAACACTTTTGTAGCTGATTTTATTGGATCACCATCTATGAATTTAATTAAAGGAAGTTTAAAAGAAAGCTCGGGTGAAATATCTTTTACAGCAAGTGGATCTAATTTTGAAATTCCAGTAAAAGGATATGAATTTAAAGATAAATCTAATTTAAATAATAAAGAAGTTTTCTTTGGTATAAGACCAGAGCATATTTACTTTAAAAAATCTAATGAAAGTGATTTTGAAGTTACTTTAAGAGCAGATTTAAGTGAGTATATCGGTCATGAGCAAATAATGACTTTTGATTATGCTAATCAAGAAGTTTTAGCTAAATTTCCTTCAACAATTAAAATTGAATTAGCAAAAGAAACAAAATTATATTTTGATTTAACTCAAATATCATTATTTGATGCTCAAACTGAGGAGAGAATATAAGATGAAAGTTAAATATTCTGATTTAAAAAATAAAAGAGTGTTTATTACTGGTGGTGGTTCAGGCATAGGTGGTTCGATTGTTGAACATTTTTGTGAACAAGGAAGTGAGGTTTATTTTGTAGATATTGATCTAAAAGAGACAAAAAAACTTTTAAATAAAATTAAAAAAAATAAATTTAGAACTCCAACATTCATTGAATGTAATTTGTTAGACATCAATAAATTAGAAAAAACAATTAAAAATATTATTGCAAAAAAAGGTCCAATACATGTTTTAATTAATAATGCAGCCAATGATGATAGACACACAACAGATCAGGTGGATGAAAAATATTGGGAAAATAGAATGGCAATCAACTTAAAACATTATTTTTTTGCAGCTAAAGCTGTCGTTAAATCTATGAAAAAAATGAAAGCTGGTTCGATTGTAAATTTAAGTTCAGTTTCGTGGATGCTAGGTGAAGGTGATAAAGTTGTTTATGAAACCGCAAAATCTGCAGTAGTAGGTTTAACTAGATCTTTTGCACAAGAGTATGGGAAATATAATATCAGAACCAATTCAGTAGTCCCTGGATCTATAGCTACTGAAAGACAAATAAAACATTGGTTAACACCAAGGTACAAAAAGCTAATTTTAGACAGTCAGGCTTTAAAAAGACAATTAAAACCTAATGATGTTGCTCAAATGGTAATGTTTTTAGCATCAGATCAATCATCTGGATGTACAAAACAAAGCTTTATTGTTGATGGTGGTATAACTTGATCTAGGTGAAAGTTAAAAGTTCTACAATTCAAAATAAATTTCTACGAGTTCAAACTCTTAATTACGGCGCTAGTCTTTTTGAAGTTTATCACAAGAAAAAGAAAATAAATTTAATTTTAAACTTAGGATCAAAACAAAACTATCGATATAAACATCCAAGTGTTGGATCTACTTGTGGAAGATATGCGGGTAGAATTTCCAATGCAAAATTTAAGATAGGTAATAAAAAATATAATTTAAATGCAAATGAGGGAAAAAATATACTGCATGGTGGTAAAGTTGGTTTCTCAATTCTCCCATGGAAAAAATTAAATCAAACAAAAGATAAAGTAGTATATCAAATTCATTCAGCAAATGACGATCAAGGCTTTCCGGGAGATCTTGTTGTCAATTGTACTTATCAATTAATAAATAAATATCTATTTATAAAATATGAATATAAATCCAATAAAAGCACTCATGTTAATTTAACTAATCATAGTTATTGGAACTTAGAAAAAAATAAAAAAAAAATGATTTATAGTCATGAATTAAAATTGAACTCATATAAATATCTTCAAATAAATAAAAATTTAATTCCAACTGGTAGATTTAAAAATGTAAACAAATCTACTTACGATTTTTCAAATTTTCAAAACATTAGAAAAAAATTAGATTATTTTAAAAATAAAAAGCTTAATATTAAATTTAAAGGTTTTGATAACACTTTTGTTGTAAAGAAAAATATTAGAAATTATGTTGGAACTTTAAAAAATAATAATACTAATATTCAAGTTGATTTTTTTTCAAATTTACCCGGTGTTCAACTTTATTCAGCACAAAATCTAAATTACAAAAAAAAATTATTTCCCTATCAAGGTATTTGTTTAGAAACACAATATTTTCCTGATGCTCCTAATAAAAAAAATTTTCCTAGTACTTTAATTAAACCTAATAAAAGGTATACATGCTTTACAAAAATTAAAATTAATTAATTTATGAGTAAAAAAATTAATATCTCTATAGTTGGAACAGGATTAATGGGTTTGCAACACATTAAAGCCATTAAAAAATCAAAAAAAGCAAATCTTCATTCAATAGTAGATATTAGCAATAACGCTAAAAATTTATCAAAAAAATATAAAATCCCATTATATTCAAATGTATCAGAGCTTTTAAATTCAAAAAAACTAGATGCTGTAATAGTTGCTACTCCTAATCAATTGCATGAAAAACATACAGTAAGTTTTTTAAAAAATAAAATACCTGTTCTGTTAGAAAAACCTATTTCAGATAACATTCAATCTGCGAAAAAAATTATAAGTAGTGCTAATAAGAATAAAACACCATTATTGATTGGATATCATCGTCGGCACAATTCTATAGTCTCTAAAGTAAAAGACATTATTAACAAAGGTAAATTGGGCAAAATCGTCTCCGCAAATGTTTTGTGTTGGTTGTACAAACACAAAGCTTATTACAATGAAAAATGGAGAGTTAGGAAAGGTGGGGGGCCTTTAGGAATTAATTTAGTGCATGACATTGATATGATTTGTTATTTATTGGGTTCAATAAAATATGTGCAAGCATTTACAACAAATAAAACTAGAAAATTCCAAGTGGAGGATACAGCTACAATTAGCTTGATTTTTAATTCAGGAGCACTTTGTACGCTAAATTTGTCAGATACAATTGTTGCACCGTGGAGTTATGAATTAACTGCTGGAGAAAATCCTGCATACCCAATTACCAACCAATCTGCTTACATGATTGGAGGTACCAAGGGTTCTTTACAGTTTCCCAATCTTAAATATTGGTTTTATAAAAAAGAAAGAAGTTGGTGGAATAAAATTTTTGTTAATGAAGATAAAAACAAAAAAGATGACAATACATTAGTAAATCAAATTGATCATTTTGCTGATGTTGTCGCAAAAAAAGCTAAACCAAAAGTAAATGGAAATGATGGTTTAATCTCTCTTAAAATTTTTGCCGCTATAACTAAAAGTGCAAAAACTGGAAAAAAAATTAAAATTTAAAGATTAGCTAAAATCGAATTAGAAGATTTGATAGTATCAGCATCACCCCCTAAATCTTTAGTTCTATTACTTTTATCACTTAAAGATTTTTCAATTGCTTCAACTATTGAATTAGATGCTTCTTTTTCCCCTAAATAATCTAGCATCATTGCTCCAGACCAAATTTGTCCTACAGGATTAGCAATTCCTTTTCCTGCAATATCAGGGGCAGAACCGTGAACTGGTTCAAACAAAGATGGAAATTTATTTTCTGGATTAATATTTCCAGAGGGAGCAATTCCAATTGTTCCTGTGCAAGCAGGTCCTAAATCTGAAAGAATATCTCCAAATAAATTCGATGCTACTACAACATCAAACCATTCAGGATTGAGCACAAATCTAGCAACTAAAATATCAATATGAAATTGATCTGTTTCAATTTCAGAATAGTTTTTTTTCATTTCATTAAATCGTTCATCCCAAAAAGGCATAGTAATTGAAATTCCGTTTGATTTTGTTGCATTTGTTAATTTTTTTCTTTTTCGTTTTTTAGCTAATTCAAAAGCAAATTTCTGAACTCTGTCTATTCCATGTGCCGACATGATAGTTTCTTGAATTGCAATTTCTCTATCGGTATTTTTATACATTCTTCCGCCTACAGTAGAATATTCTCCCTCTGTATTCTCTCTAACAATCAACATATCGATATCACCAGGTTTTTTGTTGGCTAGAGGAGGATTAATACCAGGGAAAAGTTTTACGGGTCTAAGATTTATGTATTGATCAAATTCTCTTCTAAACTGAAGTAAGGATCCCCATAAAGAAATATGATCTGGTACTCTATCTGGCATACCGACTGCTCCAAAAAATATAGCATCATGTTTTTCTAATTTTTCTTTCCAATCATCAGGAAGCATTTTTCCATGTTTCTCGTAATAATCACAGGAAGCAAAATCATATTCTGTAAAATTTATTTTAAATTGATGTTTTAAAGCAACATCTTTTAAAACTTTTAAGCCTTCAGGTAACACCTCTTTACCAATCCCGTCACCAGCTATTGAAGCAATGTTATATTCTTTCATTAGTTGATTTTTATACTGCAAAATATCAATAAATTACATTGTTAAATTAATATTAAATTTTAAACCTTCATTGTTTTGACATATTTTTTTTGCTAACTTTGCTTATGAAAAAAATAATCCTACTTGCTTTATTTAGTTTATTATTTTTCACAAATTCAAATGCAGCATGTGACGATCCTTTAACAGAAGGTGTTGATTATTCTAATTGTAGATTCTCAGACTCACAAGATTTACAAGGAAGTTATCTTCCAAATTCAAATCTTTCTTTTGCAAGTTTTATTCAAGTAAACTTTGACAAAAGTATTATGATGACTTCAAATCTATCTTTTGGAACTTTTCCAGAGTCTACCTTTGTAAGAGCCAATCTTTATGAATCTGTTTCTATTGGCGCAAATTTTGAAAAAACTAATTTTACAGGAGCCAACTTAACTAGAGTTGATTTTATGGGAGCAACTTTAATCGAAGCAAATTTTCAAAACTCTAATTTGATGGAAGCTAACTTTACTTCTTCTAACATCACCAATGCTAATTTTGATGGAGCTAATTTAACTGGAGCAACGTGGACTAATGGTCAAACTTGCGGCCCAGAGTCTATTGGTACCTGTAAAAAATAATTAATGAATACTTCAGTAAATACTGATGATGTTATCTTTAATTTTTTTAAACAAATTTGTGATGAAAAAGATGATCAAAAATGTGTTGAGCTTGGAAACGAATGGATAAAGGCAATGGAAACAAATTTGTCTGAAATGGAGAAAAACTTAAATGGAGCTGACAAATTAAAGCATAAAGATGATATTCAAAGTAACAGAAATCATCTGGATAGCATGAAGAACAAAACATCATCTGAGTGGAGAGAGTACGCAACTCAATGCATGATTGAAATAATGAATCATAAGAGTCAAAAATAATTTAAGAAATATTTTTTAAATCACTAGCCATATCGATTAATATAATATAAAGATTATTTATAGGGGTGTCTTAACAGACTGAGATCATACCCTAAGAACCTGTCCGGTAATTCAGAAAGGGATAAAATGGATAAAACATATTTTTTAACTCAATCAACTTCATTAATATTAGTGATTGCAATTAGTTTAATATTTGCTTTTTTAGGAATTCTTCATTCTAAAAAATTTACAGGAATTAATAATTATTTAACTGCAAATAGAAACATTGGTTTATTTTCACTTACTACAAGTCTTGTAGCATCAGCTTTAGGTGCTTGGATTTTATTTGGTCCAGTTGCAGCTGCAACCTGGGGCGGGGTAGGTGCTGTTATTGGTTATGCATTAGGCACAGCTTTTCCAATGATTTTCTTAATTTATTTTGGAAAAAAAATTAGAAATGAGTTTCCAAAAGGATCTTCTTTAGTTGAGTTTATGAGAAAGAAATTTGGCAAAAGTCTTTTTAAGCTAATTTTGTTAATGACAATCTTTTATATGTTCATTTTTCTTTGTGCAGAAGTAACAGCAGTTGCTGTATTAATTAACTACATATCAGGAACAGAATTATGGATTACAGCATTAATAGTCTTGGCAGCTACCTTAAGCTATACACTATATGGAGGATTAAGAGCCTCAATATTTACTGATAATATTCAAATGATTGTAATTGGTGTTTTATTATTTATTTTGGTTTCAATTATTAGTTCATCTTCAGGAGATAATTTTTCTTTTTCTTTAATTAATGAGAAAAACCCTCAACTAATAAGTTCAAGTTATGTTCCAGGATATACTGCTGGATTAACTTTCTTTATAGCAGTTGCAGCAACTAATTTATTTCATCAAGGAAATTGGCAAAGAGTATATGCAGCAAAAGATTATCAAACATTAAAAAATGGTTTGATAATTTCTTTCTTTATTATTGTTCCAATAGTTTTCTTAATGGGTTTTATTGGAATGGTTTCATTTTCAATGGATCCATCTATTAGACCTGATTTAGGATTTTTTAGTTTATTGTTAAAAGATCAAAAAGAAATTTTATCCTTATTAATCATTATCCTTGGTCTTGCATTAACAATTTCTACTGTTGATACTTTGGTTAATGCTATTTCTAGTTTATTTGTAGTCGATGGCAAAGCAACTTTTAATTTAGATAAAAAAACTGATTACTTTAAAATATCTAAATATTTCATTTTAATCTTATCCGTAATTGCATTTGGTGTTGCTTCAAAAGGATTTGATATTTTATATTTATTCCTTCTTGCAGATCTCTTTTGTTGTGCGTTTGTAGTGACTGTTTTTTATAGTTTCTATAATAAGGTAGATGAAAAAACTGCTTATATTTCAATTATAATTGGTTTAGTTGCTGGATTTTTAATGTTTCCATTTCCAGATTTTTCTAAAAGTTTGTTAGTTGGAGTATTTTTGTCAAAAGACTTGTTTTCACCTTTTATAGCTCAATCTTTATTATTTTTATCTTTTTTAACCGCAACATTTTTGCCTGCAATAATTTTAAAAATTAAATTTAGATAGAGGATTTTAAAGCATCATAAATTAGTTCTTTAGTGGTCTCACCAATGCTTCTGTAAACTTCTTTATTGTCTTTAAAAATTAAAAGTGTTGTTTGATATTGAACGTTAAAAAATTTAGCAATTTCTTTATTTGTTACATCAAAAGCAAAGTACTCCATATTCTCAAAATCATTTTTTGCTTTTTCAAGAACTTTCATTTGGCTAGCACAAGAAGTACAATATTTAATCCAAGAACTAACCACCACAACTTTTCCTTCCAATAATGCTTTGTCGAATAACTCTTTACTATAAGTGGTTTCTTTTCCATTTGCCTTGGTGCTAAATGCTAATACAAAACAGATAAATACTAAAAATTTTTTCATTAAACCAAAATTAAGGTAAATTTTAATTTATTGTAATACTATAAATTGTCTCTATATATGCCTAACCACATGTCAAACGAGCAAATAAGCATAAATAACCTGTCAAAAGTGTACGACAATGGTTTTGAGGCATTAAAAAAAATAAACCTAAATATTAAAAAGGGTGAAATTTTTGCAATGCTAGGACCAAATGGTGCAGGAAAAACTACGCTTATAAGTATTATCTGCGGGATAGTAAGACCATCTTCTGGGAAAGTTACAGTAGATGAATTTGATATTATTGATGATTATAGAGAAACAAGATCTAGAATTGGGTTAGTACCTCAAGAGTTAACTTTAGAGCAATTTGAAACTGTATTTAATAACGTTTCATATTCTAGAGGTTTGTACGGGAAAAAACCTGACCCTAAACATATTGAGAAAGTTTTAAAAGATCTAAGTCTATGGGATAAAAAAGATTTAAGGCTTAGACAATTATCTGGGGGAATGAAAAGAAGAGTTTTGATTGCAAAAGCATTATCTCATGAACCAACCATTTTATTTTTAGATGAACCAACTGCTGGTGTTGATGTTGAGTTAAGACAGGATATGTGGAAAGTTGTTGAGAGTTTAAGAAAAACTGGTGTTACAATAATTTTAACCACACATTATATAGAAGAAGCAGAAGCTATTGCAGATAGAGTAGGAGTAATCAATCAGGGAGAAATTATAGTGGTTGATGAAACAAAAGAATTATTAAAGAAAATGGGTCACAAGAAACTTACTGTGGACTTACAAGAAGAGGTTAAAGAATTACCGAGTAGTTTAGAAAAATATAATCTTGAAATTGGTAAAGATAAAATGTCAATTGATTACACCTACAATGTTCAAGCTAAACAAACTGGGATTACAAATTTACTTCAAGATTTAAAAGATGCAGGATTTAAATTAAAAGATTTAAAAACAGAACAAAGCACATTAGAAAAAATATTTGTCAGCTTAGTAAAGGAAAATAATGAAATTTAATTATTATGCTTTTAAAGCAATTTATCTACATGAGATGGATAGATTTAAACGAACATTGATGCAATCATTGTTATCACCAGTTTTATCTACCTCTTTATATTTTATTGTTTTTGGTTCAGTAATTGGAGGTTATGTAGAAAATATTGATGGGATAAGCTATGGATCATACATTGTTCCAGGTTTATTGATGCTCACTCTTTTAACCCAATCAATCAGCAACACATCCTTTGGTATATTTTTTCCCAAATTTAATGGGACGATTTATGAAATCTTGGCAGCTCCTATATCAACTTTAGAAATTGTTCTTGCTTTTGTTGGCGCTGGAGCAACAAAAACTTTAATTGTAGGTTTTGTAATTTTTATAACGGCAACATTTTTTGTAGAGGTAGATGTAAAATATCCTTTATTAATGATATTTTTATTAGTTTTAGTTGCTTTTACTTTTGCTTTGTTTGGTTTTTTAATCGGATTGATGAGTTCTAACTTTGAGCAAATGTCAATTATACCAACACTAGTTATTACTCCGATGGTATTTTTAGGTGGAAGTTTATATTCTTTAGATATGCTGCCAGAATTTTGGCAGATGGTTACTTATTTTAATCCAGTAGTTTATTTAATAAATGGATTAAGATTTTCATTTTATGGAGTATCAGATTTTAATATTTGGGTTAGCATTGTTTCTATGGTTGCTTTTTTATTAGGATGCATCACGATTGTTACTATTTTACTTAAAAAAGGTTACAATATTAAATCTTAGCTACTAGCTATTTTCTTTTTAGGATCATAAAAAGGTTTTTCTACAACAGTAGCAGAATATTTTCCTTCATGAGTTTGAACATCTAATTGATTTCCTAATTCTGAATAATTTATTTCTATCATTGCAAGTGCAATATTCTTTTTTAATCTAGGTGAATACACAGCTGAGGTTACTTTGCCAATTGTCTTACCATCTTTTTCAATTGGCCAAAAAGTTGTGTTGGGTCCTGATAAAGGATCACAATCAATTATAAGACCAACTTGTTTTCTTTTAATTCCTTCTTGCTTTATTTTTTTTAGCGCTTCTTTACCTATAAAATTTATATCAGTATCTAAATTAACCAATCGATCAAATCCTAATTCAAATGGATTTGTATGTATATCTGCATCAGCGTGATAAGAAAGCATTCCACCTTCAATTCTTCTAATAGAAGACGTATGACCAGGCTGAATACCATGTTCTTTGCCAGCTTCCATTATTTTTTCATATAATTCATTTCCTTTTGAACCATCCCTTAAATATATTTCGTATCCAAGTTCACTTGACCAACCTGTTCTTGAAACAATTAATGGAATTCCATCAAGTTGATATTCTCTAAGCCAATAATATTTAAGATCTCTGATATCTTCACCAAATAGTTTGACCATTATTTCTTGTGAGGTAGGGCCTTGTAACTGCAGAGGGGATACATCTGGTTCAGATATTTTAACATCTAAACCTGAGTTAACCGCAACACCTTGTGCCCATAACAAAACATCACTATCTGCCAAGGATAACCAAAAATGATTTTCTGCTAATCTTAATAAAACTGGATCGTTTAAAATGCCACCATCATTGTTTACGATTAATACATATTTACATTGTCCAACTGATAACTTTGAAAGATCTCTAGGTGTTAATAGTTGAATAAATTTATAAGCATCAGAACCAGTTATTTCCACCTGTCTTTCAACCGCAACATCACATAAGATTGATTTTTCAATAAGGTTCCAAAAGTTTTGTTCAGGGCTTCCAAAATCTCTTGGAATATACATATGATTATAAACAGAAAAACCTGTAGCTCCCCATTTAACAGTAGAGTCGAAATATGGAGACTTTCTTATTTGTGTTCCAAAACCAAAGTTTTTATTAGACATTTGTGACCCTTAACAGTCTTGGTATGAATTACAAACAAAAAAAATAGCCCTGTTAAGGGCTACTAAAAAAATGGAGAGGGAAGTTATTTTTTTAAAACTGTTCTGACTCTGTAGATCCAGCCATTGCTGTAGTTGAACTTTGACCGCTACTGATAGTATTTGATACTGCATCAAAATAAGATGTACCAACTTCTCTTTGGTGTTTAACGCTAGTATAACCATCTTTTTCTCGAGCAAATTCTTGTTGTTGAATTCTAGAGTATGCAGCCATACCTTCTTTTCTGTATTTTTCAGCAAGTTCAAAGATTGCAATATTTTGAGTATGAAAACCAGCAAGAGTAATAAATTGAAATTTATAACCCATTTTTGCAATTTCTTGTTGGAATGAAGCAATTTCATCATCGCTTAGATGTTTTTTCCAATTAAAAGAAGGTGAACAATTATAAGCTAAAAGTTTTCCAGGAAATTTTTCATGTATTGCATCAGCAAACTTTTTAGCTTCTGCTAAATTAGGCGTTGCTGTTTCACACCAAATTAAATCAGCATAAGGTGCATAAGCTAAACCTCTAGAGATAGCCTGTTCAATTCCGTCTTTTACATAATGAAAACCTTCAGGAGATCTTTCACCTGTTAAAAATGGTTTATCATTTTCATCAAAATCATTCGTAATTAGTTTTGCAGCATTCGCATCAGTTCTTGCTAAAATAATTAATGGAACTTCTGCAATATCAGCAGCTAATCTTGCAGCTTTTAGATTTTTTACCATTGTTCCTGTTGGCACCAAAACTTTACCACCCATATGACCACATTTTTTTTCACTAGCTAGTTGGTCCTCAAAGTGCACACCTGCAGCACCTGCTCTTATAAATTTTTTAGTTAACTCGAACACATTTAATGGACCGCCAAATCCAGCTTCACCATCAGCAATAATAGGCAACATGTAATCTGTTCTGTCTTCTTTTTTCATATCACCGTCTTGCATTTCCATATGTTGAATTTGATCAGCTCTTATTAAAGAGTTGTTCATAGACTCAACTAATTTTGGTGCACTGTCATAGGGATATAGAGATTGATCTGGGTACATTTCACCAGCTGTATTAGCATCAGCAGCAACTTGCCACCCGCTTAAATAAATTGCTTTTAAACCAGCTTTTGCATGTTGTACCGCTTGATTACCTGATAAAGAGCCAAGTGTGTTCACGTATGGCTCAGAATTTAATAATTTCCAAAGTTTTTGAGATTGGTTTTTACACAAAGAATATTCAATTTTGATTGAGCCTCTTAATCTTTCAACTTCCTCATCAGTATAGTCTCTCTTTATTCCAGCAAATCTTTTTAAGTCGTATGAGATATTTTCTGCACTCATTTTTTAGTTTCCTTTGTGTTTTAATTTAGAAAATTGAATAAGAAGAATGAACTAGTTGCTATCGTCTAAGGCTTTCATTAGTTCACTCATCCCACTTGAACCCCAATCACAATGATCATCTCTCATATAGATTCCTCTACTATTATGCTGATCTAAGTCCTCTTTTTTGATGATTTGAGCTTCATTTTCCGTGTTTTTTAAATTTTTATCCATGTAAATTATATATTTTACAGAATTTACAAAATCTATAAAAAACGTTAAAAAGCTTTGTAAATAGGGAAAAAATATTGTAAAAATAAATTTACAAAATTTACAAATAGTAAATATGAGTCAAATAGATTTAAAAATAGGGCCTAAAATCAAGTCTTTTAGAAGACAACTTGGTCTTCAAGCAAATAAATTAGCAGAAGATTTAAACATTTCTCCAAGTTATTTAAATCTTATTGAAAGTGGAAAAAGAAAAATTGATGGCGATCTACTATTAAACTTATGTGAAAGATTAAATATTCAGTTATCAGATCTTACTTCAAAAACAGATATTAATCTTCAAAATACTATTTCCGAAATTTTAGATGATAGTTTATTTGAAGATTTAGATATTTTAGGACCTGAAGTAAAAGATTTAGTTAGCACCAATCCAAAAATTGGAAAAGCAATTGTAAGACTTGGAGATATTTTAAAAAAAAAAGATCACGAACTAATAAATAAGATAGAAAAAATATCTGGTAAAATTGTTGATAATAGAAAAAATTCTTTTCCAGGAGAAGTTATTTCAGACTTTTTACAAGAAAATAAAAATTACTTTCCTGAGTTAGAAGAATTTGCAAATAAAGTATTTGATAAAATTCAAAAAAATAATCGAACAAGATACATAGCTTTATGTGAATATTTATATTCAGAATATTCAATTACTGTAAAAGATGTTATTCCTGACGAAAGTAAACCATTTTCAAAAATTTATAATAAAAATAAAAAAGAGTTATTACTTAGTGATTACAGTTCACTAGAAACAAAAAAATTACACGCAGCCGCACAAATTGCGCAAGAAGGCGCTAATAAAGAAATTGATGACTATCTTTTTAAATTTAGTTTTCCATCTGAGGAGTCAAAAAAGTTAACTAAAGTTGCTTTGCTAAATTATTGTGGAGCGGCGATTTTAATGCCTTATAAATTATTTCATTCTGAATGTAAAAAACTTAAATATGATTTAGAGCTACTTCAAAATACTTTTGCAACATCTTTTGAACAAGTCGCTCATAGAGTAACTTGTCTTCAAGACCCTAAACTTCCTGGAATTCCTTTTCATTTTTTAAGAGTTGACATGGCAGGGAATATTTCTAAAAGATTTTCTTTATCAGGTATAGATATTCCAAGATATGGTGGTGCTTGTCCACGATGGAATGTTTATTCTGCTTTTACTAGACCAGGAGTGATTCAAGCAGCTGTAAGTAAAATGAATAATGGTGAAAAATACGTTTGTATTGCAAGAACTGTTGAAAAAGGTATTGGAAGATTTGGTCAAGCCAAAAGCGTTTTATCTATAGGACTTGGTTGTGACGCTAAGTACGCAAAAGATTTTGTATATACTGAAAACATGAATATAAATGATAAATCTACTGAAATACCAATTGGAGTTTCTTGTAGAACCTGTGACAGATTAGATTGTTCACAAAGAGCATTCCCCCCATTACATAAAAAATTTGATGTCGATTTGAATACAAGAGGTGTTTCAGTTTATGTCAGTGATGACAAAGCTTAATTATGATTAAATATATACTGCCAGCTATAATTATTTTTTTAATAGTATTATTCTGGGAAAAAATTACTGAGTTCGTAGAAAAAAAATTCAATATTAAGCTTAATTATATTGTCGTTAGTTCTATTATTGCTGCAATAGCAGTTATTCTTTTACTCCTAAATTACTAGGATTTATGAACAATCTGGAAGTTTCTAATTTTAAAATTGAGGAAACTGAGGGAGTTTTAACCTTTAAAAATGAAAATACAACAATAGGCTTTGTTAGATTTAATGAGAAAGGTGAGGTAGAGTATATATTTGTTAATCCAATTTTTAGAAAACAAGGGTTAGCAACTAAATTATTACAATTAGTAAAACAAAAAACTGGAAAAGAAATAGTACTTCAAGAACCAATCAGCCCTCTAGGATCGAAATTATTAAACTCATTAAATAAATGGAAATAAACTTAATATTTTTTTTTACAGTTGTTCCAGCCATAATTTTATACGGAATTGCAAAATCAGGCCTAGGTGGATCCATGACTTTAATTTCTGTTCCTTTAATGACAATAGTGATGCCTCTAAATCAAGCTTTAGGAATTATTTTACCAATTTTAATATTTTCAGATTTCATTGCTGTTTATAAATATAGAAAAGAATTTGATTTAGGAACTTTAAAACTAATGGTTCCATTTGCAGCTATCGGTATAATTATTGGATCTTTAACTTTTTCATATTTTTCAGAAGATTTATTAAAATTTATAATTGGAGTAATGGGCTTCTTATTTGCAGGTCATTATTTCTTTTTTAAAAAAGACAAAGAAAAACAATCTAAGAAAAATTTTTTAAAAGGTGGAGCTTGTTCTGTAGTAGCTGGTTTTACAAGTTTTTGTGTGCACGCAGGAGGAACTCCTACCAGTCTTTATTTACTTCCACTTAGAATGAAAAAAGAAATCTATGTTGGAACAAGAATATTTTTTTTCACTTTTGTAAATTTAATTAAACTTCCTTTGTATATTAATTTGTCTATGACAAATTTAGAATCTTTTAAACAGTCAGCAATATTATTTCCAGTTGCTTTATTAGGAATATTGATTGGATATAAATTGCTTAAAATTATTGAAGAAAAATTATTTTATAATTTTATATATGCTCTAATTTTCGTAACCAGTTCAAAGCTTTTATATGATTATCTAATATGATTTTTTAACACATACTAAATTTTAAATAAATGTTTAAATTATTTAAATCATGAAAAAAAAATTTAATCCAAGAATTAAAGCTAGATTAAGAAAAAATAGACAAGTCTTAAGTAAAAATATCGATAACTTTTTTGGTTGGGTTAAAGGTGCAAAACTTGTTGAGCTAAAAGAATGTAATACAGATGAAGATCCTGTAAGACCTGAGTTAGATAATAAGTTTAGAACGGGATACGGAAGAAAAATTTTTGGAGTTCAATATAAAGGAGAAATTCATGCTGTAATGTGTTTTGCTTATACAAATGCAATTCCAAAAAGTGTTGAAGAGTTAGAAAAACTTAGTACTGACGCATTTCTACAAACTGCTATGAGAGATCAATCGGGTGGTCAAATAGCAATTGCTTACACCGTATGGTCTAAAAAAAAGGGTGGAGGCAAATTAATAGTAAAAGAAGTATTTAAAAAAATTAAAAAATCTAATCATTTAAATAGATTGGTAACTCTTTCACCTCTAACAGAAATGGCAACTAATTTTCATGAGAGAAATGGAGCTAAATTAATTCAAATTAATGAAACTACACAAAATTTTGAATATAAAGTTATGTAACAATGAAAATTATTAAACTTTATCTTATAGTATTTTGTACTTTATTTATTTTACCTTATTCTGCAGTTATGGCTTACGAAGAAGCAAATTATGAAGTTGTCTCTAAAAATGAAGTTTATGAGATTAGAAAATATTCTGATCGTTTAGCGGTTGAAACAATGACATCTGGAATAGATAGTAATTTTAGAAAATTATTTAATTACATTTCAGGCAGAAACGATACTCAAGAAAAAATTAAAATGACAACTCCAGTTACCCAAGTTGAGAAAAATGGAAATATGAGTATGCAATTTTATTTACCATCTAAATTTAACTCAGAAAATGTACCAAATCCAAGCAGGAAAGATGTTAAAATAGTTAATATTGAAGGAGGATACTACGCAGTACTGAGGTATTCTGGACGAGCATCAGATGGAAATTTTATTAAACATAAAGAAATTTTAGAAAAAGAGTTACAAAAAAATAATATATCAATCATAAGCCTACCTATTAGAGCAACCTATGATAGCCCATTTACCCTTCCAATGAATAGAAGAAACGAGGCTATGTTTAAAGTGGAATTAAATTGATGAAATCAAAATTTAAAGCAATGGTGTTATCTTGCATGGATCCAAGATTTCAACATTTAGCTCATAATCACTTAAAGAAAAAAAAATTAACAGGAAAATATAGTGCGTTTACAATTGCAGGTGCAGCTATTGGTGTTACACATGATAAATTTAAAAAATGGCATAAAACGTTTTATGATAATTTAGGAACTTCTATTAAATTACATAAAATAGAAAAATTAATTGTCATTAATCATAAAGATTGTGGTGCTGCTAAAATTGCTAATGGAAATAAAGAATTAAGCCCGGTAAATGAAAAAAAAATTCACAAAGAGTCTTTCTCAAAAATTAAAAAACAAATAAAAAAAAGATTTCCAAAATTAAAAGTAGAATTAAATCTAATTTCTTTAGATAGTAAAATTACTAAATTCTAATTATTGATTTCTTATTAGAGGATAAACTTTAGGATTTAGATATTTTAAGTTTGTTAGCAGTATTAAAATTAAAGTAACAAAGCCAATTGAAAATCCTAAATAAATTAAAACTTTAAAGTCAAACATCCACACTAGCTCAAAAATATTTTCTATAATAAATTTTGAACCAATCACTGCAAAAAATATTGCAATTAAAATTACAGATTTAAAAATAATTATGAATTCAATTAATGATGAAAAAATAATTTGTTTTTTTGAAAAACCTAAAATTTTAAAGACTAAATTTTGATATTCTTTTACTTTTCCTTGAACCATAATTGCACTCGAAATCACGATTAACCCTATAACAATAGTAACCGCTGAAATTAAAGTAACTGCAATAAATACTTTATTTAAAACAGCTGTAACTTTAGATAAATAATCTGCAATTTTTATCATTGATAAACTTGGCATAATTTCAAGCATTTCAGTTTCATCAAATTTATTTGAATTAAATTTTGCAGTAGCCAAATATTCGTGTGGAATATTTTTTGCAAATTGAGGATTAAATAACATTGCAAAGTTGATGCTTAAATCTCGATAATCTACCTCTCTGAAATTAATTATTTTTCCTTCAATTTCACGCCCATAAACATTTAAAGTAAAAATATCTCCTAACTGGATATTTAAATCTTTAGCAACTTTTGCATCTAAAGATATTTGAAGTTGATCTGGGTTTGATAAATCCCACCATTCACCTTGTAAAATTGGATTGTCTTCAGGTACATTTTCTACCCAAGAAGATCTTCGTTCACTACCAATTACCCAGTAACTATCATTATCTGGTTTAATATAAGTGTTAGGATCTACACCATTAATTTTTACAATTCCAGAAGATACCATTGGCACAATTTCAATAGATGCATTGGGATCCATATTTAAAATACCTTGCTCAAATTTCTCTCTTTCTCCTTTTTGAATACCGACGAAGAAATAATCAGGTGCAATATCCGGAATAGATTTAGCTATTTCTCTTTGAAAATTTGTACCAACTAAAGCTAATGTTAATAACAAAGTAACCCCTAAGCCAAGAGACATGACTGTAATGGGAGTTATACTTTTTGTTTGAGTAATATTTTTAATTGAAACTTTTAAAGAAATTATTGAACTAGATTTGAATTTTTTTAGGAAAAAAATGATTAATTTTGAAAGTAAAAAAAATACAATTAAACACACAAAAAAAGCAGCAAAGTAGCCCAAGCTATAAGAAGGCTGTTCAGATCCAACTGTGAATAATAAAATTAAGATAGATAATAAAACAAAGCTAAGAACAACTGATCTTTTAGAATAATAAAATTGAAGATTTTGAAATACGTTTCTAAATAAATTAGACGCTTTTACTTGATCAATAGAACTGATTGTTGGGATAGTAAAAATTACTAGAACCAATAATCCCACTAAAAATATTTTTAAAAAATTTAGTAAAGAAAACACTGGATAAACATTCAATCCTAATCCATCGGATAAATATTTATCTGCTATTGGCACAATTAAAAAACTCGACCCATAAGCAACAACAGTTATAATAAATAAAAGTATAAATAACTGCAGATAATATAGAGTTTTAATATTACCTGAATAAAAGCCAACTGCTTTTCGTACAGCTATCGACATATTGTTTTGATTAATAAAAGAAAGCAAAGTATTTGCTATTCCAATACCTGCTATCAACATTGCACTGATTGATACGAGAGATAAAAATTGAGAAAAATTATTAATAATTCTCTT
The DNA here is from genome assembly GCA_902559395.1 of uncultured Pelagibacteraceae bacterium. Taxonomy (GTDB): domain Bacteria; phylum Pseudomonadota; class Alphaproteobacteria; order Pelagibacterales; family Pelagibacteraceae; genus Pelagibacter. Next base: position 292,411 of record CACEHR010000001.1, read on the forward strand.
TATACCACTTGCAGAATTTTCAGGATATCTAAGTTTAACTTTTTGATCTTCTTTAAATATTTCTTCAATTCGTTTCTCAATTTCTTCAGGCTTATCATTGTCATTAAACTTTACTTTATATTCATAGTTTAAAAAGCTTCCAATTCCGTTTAGTTTTAAAATTTCTAAAGTTTGTTTTCCTGCTAAAGCCCAATCGCCAAATGCAACAAATCCACTTACATCTGGTACTGATTTAATAATTCCAATTACTGTAAAATTTTGATCTTGAACTTTTACTATTTCGTTAATTTTAATATTTAGGGTTTTTGATAAACTTTCATTGATCAGGATAGTATTAGGTTCTTTTTGCATTCTTTCATAAGCACCCATTGGTTCATAAACAACATTTCCATATAAAGGATATTTTTCATCCACAGTTTTAATTCTAGTAAATAATGATTTATTTTTTTCTCTGCCAGTAGTTGAAAGCATAGTGCTGAACTCAATCATTTGAGAAACAGTTGCAAATTCTTTTACTTTGTTAACTAGATCTAAATTTCCTTGATTACGATTGTAATCAATCTCTAAATCTCCACCCAAAAGTGCTTTGGCATTATCATTAAGTTGTTTTTTAAGACTATCTTCAATTGTGAAAATAGCACTTAAGATAAAAAGACTTATAAATAGGGTAAGAATGATACTAGAAATTTTATGATAATTTCTACTTAAGTCTTTTAAAGCATATTTAAAAATCAAACTAAATTCTGAGAGATTATTTAATTTTTCCATCTTTAATTTTTATTTTTCTTTTAGCTTTGTCGGCAAGTTTAGGATCATGGGTTACCATGATTAAAGACGAACCTTCTTCTTTGACATACTTAAATAAAATATTTGCAATCATGATAGAATTTTCAGTATCTAAGTTTCCTGTTGGTTCATCTGCTAAGATTAATTCTGGTTTCATCGCAATTGCTCTAGCTATAGCAACTCGTTGTTGTTCACCACCTGATAATTGACTTGGTAAATTATTTAAACGATGTTTCAAACCAAAACGATCTAATAAAATTTTAGCTTCTTTTTCTGGATTTTTAAAATTATTAAGTTCAAGTGTTAAAGCAACATTTTCAACAGCTGTGTAATTAGGAATTAAATAAAACGACTGAAATATTATTCCAATATTTTTCTTTCTTATCTCCGACACTTCATCTTCACTAAGGCCTGTTATTTCTTGATCATTAAAAATTATTTTACCAGAAGTAGGTTTTTCTAAGCCTCCAATTAACATTATTAAACTTGTTTTCCCTGAGCCACTTTCTCCAACTACTGAAACAGTTTCTTTTTTCTTAATATTTAAATCAATATTTTTTAAAACACTGATACTATCTTTGCCAGTTTGGTATTTGAGATTTATTTTTTTTAATTTAAGAAGAGTACTCATGAGTAAAACTATATTTATAAAAATTTTAATAATCTTTCTAGTGCACATAAACGCATGTGCAATAGAAAAGGTAGTTTTGTTTGGTGATAGTTTGATGGCTGGATATGGATTACCTAAAGAACATCATTTATCAATAGTTTTAGAAAACAATCTTAAACAAGCTGGGTTAAATATTAAAGTCATTAATGGAAGTGTGTCTGGAAGCACATCATCAGGTGGATTGAATAGAGCAGATTGGAGTTTATCAGAGCCAGGTATTGATTTAATTATTTTAGGATTAGGAGCTAATGATATGCTTAGAGGAATTCAACCAGAGGAAACAGAAAGAAATTTAGAACAAATAATAAAAGTTGCTCAGAATAAACAAATTAAAATTATTTTAGCTGGAATGATGGCACCAGATACTCATGGGGAAAAATATAAAAAAGAGTTTGATGCTATTTATCCAAAGTTATCGAAAAAATATAATTTAGCGTTAATCCCATTTCTTCTTGAAGGTGTGGCACTTAATCCAAGTTTGAATCAACAGGACGGTATACACCCCAACAAAGATGGAACAATTAAAGTAAGTGAAACAATTAAAAAAACTATTATTAATATAATTAATTAAATGAAAATCTTTCTATCAATATTTAGCTTATTATGTTGTCTTAGTTTTGCTCAAGCTCAAAACACAAATATTACTTTAAATTCTGATTTAAACTTAAATTGTAAATTTGAAAAAGTAATTTTAAAAAATTCAGACTATAATTTTGAGTCTTTCACAAAAGATCAAATTAAAAGAAAAGATATTAATAAGTTAATAATCAAGTCTAAATCACCAGATGTTCTAAATGTAAAAAATTTATCAGATTTTTTTAATAAAATTGATTTAGAGGTTAAAATTTCAAATAAGGATATATTCTTAATTCAAGCATTCGATAAAGAGAGGAATTATTCTGAGTCTGCAGTCTATACTAGAAAAACAGGCGAACTTATTCACGAAATCACAACCAACATAAAACAAGAGGAAAAAGAAAAAGATATTTCTTTTTATAGTTGTAAAAATAACAACAAAGACACTTAAGACCAAAGACTCCAATTCTAATATTTGATAATATCTAAATATGAAGAGGTTATTGTTAGTAATTTTGGTTTATTTATTTTCACAGGTTAGCTCTTTTGCAAACGAAAGGGATACTAGACTGAACCAATTGTTTAATCAGTTAAAAGCAGATAAATCGAAAGTAGCTTTTATAATTGAACAAGAAATTTGGGCTTTATGGAGTACTCATCCAACAGATGAAAAACTTACTGCAAGATTAGAAGAGGGCTCTCAATTAGTGAGAGATCAAAACTATATAAAAGCAAAAGATATTTTTACTGAAGTTATTAATCATGATCAAAACTGGGCAGAGGCATGGAATAAAAGAGCAACTGTACTTTATATGCTAGGAGAATTTCAAAAATCTCAAGATGATATAGATCAAGTTTTAGCCCTAGAACAAAGACACTTTGGAGCTTTAGCAGGACAGGGTTTGGTAAATATTCAACTTAAGAATTATGAAAAAGCGATTAGAAGTTACGAACAAGCGCAAGAAATTTATCCTGCTATGAGATCACCAAAAATTATGATTAAGCAAATAGAAGAATTAATGAAACAGCAAACAATATAATGTGTGGAAGATACGTAGTAAAAAACCCAGTAACAAAAACAAATAAATTAGTTAAATCAGCAATTCAAGTTGAAGATACTGAAAACTATAATGCTCATCCATATCAAAAACTGCCTGTAATAAAAAAATATAAAAATGGAAATACTTTGGAAAATCTACAATGGGGTTTAATACCCAGTTGGGCTAAAGACAAAGATTTTAAAGCTTTGATTAATGCAAGACTTGAGACCATTGATGAAAAGGTTTCCTTTAAAAAATTGATTAAAAACAACCGATGTGTTGCTGTAGCAGATGGTTTTTATGAATGGAAAAGAGAAGAGAAAGAAAAAACTCCTCATTATTTTATCCGTGAAGATATAAATCCTATTTTTTTTGCAGGGATTTTTGAAAATGATCAGTTCTGTTTAATTACAGAAGAAGCAAAAGAAAATATAAATGAAATTCACCACAGACAACCAGTTATTTTAAATCAAGCTGATATTAATCGTTATTTAAATTTAGAATTACAAGGCTCTGCATTTTTAAAAGAACGTAAAATTCCAAATTTAATTTTTCATGAAGTGTCAAAAGACGTTAATAAACCCACAAATAACAGCGCTTCTCTAATTCAAAAAGTATAATTTTATTTACGTTTATTTTTCTTAAATCTAAAATTTTTAGGTCTTTTTCTATTTTTAAATTTTCTTTTATTTTTATTTTCAAATTTTTTAAATTTCTTCTTTTTACTTAATTTGTTATTAGAAAATTTCTTTTTAAATTTATTTTTTTTATTAAATTTCTTTCCTTTTTGATTATTTGTTTTTGCTTCTTCTTTAACTTTAAAGTCTGGATCAATTAGTTTTTGGATAGATCTCCACATATTTCTATCGTTATTAGTTAAAAAGGTTAAAGCTGAACCATCTTTTCCAGCTCTACCAGTTCTACCTATTCGATGAATATAATCTTCAGGTACTTGCGGAAGATCATAATTAATTACGTGTTTTATAACTGGTATATCTAATCCACGTGCAGCTACATCGGTTGCAACTAAAATTCTACTGTTACCATTTCTAAAACCTCTAATTACACGATCTCTTTTACTTTGTCTTAGGTTTCCATGGATAGCATCAGCTTTATGTCCATCATATTTTAATCGCTTAACTATTTTATCAGCGCCATGTTTAGTCTTCACAAAAACTAAAATAGAACCACTTCTTTCAACTAACTGATTTATTAGTTCATGATATTTTTTATCAGGTGTAATTTGAAAAGTTTCTTGTTTAATTTTTTCAATTGGTGTTGATAAAGATCCAACTGAAACTCTTTCAGGATTATTAAGATATTTTTGTGAAATTTTTAAAATATTTTCAGGTAAAGTAGCTGAAAATAATAGTGTTTGATGTTTATTTGGTACAAATTTTAAAATCAATTCTATTTGTGGGGTAAAACCCATGTCTAACATTCGATCAGTTTCATCTAGAACTAGGTAATTTACTTTTGATAGGTTTAAACTTTTACGCTCAATGTGATCATTAATTCTTCCCGGCGTTCCAACTATAATTCTTGCCCTTTTATTTAATTGTCTTAGTTGTTTTTGCATACTCTCGCCACCAATTAAAAGGGCATTTCCAATTCCTATTTCTCTAACGTTCAGCTTTAAAACTGTTTCCATTACTTGTGTTGCAAGTTCTCTTGTTGGACAAATAATTAGAGCCATAGCTTGCTTGTCTTTAAGAAGTTTATTAATCATTGGAATAGTAAATGCTAATGTTTTACCAGTACCTGTTTGTGCGGTACCTAGAACATCTTTTCCTTCTAAACTAATTGGTATCGATTGACTTTGAATAGGTGTTGGAACTTTAAAATCAGCTAATTCGATTGATTTTTTTAGTTTGTTTTCGATATTGAGATCAGAGAAATTCATTATGTAGGTAAAGATATATATTTAAGTAATTAAGTGTCTGCTTATATCTATTTGTAACAAATACAACAAATAGTTTGAAAATATTAATCTCTAAAATTTACAAAGTCTATTGGAAGACCAATATCAATTCCTTTGATTGCTGCTATAGCTTCTTGAAGATCATCTTTCTTTTTACCATCTACTCTTAATTCATCACCTTGGATTTTAATTTGAATTTTAAGTTTTAGTTTTTTGATATCAGCAATAACTTTTTTAGCATTTTCTTGGGTAATTCCTTCTTTTAATTCACTTACTTGTCTAATAGATCCTCCTGACGCTCCTTCAGAACTTTTAACTTCTAAAACTCTTGGATCTACTTTTCGTCTAACCAAATGTGTTTGTAATAATTCATTTACTTGCTTTAATTTTAATTCATCAGGCGCATTAGTAGTGACTGATTTATCTTTTCTTTCAATTGAAATATGAAGTCCTTTAAAATCATAACGATTACTGATTTCTCTTATACAATTAGCTAAAGCATTATCAAATTCTTGATAATTAATTTTACTTATCACATCAAATGAAGGCATGAATATATCATACAGTATTAATGATGAAAATTTAAACTAAATAATAAAATTTAGCAATAATAAGGCATTTTAGCTTATTGAGTTAATTGTAAATAATAATATATTTAAGTCATGCTTAGTTATATTATTCCATTTTTAATACTTATCTTAGTAGTCGTTTTTATACATGAATATGGACACTACTATTTTGCAAGAAAATATGGAGTAGGTGTTACAGATTTTTCAATCGGTTTTGGTAAAGAGTTATTTGGTTGGAATGATAAATCAGGCACAAGATGGAAAATATGTGCAATTCCTCTAGGTGGATATGTAAAATTTTTTGGAGATAGGAATGTTTATTCACAAGCTGATCATCAAGAAATATTAGAAAAATATAATGAAGAGGAACGGGAAAAATTATTTATTTTAAAACCCTTGTACCAAAGAGTTTTAATTGTATTTGGCGGTCCTTTAGCTAATTTTTTACTAGCTTTAGTAATATTTTTTTCAATTTATACTTTTGTAGGTAAAGATTTTACTCCTGCAGTCATAAATGAAGTTCAAAAAGATAGTCCAGCAATGGTAGGAGGGCTAAAAGCTGAGGATATAATTTTAGAAATAGATGGTAATGAAGTTAAAAGTATTATGGAAGTTTCTAAGTTTATCACTATGTCTACAGGTGATTTTATAGATTTCAAAGTTAAGCGTTCCTATGATGAATTAATACTAAAAGTAAAACCTAATATTGTTGAAGGTGATGATGGATTAGGGAATAAAATAAATAAAAGAATGGTAGGTATTAAGCTTGGTGCCTACAACAATAAAGTTAACCATGTTAAATTAGGACCTGCTCAGGCTTTATATCATGCAGGTTATGAAGTTTATTTTGTAAGCGTTTCCTCATTAAAATACATCGGAGGAATGATTTTAGGTAAAGCAGATACTTCTCAATTAGGAGGACCAATTAGAATTGCTAAAATTTCTGGACAAGTTGCAACGTTTGGAGTGTTGGCTTTCATTAGTATGATGGCTTATATTTCAATAAGTTTGGGTCTTATTAATCTATTTCCAATACCTATGTTAGATGGAGGACATTTAATGTTTTATGCATTTGAGAAAGTTTTAGGTAGACCTTTGTCTCAAAAAACTCAAGAAGGTTTTTTTCGAATCGGATTGTTTTTGTTGCTATCATTGATGTTTTTCACCACATTTAATGATCTAAAAGACCTAGGTTTATTTAGATAATTCACATATTTAAAAGTTAAAAAAGTCAATAAAACCAACGTTTATTTATGTTTTTACAAGATATTGTGTGTTTTAAAAAATTAAACACTAAAAAAAAGCTTGATTTATCAACGTTTATGAGAAGTATAAATATTAACCAACAAAACCGGAGCTAAAATGAACAAAAAACAACTAATTGCTAAGCTTTCTGGCTCATTAAATTTGAGCAAAGCAGATGCTGAGCGAACTTTTGATACAATTACCAACACTATTTTAGATGCTCTAAAAGGTGATGACTCAGTAAAAATTGCTGGGTTTGGTACGTACAAAGTAGCTAAAAGAAAAGCAAGAGTTGGAAGAAACCCAAGAACGGGTGAGCAGATTCAAATCGCTGCTTCTCAAAAGGTAAAATTCTTACCAGCTAAAGCTTTAAAAGAAGTATTCAACAGATAATATTTTTTTTTAACAGCCCTAACGTTTTAAAAACACGTTTAGGGCTGTTACTATATGCAAAAACTGCATAGCCAATTTTCCTAATCAGCGTTAGTTTTAAAAATTAATAAAACTATAAGTCACCACTTAAACAAGTGGAGGTCTAATGACTAAAATAATAAAAAAAATATCAGCACCGCTTCTTAGTTTAATATTTTTATTAAACATGAGTAGTGCCGGTATGGCAGAGACAACTGTCTCTGGAGAAGTTCAAGCGATATTTAACTCGCTTCTATTTTTAATTTGTGGTTTCCTTGTCATGTTCATGGCAGCAGGTTTTGCGATGCTAGAATCTGGTATGGTAACTTCAAAAAGTGTATCAGTAATTTGTGCTAAAAATATAGGTCTATATTCAATTGCCGGAATTATGTTTTGGCTTTTTGGTTATAATTTAGCTTATGGAATTCCTGAAGGAGGATACATTGGAACATTTACACCTTGGTCAGATGCAAGTGCAGTTGACACAGGTTATGCTGATGGATCAGACTGGTTCTTCCAAATGGTATTCTGTGCAACAACAGTTTCAATTTGTTCAGGTGCTATGGCTGAAAGAATTAAGCTATGGCCGTTTTTCTTATTTGCAGCTATTTTAGCTGGAGTAATTTATCCAATCGTTATGGGTTGGCAATGGGGTGGAGGCTGGTTAGCAGAACTAGGCTTCTCTGATTTTGCTGGTTCAACATTAGTACACTCAACAGGTGGTGCAGCTGCTTTGGCAGGTATCATGTTGTTAGGTGCTAGATATGGAAGATTTGATAGCAAAGGTGAAGCGAAAGCAATTAAACCTTTTGCTGCTTCTTCAATTCCATTAGTAACTGTTGGAGTATTTATATTATGGTTAGGTTGGTTTGGATTCAACGGTGGATCTCAACTAGCTATTGGAACATTTGATGATGCAGTTGCTGTATCAAGCATATTTATTAATACTAATCTTGCTGCTTGTGGTGGTGTTATGGCTGCTGCAATAATCACAAGATTAATGTTTGGTAAGACAGATGTAATTCAAATGTTAAATGGAGCAATTGGTGGTCTTGTAGCTGTTACAGCTGAACCATTAGCACCATCACCTTTAGCAGCAATTTTCATTGGGGCTGTAGGTGGATTGATCGTAGTGTTCGGAACTAAGTTATTATTCAGTTTCAAACTTGACGATGTTGTAGGTGCAATTCCAGCTCACATGTTTGCTGGTATTTGGGGAACATTAGCAGTGCCATTAACAAACGCTGATGCATCGTTTAGTGCACAATTAATTGGTGTACTTTCAATTAACATTTTTGTGTTTGCTGTGTCCTATATAATTTGGTCAATAATGAAGGCTACGTTTGGAATTAGATTAAGTAAAGAAGCTGAAACTAAAGGTACTGACGTTACAGAAACAGGAGTAATAGCATACGCAATACGTGACTAATTGCATGCAATGCAATATAGAGGCTCTTCGATCTCCATGTCGTTATCTCATTGAAGAGCCTCTGTAAAAAAAGAATTAACTAAAATCTCTCTCTCTAGTTAGTTAAGCAAAGGCCTCAGAAATGGGGCCTTTTTATTTTACACATGCTTAAATAGCATAACTCTTTTGACCTATGAGCAATTCTTTATTTCAAATATTTTTATAAAAGACACCCCTTAACAAGGAGAGATAATGACTCATATTCTAAAAACTTTTATTGTAAGTTTAATAACTTTATTAAGCTTATCTAACTTTGCTTCAGCAGAAACAACAATGTCAGCTGAAGGACAATATATTTTTAATTCACTTGGATTTTATCTAGGTGGAGTATTAGTTGCTTTTATGGCCGCAGGTTTCTGTATGCTTGAAAGTGGATTAGTAACTACAAAAAGTGTATCAACAATTGCAGCCAAAAATATTGGTAAATTTGCAATTTGTTCATTAATATTTTTTCTATGTGGCTATAATTTAGCTTACGGTATTCCTGAAGGTGGTTTTATAGGATCTTTCTCTATGTGGAGCGATTCTTCTGAACTAGCTACTGGTTACTCAGATTATTCCGATTGGTTCTTTCAAACAATGTTTGTTTGTGCAACTGCTTCTATTGTTTCTGGAGCAGTAGCTGAAAGAATTAAAATCTGGCCATTCTTTATTTTTGCTGCAATTATGGCTGGAGTAATTTATCCAATTTCTATGGGTTGGCAGTGGGGTGGAGGCTGGTTAGCAACTTCAGGCTTTTCAGACTTTGCTGGCTCAACTCTAGTTCATGCATGTGGTGGTGCTGCTGCTTTAGCAGGGGTTATAGTATTAGGTGCAAGAGAAGGAAGATTCTCAAAATCAGGTGAAACTAAATCATTAGTTCCATTTGCTGCATCATCAATTCCTTTAGTGACGCTTGGAACATTTTTACTTTGGTTTGGTTGGTTTGGTTTTAACGGCTTTAGCCAATTAGCTATGGGTACTTTTGATGATGTTAATGCAATTAGTAAAATTGCAGTGAACACTCATTTAGCAGGTGCCGCTGGTACAGTTGCCGCCGCTGTGGTCACAAGATTACTTGGTGGAAAAACTGATATCGTTATGATGTTAAATGGTGCATTAGCTGGATTAGTTGCAATCACAGCTGAACCTTTAACCCCAAGTCCTGTATTAGCAATTGTAATTGGAGCTATTGGATCATTAATTATGTACTTTGGTACAAAATTTTTAGAAAGTAAAAAAATTGATGATGTAGTAGGTGCAATCCCCGTTCATATGTTTGCAGGTATATTTGGAACTTTAGTTGTACCAATAAGCAATCCAGATACAAATTTTGGAACTCAGCTAACAGGTGTAATTGCAGTATGTTTATTTAGTTTCATACTTTCTTACATAACTTTTAGAGTTCTTAAACAAACTATTGGTCTTAGAATTAGTGCCCAAGCAGAAAAACTTGGAACTGATGTTGCGGAAGTTGGAGTTAAAGCTTACGCAATAAGAGACTAAAATATCTCTCTATAATATATAAAGGCTCCTTAGAAATAAGGGGCCTTTTTTATTTTTTTACAATACTTTGAAGAGTTTCTAATACTTCTTTCGCGTGGTCTTTTACTTTAACATTATCCCAAACCTTAAGTATTTTACCTTTTTTATCGATTAAATAGGTCGATCGAATTATCCCCATAAATTCACGGCCCATAAATTTTTTCTTACCCCAAACTTTATACTTTTTAAGAACATTTATTTCTTCGTCAGCGAGTAAGTCAAATTTGATTTTATATTTATCTCTAAATTTATCATGACTTTTTAAACTATCTTTTGAAACTCCATATACTTCACAGTCTAACTTTTTAAATTTAGATAGAAGTTTATTAAAATCATTAGTTTCAATAGTACACCCGGGAGTGTCATCTTTTGGATAGAAGTACAAAACAACATATTTTCCAATTGAGTCCTTTAAAGAATATTTATTATTTGTTGTTGATGGAACCACAAATGCTGGAGCTTTAGAGTTAATTTTTAACATAATTTTATAGCAATATAATCTTTTTAAGGTAATTTAAAATAAAATTATGAGCATTAAAACAATTCAAAATTTAGTTTCTGAGGCTATGAGTGAAATTAAAACAATTGATGCTGATCAAGCTTATCAAATGGTCCAAGATAAAAATTGTAATCTAATCGATATAAGAGAAAGTAATGAACTAGAAAATACTGGAAGCGTTGAAGGAGCAAATCATATTCCAAGAGGAATGCTTGAAGTATATCTAGATCCTAACAGCCCAATATTTCAAAATGGAAAAATAGACCAAAATAAAGAATTTGTTTTATTTTGTGCAGGAGGTGTAAGATCAGCTTTAGCTGTAAAATCTTTAAAAGATATGGGATATCAAAAAGTATCACACATTGATGGTGGGTTTGGCTCTATAGCTAGTAGCAAATTTAAAATAATTTAATTAGTACTAAACTCTTCTAAAGCATATTCAAGTCTATCTTGTCCCCAAAAAATTTTATTATTTACTATAAAGGTTGGGGTTCCAAAAACTTCTTTTTGAAAAGCATCAGTAGTTAATTGAATTAATTTATCTTTAACTGATTGTTCTTTTATAGATTGAAAAAATTCTTCAATATCAATATTTAAATCTCTTATTAATTTAGACATATTCTCAACATTTGATAAGTCATAATTATCTTTCCAATAAGCATCAAAAAAACAATTCAAGTAATCGTTTTGCTTATCTTTACTAACACTAATATATCCCCTCATTATATTTAAAGAATTTATTGGAAAATTTGAATTCCATTTGAATTCAATATTATTTTTTTCAGATACTAAATTGCAATCGTTTATATTATTTTTCAGTTTGTATTTATTAAATGCAGGAGAATCAATTCCAGCTAGCTTGTGAAGACCTCCTAAATAAATTGGTTTGTAATTAAATATGATATTTTTATGTTTAAGAATTTTTTTGTGCGCGATGTATGCATATGGGCTAATTATATCGAAATAAAAATCTATATGATTACTCATATAAACTAATTCTTTTTGCGTAAAAGATTCTAATTATCCAATAAAAAAATAGACCTATAGGACCAGTTAAATAAGTCATAATTAATGGCACAGCCATCAAAACTTTATTTATAAAAAACTTTTGAGAGTCTTTAACAATCCAGCCACCGATAAATAAGTTTATTGCTATAAAATGAGTCCAAAATATCATTATGTACAAATGGTCTTCAAACAATCTAGATAACTCACTTAGACCTAAGTAAAGAGAGAAATTTCCATCAAAATCGTAACCAATTAAATAAGACTTATATAAAATGAAGATATAAACACCACTTAATATAAAAAAGGGAAAAATTGATGTTACAAAAATTCTACTTAAATGTGATTGAGGAAACACTATCAAGATAAACCAAAAAGGTAGAACACCAAGGTTGATCCACATGTAAAGTGTCTCAATTGTAAAATAAGTATAAATTTGTTCAATCATTTAGATATATTATATTAAATCTAACAATGATTCCTATAAGAAATAGAAAAAAAACGCTTCAAGTAACTGTTGATGAGATGCGTAATTTTGCCTTTGCTTATGTTGAAAAGTATGCTCCTTCAAAACAACAACTCAAAACTTATTTATTAAAAAAATACATGAAACTATCAGCGTCTGATGTAAGAAAAAAAGATGTAAATAAATTGATTGATATTGTTTTGTCCGATCTAGAAAAAAATAAATTTATAAATGATCAATTTTATTCTGAAAGCAAAGCTAAAAGCATGATTCAAAGAGGTAACTCACTAAATAAGATTAGAAATTATTTAATTGGAAAAGGAATTAACGAAACATTTATTAAAGATACAGTCGATAAAATAAAAGAAGATAATTCTGATCAGGATTTTTTTTCAGCAGTAAAATTATGTAAAAAGAAAAGAATTGGTCCTGCTAGAGCAGAGGATAATAGAACTTTGTTTTATAAGAAAGATATATCTCTGCTTGCAAGAAATGGTTTTGATTTTGAAACATCAAAAAAAGTAATGGATATAGAAAAAGATGAATATCTAAAAATAATAAATCTACTTTGACTTTTTATCTTTTTCTTCTTTTACAAGCAGATTTATTTTATTTCTTATGTAATTTTTTACAAAAACAAATACTAATAATCCAAAAATTGAAACAGAAACAATAATTATTAGTATTATTCTTAATTGTTCATCCATTATAAAATATTTTTATTTTTCAAAATTATACTTGGATTTTTTAAATCTTTTTTACCATACAAAATTTCATTTCCTTCAAAGTCACTTACAGTTCCACCCGCATGTTCTAAAATTGCATGACCAGCTGCTATATCCCACTCATATGCCCTAGGTTCAGCAACATAACCATCATATTCACCAGCAGCAACGACACAGAATTTCAAAGAACTTTTCATTCTAATATTTTCTTTTACCCCTAAATCATCATAAATTTTTTGAATTTCAGGTTTTATTTTAGTTGAGTATGAAATAAATTTTAAATTTTCTGATTTCTTGACAGGTAAATTGCTTAAGTTTGTTTTTTTACCGTTGCTAAGCTCAAAAGCATTATTTTTTTCAAATGAGTAAAACATCCTTTTTTTTGCTGGAGCATTAATTAATCCAGCAACAGGTCTATTATTAATAATCAAACCAGCATTAATGGTAAATTCTTCTAAATTGTTAATATAATCATATGTTCCATCAATAGGATCAACCAGCCAGAAATCTTTTAAATTTAGGTTATCTTTATTTTCAGAGGTCTCTTCTGAAATGATAGGTAAATTTGGAGTAACCTCAGAAATTTTTTTTGATATAAATTTATTTACTTCTAAATCACCATTACTTACCGGTGTATTGTCTGATTTTATTTTTTTTTCCAAACCTTTTTCTCTTAATTGAATAGCTAAATCTCCAGCCTCTAAAAAATTATCAATTAATTTTTCAACAATCTCTTTTAAGTTTAACTTCATTTTCCTAGTTTTTTTAATTCAACGTTTTTTGCATTAATTACTTTTTTTCCAACATTTTCAAAATTAACTGTCACTTTATCGTTAATTATAGATTGCACCTGCCCAATTCCCCATTCTTTTTTTTGCGGATTAGTGACTTTGTCACCTGGTTCATAATCTAAAATCATTTAATTTAACTTATATTGTAAATAAGTATAAATACCACCTTATGAATAAAGATTTAAATTCTATTGGATTAGATAAAAAACCCTCAGATACTACTATTGTTGTCGCAATGTCGGGTGGAGTAGACTCTTCTACTGTAGCAGGCATCATGAAAAAAGAAGGTTACAATGTAATTGGTATAACACTAAAACTTTATGACGATGGTAAAGAAGTAGCTGCATCAAAACAATGTTGTTCAGGTCAAGACATAATGGACGCTAAACGTGTTGCGCATAAGTTAGGTATAGAGCATAAAATTTTATATTATCAAGACAAGTTTAAGCAAGGTGTTATAGATAATTTTGTAGAGAGTTATTTAAAAGGTGAAACTCCAATTCCATGTGTTCAGTGTAATCAAACTGTTAAATTTAAAGACTTATTTGAAGTTTCAAAAGAACTCAAAGCTGATGCATTAGTTACTGGCCATTATGTAAAAAGTATTACAGAAAATAAAACTACAAATATGTATAGAGCCATAGATGAAAATAGAGATCAAAGTTATTTTTTATTCAATACAACTAGAGAGCAATTAGATTATTTAAGATTCCCCTTAGGTGGAATGTTAAAAGATAAAACTAGAGAAATTGCAAAAAATCTAGATTTAAATGTTGCTGACAAACCCGATAGTCAAGATATCTGTTTTGTTCCAAATGGTGATTATGCATCAGTAATACAAAAGTTTAGACCAGACTCCTTTCAGAAAGGAAATATAAAAAATTTGGATGGTGATGTAATTGGTGTTCATGATGGAATTATTAATTTTACAATTGGACAACGTAAAGGGATTAAAGTTTCAGATAAGGAAGCCCTTTACGTGTTAAAGATAAATTCTGATAAAAATGAAATAATAGTTGGGCCTAAAGAAAAACTTGGAAAAAAAACAATTTCTTTAAAAGAAATAAATTTATTAACTAACAAAGAGGATTTAGATCGAAATCTATTTGTCAAAGTTAGATCTACCGGAAGTCTTCTAGAGGCAAAAGTTGATCTTACAGACAACAATAATGCTAAAGTTAATTTAGTAGTTCCAGAAGATGGCATTTCACCTGGTCAGGCATGTGTTTTTTATCGTAAAGACCAGTTTGGCCACAAAGTGCTTGGTGGTGGTTGGATTAAAGAATAGTAGAAGAATTATTTCTTCTTATTTTTTCTTTTAGCTCTTCTTTTTTTAGACCCTTGTTTTCTTCGGCCTCTATGTTTCTTTGGGTAACTCATTTAGTCCTATTTTAATTTTATTGACGTTTTTCATGGGATATAGCATTGTCTTAATAACATATCAAATTTATTATGGGTAATTCCTTCAAGACTTTCCTGAAACATACAGCTAAAGATTTTCATAATCAGTCAGTAAATCCTCCTGTAGTTAGAGCTTCTACTATTATTTTTAAATCTATGCAGGATATTAAAAAAACTCAGAATAAATATTTGAAAGATCCAGTAAGTGGAAATTTTGATTATGGTCGACAGGGAACATCTACAACATATGCTTTACAACAAATTTTAAGAAAAATTGAAGAATGTTATAAGGTTTATCTAACCCCTACTGGTTTTGGTGCAATATTTCTTGGTGTGTTAAGCGTTGTGAAACCAGATGATGAAATACTTGTTACAGACTCAGTTTACTCGCCATCAAGACTTTTAACAGAAACATACCTTAAAAAATTTAATATCAGAGCAATATTTTATAATCCAAATGATATTAACGACCTTAAAAGTAAGATTACAAAAAAAACAAAGCTTATTTTTGTTGAAAATCCTGGAAGCAACACTTTTGAATTTCAAGATTTATCTAAAATAGTTGCATTGGCAAAAAAAAATAAAATTTATACAGCCATAGATAACACTTGGGGAACACCTTATTTTCTGAAACCAATAAAGCTAGGTTTTGATATGTCGATTGTCTCTGCAACAAAATATTATTCTGGTCACTCAGACGTAATGGGTGGCAGTTTAGCTATAAGTAAACGAGTTTTTAAATTAGTCGAAGCAACAAATAAAGTTTCAGGGTTAAGATTAGGTCCAGATGATGCATATTTAATTCTAAGAGGAATAAGAACTTTAGATGTAAGATTGGAAAAACATCAGGAAAATGCACTTAAAGTCTCCAAGTTTTTATCAAAACAGAAAAAAATAATTAAAGTTTTTTATCCATATAAAAAAGGCAGTCAAAATTATAAATTATGGAAAAAATATTATTCTGGAGCATCGGGTTTATTAGGATTTAAAATAAAATCAAAAAATAAAAACTCAGTGTTAAAATTTGTTAATTCTTTAAAACTTTTCGGATATGGATTTAGTTGGGGAGGTTTCGAAAGCTTAGCACTTTATCAAACACACCAAGCACTAGGTAAGAGACAATTTACAAATATAAATAAAGATGAACATATAATAAGGATGCATATTGGACTTGAAGATCCTAAAGACATTATAAATGATATAAAACAAGCATTAAAATTTATTAAATGAGTTCAGAAAGTTTTACTATTAGCAAAAAAGCACTAATCACTTTAATAGCTGCTTCTATAGTTGTAATTATTTCTTTAGGAATAAGACAGACTTTTGGATTGTTTTATTTTGATTTTAACACTGACTTAGATATTTCCATTTCTCATTTTGGTTTTGTTATGGGATTGCAGTTATTACTTTGGGGAGTATTCAGTCCGTTGTTTGGTGTAATTACTGATAAATACGGAGGAGCGGTTGCAATCTTTATTGGTTTTGTTTTTTATTTAGTTGGGGTTCTGCTTTTTTATTCTGGCTATAATACTGGAGGTTATTTTACTTTAACTATAGGAGTGATGATTGGAATAGGCCTAGGCTCCACTGCAATAGGTATCCCGGTATCAGTAGTAGCTAAACATTTTCCAGCATCTAATAGAACTATTGCAACAGGAATTGTTACATGTGCAGGTTCATTTGGATATTTTGTATCACCTTTACTTGTAAGATATTCCTTAGTTGAAACAGGCTGGGAGAATACTCTTTTATATTTTTCTCTTCTTTTAGGATTAGGATTAGTGGCAGCTTTGTTTGTTAGTACTCCAAAAATACCTGTAGGAGTTAATCAAGATAATAATCAAACAGCAAGTGAGGCTCTAAAAGAGGCATTTGCAAACAAAAGTTTTATTTATCTCACTTTAGGTTTTTTTGTTTGTGGTTGGCATATTGCTCTAGTAGCAACACACATTCCTACCTATATGGCAGATAAAGGTTTGCCTGATTGGACACCTGCAATGGTTTTAGCCTTGATTGGTGTATTTAATATGGCCGGCACTATTACAAGTGGTTATTTAGCAACAAGGTATAGTAAGAAAAAAATATTAAGTGCAATATATCTTTTAAGAGGCGTTTCAATTATCTATTTTATTTTCTTGCCACCAAGTATATTTAATTCTGTAGTTTTTGGAGTTACTTTTGGTTTTTTATGGCTATCCACAGTTCCTCCAACAAATGGAATTGTTGCACATATATTTGGTACAAAATATGTTGGACTTTTATATGGAATAGTTTTTGTAAGCCATCAAATTGGTTCTTTCCTAGGAGCATATCTAGGTGGTGTATTTTACGAATTAAATGGAAATTTTGACTATGCATGGTACGGATCTATCGCATTATCATTATTTGCAGGTCTGATACATTTACCTATAGTAGAGAAAGCAATTGAAAGAACTCAGCCAGCATAAGTTTAAATTTAACCCTTATTTAGAGGATCTGTATCAATCAGATAAACCTTTAATTATTTATAAAGTAGAAGATGGCTATAACATTTATACAGATTTTTCAAAAAAGATCATTTTAACAAAAAAAAATATACATAAATTTCTTAATTCGTTAGAGAAAAAAAAATATAACAAAGAAACAGATTTATATCTTGGTTTTTTTGGTTACGAAATTTTATGTAATTTGATTGGTATTAATTTAAAAAATAAAAAAAGGATAAACTTTTACAAAGGTATTTTTTATAAACCTGAGACTATAATTAAAATTAGAAAAAATATTAAAGTTATATCTAATATAAAAAAACATACATTTAACTATCAATTCAACAAAACTCAAATTTTAAGTCCTTTTAAGATTAATATTTCATATGCAAAATATAAAAAAATATTTGAATTATTTTCAAAAAAAATAAGAGAAGGTGAGACTTATCAAATTAAAATTTGTACAAAATATAAGAATAAATCATTAATTAATCCTGTTAATTTTTTTTGGAAATTAATGCGTGTTAATGCTTCCCCAGAGTCATTTATGATAAAAGACAAGGATTATTCTATAGTAAGTTGCTCACCCGAAACATTAATCGATAAGAAAAAAAACAAAATTATAACAAAACCAATAGCTGGAACTTTTAAGAAAAAATTATTATCTAATAAAAATATAGCTCTTAAATATTTCAAAAATAATGAGAAAGAAACCAAAGAACATAACATGATAGTTGATATGGAAAGAAGTGATTTATCTAAAATTTGTAAACCAGGAAGTGTTAAAATACTCAAAAAAAAATATGTTGAGGAATACAAGCATCTTTTTCATTACGTTACTTCAATTGGTGGGATATTAAATAAAAATACAAAATTGATTGATATCATTAAAGCAATGATGCCAGGAGGATCTGTAATTGGCTGTCCTAAAATTAGAACTTTAGAACTTTTAAACAAGCAAGAAAAAGAAAGTAGAAATATTTTTACAGGCAGTTTTGGATTTATTAAATTTAATCAAGATATGAAGTTTAATATAATAATTAGATCTATATTAAATTATAAAAATCAGTCGGAAATCTCTGCTGCATCTGGCGTAGTATTAGATAGTTCACCAAAGAAAGAGTTTAATGAAAATTATATTAAAGCAAAATCTTTATTGGAGTTATTTAAATGATTTACATAATTGATCATCAAGACTCTTTTACTTGGAATGTTGTTCATCAATTTGCAAAATTTGATAAGGTAATTTGTACAAATTATTATGAAGTAAATAAGAAATTTCTTGATAAAAGTGATGTGATTGTTTTATCTCCAGGACCTGGATCACCAAAGGATTATCCCGCTACTTCAAAAATTTACAAAAAATACAAAGGAAAGAAAAAAATTATTGGCATTTGTCTTGGTTATCAAATGATTTTGCATAATGAAGGGGGAAAAATAATACAGCAAAAAAAAATTTATCATGGCTTTCAATCTAAAATAAAAACAAATTATCAAAGTAAAATCTTTAAAAACAATCAACAGTTTAAAGTTGGAAGATATCATTCATTAAAATTAATGGAGCCATTTAAATCGAATTCAATTAAAATAACTATGAGATGTAGTAAAACAAAAATACCAATGGGACTTGAGGATAATCAAAATAAAATATACGGATTTCAATTTCATCCAGAATCTTTTTTAACAGAAAATGGCAACACTATTATTAAAAAAATCTTATCAGCTTAGTAATCTTAAAGAAGTTACTTTCAAAGATCTTTGGGGATCTAGAGGTGTATTTACTACAATGCGAATGGTTGGAAAACCTCCTAAGTTAATACTTTTAAAACCGCATTTAGAGAATTTAATAAAATCTACAAAAAAATATGGAATAAGAAAAAACAATTTAAAAAACATTATTAAAGATTTAATTAACAAAAATACTCTATACAAAGGTTCTGACAATTTATTTCGTATAGCGTTAAATAAAAAATTGATATCAGTCTCAATTAGAAAAAGACCAAAACCAAAAAGTAATTTTAATCTTTTATTGTTTAAATATAAACGAGTAGAACCAAATTACAAAAATCTCTATTATAAAAAAATATTGGCAAAATTAAGCAACGTTGACTCAACTAAATTTGATATTGCCCTAGTCACAAATGATAAAATTTTAGAAACTGGTACTTCAAATTTAGTTTTTGTGAAAAATGGAAAAATTTTTACGCCTAAAAAAAATTGTTATTTTGGTAACACACTTAAATTTATAAGTAAAAAAATTAAAATTAATTTTAAAGATATTTTTATTAAATCAATTAATGATTATGATGAAATAATTCTTGTTGGATCTGGTAAAGGGGTAACATCAGTATCAAAAATAAAAGATCTTAAATGGAAGAGAAGAAAGACTAGTTGCTACATTAAGTTAAATAAAATATATAACTCTCTTATTTAAATATGAAAGATCCAAACAATCCTTGTATATTTTGTAAAATCAGAAAAGATGAGCTTCAGTTTGAAAACCAATTGGCTTATTCATCTACAGATAGCTACCCTGTATCAGAATTTCATAGTCTTATCGTTCCTAAAAGACATGTAGAAACATATTTTGAGCTTAATAAAGATGAAATTCAGGCATGTAACGAGTTAATCTTTAAAACTAAAGAAAAAATTTTAAAAAAAGATTCTAGTGTTCAAGGTTTCAATATAGGCACAAATGTAGGAAAATCTGCAGGCCAATCAATTATGCATTGTCATATTCATCTAATTCCCAGAAGAGAAGGAGATGTTGAGAATCCTCAGGGTGGTGTTAGGTCAGTGATTCCCAACAAACAACACTACAAACGTAAACTCTAAGTTGTTATTAAAGACAAATTGACCAATACTTTTGGTTGAACTCTATAAGTTTCTAGAATAGAAAACCCTAAATTAATTCAATTTTATTTTACAAGGGTATTAAAAATGTTTGCAACAAATCCTTTTTCAATTCTAGCTGAAACAGTTCCATCTATAGTTATGCAAGGTTTTGTCGTGTTAATGGTTTTATTAATTGTTGCAGGCACTCTTTTAGACATAATTCATAAAAAGAATGTGAAATACTTTTTTGAAAACGCCAAGAAAGCAAAAAAAAATGCGACCAAAGAACTGTCGACTGGTGAAAGAATTGCAGTTGTTTCAAAAACAATTGCATACGACATCGGAACTACATCAGAACTAGGGGCGGGCAAAAGAAGAGTAGCACATGTTCTTGGTATGTATGGTACTATATTGTTTTGGGTTGGCTCTGTTGTGATGATATTTTGTTATTCATCAGTAAATGCAGAAACTCCGACTATTTGGCCAATGATCTGGCATATTGGCGCTTTGATGACGATCTTAGGCGGATCATGGTTTTGGTTCTTCTTAAGAGTTGATGTTTATTCTGAAGCGCAACCTTGGTACAGAATTATTAAAGCAGATTTATTTGTATTAGCTCTGATTGCAACTTCCTTAACTGGATTTATTTGGTCATATCTTCAAGGTTTAAATTTAGAAGGAAGATGGGATGCAAATTTATTTTTAGTATTATTTGTAGTTTCAAACTTAGTTTTATTTGGAGGAGTTTATTGGTCTAAGTTTGCACATATGTTTTATAAACCTGGGGCAGCAATACAAAAGAATTTAGCTGAAGCAGATGGTTCAAGAGATAATTTACCACCACCTGCAGATGCACCTGAACAATTTGGTTTGGGTATTAAAAGAGAACAACCTAAACATTATTAATTATGATAAAATTTAAAAAGGAGAGAGAATAACATGTCAACATTTGTATATATGACAAGATGTGATGGCTGTGGTCATTGCGTAGATATTTGCCCATCAGATATAATGCACATTGATGAAAACATTAGACGTGCAAAAAATATAGAACCTAACTTTTGTTGGGAATGTTATTCTTGTGTCAAAGCTTGTCCTAATCACGCTATTGATGTTAGAGGATATGCAGACTTTGCTCCAATGGGACACAGTGTTAGAGTAAGAAGGGAAGAAGAAAAAGGAACAATCTCTTGGAAAATTAAATTCAGAAATGGAACTGAAAAAAATTTCGTATCTCCAATAACAACTAAGCCTTGGGGAAAATTTATTCCTAAATTAGCTGATGGCGATAAACCTAATCAAGGTGAGATAAATTCACAAAGATTATACACTGAACCAGAAGGATTAAACATAGATGGAGAGCTTCCGAGTGTTCCAAAAGAGTCGTTCAAAAAAGGAGTTTACTATTAATGGCTAGTCATAAAACTCATTACGAAGATTGCGATATATTAGTTGTCGGTGGAGGTATGGCCGGCACTGGTGCTACCTTTGAAGCAAGACACTGGGGTAGAGACATGAAAATTGTTTGTGTTGAAAAAGCTAACATTGATAGAAGTGGAGCTGTTGCTCAAGGACTTTATGCGATTAACTGCTACATGGGAATGCAGTGGGGTGAAAACCAACCAGAAGATCACGTAAGATATGCAAGAAATGATTTAATGGGAATGGTAAGAGAAGATTTAGGTTATGACATGGCTCGTCACGTAGACTCTACAGTTCATATGTTTGATGAATGGGGTTTGCCTATGATGAAGAACGAAGAAACTGGAAGATATTTAAGAGAAGGTAAATGGCAGATAATGATTCATGGTGAAAGTTATAAACCAATTGTTGCTGAGGCAGCAAAAAAATCTGCAGACAAAATTTATAACAGAATAATGATTACTCATCTTTTAATGGACGAGTCTCAAGACAATAGAATTGGTGGAGCAGTTGGGTTTAATATGAGAACAGGCGATTTTCATGTATTTAGAGCAAAAGCGGTAATTGTTGCTGCTGGCGGAGCTTCACACATTTTTAAACCAAGAGCCGTTGGAGAAGGAATGGGTAGAACTTGGTATGCTCCATGGAGTAATGGATCTGCATATGCATTACCTATTGCTGCAGGTGCAAAGATGACTCAAATGGAAAACAGAATTGTATTATGTAGATTTAAAGATGGATATGGACCAGTTGGAGCATATTTCCTTCATTTAAAAACATACACACAAAATGCAAATGGCGAAAATTATGAGAAAAAATGGTATGACCAAACTAAAGAGTTAGTTGGAGAATACATTGATCATCATCCAACACCAACTTGTTTGAGAAATCATGCATTTATCCAGGAAGTAGCTGCAGGCGGTGGACCAATCCACATGGTAACTACTGAGGCTTTCCAAGATCCACATTTAGAAACAGTAGGTTGGGAAAATTTCTTAGGAATGACTGTTGGTCAAGCTGTTGTTTGGGCATCTCAAAACATTGATCCAAAATATACAAATCCTGAGTTAACTACATCTGAGCCTTATGTAATGGGTTCACATGCTACTTGTTCTGGCGCATGGGTGAGCGGCCCAGAGGATTTATCACCACCAGAATATTTCTGGGGTTATAACAGAATGCTAACTATTGATGGTTTATTTGGTGCAGGAGATACAGTTGGTGGAAGTGCCCATAAGTTTTCATCTGGATCTTTTACAGAAGGTAGATTAGCTGCAAAAGCTGCTGTTAAATATATTGAAGACAAAAAAGCTGAAGGTGTTAAAGTTTCAGATAAACAGTGTGAGGATTTCAAAACTACGATTTATAAACCACTAGAAAACTACACAGTTGCTAGAAATGAGATCACTGGTGGAACAGTTTCTCCTAGTTATATATCTCCAATTCAAGGTCTTCAAAGATTACAGAAAATCATGGATGAATATGTTGGCGGAATTACTTCAAATTATATGACTAATGGTAATATGCTGAAAAGAGGACTTGAGTTGTTAGATTGGCTTCAAGAAGACCTAGAGCATGTTGGAGCTGAAGATTATCATCAACTTATGAGAGCTTGGGAGTTAAAACACAGAGCTTTGACTTCTCAGTGTGTAACAGAACATACTTTATTCAGAGAAGAGACTAGATGGCCAGGGTACTATTATAGAGGGGATCATATGAAGCTTGATGATGAAAATTGGCATTGTTTAACAGTTTCTAGACGTGATCCTAAAACTGGTAAATTTAGTATGGAGAAAGTTCCTGTCTACCACATAGTGGATGAGAATGAGAAGAAAAAAGCTTCTTAGTATATAATTTAATTTAATCACATGGATATTTTATCTAAAACAGATGATGAAATATATGAATTAGCCAAACCTATTTGGGATAATTTGGTTAAATCATCTAATCTTAAAGATTATGGTGGGTTTACTAGAGATTTCTCTACTCAAATGCTTTTTGGTGCTAATGAGGTAGAGCTCGGGAAACAGTGGGCGAATAACAAGCTAATCACTAATCTTAAAGAGACTTTTGAACCCTTTGGTTGCCTTAGAAGAGGAGATCACATAACTGTTTTAATTAAACAGACAAATAAAGAGATCCCAGGAGAGTTCCTTGGAAGGTTGGTTTTAGGAGTTGAGGACAATACAATTAAAGTTTTTGGGGCTACCATCTACTAGGCAAAAAAAATTGCTTAATAATAAATAATTGTTTGACAAATTTCGTTGTGGGTGTATTGACGAATTTAATGTTACTTTCTAACGTAAAAATTATCAATAAACTCTCAAATTTTAAAACTACATTTATTAAAGCAGGAATTATAGCAAGCTTAACAGCTTACTGGGGAGTGATTTTAGTTGGAACTTTTATCACTTTTAACTAAGTTGTTTTTTAACAATTTTTAAATTTTTTATGGAAGTATTTTTACCGATAGCTCAAGTTTTTGTTAATCCTATCGAGATACTTTTATTGAGCGCAATTGTTGGGGTTCTTTCAGGTTTATTCGGTGTAGGAGGTGGTTTTTTAATGACACCTTTTCTAATTTTTTTAGGAATACCTCCTGCATACGCAGTTGCTAATGAGGCAAATAATATTTTAGCTACTTCAGTTTCTGGATCTACGACACATTATTTAAAAAATACTTTAGATTATAAAATGGGTTCAATGATCGTGATTGGAGGTGTAATTGGAACCTCTTTAGGAATTTATACTTTTACATATTTTAAAGGTATTGGAAAAATTGATACAGTTATCTCTCTTGCCTATATGTATATATTAGCAATAATCGGAACTCTAATGCTTGTTGAAAGTTTGGGTGAAATAGATAAAGCAAAAAGAAACGTCGTAGTTAAAAAAAAATTACATGTTCATTATTGGATACATGGTCTTCCACTAAGAATGAGATTTCCAAAGTCTAAATTATATGAGAGTATTTTTACTCCTATTATAATTGGTCTTTTAGTTGGTTTTATTGCAGCTATAATGGGAATTGGAGGTGCGTTTATTTTAGTTCCAGCAATGATTTATATTATAAAGATGCCTACTAAATTAGTACCTGGTACATCTTTATTTGTAACAATTTTTGTAAGTGTGGTTGTTACTTTTCTTCATTCTTTTAATTATGGATCTATAGATTTATTACTAGTTCTTATGCTGGTTATAGGATCAATTATAGGAGTCCAGGTTGGACAAAAATTAGGAGAAAGAATTGATAGTTCTGGTTTAAGAGCTTTATTAGCAATTTTATTACTTATAGTGGGTATTGCGATAGCTTATGACACCTTTTTTGCAGAAAAAATTATAAATGGAACCGTTAAAGGAACAAGTTCAAATTTAAATTTCTTTTCTCAATTTATAATTGATTTTTCTAATGAGATGCCTTTCTTTTATGGACTATTTACAATTATGTTTGCAATTATTTTAGGTGTTGGAGCAGCATTTATTAGAAGATTTATTTCAAATTTTAGAAAAAAATTATTAGTTAAATCTTAATTAAAATAATTTAGATATAATTCGATAGTTGTAATACTAACCAATCCTACCGTTGCCATCCCTATAAATCCTACAACAAAAGGTTTGTAACCCATATTTTTAATTTCTTTTAAATTAGTGGATAGGCCAATTGCTGCCATAGCCATAGTTAAAAATATTTTTGAGGACAATTTAATACCATCAACAACGACTAACCATTCATAAGTATTTGAATATATTAAATCACCTAAATTCCTAATCACAATCATAGCCACAAAACCCAATACAAAGTAAGGGAAAATACTAATTATTGAATATTTTTTTTCTACATCTCTACCTCTATTATAAAGAAAAGCAAATAACGGAATCATGATTATTAAAAATGTATTTCTTATTAACTTTGTAACAGTAGCAATATTCAAAGTTTCAGGACTATCAAATTGTTGATCATAAATAAGTCCAGCGGCTGCAACTTGAGAGGTTTCATGAATAGAGGTTCCTAAAAACAATCCAATTAATAAAGGCTC
The DNA here is from genome assembly GCA_902559395.1 of uncultured Pelagibacteraceae bacterium. GTDB lineage: Bacteria > Pseudomonadota > Alphaproteobacteria > Pelagibacterales > Pelagibacteraceae > Pelagibacter. Next base: position 318,267 of record CACEHR010000001.1, read on the forward strand.
ACTTTCAAAATAAAAGTTAGCAAAATAGGGATAAATAAGCATCGAAAGTATTCCAAACAATGTAATATTAGCAATTGCATATGATACCTCGTTTTTTTTTGCACCAATAACAGGAGCAGTAGCCATTATTGCAGTAGTACCACAGACAGTACTGCCTATTGAGATTAAGTAAGCCATTCGTGTTGGTATTTTTAATTTTTTAATAAGAAGTTTAATTACTATTAATACACTAATTATACAGATTATAATTAATGGAATTGCTATTGCCCCAAATTCTAAAAATTCAAATGGTTTCAATTGAATGCCTAAGCAAATAATCCCTAGTTTAAGAATATATTTTTGTGTAAAATCCAGTCCTCTTAAAAAACTTTCTCTAATCTGAAAAACATTTCCGAAAAACATACCTAACAAAATAGAAATCATTGCTGTAGATATTGGGCTTTTTTCATAACCTAAAAGCTCAATACCAAGAATATTATTGAAACCTTGAGATAAAGTATAAAGAACGAACGCTAATATGATACCTGGTAATACTACCAGGTATTTTTTTAATTTCATTTAAGACTAAAGTTAATTAAGCACTTCTGTAAAGTTTGGTCATAACAAATTCTCTATGACCTAATGCTTCAGCACAGGTTAATCTTCCGTTGGCAGCTCGAATAGTTGCTTTAATCAATTCATCTCCTGCTTGATCTAAATTCATTTCTCTTGAAAGAATTTTTGAAACATCGCAATCAATATGCTCGCTCATTTTAACTGCTGTTAATGGATTTGCAGTTAATTTTACAACTGGTTCAATCGGATTTCCGATAATATTTCCTTGTCCAGTTGGAAATAAATGAATGTTAAATCCACCAGCAGCTTGTAAAGTTACACATTCAGCAGCAGCAGAAGATGTATCCATAAAATATAAACCCGGACCTTTTTGTGGTTCTTCAGCCGGTGTCAAAACATCTAAAAATTGTCTTGATCCAATTTTTTGAAAATTACCAAAAGCCTTTTCTTCAATAGTAGTTAAACCGCCTGCAATATTACCAGCGGTTGGTTGGCTTTCAGATAAATCATCTGTAGCTTCCTTTAGAATAAAGTCGTTATATTCATTCCAGGTTTTTTTAAATTTTTCTTGAGCTTCTGGAGTTTTACCTCTTTTTTCACAAACAGTTTCAGCACCAGTTAATTCAGAAGTTTCTCCGAAACATAAATGAACACCTAATGGCTCAAGTTTATCCATCAAATTTCCAACAGTAGGATTAGATGCAAGTCCTGATGTAGTGTCAGATTCTCCACATTTTACTGAAATCCATAAATCACTGATCGGACATTCTTCTCTTTGTTTTTCTGATGCCCACATTGAAAATTCTTGAGCTTTTTTAGAGGCTTTCATAATAGTTTCAATATCACCAGCTCCTTCAATGCTAAATCCCTCAACTGGTTTACCAGTTTTAGCTACTTCATCTACAATTCTTTTTGTCCATTTCGGTTCAATTCCAATAATGATTGCAGCTGCTACATTTGGATTTTTTGCAGTTCCAATCATAGTTCTGAAATGCAATTCTAAATCTGCTCCAAATTGCAGTCTTCCGTATGAATGAGGAAGAGCAATTGTTCCTTTAATATTGTTTGCCACAGCTTCAGCGCATGCATTTGATATATCATCTACTGGAAGAATGATTACGTGATTTCTTGTTCCGGCTCTGCCGTTTTCTCTTTTATAACCTAAAAAACTTTTTGGAATTTCCATATAATTACCACTTCTTCGTTTTTACATTATGAACATGTACATGCTCACCTTTTTTAATTGATTTAACTACTTTGCCAATATCGTGACCATACTTAATAATTGTGTCACCTTCATTAAGGTCAGTCATAGCTATCTTATGACCTAAAGGAATTTCATCTGTTGATTGAATACTTACAGTTTTGTCGTTTTCCATTACCCAGCAAGAGCAATCTTGTTTTGGAGTGATTTTCTCAATTACAACTACTCCAACGTTATCTTTTTCATCGTGAATTATAATATCTGTTGCCATATCGTGTCGATTTGTTTGTTTGAATTTTGTAAAATCTTATATATTAATCGCAAAAATTAACAAACGAATTTTATAAATACTTAAAATGACACTTTAGAGAGGTTCTATTTTTATGACAAAAATGACAACAGAAGAAGCTTTTGTAAAAGTTTTACAAATGCACGGTATTGAACATGCATTCGGAATTATTGGTTCAGCCTTTATGCCAATTTCAGATATTTTTCCAGATGCAGGTATTACTTTTTGGGATGTTGCTCATGAAACAAACGGTGGTTTAATTGCTGATGGTTACACAAGAGCTACTGGTAAAATGTCAATGGTTATTGCTCAGAACGGACCTGGAATTACTGGATTAGTTACACCAATTAAAACAGCATACTGGAACCATACTCCTCTTTTATTAGTTACGCCACAAGCAGCGAACAAAACAATGGGGCAAGGTGGATTTCAAGAAGTAGAGCAAATGAATTTATTCAAAGACATGGTTTGCTATCAAGAGGAAGTAAGAGATCCATCTAGAATGGCTGAAGTATTAAATAGAGTAATAGAAAAAGCTATAAGAGGATCAGCACCAGCACAAATTAATGTTCCTAGAGATTATTGGTGCCAAGTAATTGATATCGATCTTCCTCCGATTGTAAGACTTGAAAGACAAGGTGGAGGAAATGATGCCGTAGCTAAAGCAGCTGAATTGTTATCTAAAGCAAAGTTTCCTGTAATATTATCTGGAGCAGGTGTTGTTATTGGCGGGGCTATAGAGGCTACAAAAAAACTTGCAGAAAAATTAGATTCACCTGTTTGTTCAGGCTACCAACATAATGACAGTTTTCCAGGAAGCCATCCTTTAGCTGTTGGTCCTCTAGGTTACAATGGATCAAAAGCTGCAATGGAATTAATTTCAAAAGCTGACGTAGTATTAGCTTTGGGAACAAGATTAAACCCATTTTCTACTTTACCTGGTTATGGAATTGATTATTGGCCAAAGAATGCAAATATTATTCAAGTTGATATTAATCCTGACAGAATAGGTTTGACTAAAAAAGTTACTGTAGGGATAAGTGGTGATGCAAAATTAGTTGCTGAACAAATTTTAGAAAAATTATCCTCAAGTGCTGGTGATACTGATAGACAAACTAGAAAAGATTTAATTCATCAAACTAAATCAGCTTGGTTACAAAAACTTTCAAGCTTAGATCATGAAGATGATGATGAAGGAACTGTATGGAATAAAGAAGCTAGAGAAAGAGATGCAGACAGAATGTCACCAAGACAAGCTTGGAGAGCGATTCAAGCAGGAATGCCTGATGATGTAATAATATCAAGTGATATTGGAAACAATTGTGCGATAGGTAATGCTTACCCAACATTCGAAAAGCCAAGAAAATATTTAGCACCAGGTTTATTTGGTCCATGTGGATATGGTTTTCCATCTATATTAGGAGCAAAAATTGGATGTCCAGACACTCCAGTAATTGGTTTTGCTGGCGATGGTGCTTTTGGAATAAGCATGAATGAAATGAGTTCATGTGCAAGAGAAGAGTGGCCAGCAATAACAATGGTTATTTTCAGAAATTATCAATGGGGCGCGGAAAAAAGAAATACGACACTTTGGTTTGATAATAACTTTGTTGGTACAGAGTTAGATCCAGAATTAAGTTATGCAAAAGTTGCTGATGCTTGTGGCTTAAAAGGCGTAACAGTTAGAACAATGGAAGAAACTACAAATGCTATTAAACAATCATGTGAAGATCAAAAGAAAGGAATTACAACCTTTATAGAAGTAATTTTAAACCAAGAACTTGGCGAACCTTTTAGGAGAGATGCTATGAAGAAACCAGTAAGAGTAGCAGGTATAAAGAAAACAGACATGAAACAACAAAAATCGCTAAATGGATGAAGTTAAAATAGGCTCTAATAAAAGCTTTGGAATAGTATTTTTTATTGTTTTCTTTATAATTTCAATTTACCCTTTGTTAAGTCATAACGAAATACGATTATGGTCCTTAATTATATCATTAATTTTTTTAATTTTAGGTTTATTAAATTCTAAATTACTAACACCCTTAAATAAAATTTGGTTTAAATTTGGAATATTATTAGGAAAAATTATTTCTCCTTTGGTTATGGGATTAATATTTTTCTTTGTTGTCACTCCAATAGGTATCTTAATGAGAATTTTAAAGAAAGATTTGTTAAATCTCAAATTTAATAAAAAAACAACCTACTGGATTGAAAAAAATGATCCAAAAAGTAAAATGAAAAATCAATTTTAATATGAGTTTTATAAAAGAATTTTGGGAATTTTTAAAAGTTAGAAAAAAATACTGGCTCTTGCCAATAATTATTGTTTTAGTTTTATTTGGTGGATTAATAATTTTGAGTCAAGGCTCTGCTGTGGCACCATTTATTTATACAATTTTTTAAAGTGTCATCAATATTAGGTATATCAGCTTTTTATCATGATAGCGCAGCATGTATTTTAAAAGATGGTAAAATAGTTGCTGCTGCACAAGAGGAGAGATTTACAAGAAAGAAACATGATCCAAGTTATCCTAAAAATGCAATTAACTTTGTACTTGATTATGCAGACTTAAATTTGAGTGATGTTGATCAAATAGTTTTTTTTGAAAAACCCTTTTTGAAATTTGAAAGATTATTGGAAACATATGTTGCATTTGCGCCAAGAGGTTTTGTTTCTTTTTGTAAAGCAATGCCAATTTGGATTAAAGAAAAACTATTTCAGAAAAATTTATTATTTAATAAACTAAAAGAACTTGATGAAAATTATAAATCTGATGAAAATATATTTTTTTCGGATCATCATTTAAGTCATGCTGCTAGCGCTTTTTTCCCTTCTCCATTTGATGAAGCAGTTGTCTTAACTGCAGATGGTGTTGGTGAATGGGCAACAACTACAGTTGCTGTAGGTAAAGCAAATAAACTTGAGATAAAAAAAGAAATTCATTTTCCACACTCTTTAGGACTTCTCTATTCAGCATTTACTTATTACACAGGTTTTAAAGTTAACAGTGGAGAATACAAACTTATGGGTTTAGCACCTTATGGAAAACCAATTTATGAAAAAAAAATTAAAAAAATACTAGATATAAAAGATGATGGAACTTTTAGGTTAGATCAAAATTATTTTAATTATGCTACAGGACTTACTATGACCAATGATAAGTTTCATAAAATGTTTGGTCAAAATCCTAGAAATCCACAAAATGAAAAAATAACTCAATTTCACATGGATATTGCAGCATCTATTCAAAAAGTAACAGAAGAAATAATGATCAAATTATCAAAAGCGATTCGTAAAGAATATAATATTAAAAACTTATGTTTAGCTGGTGGAGTTGCTTTAAATTGTGTAGCTAATGGCAAAATACTTAAAGAAAAAATTTTTGATAATATTTGGATTCAACCTGCTGCAGGAGATGCTGGAGGTTCTTTAGGCGCAGCATTAGCACTTTGGCATATAGACCAAGAAAATGAGAGAGTTGTTGTTTCAGATGATAATATGAAAGGTTCATATTTAGGAAATGAATTTAATCAAGAACAAATAGAAAAAGAATTAAATTCTCTAGGCGCTAAATTTGAAATATTAGATTATGAAAATTTAATCGATAAAACAGCAAAATTTTTATCTAATGAAAAAGCAATTGGCTGGTTTCAAGGTAGAATGGAGTTTGGACCTAGAGCATTAGGTGGCAGATCTATATTAGGAGACCCTAGATCAGATAAAATGCAGAAAAATTTAAACTTAAAAGTAAAATATAGAGAAAGTTTTAGACCATTTGCACCATCTATTTTAAGAGAAGATCTGTCAAATTGGTTTGATCTAAATGTAGATAGTCCGTATATGCTTTTAGTTTCAGATATAAGCTCTGAAAAAAAAATCCAAATGAATGACGAACAAAATAAACTTTTTGGAATAGATAAATTAAATATTAAGAGATCAGAAATTCCTGCAGTAACTCATGTTGATTATTCGGCAAGAATTCAAACAGTGACAAAAAAAACTAATAAACGTTATTATGACTTAATATCAAGATTCAAACTAATAACAGGTTGTCCAGTAATTGTTAATACGTCCTTTAATGTAAGGGGTGAGCCTATTGTATGTTCGCCTACAGATGCATTCAATTGTTTCATGGGTACAGAATTAGATTATTTAGTAATTGGAAATTGTATTTTAGACAAAAAAAATCAAGACCCAAATCTGAAAAAAGACTATACAAAAGAATTTGAATTAGATTAAGTTCATTATCATGCAGGTGATTAACGACAATGGTTGTGCTTGGATTAATGATTTAAACTCAAGATCAAATATAAAAGTATTAAAAAAAAATACTGAATGTGATTGGCTAATTATAGGAGCAGGTTATACTGGTTTATCAGCTGCTAGAAAATTAGGAGAATTACACCCTAATAAAAAAATTATTTTAGTAGACTCTCAATTAGCAGGGGAAGGGGCAAGTTCGAGAAACTCAGGGTATTTGGTTGAAACAACTTTAAATGATGGTTTTACATCTAATAAAGAATTAGAAAATTATAAAAAAAAATCAGATATTTATAATCTTGGCATAGATGCTGTAAAAAATTTTGTTAAAGAGCATCAAGTTGATTGTGATTGGAATGAGTGTGGAAAATATTTTGCTTCATCAAAAATAAATGATGAAAATATTTTAAAAAAATTTTCTTACACACTTACAAGCTTAGGTTTTGAGCATAAATTATTATATAAAGATGAATTACTGAAAAAATTAGGGACTAATTTTTACAATGTAGCGCTTTATACAAAAGGAGGAATTTTGCTAAATCCTGGAAAATTAGTCAGATCCATGATTAATGCATTGCCCAATAATGTTGAATTGTATGAAAATACTACTTTGTTAAAGTGGTCTTCTGTTCAAGATTATATATCTTGTACTTTTAATAATGCAAAAATTAATTCAAAAAAAATAATTTTTGCAACAAATGGATTTCTTAAATCTTTAGGAATAAAAGTTAATTATAATTTTCCAATAACTCTAACAGCAAGTATGACCAGAACACTTACTGATGAAGAGTTTAATAACATCGGCAGACCAAAAGAATGGGGAGTTTTACCAGTGAAACCAATGGGAGCAACAATAAGAATGACTAAAGACAGAAAGATTTTAATAAGAAATACTGCAGAAGTTCATGATCCATTTAAAATGTCTAAACATACATTAGAAGAAAGGTCAAAAATTCAAAAAATTGGTATTAAAAAAAGATTTCCTAATTTACCAGATAATATAATCCAATCTACATGGTCAGGGGTAGTTTCAAGAACAAGAAACAGTTCGCAAATATTTGATAAAATTAAAGATAATATTTTTGTTGCTGGTTGCTATAACGGTTCTGGTATTGGTGTAGGAACGCTCTTTGGTGAGCAAATTGCAATCAAAGCTAGCAACCAAAATACCAAAGAAATACAAATAATTGAATCAAGGAACAAGCCTACCTGGTTGCCTCCACAAGCTTTTTTAAATATAGGTATCAAATCAAGGCTTATTTTTGAAAGATTTAGAGCAAAATCAGAAATTTGATTATTTAAAATTTAATTTTATTCATAATTTCATTAAATATTTTTAAAGTCCCTTTCTTGTTCCAATGAATATCACCATATATAAAGTTTTCAAAAATCAATTCTCTTTTATTTTCACCTTGAAAGCTATTATACAAATTGATTAGATTAATATTATTTAAATAACTAAAATTTTTCCAATAAGGCTCATGTTTTGTGTCACCATATTTTATTTGGGCTGGCCATGGATATATAATTAAATAAGATTCGATTTGGTTTTCTTGTAACAAATCAAATAGTTTTTTTAAGTATTTATCGCTTTGTTCTAATCCCTTTTGAATTTCCAAATATCTTTCTTCATCATAAGTCCAAAAACCTCTATCTATATGAGTCATTCTGTAGAAAATTGCATCATCTCTTGATGTTTTAAAAAAACTTTTATTCAAACTTGAGGATGCTTTTGATTTCAGCTTGATATAATTTTTGATTTCTTCGGTTTTATCTGAAATTAAATATAAAAATCTAAAACTCAAAGTGTTATCTCTTAAAAACCAGCCCAATGAGTAAATTTTATTTTTAATTTTACGCTCTAATGTTAGTTTTATTTTTGGAACTTCAGAAATTATATTTTCTTCTTTATCAAAATTAATAAATAGCTCATCATATATATCTGATAGATCTAAAAAAATAAGTGCTTTATCAAAATCGTAACCTTGAGATAAGTAAAATTCAGTCTTTTTGAAATAAATACTTGGCGAATAAGATTCTACCGCACTGTTTAACACCTCATATCTATTACCAAGTTTATTAGAAAGTAGACCAGACAATGTATATTCATAATCATATCCTGAGCCTTCGATAAATGAGTCTCCAATTAAAAGAATCCTTGTTTTATCTGTCTGTTTATTTATTTTTTTTTTCGCAGAATCTCTAAATCCCAAGGAATTTGTAATAATTTTTCTTTTGAGTTTTCCACCCCAGATTTCATAGGCTTCAATATTTGGCTTTAGATCATGATGATAGATTTGCGATTGAACTCTATGGTGCTTTTTTTTCCATTTTTCATTTTCCCAAAATTGAGTTTTTTTAAGAAAAAAATTTGTGATTAAGGAGTCAATTATTAGAATAATTAATAAAATTTTTAAATATTCTTTCATATTTTTACTAATGTTCAATTTATATCAGAGTAGTTTTTTATATACTTTTTTTTTGAAAATTTAATTGTTTAAAACTGACATAGGATCTAATCGTGTTTGAAACCAATTAATTCTAAAATCTAAATGAGGTCCAGTTGATCTTCCTGTTGATCCTACAGTTCCAATTATATCTCCTTGATTAATTTGATCTCCAACTGAGACTAATAAATTTTCTAAATGAGAATATATTGTTGATATCCCGTGACCATGGTCCATTATAACTGTTCCACCTGTATAATATAAATCATCTTCAGCCATAGTAACTATACCTGAACCAGAAGATTTAATCATAGATCCTTGTTTAGCAGCAATGTCTATTCCATAGTGAGGCCACCTTGGTTTACCATTCAAAATTCTTTGACTACCATAAACACCACTGATTATGCCTTCAACTGGCATGATAAATTTTTGCTTAAAAAATTGTAGATCCGAATTAATTGCTCTTGCTTCTCCAATTGCATTATTTTCTTTTTTAATTCTTTTATAAACAGACTCGGGTGGGGTGACTTTACTTTCTGCCAAACCATCTATTCTTTGTATATTATATTTTCTCTTTAAAACTTTTTTAGTAGTTATTGATTTTTTTCCATCAATAATTTTTGTAAATGTTAAGTCGTATTTTTGATCTCGATCTATACCAAAAACAAAAAAACCATCTTTTGAAACTTTTACTTCTTTTTTTCCAACTAGAATTTTAGCGTTAGGATCTGTTTTACCTAATATAAAATGACCTTGCAGAAATTTACCTTGAAATTCAATAGCTTTTACTGGTGATATAAAAATTAAAAAAACAAAAAAAAATCTATAAATTATTGAGCTGTCCATCCACCATCTATAATTATTGATGTTCCAGTTATCATTGAAGATGCTGATGATGCCAAAAAGCATACTGTTGTGGCAACATCACTTTCAGTAGCCGCTTTACCCATAGGAATGTTTCCAAGAGCTAATTTTTTAAATTTTTTGTTTTTAAAAAAATTTTTAACCATAGGTGTTTCAACAAAAGTAGGTGCTACAGTATTAACTCTGATATTTTTTTTTGCTAACTCAACACCCATACCTTTAGTCAATCCTTCAATACCAAATTTTGTCATGTTGTAAACATTTCTACCTCCCATGCCTACATGACCAAGTTGTGATGACATATTTATAATTGAACCAGGTCTTTTTTTATTTTTAAGCATCTTTTTTACAACAAGTTGTGCTACGTTAAATGCTGCTTTTAGATTTAAATCCACAAGGTAATTCATGCTTTTTTGTTTGATTTTTTCAAAGGGCTCTGGAATATTAGTCCCTGCATTGTTAACCAACACATCAATAATTTTAATTTTTTCTAATTTTTGTTTTAAATCTTCAAGATTCATTACATCGCAGGAAACTTTTATAATTTTTCCCTTAACTTTTTTAATATCCTTTTCTAATTTATTTAGATCTGAAGAAGTTCTACTTAAAGCTATAACTGTTGCCCCTGCTTCAGCTAGTGCAATAGAACAAGCTCTTCCAAGTCCTTTACCTGCACCGGTAACTAAAGCATACTTATTTTTTAGATTTATTTTTTGAAGATACATTAAAAGAATATTATTTTAATATCTGTGTAAATCAACTCTACAGCTACTATTAATATTGCTAGCAAACCAACCCAAGCTATCCATTTATATTTTTTAATCCATCCAGATATCAATGTTGCTGCAGTTGCCATTAAAACGATTGATAATACTAATCCAAACACAAGTAGTCCATAATGATCTCCTGCTGCACCAGCAACACCCAAAACATTATCTAAACTCATTGTAAAATCTGCTAGTAAAACAGTCCAAATTGCTTTTAAAAAACTTGAATTATCTACTTTTATATCTTCTTCTGCTTCAGAACCTTTGATTACATCTACGTAAAGTTTGTAAACAATGTAAAGTAATAATAAACCCCCAATTAATCTTAAACCAGTGATTTGCAGTAGATAAGCTGTGAGTAATGTTAGAATTATTCTTAAAATTACAGCACCACCAATTCCCCAGAATATAACTTTTTTTCTTTGTTCGACTGGAAATTTAGATGCAACCATTCCAATTATAATTGCATTGTCTCCAGCTAAAACTAAATCTATAAAAATTATTTGAGTTAATATTGCTATTTGTTCAGGTGTAAAAAATTCTGCAAACATTATTGCTTTAGTATCATGTCGGCACCTTTTTCTGCAATCATAATAGTAGGTGCATTAGTATTTCCAGAAGTAATATATGGCATTACAGATGCATCTATCACTCTTAGGTTTTTAATTCCATGAACTTTTAATTGATCAGACACTACAGCGTTTTCATCTTTTCCCATCCTACATGTGCTGACAGGATGAAAAATAGTATTAGCATATTTTCCTGCTTCAATAGCTAGCTGTTCTATATCTGTAATATTTATACCTGGTCTTAGTTCTTCAGGTTCATAATCTTTATAGGCTTTTGACTCCATAACTATTTTTCTCACTATTTTAAGAGACTTACCTGCTATCTCTCTATCTTCATCTGTAGACAAATAATTCATTTTTATTTTTGGAGGAATTCTTGTATCGGATGATTTTAGCTCAATAGATCCTCTACTAGTAGGTCTGACGTTAGTAATGGTTGGTGTGAAAGCAGGAAATTTGTGTAAGGATGATTTTCCTAAAAGATCTGTACTGGCAGGGGAAACATGAAATTGTAAGTTAGGAGTTTCTAAATGCGGATCACTTTTTACAAAACCACATAAATAACTAGCCCCAACTGTAAGTGGACCAGTTCGTGTTAAGAAAAATTTTAATCCAGTAAATATTTTCTTAGTAAAGCTATAATAAATATCATTTAAGGTTTCTAAATTTTTTATCTTATATACAGGTCTTAACATTAGATGATCTGTTAAGTTTTGGCCTACGCTTTTATGGTCCATTATAACTTCAATGCCGTTATCTTTTAATAATTTAGAAGGACCCAAACCTGAAGCTTGAAGAATATGTGGAGATCCAATAGTGCCAGCACTTAAAATGATTTCACTATTTGCTTCAACAGTATTTAATTTATTACCAGTCCAAAAATTAACTTTTTTTGCAATTTTATTTTCAAATTCAATATTTTTGATGTGAGCTTTAGTTATAATTTTTAAATTGCTTCTATTTTTTACTGGATTTAAATATCCAACTGCTGTGCTACATCTAAAACCATTTTTTACAGTTAAAGGGAAATATCCCATCCCTTCATTATCACCATTATTAAAATCATCAGTTTTTTTATATCCAAATTCTTCTGCAGCTTCTAAAAATAAATCTAAAACTTTAAAAGTAGATCTAATTTTTTCTACTTTTAAAGGTCCACCAGAACCATGAAACTCATTTTTTCCAAATTGGAAATCCTCAGATTTTTTAAAATAAGGCAGCACATCATCCCATGACCATCCTACATTTCCTAATTGTCTCCAATAATTATAATCATTTGATTGCCCTCGAATATAAAGCATTCCATTAATAGAGGAACTTCCTCCAAGTGTTTTTCCTCTTGGGTATGTCATCTTTCTATTGTCGCAGAAAGGCTCTTCCTCTGTGTTAAAACACCAATCGGTCTCAGGATTATGCATTGTTTTAAAATACCCTCCAGGAATATGTATCCATGGATTAGTATCTTTACCCCCTGCCTCTAAAAGTAAGACTTTATTTTTAGGATTAGATGAAATTCTGTTAGCAAGAACACATCCAGCTGACCCAGCACCAATAATAATATAATCAAAATTATCCATTAATTAGAACTCTTATAAATTAAATTGTTTTTATTTGTAATATTTCTGTACACAAAATTATTAGAATAATCCAATATTAACACTTGTTTTAGATTTCATTCTTTGACAAGCTTTCGTTTTTAAAAATAAAGAGAGGGAAAAAACGATATGAGAAAAATCATTTCAATGTTATTTGCAGTTGCTATGGTATTTGGATTTATTTCAAACGCTAATGCTGCAAAAACACTAAAATGTCAGACAGTTCTTAACACTAAGGCTGATGAAGTTAAAATGTTAAAAGACTTTACTGACACTGTTACAACTTTGACAGGTGGATCTCTTAAGTTTGAAATTATGCCTGCAGGAGCAGTTGTTGGTGTAAAAGAAACTTTAGATGCTGTTGATAAAGGACTTATCGACTGTGGATTTGCTTGGACACACTATTGGTCAGGTGATCACCCTGCCGCTATGTTATTTGGTTCGCCAGTAGCAGGTGGTGGTGTTGGTATCGACAACATCGCATTCTTATCATGGTTTCAGTATGGTGGAGGAAAAGAACTATACGACAGACTATGGAAAGAAATGGGAAGAGATATTAAAGGATTTATGATTCAACCAGTTGGTCCTGAAGCTTTAGGTTGGTTTCCAAAACCAATTAAAGATATGGCTGATTTTAGAAAATATAAATTCAGAACTCCTCCAGGAATTCCAGGACAAACTTATAAAGACATCGGTATAGCATCTGTTGCTATGGGTGGTGGAGATATTCTACCAGCTTTAGAAGCAGGAACTATTGATGCTGCTGAATGGTGTTGTCCAAAACCAGACTTAACGTTTGGTTTCCAAAAAGTATTAAAGCACTACTACTTACAAGGTTTACACCAAGTAGTCGTAAATGCTGACTTTTATATTACTGGAAAAACATATGAAGCTATGAGTGCTCACGAGAAGAAGTCTCTAGAAGTTGCAGCAAATGCATCTCTAGCGAAATCTCTAAGTTACAGAATCTATGAAAACGGAAAAGCTTTAAAAGAGCTTACTGAAGTTCATGGTGTAAAATTAGAAGATACTCCTTCTGATTACTTCACAGAATATATGGCAGCTGCTAAGAAAAGTTTGGAAACAAACGCAGCTAAAAATGCATTCTTTGCTGAAGTTTGGGACTCTATGAAGGAATTTGCTGATATCGCAGTTCCTTTCTGGAGTGGTGCTCAAATGTCTAATGCGAAGCTAGGAATGGCTCACGCAGCAACATTAAAGTAATCATTAAATAATCTTTTACGTTAGAGCGGACTTAATAGTCCGCTCTAATTTTTTATATAAAAATTTATGGCAGACGAACCAGGTAAATTAGATATATCAGATGAAATGATTGCCGAAAGGCGAGGTGGTTCAGGAAAAATGCCAAGTGATATGCCGTCATGGATGGCAAGTTCAATTTTAAATATTGATAAATTTAGCAAATGGGTTGGTAATGTTGTTTGTTGGATATTAATGCCATTAATTCTTGCAATGACTTATGAGGTATTTGCTAGAAAATTATTTCATTCCCCAACAATTTGGGCTTACGATATAAGTAGATTTTTATATGGTGCACTTTTTATGTTAGGTGCTGGGTATGCACTTTCTAAAGGTGTTCATATAAGAGCTGATTTTTTATACAGAAATTTTAAAACCAAGAATCAAGGTGCTATTGATTTTTGGTTATATATTTTATTTTATTTTCCAGGCTTACTAGTGTTTCTTTATATGACCATTGGTTATGTAGGTGAGTCAATTCAAAGAGGTGAAAGAGGAATGGATACAACTTGGATGCCATATATGTGGCCAATTAAAACCTGTTTATTGATAGGAATAGTGTTTTTACTAATCCAAGGTATTTCAGAATTATTTAAAAGTTATTGGGCTGCAACAAGAGGAAAATGGCCAGGAGAAGATAAATGATAGCAGAATTAATTGATCCAGCCATTTTAGGATTTATTTTAGTTGGTGTAATGCTTTTTGCAATATTTGTAGGATTTCCTATTTCATTTACTTTGATATTCTTAGGCTTTGTTTTTGGATACTTGGGATTTGGAAAATTAGTCTTTTATTTAATGACCCTCCAGTTCTCGATGGTTATGACCGAACAAACTCTCGCCGCTGTCCCGCTCTTTGTCTTTATGGGAATTATGATGGAACAAGCAGGATTAATGGAAAGATTGTTTTCTTCATTCCAAATGATGTTAGCTAAAGTAAGAGGTTCTTTATATTATGCAGTTTTATTTGTTTCAGTTATTTTTGCTGCAGCAACGGGAATTGTTGGTGCCTCAGTAACTATTCTTGGAATAATGGCTGCAAAATCAATGAATAGGTCGGGCTATGATGTAAGACTTGCGGCAGGTACAATTACTGCTGGAGGAACTTTAGGAATTCTAATACCACCAAGTATTATGCTTGTTGTAATGGGTCCAATAATGGAGATACCTGTAATTGACTTATTTGCTGCTGCTATTATTCCAGGAATTCTTTTAGCAGGTTTATACGCGGGTTACACAACGATTAGATGTATGATTAATCCTAAGTTAGGACCTGTAATTCCTGAAGAAATGAGAGCAGCTAGTATGAAAGAAGTTTGGATTGAATTTTTCTTAGGTTTAGTTCCTCCTGCAGCGCTTGTTTTTGCTGCGTTAGGAAGCATTTTATTTGGTTTTGCAACACCAACAGAAGCTGCTGGTTGTGGCGCAATGGGTGCATTGTTACTTTCATTAGCATATAAAAAATTAACTCTATCTAAACTCCAAGAAGCACTAGTTAAAACTTTAGAGATTACTGCTTTAATAATGGTTTTAGTTGCTGCATCAAACTTTTTTGGTGCTGTTTTTGCGAGATTAGGAACACCTACTTTGTTAACAGAATTTTTATTAGGTTTAGAGATGAACAAATATTTCATTCTAGCAATTGTAATGGTTGCAATATTTTTGCTAGGCTGGCCATTAGAGTGGGTTCCAATTGTGATGATCATTGTACCAATAATTTTACCTTTGGTTGAAGCATTAGGTTTCAATTTAACTTGGTTTGCAATTCTGGTTGCTGTCAATCTCCAGACCGCCTGGCTATCTCCACCCGTAGCATTATCAGCATATTTTTTAAAAGGTGTAGTTCCAGAGTGGGATTTAAAAGATATTTATTACGGAATGATGCAATTTATGGTTCTACAAGTAATAGGTTTAATTTTAATAATTATATTTCCTCAGATTGCCCTATGGTTACCAACTCTCTTATATGGACAGTAGAATTTATTAGTTTAAAATAAATTTAGTGAATCAGCCAAAAGTAAAATACTCTCTTTCTAATTGGGACTTAGTAACAGTTAATCCAAATTATAAAACTTGGAATTGGAAAGATTTATTCTGTTTTTGGGGCGCTAATGTACAAAGTGTAATTGGTTTCTCTTTAATATCCTCTTTATACTTAATGTATAGTCTAAATATTTTTGTAGTTTTTTTTGGTATCATATTAGGATCTTTTTTTGTTTACTTATTTTCAAATATTATCGGAAAACCTTCTCAAAAATTTGGTTTACCATTTGCAGTATTATTAAGATCTTCATTAGGGTTTAATGGTGCTAAATTTTTTGGTCTAATCAGAAGTTTAGTCGGAATGTTTTTATTTGGAATTCAAACGTATTTTTTATCTAAAATTTTAGTTTACTTAATTAGAATAATAATTTTTTCTATAGATAATTCTTTATTACAGCAGGAAATATTTATTTTTTATTATTTTGGTATGAACATTATTGATTGGTCTGCAATAATAATTACAATTGTTTTACAGACTTTGTTTTTTACTGTTGGGATGCAGTACAATAAGAAAATAATTAATTTCTCTGCGATGACAGTCTATGCCGGTATGTTTATTTTTTTCTTTGTTGTTTTATTAAGTGATGTAAAAATAACCACCGAAGCTTTTTCAAGTATATTTAATCTTAATAACTTTTTAGATGTTAACAATTTAGCTCCTTTGATTACAGTTGCTGGAACAATATTTGCTTATTTTTCAATTTTAATAATTAGTTTTGGTGATTTTTCTAGATATGTAAAAAATGAGCAAGAATTAAAAAAAGGAAACTTAAGTTTAATTTTAAATTTAATTATTTTTTCATTTTTATCTGTTTTCATTGTTATAGGGTCAGATGTTTTTCTTAATCAAAAATTTTCAGATATAGACAGAATTTTTACCAATCCAACAGATATAGTAGGAAAGTTTGATAATATACAAATAACGATAGTCGTTCTATTTTTTATTATAATTGCTTCAGCTTCTACAAATTTAGTTGCTAATTTCATTCCATCTCAATACTCTTTAATAAATTTTGCTCCTTCAATATTAAGTTTAAAAAGCGCTAGTTATTTAATTGCTTTTTTTGGTTTGTTGATCGCAATCTTCTGGCTGACTATATTGAGCCAAATAGGAGTTTTATCTTTTGTTGATACTTTTGGTGCTTTCTTCGGTCCTTTATTTGGAGTGATGGCAGCTGACTATTATTTAATTAAAAATCAAGAATTAAGTAATAAGGATTTATATTCTGTAGACAAAGAAAGTACTTATTATTATTCAGGTGGGTGGCATATAAAAGGTGTTTATTCTTTGATTATTGGATTTATATTTTCAGCCTCTACAATTTGGAATACTAATTTAATGTTTTTACAGTCCTTCGCTTGGATAATAGGTGCATTTGTTGCTTGGATAACATATTACTTATTAGCCAAAAAATAATATGAAAGCTCTCGTATACACAGGTACTCAGGAATTAGTTTATAGAGACGAACCAAACCCAATTGAAGTTTCAGGAGAAAGTATTTTAAAAATACATGCTTCAGGGATATGTGGTTCGGATATGCATGCTTATCATGGACATGATGAAAGAAGAGTGCCCCCATTAATATTAGGACATGAGGTAAGTGGAGAGGTTCAGAATGGAAAATTCAAAGGAAAAGATGTTGTTTTAAATCCTTTAATTACATGTGGTAAATGTGAATATTGTACAAGTGGAAGAGAGCATCTTTGTCCAAACAGAATTATTTTAGGTATGAATAAACCAATTGAAAGACAAGGGGTTTTTGCAGAATTTGTATCAACTCCTGATCAAAATATTTATGAAATTCCAGATGGTTTAGATAAAAATGAGGCTCCAGTAGCAGAGCCAACTGCTGTTTCTTTGCATGCAGTATTAATGGGTGAACAAGCATTAAGAAAACCTTTGTCTGAATGTAAAACTTTAATTCAAGGAGGCGGAGCGATTGGTTTATTATGTGGTCTAATATTATCTAAAATTAAAGGCAACAAAGACATAATCCTTTCTGATCCAAATAAATTGAGACTAGAGGAATGCTCTAAATATTTGGAAGCCAAATATGTAGCTCCAAATGACAAGGAAATAACTAGTAATAACTTTGATATAGTTTTTGATACCGTTGGACTAGAAATCTCAAGACAACAAGCAATTGAAGTAGTAAAACCAGGTGGAACTATTATTCACATAGGTTTAACTCAGCCTGCTGGAACCTTTAATTTTAGAAAAATGACTTTACAAGAAGTGACAGTAATAGGCACTTATTGCTATACGAATAAAGATTTTGAGCAAACTTTAAAGATTTTAGCAAACAAAGATATTGGATCAATGGATTGGATTGAATATAGAGAATTAAAAAGTGGTGGAGATGCTTTTAAGCAAATACATGACGGTACATGTGTTGCGCCAAAAATTATCCTTTTACCTTAGATATTAAGTCTATTTTTGAGTTAATAGCTCTTGATCCACCTGTTTTAAGCTCCTCAGATACTACCGGTGCAGATATCATAAACGACCAATAAATCAAAAGCAAAAAAACAAATATAATTTTCATATTATTCATTTAGCAATCAATCTTGGATTTAGAATGTTTAAATTGTGACTGAATATTGAATTTATAAAAAATTTATCTATAAGAAGAACATGTTTAAATTTTTTTATATTTTTATCACATCATTAATTTTTCTTAACTCTGCACTCGCTGGAAATATAAATATTTTTAAATTTACAGAGCAAGAGCTTTCAGAACTCGATGTTCGTAAGGTGAGAGGAGCAGATAACAAAACAGTTTATACTGTTGGATCAAATGAGAATGGTAATTTTTTAAAAGCAGTAGCTGATAACGCTGCTTCTGGCCTTGGAAAAGAGGTTAAAATCGATCTAAATAAAACACCTTTTATTAATATTACCTGGAAAATTGAAAAAGATTTACAAGGCATTAATGAGAATTCAAAAAAAGGTCATGATTTTGCAGCTAGAGTATTTGCTGTGAAAAAAACAGGAGCAACACCACTTTCAAATAGAGCAATAAATTACGTTTTTTCAAGCAATAGTGCAGTTGGTCAAAGTTGGCCAAGTCCTTATACAAAAAAATCAATAGATAATGTATTAGCAACTACAAAAGATAATCTGAATGTTTGGATAACGGTCAAAGCAAATGTAAAGGAAGATTTTAAAAAATTTCATGATCTAGATGTGAATGAACTAGATGGTTTGGCTATAATGGCTGATACTGATAATTCTAAAATGAAATCAATTTCTTATTTTCAGAATATTTATTTTTCAGCAGATTAATTAATATTTTAGATACCTCTTTAATCCAAAACTTAAAAATGATAATAAAATTGCTGCGATAACATCTGCGATTGGAATTGCATTTGGAAATCCAAAGTTCCATATAATCACTCCAATTAACCATATAATATAAACTTTCATAAGAATCTTATATCTTAGTTTGTGTTAAATTCTCTTTTTTTTTGATATTATTTTGAATGCATAAAAATTTTCATCATCAAGTTAAGGTTTATTATGAGGATACAGATGCTGGGGGAGTTGTTTATTATGCGAATTATCTAAAATATATTGAGAGAGCAAGAACAGAAGCTTTATCAAAAATAGGCTTGAGCAATACACAAATAAAAAATAAATTTGGCGCTCTGATAA
>CACEHR010000002.1 GCA_902559395.1 uncultured Pelagibacteraceae bacterium
TGCATCAGCACCTAAAGCTAAAGCTTTAGCCATGTCAGCACCGTCTCTTACTCCACCTGCATAAATTAATGTTACTTTTCCAGTTTTACCAACATCATCGATTGCTCTTCTAGCTTCTCGAATTGCAGCAATACCAGGAATACCAGTATTTGCAGCAGCGATATGTGGGCCAGCTCCAGTAGAACCTTCCATTCCATCTAAGTAAATAGAGTCAGGATCACATTTTGCAGCCATACGCACATCATCATAAACTTTAGATGCACCTAACTTTAATTGAATCGGCACTTTATTTTTTGTTAACTGTCTTAGCTCTTCTACTTTTAAAGCTAAATCATCTGGTCCTAACCAGTCAGGGTGTCTCGCTGGAGATCTTTGGTCAATACCAGATGGTAATGATCTCATCTCAGCAACTTGGTCAGTAACTTTTTGACCCATTAAATGTCCTCCCATTCCAACTTTTTGACCCTGTCCAATAAATACTTCAATACCATCTGCTAATTGTGCATGATGAGGATTAAAACCATATCTCGATTGAATACATTGGTAGTACCATTTTTCAGAATATCTTCTTTCATCAGGTATCATTCCACCTTCACCAGAACATGTAGCACTACCTGCCATAGTTGCTCCTCTTGCTAAAGCAGTTTTTGCTTCATAAGAAAGGGCACCGAAACTCATTCCTGTAATATAAACCGGAATATCTAACTCAATTGGGTTTTCACATCTTGGTCCAATAACAGTTTTCGTTTCACATTTTTCTCTGTAGCCTTCGATTACAAATCTAGTTAGTGTTCCAGGTAAGAAAACTAAATCATCAAAAGTAGGAATTTTTTTCATCAATGCCATTCCTCGCATTCTGTATCTTCCTAATTGAGATTTAATATGAATGTCGTCTATCACTTCAGGTGTGAAGATAGCGTTATGACCTAATAAACTTTTATTTCTTTTACCTTCTTCATGTGCATGGACATCAGCTTTTCCACCAACACCTTTTCCATTTTTTTTAACTTTTTTAGATTTTTTCTTAGGCATTATATTGCTCCCTTCTTCTCTGTAGGTTCCAAATTGTCATAATTCCAAAGTTTTTTACCAGCTACAATTTTTTTCATTTTACTAACATCAAAATTTTCACCAATCTCAGCTACTTTTAATTTTCTTTTTAGCCAATCTTGATCACTTTTAGTTAATTCAGCGTCAACTGCATCACTACCATATGATCCAATTTCTCCACCTACGAAAATTGTCCCATCATACATTGAGTCACCTAAATTTATCCCTACGTCTCCAAGAATAATTATTCTTCCTCTTTGCATCATAAATCCAGTAAATGCACCGGCGTCACCACCAATTATTATAGTTCCACCTTTCATATCAATACCAGTTCTGGCACCAACACTGCCTTTACAAATTAAATCTCCACCTCTAATTGCCGCACCAAAACAAGATCCAGCATTTTTTTCGATCACTACTTTACCAGCCATTAAATTTTCTGCACATGACCATCCAACTCTTCCATTAATTCTAACTATTGGACCATCACAAGAGCCCATGCCAAAATATCCTAAACTTCCTTCAAAAATTAAATTAAGTTTATTTAAAATACCAACTCCAAGACTGTGTTTACCTTGTGGGTTTTTTATTACTATTGTTCCATATCCTTGGCTCATTAAGTTATCAATTTCTTTATTAGCTTCAGGAGCTGTCATGTCTTTAACATCGAGCTCGGTTCTTTTGTTGAAATCCACATCGTACGTACCAAAATAATAAAAGTTTTCTGCCTCATCAGGATTAAAGAATTTTTG
The DNA here is from genome assembly GCA_902559395.1 of uncultured Pelagibacteraceae bacterium. Taxonomy (GTDB): domain Bacteria; phylum Pseudomonadota; class Alphaproteobacteria; order Pelagibacterales; family Pelagibacteraceae; genus Pelagibacter. Next base: position 1,803 of record CACEHR010000002.1, read on the forward strand.
TTGAGTTCTTCCTGTTAAAACTTCAGTGTGCATACCCATCGATTGGGCTTTTGATTTTTTTGAAACTGTTTTTAGATTTGCCATACTTTCACCTCCCCATCAAACGGATCATATGTATCAATTTCTTGTGGTAATACAGATCTAATTGCAATTTCTTCAGATCCCATAGCAACCAAATCATCAGACTCATATAACACCAATGGTTTTGCAGCCATGGTATCTTTTGCCATTCCTAAAGAGTCTTTTGTTGCAACAAAGTAAGTAAATACACCATCTAAACCCGTTAAAGATGCTTTCATTCCTTCTTCTAAAGTTGCCCCATCTCTCATTTTTTCAGCAATATAAACAGCAATTAATTCCGAGTCACACTCAGACATAAATCTCATACCTTTATTTTCCAAAACTCTTCTGTTATTCCAATAGTTTGTTAATTGCCCATTATGAACTACAGATACATCACTAAATGGATATCCCCAGAAAGGATGGGCAGATTTGATATCTACACCAGACTCTGTTGCCATTCTAGCATGACCTATAGCATGTGTTCCAACAACTTTATCTAAGCTATATCTATCACAAACCATTTTAGCGTTTCCAAGATCTTTAATCACTTCTAACGATTTACCCATTGAAAGAATTTCTACACCAGGAATACTTTCTATACGTTGTGAAAATTCTAACAGATCTTTAACATTATAATCAAGTTCATATCTTAATGAGTAGGGAAGAGTTCTTTCTTCTTTAACTACTTTAGCTCCCATTTCGGCTAGAGTTTGATCTACAATTTTTTTTCTTTCATCATAAACAGACACATCTTCCATAATTGATGAGCTTCCTTCTCCAACGTTTTCTCCAACTTTAAAACGCATAATAAAGTTTTTACCGTCTGTATCTCCATACAAAGCGTAACCTGTAGAATCTTCTCCTCTATGTTTTAATGCTTGAAGCATACCTTGTAATTCGCTCCCTACATTTGAGGATTTTCCTCTATGAATTAAACCTGCTATCCCACACATATTTTTATACCCTTTCTATATTTTTTAAGACCTACGGTAGACAATCAAGATAAGTATCCAGATCCCATTGCGTTGTTGCACCAAGAAATCTTTCCCACTCATCGTTTTTGTACCAATGGAAAACTTTATACATTTCATCTGGCATTGCAGATTTGATTACTTCATCCTCTGCCAGTCTATCCAAAGCTTCACCTAAACTTAATGGAAGTTTTTTAACATCTTTACCAGCTTTTTGAGCTTCATAAATATTTCTAGATTCTGGAGCTGCTGGTTTCATTTTCTTACTTATACCTTCGTCGCAAGCTTTTAATAAAGCAGCACCTAATAAGTAAGGATTGTGCATTGAGTCTACTGATCTATACTCAAATCTTCCTGGAGCAGAAACTCTTAAACCACAAGTTCTATTTTGATATCCCCAATCAGCATAAACGGGAGCCCAAAATCCTTGATCCCATAATCTTCTGTAAGAATTTACAGTTGAGGATCCAAGAGCTGTTAATGCTGGCAAGTGTTTCATGATACCTGCAATTGATTGCAAACCAATTTTACCTGGCATTTGCATATCTTTTGTATCAGGCATGAAAGTATTTGTTCCTCCCTCAACATAACTAAATACCCCATCAACTCCTGGTAAAGATTTATGACCAAGTCTATTGACTTTAACTTTTCCACCTTTCCATAAAGACATGTTTGTATGGCAACCACTTGCAGAAACACCCATAAAAGGTTTTGTCATAAAGCAAGCAATTAAATTATGTTCTCTAGCTACTTGTGCACAAATTTGTCTGTAAGTAGATAATCTATCCGCATTTCTTAAAACGTTGTCATATGTCCAATTTAATTCTAATTGACCTGGGGCATCTTCGTGGTCACCTTGAATCATATCAAGGCCCATAGCGTTTGCATATTCTATTACTTGCATAAATACTGGTCTTAATGACTCGAATTGATCAATATGGTAACAGAAAGGTTTTGAGAAACCTTTACCTGACGGTGTTCCATCTTCATTTTTAGTCAACCACATCATTTCAGGCTCTGTACCTACTCTTAATTCTAGCCCGTGTTTCTTTTTAAATTCATCCATGAAAATTCTTAAATTTCCTCGACAATCTGAAGTTAAATGACCGCCTGGATTTTGTCTTTCTTCTCTGTTTCTAAAACAAGTGCAAAAAACTCTTGCAACTCTTTTATCCCAAGGTAATTGCACGAAAGTTTCAGGATCAGGAATTCCCACAAGCTCCATAGCCTCTGGTCCGTATCCAATGTAATTATTATGACGATCTAAAAATAAGTTTGCAGTAGAACCATAAACTAATTGAAAACCTTTCTCTGCAGTCCTTTCCCAATGGTCAGCAGGGATACCTTTTCCAACAACTCTTCCTGTGACTGAAATGAATTGAAAATAAATATAAGTTATTCCTAATTCTTTAATTTTTGCTCTTACGTCTTTTACTAATTTCGCACGTCCTGGCTGGTTAACGTGTTTTTCTAGATCTGTCATTTTCACCCCTCAATGAATTTAATTTATTCAAACGTAGCTGAAAAATTTATTTGTGTCTAGGCTTAGAGTCTAGCTCCAAGGAAACGGACTGTTCGAAGTAGGGTGAAGTTCTCCCTTCTCGTAACGGTTGAATCTAAATGGTTTTAACAAATCACTTTCAGTACCAAGAATTTCTTTTGCAACAAGCTCACCAACACCAATCATTTTGTATCCGTGGTTTGCATCTGCAATCATGTAAACGTTTTCAAAAAACCTATCAAAGATTGGAAAAGAGTCTGGCGTCATGCACCCAAGACCACCCGAAGGTCCTTTTCTATATAAATCAGATTTACCTTCAAATCTTTTTTGACAATGTGCTAAAGCTGAACACCACATTTCACTAAATGCATCAGTTGTTTGATACTCAGGAGACTCAATTCCATAAGGATCAACATTTACTTCATCAAAATGTTTTTTAACTATGTAAGGAGAAGTTCCTCCTTGTACACCTAAACCTTCAATGTCAGGTTTGTAATAAATTCCCCAAATCTTATCTGTTAATAATTTTTTAGTTTTGTCTGAATATAACGGAGCAGTCGAGTCTACATGAACCACAGGAGGTTGTTTTCCATCATTTGTTTTCAAAAAATCTGGCTCAACACCAATAACACCTTCTTGTAGCATCCAGTAAGTCCACATATCTGTTACATGCATTTTACCGTCTTTGCCTTTTATGTTAGCCGTTTTAGGTAACTCTAACATATTCCAAAAATCTCTCGCCCAAGGTCCTGCACCGATAACAACCTGTTCACACTCAATTGTACCTTTGTCTGTCTCTACTCCTGTAACAGCTTGACTATTACTTCCTTTTTTAAATCCTGTTACTTTTACACCTTTCATCACTTGCACACCATTAGATGTAGATTTACTTTCTAGTGCTTTAATTGAATCTTTGTTAAAAGCGTATCCACCTTTTTTTTCATGTAGTACTGAAGTGATACCTTGTGCTTGCCAATCATCAAAAATACCCTTCATATAATTTGAACAATCTTTTTCACCTTCTATAAATACTGACTCGTATCCAATGGCTTTTTGTTGTTCATAAATAGTTGCAACATCTTCATGCATTACCTCTGGTGATATTTGCAAATAACCAACTGGATTGTATTTAAATGCTTTAGGATCACTCTCCCATACAGAAACTGAGTGAGCCATCAACTCTCTCATTGCTGGTTGGAAATAATTATTTCTTACAACACCACAAGCAATTCCACTTGCTCCAGCAGCAGTATCTTTTTTTTCTAAGACAACGATGTCACCAGGATTTTTGTAAGTTTCAGAAAGTTTCCAAGCAGTACTTAGACCGTGAATTCCACCACCAATTATAACTACTTTAGCTTTCGAGGGTAATGTCGTCATAGGAAAACATTATTTTTTGCAAATAGTAATTAATATAATTTTTTATAGAACTAAAAATTATATATATAATTTAGATATTTCAATTTTTGTGAAATTTATCGCTAATAACTTATATTTTTTAAGGTATCCAAGTATTCATTAAATTCTTTAATAAAAGACTCACTAGGTATTATATTTTTTATCCTTTGGTCAGTTGATGTTTTTTCAAGACGAAAAAATCCTTTTTCACAAGCTTCAGTAATAATTAATGCAGATTTCGGTCTAGATGTTTTAAATAATTTAGTTTTAAGTTCTTCTACAGATAGTTTTTTATTTTCTTTATGTGCAGACATTACTAATAACATCATATGATAGTGAGAAGGGGATTTTCTAAAAAAATAGTTACTAGCAGTATGAGATTGTCTCATTTGATCTTCCCAAAAATCTAATAAGGTCTTTTTTTCTTTTGGCATTTATCTTAAGCCCTAACTCTAGATTTAGTTGGATCGTAGAATGGAAAACCAACAACTTTAGCACCAATCCTTTTTTGATGACCATCGATTTTACCTATTTCAACTTCAGTACCGATTTCTGAGTATTGGACATCTATTCTGCAAAGAGCAATATTTTTATTCAAAGTAGAGGACAAGCATCCGCTTGTAACTATACCAACTTGTGATCTTCCAATATGAACACAGTCTCCGTGGCCTGCTATTTCTTTTCCATTAAGTTCTAGTCCTACCAATTTCTTTTGAGGGTTAGCTTTTCTTTTAATTAATTCCTCTTTACCAATAAAATCTTCTTCTTTTGTTTTCAATGGAACAGCAAAACCAATCCCGGCTTCAAAAGGATCTTGCTCTCCATCAAACTCAGCGCCAAATAGAATTAAACCTGCCTCAATTCTTAGTTTGTCTAATGCAGCAAACCCAGCTGGTATCAATCCATCATCTTTACCTGCTTCCATCAATTTATCCCAAACTTCGGGAGCATGTTTTGGATGACACCATATTTCATAACCTAACTCACCAGTGTAACCTGTTCTAGAAACAATTAATGGGATACCTTGAAGTTCTTCTATTCTACAAATTGTAAATCTGAACCAGCCCAACTCATCTATCGAAGGTTGTGTAGGTGGTGTAAAGATAATTTTTTTTAGAATTTCTCTACTTTTAGGACCTTGCAATGATACATTGCTTATTTGGTCAGTAGAGTTTTTAACAATAGCATTAAAATTCTTTTTCTTTGCAATTTCTTTTAGCCATTCTCCACCATACTCGTCTCCACATATCCATCTAAAACCTGTTTCACTTAATCTTAAAAGAGTTCCGTCATCGAACATCATTCCATTTTCGTAACACATTGCAGAATACACAATCTGTCCAACAGAAAGTTTTTTTATATTCCTTGTAAGAGTGTAGTTCATTAACTCTTCAGCATCAGGACCAATTATTTCAAATTTTCTTAGCGATGATAGATCAATTAATACAGCATCATTTCTGCAAGCATTGTATTCGTTAACTAAACCATGTTTGGTGTAGTCGTTTGGAAGCCAAAATCCTCTAGCATCAACAAAGTTTCTAGTTAATTTTGAAGTTCTTTCATAAAAGCCGGAATTTCTAGTAAGTTTATTTTCAGAGTCTGTTTTCATTCTAAAACCAAATGACTTTCTAAATTCTTTATTTTTGTCATAAGTTCTAACAAAAATATTTGTAGGATTCCATGAATTACAAGGATCTATATCACTTGGACATGCTGTTGTTCCTATTGTTAAATCTTTTAAAGCCTTAAACATTACATAATCACCAGGTCTTGAATAAGATTCATCAGAAATAACAGAGTTTAATCCACCAGCAGAGGTGTTAAAAAACAAATTGATTGCATGCCAACCTTTTTGTTTCTGAACACCGTATTTCGACATACTTTCAGTTAAATTATCTGAACAGTTTGGATGACCAAAGTATCCTGAGTCTTCATAATACTTTGAAGTACATGCAAGATTAAAAGTGTCGTGTTTTCCAACAGTATCTCTTATTACTTCAACAAGTGGCTCATGGTCTGTGTCATAAAATTTAGAGAACAAACCTGGTCCTGGGAAAGTAATACCCATGAATGTTCTTGTAGTTTGCCAGTCTAATCCCTTTTCTATTCCTTTTTCTAATTTTTTTGTATCGAATGCCACAAAGTCAGAACATTGTCTGCCAGTTGGACTTATTACTTGAATATAATCTCCTTCCTTAACCTCATAAGATATACAGCTTTCTTTATTTATATTTTCTTCATATGCAGGTTCGAAAACAGGATCAGGAATTACGTTTAATTCCTTATCATTAACAATTTTAGCTCTTTTAACGAATATGGTTAAATCAGTTGGTGGATTTTGTTTTGTAACATCCATATCTTCGCCAGGAGCAGAAAATATTGTGTAACATTTATCCTTTGACTTTAATTTAATTTTTTCACCAGGCTTTGTGTCTAGATCAAATATAATTGAAGATTTTGAATTAGAAATTTTTAAATTTCTTTTTTTTAATTGATAGTTGGTAGCTAAAATTGTTTCATCATTGCCACTAAGAATATTTCTAATGAAGTTTTTTTCATTATTTGAGTTAAGATTTAATATTCCAACATCTGAATTTCCATCTTTATCAAAACAAATAATCTCACATATTTGATTACCTTCATTATTGATTATTTCTATTTCATCATCAGGAAAAATTTGAAAACCAGTTAGACCCCCACCATTGACAATGTGTCTTTCAACCCCAGGTGGCAAAACATTTAAACCAGGATATTTAATTTCTTTACTTGTTCCTAACATTTTTAAAATTTATTATTGTTACTTAGATTATCATCATTTTTATTGTTTAAATATATATATATTTTTTAGAACTAATTATCCTTTACCTACATGTTCTTTTTGTCATAGACTATTAATATTAATATTAATAGAGGGGTATACATGAAAAAAATAATATCATTACTATCTGCTCTAGTGATTTCTGTTGTAAGTTTTGCAGGAGTTTCTAACGCTGATAGCAAAAAGCCTATCGTGATCCCAACTCATAACTGGTCAAGTCAAATTGTAATGGCTTACGTTATTGGTGGAATTTTCGAAAGTATGGGTAATAACGTTAAATACGTTAACGCTGACTCACAGGCAGTTTATGAGTCAATTAGAATTGGAGATGTAACTATATCTCACGAGGTATGGGAATCTGCATTTGGTAAATCTTTTACTACTGCTTTAGATAAAGGTGGTTTATTAGATTGGGGTGATCATGAAGCAAGAACTCTTGAGGATATGGGATATCCAAACTGGGTTGCTGAAAAAGGATTATGCCCAGGTTTACCAGACTGGACAGCTTTAAAAAATCCAGATTGTGCTAAAAACTTTACAACACCTGATTCACCAGATGGAAAAGGAAGAATGTTGGAAGGTCCACAAACTTGGCATGGTGACTTAATTCCACAAAGGGTTGATGCGCTAGGTTTAGGTGATTTATGGTGGGTTAAATTTGCTGGAAGTGCTGATGCACTTTGGGCAGAGTTAGCTGCAGCTGAAAAAGAAGGAAGAGGAACAATTATCTTCAACTGGACGCCTAACTTTACAGATGGTGCTGGTTTTACATTTATTGACTTCCCTCCATATACAGCTGGTTGCAGACCAGAAGATGGTGGAGATGGTAAATGTGGTTCTCCTGATGGATACTTGAAAAAAGCAGTTCATGAGGATTTCCCAAAAACTCATCCTGATGCAGCAGCAACTTTTAAGAAAATGTCATTCTCTACAAGTCAAATTGGTGCAATGGCAGCTTTAGTTGACGTTGACAAAATGACTCACGAAGATGCAGCTAAAAAATGGTTAGCTGATAACAAGTCAGTTTGGCAAGCTTTTACTAAATAAGGATAAAAGTTCAAATTTTAAATCTCCCCCAACATTGTTGGGGGGGATTTTTTTTTAAATAATTTTGTGTAAAATATATTTATGAAAAGATCTATTCTTGTTTTTCTTTTAAGCTTTCTAGTTTGCTCATCAGTCTTTGCACGAAGTACAGGCTGCAAAGAAGGTAATTGTGATAATGGATATGGTAAGTGGGTTTATACCGATAAAACAACTTATGAAGGAGAATGGGTTTCAACAAAAAAACAAGGACAAGGTATAGAGACTTGGCCAAATGGATATATTTATAAAGGAGAATTCAAAAATAGTGTCTGGAGTGGAATAGGTACATTAACATTTCCTGATGGTTCTACTTACGAAGGAGAGTGGGCGAATGGTTTTATGAATGGTCAAGGAACATTTACTTGGTCTGATGGAAAACAAAAAACAGGTATTTGGAAGAACGGTAAGTTACAAGAATAATGTCTAAAGAAAATTATATTAATAAAATAAAAAATTTACCTGAGTCTTTGAGACAGTTTATTGGTCTTATATTTATTACTCTAATAGTAATTTTATCTTTTAGTATTTTAAATGGAATTTTTGGACAAGGTGATGATTTAGTAAAAAGAATGAAATTAGAAGAAGAAAGAATTGCTGAAGAAAAAAAATTAAGTGAGTTAATATCTAAACTACCCTCCGGAATATTGGTCTCATTTGATGGAACTGATCACTACAAATTAACAGATGAAGTATATGAACAGGTATGTAAAGCTACAAAGCTAATTCCTCAAAGAGCAATAATGGGAGCTAATTTCTTAAATTTTAGAGCACATGAGCTTTATACAATTAATGGAAATAAAATTGATGAAACTTTTGTAGAGTGGGATCAAGAAAAAGGTAAATGTTTTGCAGGTTTTACGGTTAGTGGAAATAATGTAGGTGTTGATGAAAGTATCACTATAAGTGGAGAGGCTTTAAGTTTTTTAAGCACAGGAATTGATACAAGAATTTATTTTATTAAAAATTTTTAATGAGGAAAGGCAACAATTATTAACATTTTAATTTTATAGAATTTAATATAACTTTAAAACAATTTATGTCTGAGACTGTAATTAAATGCGAGTCGGTTTATAAAATTTTTGGAGAAAATGCCAAAAAGATGCTTGAAGAATCTAATGGCAACGTAGACGCAAAAACCTTTCAAGAAAAAGGATGTATAGTTGGAGTTAATAACGCTTCTTTTGAAGTTGCCAAAGGAGAAATGTTAGTAGTGATGGGATTATCTGGTTCGGGTAAATCAACTTTGCTTCGATGTATATCAAGACTAACAGATGCAACAGGTGGAAAAATTTTCATAGAAGGTCAAGATTTACTTGAATTAAACAATAAAGAATTAATTGAACTTAGAAGAAGTAAAATGGGAATGGTATTTCAAAGTTTTGCTTTACTACCTCATAAAACTGTTGTTGAAAATATTGCTTTTCCTTTACAGATTAAAGGTACAAAGACTGAAGATAGTATTAATAGAGCAATGGAGATGGTAAAATTAGTTGGACTTGATGGAAGAGAAAACTATTTTCCTAGAGAGCTTTCAGGTGGGCAACAACAAAGAGTAGGGATCGCAAGATCATTAGCAGTGGAACCAGATATATGGTTTTTAGACGAGCCATTTTCCGCGTTAGATCCATTAATAAGAAAAGAAATGCAAGATGAGTTTTTAAGACTTCAGGAAAAATTACAAAAGACAATAATGTTCATTACACATGATTTTGATGAGGCATTAAAATTGGCTGATCGTATAGCAATTATGAAAGATGGTATAATTGAACAATTAGATACACCTGCAAACATTGTATTAAATCCTGCAACTGAATATGTAAGAAAGTTTACCGAAGAAGTGCCTAGAGAGAAAGTTTTGGTAATCGAGGATGTAATGGATACAACGAGCAATGATAATTTGGGGGATTTAAAGGTTTTAAAAGATGAGATTATAGAAAATGTAGCAGAAAAAATTCTTACTCAAGAAAAAATAGTAGCAGTAGTTGATTCTGAAAATAATATTGTTGGATCAATTAAACCTTCAAAAATAATCGATACAGTTTTTGGAGGAAGAAAAAACGGAAGTTAAAATATGGACTATCTAAAAAAATATCCAAAATTATTTCAATGGTTATTTTTATTAGTTGTATTTTTTGCTTTATGTTTTGCTATTGATGTTCCCGAAACTTATAAATTTATAAGAGGACAAGCAGAATTTGTAAAAGATCCAAACCAAAGTGTTTACTTTTTTCTAGGCAAAGAAGTTAGGTATTATGCTTTTGATGTATTTTGGAGATTACCCCCGTTACTAGGTTGGCTGCCTATTTGGATAAACGATTCTTTGTTTTTCTTAATGAATGAGTGGATGCCAATGGAGTTTTGGAATGAAGATACTCAAGAGTTTAAAACTCGACCAATACTTTTACAGATAAGTAGAAATTTAACTGCATTCATGACTTTTTTAATTGAATTAATTAGAGAAATTTTATTGGGGGGCTTAGAAACTATTGTTGCATTCACTAGTTGGGATTTTATTGATGCTTATCCTTGGTTAGAGTTACCAGGTTTACCTTGGACTATTGTTGCTGCTGGAGCGGCTATACTTTCTTATAAACTTAGCGGAAAAGGATTAGCTTTGTTTGCAGGGTTAACAATGATCTATATTTCTATATTTGGTCAGTGGAAACCTTCAATGCAAACTCTTTCTTTTATACTTGTTGCAGCTCCGCTATCATTTATTTTTGGTTTAGGTCTAGGAATTGCTGCTTATAAAAGTAAACGTGTTGAAAAAGCTTTGTACCCAATTCTTCTAGTGATGCAGACTATGCCACAATACGCTGTATTAGTTCCTGCACTTGTTCTATTTGGTGTTGGTGATCATGCTGCTGTAATCATTACTATGGTTGTTGCGGTTCCACCAATGATACTACTTACAATTTTAGGCTTAAGAGCTATACCACCAGAAGTTATTGAAGCTGGAAGGATGAGTGGGTGTACTAATTGGCAACTAATGCTAAAGGTATTAATTCCTACAGCAAGACGAGATATTTTAATTGGAGTTAACCAAGTTATTATGGTTTGTTTTTCAATGGCAGTCATATCTGCTTTCATTGGTGCCAAAGGTTTAGGATTTAATTTATTATTAGCTTTGAACCAACTTAATATTGGATTAGCATTAGAAGCAGGATTGTGTATCAGTTTAATTGCAATTCTTCTTGATAAAATGTCTTTAGCTTGGGCAAACAAACAAACTGATTATTTTGGTAATCTGACATTTTTCCAAAGAAATAAAAACGTAATATTTTTTGCAGCTTCATTCGTAATTGGAATAATTCTTGCATATGTTGGGACTTTTATTTTCAAAGGTAGTTTTAATTACTTGTTTGAAATTCCCCATAATAAAGGAATATCAACAGCAGATTTTTGGAATAAAGGAGTTGATTGGATTTTTGATACTTTCTTCGTGTATATTAAAGCATTCAATACATGGTTAATTCAAGATGTGCTTCAGCCGATGAGAGCTTTATATTTAAGAATGCCTGCAGTAGCTACATTAGTGTTAGCAGTTGGAGCGGGATATTTAATAGGAGGAATTCGTTCAGCGTTAGTTGTTGCTGGTTTGACTTTATTTATAGCACTAAGTCCATGGTGGGATAGAGCGCTAGTTACATTATATATGGCAACTTTTGGAGTAGTTATTTCTTGTTTAATAGGATTTACAGTTGGAACATTATGTTTTCAAAATAAAAAATCAGCAGCGTTTATGCTAGGTGTTTGTGATATATTTCAAACATTCCCATCATTTGTATATCTAATTCCAGTAATGATGCTTTTTGGAATTACAGATACTTCTGTATTAATTGCAGTAATTGTTTATGCAACAATTCCTGCAACAAGGTACACAATTGAAGGTTTAAGGAGTGTTCCTGTGGGCTTGCATGAAGCCGCAACAATGTCTGGTGTAAATAAACTTCAAAGATTAACAAAAATTGAGTTTCCATTAGCATTTCCACACATGATGCTTGGTATAAATCAAACAATTGTTTTTGCTTTATTTATGGTGATAATTGGAGCATTTATTGGAACAGAAGATCTTGGACAATATATTTTAAAAGCCCTATCAGATAAAAATGGCGCAGGAATTGGTTTAACACTTGGTATCTGTGTTGCGTTTATAGGATTGATTTTTGATAACTTGATTAGAACTTGGGTAGAAAAAAGAAAAAAACATTTAGGCATAGCGTAGTTCGTTGAAAAAATTTATAATTTCTATTGATCAAGGTACCACTTCTTCAAGAGTAATTCTTTTTAACACCAAAGGAAGAATTGAATTTGTTTCACAGTATGAATTTAAACAATATTTCCCAAAAAATGGGTGGGTAGAACATAACCCAAATGAGATTTGGTCAACAACCCTTAAAGCACTTAAGAATGTTATTAATAAGGCCAATAAAATCAGAGGCCATATTATTAGTATTGGAATTACCAATCAAAGGGAAACAACAATTTTATGGAATAAGAAAACAGGAAAGCCAATCTATAATGCAATAGTTTGGCAAGATCGAAGAACTCAAGAATATTGTAAAAAACTTAAAAACAAAAAATATGAAAATGATTTTAGAAAGAAAACAGGATTATTTATTGATCCTTATTTTTCAGCAACAAAAGTAAGGTGGATTTTAGATAATGTTAAGCAGTCTAAAAAATTATTAAAATCAAACAATTTATTATTTGGGACAGTTGATACTTTTTTAATTTGGAAATTAACTAAAGGAAAACAACATTTAACCGAAGCTACAAACGCAAGTAGGACAATGTTGTTTAATATTAATAACAATAAATGGGATCATGAGATTTTAAAAAAATTAAATATTCCAAAGAGTATTCTACCCGAAGTAAAAAATTCAGCTGATGACTTTGGCAAAACTGATAAAAAAATTATTGGAAAAGAGATACCAATATCTGCTGTTTTGGGTGATCAACAGGCTGCTGCGGTTGGTCAAACTTGTTTTGATAAAGGTTCAATCAAAAGCACTTATGGAACAGGGGCTTTTGTGATTATGAATACAGGCTCCAAGAAAATAAATTCCAAAAATAAATTGTTAACAACAATATGTTATCGATTGAATAATAAGACTACTTATGCTTTAGAGGGATCAATTTTTATAGCTGGCGCTGGCATACAATGGTTAAGAGATAAAATGAAATTGATAAAAAAAGCACCAGAAACAGAAAAAATAGCAAGATCATCAAATATAAATGATGGTATCTATGTCGTTCCCGCTTTTAGCGGCATGGGTGCACCTTATTGGAGACCAGATGCAAGAGGTTTAATTACAGGTTTAACTAGGGATAGTAATTGGCAAAGTTTAGTAAGAGCAACAGTAGAGTCAGTTGCTTATCAAAGTTATGATCTTTTTTACGCTATGAATAAAGACGGTTTAAAACCTAGAATAGTAAAAATTGATGGTGGTATGGTTGCAAACAATTGGTTTTCACAATTCTTGTCAGACACAATAAATTTAAAAGTAATTAGACCAAAAGTATTGGAAACTACCGCATTAGGAGTAGCACTCTTTGCTGGATATCAAGTTGGTGAGTTTAAATCATTAAATCAAATTAAAAATATTTGGCAAAAAGATAAAGCTTTTTCACCAAAAATTAAGAATTCGTTGAGAAATCAATTATTACAAGGATGGAAACTAGCAATTAAAAAAACTTTGGCGTAGCTTTAGGTATGAAAAAAGTTTTAATTATTGGAGCTGGAGCAATGGGGGCAGCTTTTTCTTTTCCATTGTTAGACAATAACAATAAAGTAACTTTAACTGAGCCGTATAATGCAAAACTTTTAAATAAACTTCTTAAGAAAAAGAAATTTCATCCATGTTTAAAAATTACTTTGCCAAAAAAATTACTAATTAAAAGATTTTCATCTCAATTACTATTTGAAAAATGGGATTTAATCGTAGTAGCCGTAAGTTCTGTTGGAATAGATTTGGTAAAAAAATATTTAAAAAACTTAAATAAAAAAACTTATTTACTGATTTTAACTAAAGGACTTAAATATGATCGTAAAATAAAAAAAATTATTACAATGTCAGAACAATTAGATTTAAGAAATAAAAAATTAAATATCTCTGTATTAAAAGGACCTTGTTTGGCAAAAGAATTGGCAAGAAAAATAAAGAGCTATACAGTTATTGCAAATAAAAATATCAGGATAGCACAACAAATAGGAAAACTAGTTTCAGCAAAATATTATAAAACTGAATATTCATCAGATGTTCGAGGAATAGAATTCTCATCTGCAATTAAAAATATTTATTCTATGGTTATAGGATCGGGTGAAGGAAACAATACCTCTTCAGCATTATTTAGAAAATCCTTTGATGAAATGGAATATTTAATTCAACATTTTAAAGGTAAAAAAGAAACTGTAAGAGGCTTAGCAGGTTTAGGAGATTTGTATGTTAGTGCTGTGGGAGGCAGAAATAGTAAAATGGGTGAATACTTGGGTAAAGGGTTTTCTTTTAAAAATGCTAAAAATAGATTTATGACAAATGATACTGTTGAAGGAGCTGATTTAGCTTATGAAATTGCACCTTATATTTTAAATAAAATTAATAAGAAAAAAATTCCGTTGATGATCGCTTTATTAAATGCAATTACCAAAAACAAAAAATTAAATATAAATTATTAATTTTTACTAATTTAAAAAAGTTTTCATTGAATCATCCATCGCTTTTTCCCATGGAGTATGGTGTACCGGCGCAACTGATCCAGTTACAGGAGACGAGAATGATTTATTTCTATATGTAAGAATATTCTCTACTTTATGATGCTCCCATTCTTTGAAATGTTTTCTAATTAATTCAAAATCAATTTTAGGGTAATCTGACATATCATGAAGTTCTTTGGTATATTCTGTTTGAAAATCAATCATTTGATCAGGGTTTTCTAATTTTTCTTCCATTGAAACCCATTTATTAATGTCTTTATCTATTTCGTCATCATTTGGCATTTTGATTTTTCCCATAATTACATCTCTTGCGTACCACCCCTGACAATCAAACATATTAAATGTATGAAATTGATCCTGCATACCTAAGTATAAAAGTTTATGATTATCTTGCCACACAACACCTTTGTAAAGTTTTGGTGGATATAATCTGTTATGTGTTTTTAATTTTAAGCTTTCATCTAAAAATGGGAAATGATGCAGATATCCTGTACATAAAATAACCACATCAGCATCTTGTTCTGTTCCATCTTTAAAGATGGCTTTTTTTCCTTCTAACCTGTCTAAATAATGAACTTCTTTCATACTTTTTGGCCATTTGAAACCCATTGGGTTATGCCTGTAACCGATTGTTACACTTTTAGCGCCATACTTATTACATTGTAGAGCTACATCTTCAGCAGAATAACTGCTTCCTAAAACAATTACATCTTTTCCTCTGAATTCTTCAGCATCTCTAAAATCATGTGAGTGCATTATTCTTCCTGGAAAAGAATTCATTCCTTCGTATTCAGGAATAAAAGGCACAGAAAAATGACCTGTGGAGACCACAACATAATCAAACGTATCATTTAAAATTTTATTATTAACTTTATCTTGGTAGCTAATTTCAAACTTATCATTTTTATAAACAGTATTTGTAACTCTTGTATTAAATTTAATTTTATTTTTTATATTTCCTTTGCTCACTCTTCCTAAAATATAATCTTGCAGTACTTCTCTTGGAGGGAAAGAGGGAATTGGCTTTCCAAAATGTTCATCAAAAGAATAATCAGCAAATTCTAAACACTCTTTAGGTCCATTAGACCATAAGTATCTGTACATACTGTTAGGTACAGGATCTCCATATTGATCTGAACCAGTTCTCCAGTTGTAATTCCATAAACCACCCCAACTTTCTTGTTTTTCAAAGCAAACTATTTCGGGAATTTTTTCTCCTTTTTTTTCTAAATGTTCAAATGCTCTTAAAATTGAAAGTCCACATGGACCAGCGCCTATGATTGCTACTTTTGACATAGAATTTTTCCTATCATTAATAAATTTATAAATATATCTTACTAACAATTTTTAAAAAAATAAAATTATATTTTGTTATGGGTATTAATTGGAATTATCCAACCACTATGTGGATAGGAGAAAATAGAATTGAAGATTTATTCTTGGCCTGTAAAAAATTAAATATTTCAAACCCATTATTTGTAACAGACAAGGATTTAATTAACTTAGATTTAATAAAAAATATAATATTAAGACTAAAAAAAAATTTTAAAAATTTAGCTACCTTTTCTAATTTTACGGGAAATCCAATTGGAGAAAATGTAGAAGAAGGTGTTAAAGTTTATAATACCTTGTACTGTGACGGTGTAATAGCTTTAGGAGGCGGGAGTGGTTTAGATGTTGGAAAAGCTATAGCATTCATGTGCAATCAATCTAGACCGTTATGGGATTTTGAAGATATTGGTGATTACTGGACAAGAGCTGATAGTTCTAAAATTTCAAAAATTATTGCAGTTCCAACCACTGCTGGAACAGGATCCGAAACAGGTAGAGCATCTGCAATTATAAATAAAGAAACAGGTGAAAAAAAAATTATTTTTCACCCAAAAATGTTGCCTTCGATTGTTATTTTAGATCCTTTACTTACATTAGATTTATCTCCAAGACTAACAGCAGCAACAGGAATGGATGCACTAGCTCATAATTTAGAAGCGTTTTGTGCATCAGGTTATCATCCAATGGCTGATGGTATGGCAATAGAAGGAATGAAGTTAATTAAAAATTCTTTAATTAAAGCATTTACAAATGGAAAAGATGTTAACGCTAGAATGGATTTACTTTCAGCGGCTTCAATGGGCTCGACTGCATTTCAGAAGGGTCTGGGAGCAATCCACTCATTGAGCCACCCCGTAAACGGCAAATTTAATGTTCATCATGGTTTATCTAATGCAATATTTATGCCTTATGTTTTAACATTTAATAAATCTTCAATTGAAAATAAAATAATATCGATTTGTGATTATCTTAATTTAAATAAAAATTTTGATAGTTTTTTAAATTGGATTTTGGAATTAAGAAAAAATTTAAATATTCCACACAAATTATCAGATGTGATGGATTGTAATAATATTAATTTAGATGAACTTTCCTTAATGGCATTTGAAGATCCATCTACAGGAGGTAATCCCAAAAAATTAAGTCAAAATGATCTAAAAGAAATGTATATAAAAAGTATTTCTGGAGAATTATTTTAATGAAAAAAATATTGATAGTAGAAGGAAACTTACGAGAAGAAAATCAAAGTTTTTCTGAGGCTGGAATTCAAACACATACAGAAAGTCTTAAAGATAGTTTGGCTTATTTCACTGATAAGTTAGAAACCCACGTGGTTAATCCTTCTTCAGATGAAAATATCGATAAAAATATTGATGCACTCGAAAGTTACGATGGTCTTATTTGGGGTGGTAGTAGTTTAAATATTTATAACAATACTCCAGAAATAAATAGACAAATTGATTTTATGAAAGAGTGCCAAAAAAAAATTAAAAAAATTCTAGCAATTTGCTGGGGAATGCAAGTTGCAGTAACTGCAGCGGGAGGAGAGGTAAAAAAAGGTAACAAAGGATCTCATAGAGGAATTGCTCTAAATATAGAAATTAATGAAAATGGTTTAAATCATCCACTTTATAAAAATAAGGATAAAACTTTTAATACGCCAGCATTTAATTTTGATGAAGTTGTAACGATGCCAGAAAATTCAACTTTATTGGCCTCAAACTCAATAAATAATGTTCAAGGGATAAATTTTAAAGTTGGAGATTGTAATATTTGGGGACTTCAATATCACCCTGAAATTACTTACAATAAAATGATTAATTTAATTATATTTAGAAAAGAAAAATTACTAGCAAGAGGTGCTTTTAAAGATCAAGAGGAGATTGATAACCATATTGAACAAATTGAAATAGAAAATCAAAAACTAGATAAAATTTCAAGAATGAGAGAATTAGAAAATTGGTTAGATTATCTTAATTTAGAATAAACCTTCAATTTCGCCTTTGTCATTCAACTTAATGGAGTCAGCAGCAGGAACTCTAGGCAACCCTGGCATTGTCATGATTTCACCGCACACAACAACTATAAATTCAGCACCAGAAGAAAGTCTTACCTCTCTAACTGGTAAAACATGACCCGTGGGTGCACCCTTTAAATTTGGATCTGTTGAAAAACTATATTGAGTTTTTGCAATACAAACAGGCAACTTACCATAACCTTTTTCCTCAAAATCTTTTAATTGTTGTCTCACTTTTGTGTCTGCTACTACTTCAGAGGCACTATAAATTTCTTGTGCAATTTTTTCTATTTTTTTGAACAGTGGAAGATCGTCTTCATATAAAAATTTAAATGTATCTTTTTTATCCTCACAAATTTCAGTAACATTTTTAGCTAATTCAATAGTTCCTTCACTTCCATTAGACCAATGAGTGCATTTAGAGGCTTTTACACCCTGCGTTTCACAAAAATCTAACAAGGTTTTCATTTCATCTTCTGTATCAGTAATAAAATGATTAACCGCAACAGTAACAGGTAATCCAAATTTTCTAATATTATTTATATGTCTACGTAAATTTACCATTCCCTCTTTTAGTGCTGACACATTTTCTTTTTTTAAATCTTCTTTAGCAACACCTCCATGCATTTTCAGTGCTCTTATTGTTGCTACAATAACTACGCAATCTGGTTTTAGATTAGATTTTCTGCACTTAATATCTAAAAATTTTTCAGCTCCTAAATCAGCTCCAAATCCTGCCTCTGTTACAACATAGTCAGCTAATTTAAGTCCTGCTTTAGTTGCAATAACTGAATTACATCCATGAGCAATATTTGCAAAAGGGCCACCATGAATTATTGCAGGATTGTTTTCTAAAGTTTGAGTTACATTAGGTCTTATTGCTTCTTTAAGCAAAACTGTCATTGGACCTTGTGCATTTAAATCTTTTGCACAAATCGCTTGCTTATCCCTAGTATAACCAATTGTAATATTACCAATTCTATTTTCTAAATCTTTAAGGTCTGTTGCTAAACAAAAAATAGCCATTAGCTCAGATGCAACTGTAATATCAAAACTATCTTGCCTAGGGTAACCATTAGCCACTCCTCCCAGATCAACAATGATAGATCTTAAGGATCTATCATTCATATCCATTACTCTTCTCCAAACAATTCTTCTAACATCAATGTTAAGTTTGTTACCCCAATAAATATGATTATCAATTAACGCAGATAGTAAATTATGTGCAGATGTAATAGCATGGAAGTCACCTGTAAAATGAAGATTAATTTGTTCCATTGGTACTACCTGGGCATAACCACCACCAGCAGCTCCACCCTTCATTCCAAATGATGGACCAAGACTTGGTTCTCTTAAACAAACTATAGATTTTTTTCCGATTTTATTTAAACCGTCATTTAACCCAACTGAGGTTGTAGTTTTACCCTCACCAGCTGGAGTAGGAGTGATTGCAGTAACTAAAATTAATTTACCATTTTCTTTTTTAAGGGTATTCAAATATTCCAAATTTATTTTGGCAATGTGTCTGCCCATTGGACTGAAAGCAAAATTTTCATCTGGTACACCAACCTTTGAAAGAATATCTTTTATTGGTTGCATTTTAGCTTCTCTAGCTATTTGAATGTCTGATTTTACATCACTCATGAATAATCCTTTAAATTAAAAACATTTGCTGTGACTTCTTATCCTTTTTTGAGATATTTGGAAACTTCTAAAAAATATATATAAAAAAAATAAGCACTATTTATATTCTTTGTTATAAAATTATCTGATGCAGAAGTATTCAATATTTAACCTGGTTAAAAACGCTTTTTCAAACCACCAAAATTGGGATCTAGCTTGGAAAGATCCAACACCTAAAGAGGAATATGATGTAGTGATTATTGGTGGGGGAGGTCACGGTTTAGCTACGGCATATTACCTTGCGAAAGAGCATAACATTACAAAAGTTGCAATTATCGAGAAAGGTTGGATTGGAGGAGGAAATGTAGGACGTAACACTACAATTATTAGATCCAATTATATGCACGATGAAAATGGTTTATTCAGTGAGTTTGGAATGGATTTATGGAGAAAGATGAGTCAGGACCTGAACTATAATGTAATGTTTTCTCCAAGAGGTATTATTAATCTTGCTCATTCAGATGCTCAAATGAATGCTTATGCAAGAAGAGGAAATTCAATGAGATTAAATGGAATAGATGCAGTTCTTTTAAACAGAGAACAAGTTAAAGAAATTATTCCAATGGCTGATTTTTCAGATAACGTAAGATTTCCAATTTTTGGTGGCTTGATGCAACCAAGTGCAGGAACAGCAAGACATGATGCTGTTGCATGGGGTTATGCACGTCAGGCAGACTCAATGGGGGTGGATATAATTCAGAATTGTGAAGTAATTGGATTTGATGTTTCAGCGGGAAAAATCAATGGTATTAGAACTTCACGAGGAAATATCAAAGCAAAAAAAGTTGGTTTATGTGTCGCTGGAAGTACAAATATTTTAGCTGAAAAATTAAACATGACCTTACCAATAGAAACTCATTTACTTCAAGCTTGTGTTTCTGAACCAATTAAACCAGTTCTGGACAATGTAGTTACGTTTGGTGCAGGACACTTTTATGTAAGTCAATCTGACAAAGGTGAAATGGTAATGGGTGGAGATTTAGATGGATACAATAGTTATGCTCAAAGGGGAAATTTACCTACCTTGCAACATGTATTGACAGAGGGAATAGCTATGATGCCATTTTTAAGTAAATTAAAAATGCTGAGAACTTGGGGTGGTATTATGGATATGTCAATGGACGGTTCACCAATTATTGATAAAACTCATATTGAAGGATTGTATTTAAACTGTGGATGGTGTTACGGAGGATTTAAAGCCACACCTGCTTCAGGTTGGACATTTGCACACACAATTGCACAAGATAGAGTTCACGAATTAAACGCTGGTTATAGTTTAAATAGATTTAGTACTGGCCATCTTATTGATGAAAAGGGACTTGGAACAAAAACCTGGATATCCTAAATGCTTTATATAAATTGCCCACATTGTGGAATGAGATCTCAAAATGAATTTTCATATGGCGGAGATGCAAGCGTAAAAAGACCAGAACTTAATAAAGAAGTTTCAGATCAAGAATGGGATAATTTTGTTTACAATAGAAAAAGTTTAAGAGGAAAGCATTTGGAGTTATGGCAACATATTTCTGGATGTAGACAATGGATAAAGATTGAGAGAGATACCGCAACCCATGAAATTTTCAGAACTTTTAAAGCTGATGAGGAAGTTGCCTAATGACACAAGCTTTTAGAATTGAAAATGGCGGATTAATAAACAAAGATAAAAAATTATCTTTTAAATTTAATGGTAAAACATACTTTGGTTATGAAGGCGATACCTTGGCATCGGCTTTATTGGCAAATGGAGTTCATTTAGTAGGAAGAAGTTTTAAATATCACAGACCAAGAGGTTTCTTTGGAGCAGGGGTAGATGAACCTTATGCTGTAGTTCAACTCTATAGAAATGGTGAAACAGAGCCAAATATTAAAGCTACAGAGCAGGAACTTTTTGAAGGTTTAGAAGCAAAAAGTGTTAATTGTTGGCCGAGTGTGAATTTTGATATTGGAGCAATAAATAATTTTTTAAAAATTTTTCTACCTGCGGGTTTTTATTACAAGACTTTTATGTGGCCAAAAAGCTTTTGGTATCGAATTTATGAACCATTTATTAGAAAAGCAGCTGGTTTAGGTGTTGCTTCAACCAAACATGATAATGAAAGGTATGAACATAAATATGAATATTGTGATTTATTAATTGCAGGTTCAGGACCTTCAGGATTAGCTAGTGCATATGCTGCTGCAAAAAATGGAGCTAAAGTAATTTTAGCTGAAGATAAACCAAGATTTGGCGGATCTTTACTAACCAGTGATGTCAATATTGGCAATCAATCAGGAAAAGATTGGGCTGAGGGGATAATTGCAGAACTCAAAACAATGCCAAATGTTGTTGTAAAAAATAGATCTCAAATTTTTGGATACTATGATCACAACATGCTTGTGATGTCGGAAAAAGTTAGTGATCATTTACCATCAACTAAAAAATACCATCCTAATAAAAGACTATGGTACATTCGTGCAAAAGAAGTTTTGATTTCCTCTGGATCAATTGAAAGACCAATAGTTTTTGGAAATAATGATACACCAGGAGTAATGCTTTCTTCAGCTGCTAAAGAATATTTAAAAGTATATGGTGTTTTAGTTGGAAGAAAACCATTGGTATTTACAAATAATGATAGTGGATACGAAACAGCAATTGAATTTAAAAAACATGGAGTAGATCCAGTTGTTTTAGACTCAAGAAAAAACGCTGAGTCAGAAATAATTGATGAAGCAAAAAATTTAGGAATTAACATTAAAAATTCACATGTTGTGGTTGCTGCACAAGGGTACAAAAAAGTAAAATCTGCAGATATAGCAAGTATTTCTGAAGATAAAAAACAACTTGGTAAAATAGAAAATATACAATGTGATTGTATTTGTGTTTCAGGTTTTTGGACACCAACCATTCATTTAGCTTCACAATCAGGAAATAAAACAAAGTATAAAGAAGAAATTGATGCATTTGTTCCAGGACAATCAAAACAAAATGAAATCACTTTAGGTGCAGCTAATGGAGTATTTTCGCTTAATGAAACATTAAAAACTTCATTTAAAGCAGGAAGTGAATTATCAAAAAAAATTACTGAAAATGATAATGAGATAGCTATTCCAAATGTTGTTGAAAAGAAATCTTCTCAACATGATAAGTTTTGGTGTGTTCCATTGCCAGAAGGTAAAAATTATAAAAGATTTTTAGATTTTCAAAATGATGTAGCGGTATCCGATGTAGAAATAGCCTTGAGAGAAGGTTATCGATCAATTGAACATGTTAAAAGATATACCACATTAGGTATGGCAACAGACCAAGGAAAAACAAGTAATTTAAATGGATTGCAATTAGTATCTGAAATAGAAAATAAAGTTGTTCCTTCGGTAGGTCATACAACTTTTAGACCTCCATATACTCCAGTTTCTATTGGAGCAATTGTTGGAAGGGAAGTTGGAAAACATTCAAAACCAACCAGAAAATCACCAATGCATGAATGGCATAAAAAAAATAAAGCAGTTTTTGTTGATGCGGGTGTTTGGTTAAGACCAAGATATTATAAAAAAGGAAATGAAAATTTATTTGAGGCCTCTAAAAGAGAGGCTAAAAATGTAAGAACAAATGTTGGAGTTTGTGACGTAACAACTTTAGGAAAAATTGATGTCAAAGGTCCTGATGCAGCAGAGTTATTAAACAGAGTTTATACTAATGCGTGGCTTAAGTTACCAGTTGGTAAAGCAAGATACGGTGTAATGTTAAGAGAAGATGGAATTGTTATGGACGACGGAACAACCACAAGAATTTCAGAAAACCATTATCATATGACTACTACTACAGCTCAAGCAGCAAACGTTCTCTCTCATTTAGAATATTATTTGCAATTAGTTTGGCCTGAATTAAATGTGAATGTGGTTTCGACCACAGAACAATGGGCAGGAGCAGCTATCGCTGGACCTAAATCTCGGGATTTATTACAAAAATTATTTCCAAATTCTGATGTATCCAATGAAGGCTTACCTTTTATGGGCTATACAGAGGGAGATTTATTTGGGGTAAAAGCAAGAATATTTAGAATTTCATTTTCAGGAGAGCTTGCTTATGAAGTAAATGTTGAGTCTGATTATGGAAACTTTATGTGGGAAAAAATCATTGAAATTGGTGAGGAATTTAATATTCAACCATATGGAACTGAAGCATTATCAACTCTTAGAATTGAAATGGGACATGTTGCTGGATCAGAACTTGATGGAAGAACAATTCCATATGATAACGCTTTAGAAGGTCTTGTTAGTAAAAAGAAAGATTTTATCGGAAAAAGATCATTACAACGATCTGCATTTACCGCTGAAAACAGACAAAGAATAGTAGGGGTAGTTCCGCTAGATAAACAAACAAGTATTCCAGAAGGCTCTCATTTAGTTAAAGATGATAAAGCAAAATTACCAAATCCAAAATTAGGTCATGTCTCTGCTTCATGTTGGAGTGTTGAGCATGATAATCCTTTTTCCTTAGCAATTTTGAAAGATGGAAAAAACATGATTGGTCAAAAGCTTTTTGCAATGTCGCCACTTAAAAATAAAGTAATACCAGTTGAGATAGTTTCATCACACTATGTAGACCCAAAAGGCGAAAGAGTTAGATCATGAGTTTAATTTCTGCTTTAGCAAATGTTCATACAACAGGTCAATTTGGAGATTATAAAAGTAAAGACGTAAATGACTTACTTAAAATATCTGAAATTAAAAATTTATTAATTGTTCAAATTGTTCAGTATAAAAATTCTTCAGTTTTATTCGATAGTATTGATATTGATGGTTTAAAATTAAAAAATGAACCATTAACTGTAGTGTTTAATGAAACTACAAGAATTATGTGGAATGGACCAAAAAACTGGCTTTTAATCTCAACAAAAAAAAATTTACTTAAAAATATTTTAGATAATTTTAAAGAAACAGATTTTGCTGTAACTGATATATCACACTCAAGAGCAATTATTGAAATTGAGGGAAAAGATACAATAGAAGTTTTGAAAAAAGGATGTCCATTCAATTTTGATACATTAAGAAAAAATAATTCAATAAATTCAACTTACAATGGAATAGCTTTCACTGTTGATAAGTTAAACGAAAATCCAAATAAAGTAAGGTTATTTGCTTTAAGAAGTTTTGGAGAATCATTGTATCACTCTATTACAGATGCATCTCTAGAGTTTGGCTTTGAGTCTATATAACCTTAAATCTTTAATCTCTTGTTGCAATATAAACCCCTACAGAAGTTATTAGAAATCCAATTAAATCTAGGCTAGTTAAACTTTCATTTAAGAAGAGCCAGGCCATAAAAGCAGATGTTGCTGGGATTAAAAAAAATATAGAAACAGTTTTGCTTGCTGAGTTATTTTTTATTAAATACATCAATATTGTAAATGCACCAAATGATACTAAAAATATTTGATGGCTCATTGCAATAATAAATGTTTGTGAGAAATCAATATATGGATCAACAAACAATATAATTACTGATAAATGAAATACACATCCACCAATAGCTTGATTCATATTGCTTACAGATAAAGGTAATTTGTTACTTAATTTTTTCTGCCATATGGTTGAAAATGTAATTGCTAATAAGGCTATTATTGTTGCGATCAATCCAACTGCTGGTATTTTAGAACCAATATCAAAACCCAATACAAGTCCTGCGCCTATAAACCCTAATGACACTCCAGTCCATTGTTTTACTGATACTTTTTCATTCAAGATTGGACCGCTCAATGCATTTGTGAGAACTGGTTGCAGGGTTACAATTAACGCTGCTATTGCTGTTGGCATACCTATTGAAATTGAATAAAAGACACCTCCTAAATAAAAACCATGAAAAAGAACGCCACTAAAAAAAGATTCAAAAAAGTTTCTTTTACTAACAAAAATTTTTTGTTTTGAATAAATAGAAAATAAAAAAAAACCAAAAGCAACTAAAGCAAATCTAAAGGCTAATGCAGTAAATGGATCGCTGTTATCTATAATAGGTTTAGTAGTTATAAATGCGGAAGACCATAGAATTATAAATATGAAAGGAAAAATTTTAATCATTATATTCAATAAACAAAAAAATAAACTAAAATCAAATAAATACCTATAATGAACAAATTAGACGTAGCAATAAAATAACAAATCACTTAAATTTAAAATATGACTTTAAAATTATTAAGAATTTTTACAGTTATTGTATCATTTTTCTTTTTAACAGGTTTTGTTTCAGTTTTTTCAATTCTTGGTCCTGGTGTAACAGCTATTACTTCAGGTAATTTATATAAAGCAGGAGCACAATTTATAATTAATAAACATATAGAAAAAGAAACTGGAAAAAATTCTCTAACTTTAATTAAAGATGAAATAAATAAAAATTTAATTAAAGAAGAAATAAAAAAAAATAATTCTTTAAATGAAGATTTGCGAAAATTAGTTGAAGAAAGAATAAAAATTACTAGACAAAAATTAGAAAATCAAAATTTACAAAAATTAGTAAAAAAACAAATAATAATAACTAGATCAAAACTTAATTTTAATAATATTACTCAATAATATTTAGATATATCAGGTTCTCTTGTTTAGTTTCTTTACACCACATTTCATAACTTTCACAAACTCTCCATAAGTGATTAAAAGCTCTTTGTGAAATTTCTAGTGGAAAATGACTCTTAGTATAATAAAGCTTTGGTATCTTCATTAAAAATTTTACCATAGAATCTTTTTGTAGTTCTAAAAGTCTTACAGTTTCTTCATTTATTTTTTTTTTAGTTATTTGGTCAATAAATTTATTATTCTTAAGTTCTAAAAACCATTTATCATGAAATTCTCCAGAACTTAAAAAGTCATATTCCTCAGTAGTCATAAAAATTTCAAAAGCTTGTATATTATTGATTTCAGGATTTTGTTTTTTAATTTCTATTATATTTGAATAAACAAATTCAGCAGCTCTCAACACATATGGTTTTTCAGTCTTGTTAGACATAAACTAGTTTTTATGCTTAACCATAGCTGAATGAGCCAAAATTAAGTTAGGATCTAAGAAAACTTTTGAGGATTTAACATTTTTAAATGATTTAAATGCAAAAATTGCAATGGGCAGCTCTGTACAACCTAAAATGATTTTTTTACATTTCATTTTAATTAAGGAGTCAATTGCAGGTTTAATTGTTATTGCTGCAGCTTTTACATTACCCATTTTAACTAATTTAATTGCTTTATTAACTGACATTTTTTGTATTTTTTGAGATGGCTCTATTAATTGATAATCTTTTTTAAAAAATTTTTTATAAACTCCAGTTTTAAGAGTACCCTCAGTTGCTAAGAGACCAACTTTGGAGTTTCTCTTACATTTTTTTTTTGTAAATTTGAAAACTTCTTTTGGCATATTTATTATTGGAATATTAATTTTGTTCTGCAAATCATCGAACCAATAATGAGCTGTATTACAAGGTATAACTATAAATTTACATTTATTCTTTTCCAGAAGCTTACAACCTTTGAGCAAACTCTTTAAAACTTTGTTATATTTTGCTCTACTCGTTTTATTTGTAGATTTGTTTGAAAGATTTTTAGTTTGAGAGCCTATAGATTCAGGTCTGCCAGGAATATTTGATTTATTATAAAGTAAAAATAATGGATACTCTTGGTCAATTTTTCCTCTATTCAGAACAGCAAGCTTGTTACAGAAATCAAGACCAGCTTGAGTTCCCATTCCACCTAAAATTCCAATCATAATTTTGATTAATTTATTAATTTTTTAGCTTAATTCTATAATTAATAATTGTGTTTAAAGGTTGTTATTAAATAAGGTATTGGCTGAATATTAAATTAGTTATTCTAAATTAAATTTTCAGCCAATAGGAAGTTGTGAAATTATGCAGTTTTTAAGTTAACTGCTGAAGGACCTTTAGGACCATCTTCAACATCGAAAGTCAAAGCTTGACCCTCATCTAAACCGTTCATACCAGCATCTCTTACTGCTGAAACATGTACAAACACATCTTTTTCTTTATCTTCTCTTTCAATAAAACCAAAACCTTTGGTTGGATTGAACCACTTTACTTTACCTTGTAGACTCATATTTTTCTTCTTACTTTTTGTTATGTTTAATTATTACTTATAATTAAGTAATATTGGATTTCTTTAGATTTTATTGGGTTTTGTCAACAAAATAGATCAACTATTAAAATAATTTTTTAAATATCGTCAATAAGCATAGTTAAATAAACAGAATTGATGTCTTCTTTATAGTGTGCAAAAGGTTCGCATACTCTGAAACCAGTTTTTTTGAAAAGTTTTCTTGCTGGTATAAAAAAATCACCCGCTCCTGTTTCAATACTTAATCTTTTTATTTTAAGCTTTTTAGCTTCATTAATTAAATGATTAATTACATTAATCCCTTGCCCTTGCTTTCTAAAATTGTCATGAATTCTTATCGACTTAAATTCCCCATGTTCTTTATCTAAAAATTTTAAAGCACCGCAACCGATCAATTTTTCATCTTTCCATAAACTCCAAAATTTAATTGATGGAACTTTTAAACCAGGAATATCTAGTACGTGAGCACTTCCTTCCGGTGAAGCAGCTCTGAGCTCAACAAAATGTTTGGTCAGAAGCTCATTAACTTCTTGATTATCAAAATTACCTTCTATTGAATTTAACATTTATACTAAAGTTGTGATATGACCCATTTTTCTTTTTTCTTTTATATCTTTTTTTAAATAATCAAAGAAAAATTCATTATCATTAAACTTTTGTATATTTCTATAATGAGTAATTTGATCGCCAAGCAAATTCATCATTTTAGCATTAGATATTTTTTTTAAAGGAATTTGTTCTAAACCACACACAGCTCTTACATGATTTTCAAATTGACTTACATTAAAAGCATTTATTGTTAGATGTCCTGAGTTATGTACTCTAGGTGCAATCTCATTAACGTAAAGATTATCATTTCTATCAATAAAAAATTCTACACATAAAGTTCCTACATATTTAAGTTCTTCAGCAATTAACATTGCCCAATCTTTAGATTGAGTAAAAATCTTTTCATTAATTTCAGCTGGTATTTTTGAATATTTTAAAATTTGATCTTCATGTGTATTTTCAATTGGTTCATATATCTCGTATCTGTTATTACTAAATCTTGTAATGATAATTGAAATTTCTTTTTTTAATTTAACAAGTTTTTCAAGAATATAACCTTTTGAAAAATCAATATTCAACGAATTAAGTTCATTGCCTGATTTAATTGGATATTGACCTTTACCATCATAACCAAGTGTTGTTGTTTTTAATATTCCTGGTAAAAAATCTTCTAAAGCATCTAAGTCAGATTTTTTTTCAATCGAAACATATCTTGTTGTTCTAATATTCAATTTATTAACAAAATCCTTTTCAGCCAATCTATGTTGAATTAATCTGTTAACGGAAGGCTTTGGCAAAACAGGTTTAAATTTGTTTATTTCATTTAATGTTTCAAATGGAATATTTTCAAATTCATAAGTTACTACATCAACTTGATTTATAAATTCTGAAATTTTTTCTTGATTATCATAACTTCCTGTAACAAATTGATTGCAAAAATTTTGTGCTGGCGCATCTATATCATCACAAAAAACAACAGTTTTAACATTTAATTTTTTAGCTGCTATTGCAAGCATGCTTCCAAGTTGACCACCCCCAATGATACCAAGAGTAATTTCTGACATTTTATTTTGGAGATTTCTTTACAGATTTAGTTTGTGATGTTCTAAAATTTTTAAGTTTTTTTCGAACATTCGAATTATTATTAGCAATTATTGCTGCAGCTAATAAAGCAGCATTAATAGCGCCATCTTCTCCTATAGCAAGCGTTCCTACAGGTATTCCTTTAGGCATTTGAGCAATTGATAACAAACTATCCAAACCTTTAAGTTTTTTACTTTCAACAGGAACGCCAAGTACTGGCAAATGAGTAAGTGCTGATATCATCCCGGGAAGATGAGCAGATCCTCCAGCACCTGCAATAATTACTCCTATATTATTTTGCTCAACTTTTGCAGCATATTTATACATTCTTTGTGGTGTTCTGTGAGCGGATATAATTTTTGTTTCAAATGAAACTCCAATTTTTTTTAGGGTTTTTTCGGCTAGTTTCATTACTTTATAGTCAGATTGACTTCCCATTATGATTGAAACTTTTAATTTACTATTTTTTTTCATGAAAATTGATCAATCTGTTTATTTCAAAATTAACTTAAAATTTCAATAAAATTAATAGTATTTAAAATACATATTGATTAGAGTTAAGCATACTATGAATTATAAAATCGATAATCTTCAATATTGTAATTGGTCCAGAAAAATCTTTGAGATCAACAGATCTGCTGGATTAGATGCTGTACATGTTACCATTGTTTACCATGAAGATTTTGATGAATTACAACTTGAAATAAAAAAATGGGAAAAATTATTTCATGAAAACTCTGATTTAATTTTTCCTGGTAAAAGTTATCAGGATATTGATAAAGCTAAGAAAGAGAACAAAACTGCAATATTTTTGGGTTTTCAAAATTGTTCGCCAATTGAAGATGATATAAAGTTAGTTGAAAAGGTTCATCAATTAGGATGTAGATTTATGCAACTTACTTATAATAACCAGTCTTTGCTAGCAACAGGTTGTTATGAAAAAGTAGATAGTGGAGTTACAAATTTTGGACGTGAGGTTATAAGAGAAATGAATAGAGTTGGCCTTGTAGTTGACATGTCACATTCTGCAGAAAAAAGCACTCTAGATGCAATTGAGTTAAGTGAAAAACCAATTGCAATTACTCATGCCAATCCTTCTTTTTGGCATCCAGCTAAAAGAAACAAATCCTCGGATTTATTAAAAAATTTGAGTGATAGTGGCGGTATGTTGGGTTTATCATTATACCCTCATCACTTAAAAGATAACACAAATTGTACTCTAGATAGTTTTTGTGAAATGGTGGCAAAAACAGCTGAAATAATGGATGTAAAAAAAATAGGAATAGGATCAGATCTTTGCTTAGATCATCCAGATACTGTTGTTGAATGGATGAGAAATGGTTCTTGGTCTAAAAGTAAAAATTATGGTGAAGGTTCAAAAAATAAACCAGGTTTTCCAAAACAACCTGATTGGTTTCTTGATGCAAGAGGGTTCTCAAATATTGAAAAAGGTCTAAAAAAAGCAGGTTTTTCAGATACCGAGACACATGGAATACTTGGAAATAACTGGTACAATTTTTATAAATCTATTTAATTATGAAAGTTGAATTAAGAGACCCAAATAAGATAATGAAATTATCAAGGCTAGGATCTTTTCATCAATCAAAATTATCTTTTTTAAGAAGTTTTCTTAATGAATTTAAAGAGTGGGAATATAAAAGAGATTTATTTAATTTAAATGAAAATGGTTTTGGAGAAGCTGTTTATTCATTTAAAAAAAATAAAAGAGTTTATTCTTTAGTTTGTTTTGCAAATGAAATTAAAGATGAAGAAAGATCAGATAGAGTTATTGCAACAAAATGGGATGCAGCTTTTACATTACATGATGGAGTTCCTACAAAAAAAGACATTGAAAGATTAAAAAATGAAGTTCCAAAACAAGAAGTTGGTAGACTTTCTTATAAAGAATTAACTTTATCGAGAGCAAACAAATCAGTAAGAATTTATAATCACGTAGTTGAAAGTTTGAGTAAAGGCCAGCAGCCAGATTTAAACTTATTATCAAAAGTAGGCTATTTATATAGGACTACGGCAGTATATGGCTCAGGTAAATTTGGTCTTGCAGATCGATTTAGAATTAAAAATCGTGAAGAAATTAATGGTCCATTCAGATTAGAAATGATGTTGGTATATTTGGTAAGACAATTTACTTTTGATCAAGTTAATCATGTTGCTTATCATAAAAATCCAAAAACAGCTATTAAGCTAGATGGTAATATTTGTAAAAACTTGGGAATAGGTAATTCCACAGGCTTGGGTATGGCTCCATTTATAGTCAATCACCCAACTCTATTAAATAATTGGATTTTAAGTAGAGAAAAAGCACTCAAGAAAATTAGAGAAATCAAAGATGTAGAAAGTCAAGATAGTGATTTGTTTATAGATTGTGTAAAAAAATCATTAAAAAATATTACAAGCTGGAATACTGAGAGCGAATATCAGCAAAAAAAAATCTCCTCATTA
Source organism: uncultured Pelagibacteraceae bacterium (assembly GCA_902559395.1). Lineage (GTDB taxonomy): Bacteria > Pseudomonadota > Alphaproteobacteria > Pelagibacterales > Pelagibacteraceae > Pelagibacter. The sequence goes on from CACEHR010000002.1 coordinate 33,576, forward strand.
CTAAAAGATGTTGAAAAATTTTTAAATTTTATAAACAAAGATTTTAATTTTAAGATCGAATATGCTTTTAACAAAATATATCAATGGTTGGAGGATAATACTTGCGAGGAATGCATTGAATACATTGTCTCAATAATGATGGAACCCTATAACAATATTGTAAATCCTTTGGTAAAAGAAATGAGCTCAGATGAAGAAAAATATTTTAATATTCCAACTCATAGAAAAGTTGAAGAATTGCGAAATATCATCGAAGCAAAGTATCCCAACATTCTAGATATTAATTTTGAAGAAAAAGAAAATAATAAAAACTTTTGGTTTATTTCAAAAAACAAAGAGGAACCTAGATTAGCAGATCGTTTTGAGGAGCATGGATCAGAATTAGAACAGCCGTTAGCAATAGCAAGAGATATAAAAAAACTTTATGACAAATTATTAGTCACAAAAAATAGTTTAACTATTGCTGAGTTTTTAACATCAAATTCTGAGTTAAGACATGTTGTAAGGAGAGCGTTCATTGTAGAAAAATTTCCTTATTCAGAAATACAAGATAATACAATTGGTAAAGATTTAATGCCAATTGATATGCTAAGACTAAAGTTATCTTTTTTTGGGGCATTAAAATTTGATCCACGATCTGACAAATGGTTAAGAATTTGTATGTTCCAAGGAGCTCCACTTCCAAATGAGCTAAAAAGTTATGACGAGCAGTGGGTATATAAAACCAATATTTATTAATGAAATCACTGAGTGAAATCGAAACTACCGTTAAAAGAGCATCAAAAGCAGCGGGCTATTCTTGGGGAGTTTCTGAAGAGACAGGAAAAAGTATAAGGTTGTTAGAGCTATTTAGTTTACCAGGTATTAAGCATCTTAATGAATATTTTAATGAAAAAAATAAAAGTAAATTTGAAAATTTAAATTTAATTAGTGAAAATAACTCTTCACCAAACAATTCTTACTGTCCAATTATTTTAGGTATTAGTTTTTTAGATCAAATAAATGTTTTAGAAAATTTAAAAAAAATTGAATTTAAAAATGTTGCTTATCCAATTATTTTTATTTCCTTTATAAGTCGTTCATCAGAAATTATTGGAAAAAAAATTTATGTAAAAATAGATGATAAAAAAATTTTACTAAATTTAAATGTAAATATTAGTTCAAATTTTATTGACCAAGAATTTCCGAAAATAGCGAAGATAATTGAGGTAAATCTCCTTGAAAATGAAGATAACTTTACAGACGATGAATGGAATAATTTATACAAGTTATCTGAAGAAACTTTTGTCGAAGAAAGTGACTCTTTAAAAGAGGGGGCGGCAGGTGCTGGTTTGACTGATAATGACTGATAAAATTGATAAAAAATATCTTAATACAGATACTGAAGAATTAAACAATATTTGCGATGAATGCAATGAGGAAGACGAAAGTGTTACTCAAAATTTAATTCTTACTGGGTTTAAATTATGTAAATCTTGTAGAGTATCTAAGACTATTTTTCCACTTTAACTGATTTGACTAACTGGAAGCATATTCATCCTACTCATCACAAATGAGATAGATAAAAATGCAATAATTAAAAAAGATAAAAGTATAATACTAAAAGATTTAAAATTAGATTTTAAACTCAATATTTGTTTAGTTGAAATTATCAAACCTGCAAAAATCCAAAACTGGGTAAGAAAAATTATTGGTATCATTAAATCTGGTGTGACTGCAAAAAATCTTAATAAACCAGGGGCATGTGCAAATCCAACAGCTGTTAAAACTTTTTTGAATGAAACTTTGGTTTGTTTATCAGGAAATAATTTCACTCCAATTACAAAAATAAAAATCGCCCATATTAGCCAAGTAACTATTGCAGTTAGACCAGACATTGCAATAGCTGTTTTAATAATAGTATTAGCTGCTACTGCTCCAGCGATACCATCTAGGATCATTATAATCCCAGCAAAGTATATTGATGCTTCTCCAAAATTTTTATTATCCGAATAAAGGGTTTTGTCTAATTTAATTGACTTAAAAATTATATTTAAAAATTCAGCAAACATTAATTTTTTTTATTTTTATTTTTTTGAGCCTTATAAGAAACAATTAATGGAAATATTATTAAAGCAATAGCAATGATAATGCAAACTGCTATTAGAAAACTTTTGGTCATTAGAATTGAAAAGGGGAGCTGAAATTAGCTCCCCCTTAGTAAATTTTAGCCTTTTACAACTTCTCTTGTGTTTGCGTTAAAAGACTCTTTGAATGGAATATCCACAACTACAGCATCCACTGGTGTTCCTGGAGTATCCGAATATTTTTCAGGAAGATGAACTTTAAACTTAGTTCCAACTTTACCTTTTGGAAATCCATTAGGGTTTAAAGTTCCGTCAAACGGAACATATCCCATAGCGATGTTGGTTTTCTTTTCTGGATGCCACCATGGTGAAGTAAGAAATCCAACTGGATCTCCACCACTTTCTGGTGATACTAGCCAAAAGTCTGGTGCATAATCATCAATTGGTTTACCGCCTAATTCCATTCCAACTAATTGAAGTTTATATGGTTTTTTTCCAGCTTTAATATCCGCTCCCATTTTCTCCAGAGCAGCTTTACCAACATAATCAGCTTTTTTATTCCATTCACCCTTACCAGATAATGAAACTTGATAACCTAAATTACATTGAAACGGATTATGTTGTTGATCCATGTCTTGCCCCCAAGAAAGAATACCAGCTTGTATTCTTCTGTGGTGCGCAGGTGCAATAACCATCAAGTTATGTTTTTTTCCTGCATCTAATACTGCATTCCACATATCTTCAGCATATAAAGTTGCATTTCTTAAGTATATCTCATATCCAGCTTCTCCTGAAAAACCAGACTGAGAAATTACACAACTTCTTCCACCAATTGTTGCTTCTGCTAATCCATAGAAAGGCATATTATCAAAATCAACTTGGTCTTCACAAAGATCTTTCATTAAAGCTTTTGATTTAGGACCTTGAATTTGTACTGGACATGCATCAATTTCTTCAATAGTGCAATTAAATCTTCCATCTGCATTAACACCTTGCAAATACATTCCAATATCAGAGTCTGATAATGAAAACCAAAATTCATCTTCTGAAATTCTTAAAAGAATTGGATCATTTAAAACTCCTCCATAAGCATTACACAAAATTACATATCTTGCTCTCATTGGAGAAATTTTTGTTGCATCTCTAGTTATTACGTAATCAGTGAATTTTTCTGCATCTGGACCTTTAACTCTTATTTGTCTTTCAACAGCAACGTTCCACATTGTTACATGGTTTACGATAGCATCATATTCAACCATCGCTCCACCATCTTCAGGTTTTACATAACCTCTTGGATGATAAATTCGATTGTATACAGTCGCTCTCCAACAACCAGCCTGCATTGATAAATGCCAATAAGGTGACTTTCTTACCCTTGTTGAAATTAATAATTCAACTTTAGTTGGCCCACTTTGTCTTAAATTGTATGGTACTTCCCTATCAGATTGATCAACAGAAGCAACATGTTGTACTTTAGTATAGTCAAATTCTTTAGACATAACTATTCTCCTTCAACCACTTGTTAGTTTCCTTCAAGCCGCCGAATGTATAAATGTGGAAGTTATCAGTATGCGATTTAACTTTCCCAATTAAATCATTAGGGTCTTTAGGTTTCAATAAATCTAATGCCTTACTAAAATTAGATTTAAGAAAGTTTAAGGAATTTTTTGCCCCTACAATATTAGCAAATTTGATTAAGCTAGATATTTTTAATGGCCCAGTAATTCCCACATGTACTGGTACGCTTTGCTTAGAAATAAAATCTATAATAGGCTGAGGATCTAGTAACCACTGTGTTACAATATAATCAGCGTAAGGCTTTTTATCTATCATAGCTTTTTCTAATTCTGAGTCGGATATATCAGGACTCCCCTCGGGATGTCCAGCAATTCCTATTTTCATTTTTTCAAAATAACCTGTCTCTAAAAGTTGAAAAGAACTATCAAACTTACCTGCCGGCTCTCTTCCACCTCCAATGATTAAGGCTTGCTTTACTCCTCCATCTTTGCATCTAGAAACATAATCTTTAAGTTCTTTTTCATCATGCATTGATCTAGCAGGGAAATGAGGCACAGGGTTGAATCCTTTTTTTACAAGCTCTATCGCTTTATCAGCAGTCTCTCTGTAATCACCTCCAGGTAGCATGGTAATGTAAACATCAGACAATGCTGGAACTGTATCAACTTCTGTTTTAGGACCTATTTCCAATGAAAAATTCATAGGGGAGATCTTTATTTATTTTGAAATATGAGTCTAGAAAATTCGATGCATCAAAGTATCAACTATTTTATCTGACCTCTATGCTTTTGGATCCTTCTTCCATATTCTTGGGTTACCCTATCAAAGACAATTGCGAGAGCAACTATTGCTAATCCATTCATCATACCAAGAGCCAAATATTGGTTAGAAACAGCTCTTAATATTGGCACACCAAGACCTTTTACACCTATCATAGAAGCAATAACTACCATAGCTAAAGCCATCATTATGGTTTGGTTTACACCAGCAAAAACAGTGGGTAAAGCTAGCGGAATTTGAACAGATTTTAATTTTTGAGTTGTAGTTGCTCCAAAAGCTTCACTAGCTTCTAAAGTCTCTTTATCTACTTCTCTAATACCTAAGTTAGTTAATCTAATAATTGGAGGAACTGCATATACACAAACAGCGATTAATCCTGGAACCTTTCCTATACCTAACAACATTAAAATTGGTATCAAATAAACAAAACTTGGTATTGTTTGCATCATATCCAAAACAGGAAGTATTGTTTTTTCTGCTCTAGAGGATCTAGCCATTACAATTCCTATTGGAATACCAACAACAATACAAATGATTGTACATACAGTAATAATTGCAACTGTTGCCATACAATCTTCCCACATTCCAAAATAACCAATTAATAAAAAAGCAATTGCACTTCCTGTAACTAATTTCCAACTTTTTGAACCCAGCCATGCTAATCCACAAATTACTGCAATAATTATTATCCATGGTGTGGATAATAATAATTTTTCTAATGATACTAAAAAAAATAATAGTGGATCAAAAAATGCCTCTATATTGTCTCCATATTCTTTTGAAAAATTTCTAAAAGCTAAGTCGATACCTTTTCTTAGCTCCATTTGGGATCTTCTTCCCATTTCTGGAAATTCAGTAAAAAATTCCATAAATATTAAACTTTACGAGCCTATATTAAATAGGCTCGTAATTAAAAGTTAATTATAAACTTTTTTTGATTTTTTTTGCAGCATCTGAAGATACCCACTTAGTCCAAATATCTTCATGCTTTATTAAAAACTCAACAGCAGCATCAGAACCTTTTGCTTGGTTGTCAGCCATGTAAACTAACATTCCATTCATCACTGTGCCTGGGAAAGTTCTGCTTTCAACATATTTAAGTACATCTTTTCCACCAGTTTTAGCAAAGTTAGCACTCACAATTGAGTTTACTTCAGATTTTGTCCAAGCTGTTGGCTTTGGATTTGCACAATCTTGTTCTGCAAGGGTAATACAATTGTCCCAATTATCTCTACCTGCAAAAGGAACACCAAAATCAACTGGCTGTAAATTATATTTTCCAACCATTGATGTAGGGTTCCAATAATATCCGAACCACGGCTCACCAGAATCTGACGCTTTAGCAATTGAACCATCTAAACCTGCAGCTGAACCTGGATCAATTAGTTTCCAACCTTTTTTTTCCATTTCAAATGCTCTGTACAAATTTGCATTAGCTAATTGACATCCCCAACCCGCTGGACATCCCATGAAAGCACCTTTTGATGGGTCTTCTTTATCAGGAAATAAATCTGGACGTTCTAAAATTTGAACAGCTGTCATTCCTTTAAGTTCTGGATGTTTTTCTAAAGCTGCTGGATTTAACCACCAACCTTCTCCTAGACCCGTAATTGGAGCTTTATTAGCAATAATTAATCTTTTTTCGCTTACCGCTTTTTTTAAAGGAGTGTAAACTGCATTCGCCCATTGTTCAGGGTTCATGTCAGGTGTTCCTTTATCATTCATAGATGTAAATGTTGGCATAGTAGCACCAGGCACTAATTCTACGTCACATCCATATCCTTCTTCGAGAATGATTTTATCAACGTTTGCCATTAACTCGGCAGATGCCCAGTTTTGTTCGGCTATAACTAATTTTCCGCAAGCATTTGCAAAAGAAGTCATGCCGAATGCTAAAAGCGCAGAAAATAGAATTGTTTTTAATTTTTTCATTATATCTCCGTTAGTTAATTTTCGATCCAACACTACAACATATCAATGAAAAGATTGCAAATATCTTTCAACCTTTAGTTGAAGTCAAATTGTCTTTAAATATCATTTTTTAAGAGATAAAGTTTGATAATGAAATTTTCTGCAAATTTTTTTTTCAAAGAATTTGTTTATATTTTAAATTGTAAAACTGTATTTCAGCAAATCATAATAAGAGAATCGTAAAAATTTAGCTTTAATTAATTCCAACTTAAACAAGGAGGTTTAATAAAAGTTGAAATGAAAAAGTTATCTCAAATAGTTGATTTAAAAAAAATAAAAGTTGTAAATAAAAATATTGATAAAGCTCATGGCTTACCAAATGAGTGTTACACCAATCCAGATTATTTATCTATTGAGAAAAAAAAAATTTTTGAAAATAAATGGGTCGTAATTGGCGTTGGTAGTTCCTTACCAAATATTGGAGACGCGAAACCATTTGATCTACTAGGAATTCCATTAATTATTTTGCGAGATAAAAATAATAAAATTAGAGTTTTTCATAATGTTTGTAGTCATCGAGGTTTTAAGATTCTTCAAGAAAAATGTAAAATAAAGAATGTAATAAGATGCCCTTATCATTCTTGGTCATATGACATGAGCGGCAAGTTAATAGCCACACCTCATATTGGTGGAATGAACAAACATAATTGTAATAAATTTAGCAAATCACAAAGCGGTCTTAAGGAAGTTAGATCTCATGTTTGGTTAGATTTAATTTTTGTAAATTTAAACAAAAATGAAATCAATTTCGAAAAATACATTAAACCTTTAAGTGACAGATGGAAAAAATTCTGGCCGATAAAAGATAGAGATTTAATTGTTTATTCAAAAGATTATGGTTATTTTAATTTAAATGCTAAATGTAATTGGAAATTTGCAATAGAAAATTATTGTGAAAGTTATCATCTACCCTGGGTTCATCCTGGATTAAACTCTTACTCAAAAATTGATGATCATTATCATATTCAAGGATTACCTAATCGTTTTGCTGGTCAAGGCACTATGGTTTATAATCCAAGGTTTAAAAGTAACTTAAAATTTCCAACATTTCCAAACTGGCCAAAAGATCAAGAGCGTATTGCAGAATATGTTGCTCTTTTCCCAAATGTAATGCTTGGGATTCATAAAGACCATTTTTACGCCTACTGGTTAGAACCAGTAAATAATGAATATACAAAAGAACATATGGAAATTTTTTATGTTGGTAACGAAGCAGCAAATTCGAAAAAATTTAAATCACTCAGAAAACAAAACTTTGAACTTTGGAAAGGAGTTCAAAGTGAAGATTTAAATATAATTGAGGGAATGCAAGACGGGAGAAAATCACCATCTTATAACGGGGGAAACTTTTCACCTGTGATGGATAATCCCACCCATCATTTCCACAAATGGGTTGCAAACAATATAATGAAATGAAAGGATAAATTATGAAAAAAGATCTTATTACTAGATTAAATGAAGGGCCTATTATGTGCGCAGAAGGATACCTTTTTGCAATGGAAAGAAGAGGTTATCTTTCAGCAGGTCCATTTGTTCCAGAAGTAGTTTTAGAACATCCCGAGGTAGTAACTCAGTTACACAGAGAATTTATTAGAGCTGGATCAGATGTTGTTCAAGCATTTACTTATTATGGACATAGAGAAAAACTGAGAATTATTGGCAAAGAAGATATGTTAGAGCCACTCCAAAAAAATGCTCTTAAGATAGCGAAAGATGCTGCGAATGAATTTAAAGATTTAGATTTAATGGTTTGTGGAGATGTAGCTAATACAAACGTATTTGATCCTGGTGATCCTAATACTCATAAACAATGTCAACAAATGTATGAAGAACAGATAGCTTGGGCAAAAGAAGCTGGCGTTGATTTTGTAATTGCAGAAACCATAAATTGGACAGAAGAAATGAAGATCGCATTAAAAGCTATCAAGGATGCAGGTCTTATTGCAGTTTGTAATTTTGCTATTCCTAGAGGAGACAAAACTAGAGAAGGTCATACCGCTGAAGATGCTTGCAAAATGATGGAAGATTTAGGTGCAGATGTAGTTGGTTTAAATTGTTATCGAGGACCTGAAATGACAATGAAACTATTAAAAAAAGTTAGAGAAAAAGTTTCATGTCATGTTGCTGGACTTCCAGTACCATACAGAACAACAGAGGAAGAACCTGGTTTTCTAAATATAACTGATCATGGTTGCAATTGTATTCCAGGAGGAAATGCATTCCCAGTAGCTTTAGATAATTTGTTTTGTAACAGATTTGAAATGGCAGAGTTTGCAAAAGATTGTGTTCAGAATAAAATAAATTTTATTGGTATATGTTGTGGAGCAGAGGCACATCACGTAAGAGAAATGTCAGTTGCAATTGGAAAAAAACCAATTTCAATGAAATATATGCCTGATATGAGCAAACATTTCCATCATGGTACAGATAAATCTCTAAAAAAAGTGAATAAGGAAATTAAATACTAATGGAAAAGCATGCGAAGGTAGTAATCATAGGAGGTGGTGTAGTAGGGTGCTCTATTCTTTATCATTTATCTAAATTTGGATTAAAGGATTGTATCTTGCTTGAAAGAAATGAGCTTACTTCTGGTTCATCTTGGCATGCAGCAGGAAATGTTCACGTGATTTCTTCTGATCCAAATATTTCAAGGATGATGGCTTATACAATAGGTTTGTATAAAGAGATTGAAAAAGAGTCTGGTCATTCTGTTGGATTTAAACCAAGTGGAGGATTTTATTTAGCATCCAATGAAGTGTGGGCCGATTATTTAAAAAGAGAAAGATCAAAAGCAAGATATATGGGGCTTGATCAAGAGTTTATTTCTTTAGAGGAAGTAAAAAAAAAACATCCTTTAATTGACCCATCTAGATATTTGTTAGCCTTGTGGGATCCTATTGATGGTGAAGTTGATCCATCAGGAGTTACTTACGCTTTTGCAAAAGCTGCAAAAGTTCATGGCGGAAAATATTATACTCACACTGTTGTTAAAGATACGAAACAAAAAGAGGACGGAACTTGGGATGTCTTTACTGAAAAAGGAAACATTAATGCTGAAATAGTAATTAACGCTGGTGGTTTGTGGGCAAGAGAAGTTGGACAATTAGCTGGACTTAATCTTCCTGTTCAACCAATGGAGCATCATTATTTAATCACTGAACCTATTCCAGAAATTGAAGCGATGGGTGATCAAAGACTGCCTATTGGAACAGATTTTGAGGGAAATATTTACTTTAGACAAGAAGGAAAAGGAATGTTGCTTGGCACTTATGAACCAAAATCAACACCTTGGAAAGTAGAAGGTACACCAATGAATTTTGGTCATGAGTTACTTCAGCCAAAATTAGATAATATCGAAGATAGATTAGCAATTGGGTTTGAGAGAATGCCAGCATTAGAGCGGGCAGGAATAAAAAATATAGTTAATGGACCTTTTACTTTTGGTCCAGACGGAAGCCCTCTTATTGGTCCAGTACCAGGAATGAAAAATTACTGGGTTGCCGTTGGTGTTATGGCTGGATTTTGCCAAGGTGGTGGTGTTGGAAAATGTATAGCAGAATGGATTATTGACGGAGAACCATCAATAGATGTTTGGGCAATGGATGTTGCAAGATTTGGAGATTATGCATCACCTCAATATGGAACAATAAAATCATCAGAAAATTATGAACGAAGATTTATTATGACTTTTCCAAACGAAACTTTACCAAAGGGAAGAAAACAAAAAACTACAGCACTTTATGATCGTTTTGTAAATCAAGGTGCTGTAATGGGAGATAGCTTTGGATTAGAAAATGTTTTGTGGTTTGCAAATAATACAGAAGATGCTCATGAAGAGCCTACTATTAAAAGATCAAGATCACACGACTATGTTTCAAAAGAAGTTATTAATGTAAGAGAAAATGTTGGTTTAATCGAAGTTGCTAACTTTTCAAAACATGAATTCAAAGGTCCTGATGCTAGAAAATTTTTAGATCACATAATGGCTGGAAGACTTCCAAAACCAGGAAGAATATCTTTATCACCAATGTTGTCATATAGAGGAAAGTTATGTGGTGATTTAACTGTGACTTGTTTAGATGAAAATGAATTCATGGTATTTGGTTCTGGAGCTGCTCAAGAAATGCATAGACGTTGGTTTGAGAGTCATTTAGATAAATTTAATTTAAATTATAAAAATAGATCTGATGAGTATCATGGACTGTCTATTGCAGGACCTAACTCACGGAAAGTTTTAGAAAAAATTGTAAGAGACGATGTTTCAAATGAGAAATTTAAATTCAGAGATTCTAGGAGAATGTTTGTTGGTGGAGTTCCAGCAATAATTAATAGAATTTCATTTACCGGTGAACTTGGTTATGAAATTTATGTAGCACCTCATTATCAATTAAAGCTTTATGAAGAATTAATGGAAGCTGGAAAAGAATTTAATATTAAACCTTTTGGTGGAAGAGCCTTAATGTCAATGAGGTTGGAGAAAAATTGGGGGGCTTGGAATTTAGATTATAGACCAGATTTTTCTGCAAAAGAGACAGGATTAGATGCTTTTATTAATTGGGATAAAGAGTTTATTGGTAAAGAAAGTGCACAAAAGGAAAATTCTTCAAATAAACTCATACCATTAATTGTTGAAACAAATGATATTGATGTAACAAATAATGAAGCTGTTATGAATGGAGACCAAAGTATTGGTTATGTAACTTCAGGTGGTTTTGCTCATTTTGTAAATAAAAGTGTAGCGTTCACTTTTGTTGATCAAAAAAACATTAATTCTGAAAATAAAATTCAAGTAGAGATAAATGGAGATTTATTTAATTGTTCAATTATTAAAGAACCGCTTTATGATCCAAGTGGTCAAAAAATGAGAAGCTAATGGCTCAAAAAGACGTAGGAAACAAGATTCCAATATATAAACTTAAAACTACTGATGAAGTTATGAAGTACTATGATGAGTGGGGAGACAAAGATAAATACAATAAAGATATGGTTGATTGGAACTATACAGGACCTAAAGAAACTGCAGAAACATTTAACAAATATGAGAAAAATAAAGATACTTTAATTTTTGATGCTGGATGTGGAACAGGTTTAGTTGGATTGGAGCTTAAAAAATATAGTTTTAAAAATTTTCATGGAGCCGATTTATCTCAAACTTTATTAAATACTGTACCAAAAGATCTTTATCAAAAATTAGCAAAGGTTGATTTAAATAAACCAATAGAAGTTGAGGACAACTTTTATGGGGGAGTTATGTGTGTTGGAACATTTACTTTTGGGCATGTAAAACCAAATGCATTGGACGAATTTATAAGAATAACAAAACCAGGTGGTTTAATTTGCTTCACGATTAATGAAGGAATTCATGAAGAGTATGGTTTTGATAAAAAAATTGATATACTGAAAGACAGCAAGAAGTGGGAAGAAGTAGAATTTTTTAAATCTGACTATATTGCAAGCAAAGATGTTAACGCATGGTTAGGATTGTATAAGGTATTATGAGGTTTAGTAGAAAAATAGCTCCTGAGATAAAAACAAGACAGAATTTTATTACTAAAAAAAGATTAAGAGAAGACGAGATAAATTTTGATAAATTAAGATCATATCGTTTAGATAGGGTCAGAAAAGAATTAGTAAAAAACAATTTAGAGGCCTGTATTCTCTTTGATCCAGTAAATGTTCGTTATGCTTTAGATACAGTCAACATGAGTGTCTATAATATGCATAATTTAACAAGATATTGTTTTGTTTCGGTCAATGGACCAACAATTCTTTATGAGTATTTTAATTGTGAAATATTATCGAAGCATTTAAATCTAATTGACGAAATAAGACCTGCAATCACATGGGATTATTTTAGCAATGGAGATCAAGCAAATTTACAATTATCAAAATGGATAAATGAAGTTAAAGATTTATCAAAAAATTATTTTAAAACAAAAAAAATTGCAATCGACGTTTTAAATGGTCCTGCGGTTACAGCTTTAAATAAAGAAGGCATTGAAGTTGTAGATGCAAAATTGATTTTAGAACAAGCAAGGGTAATAAAATCACCTGATGAATTGACTTGCATGAAAGCAGCAATAGAAGTTGCAGAAAAAGGTGTATCAAAAATGAGATCAGATCTTAAACCAGGAATGACTGAAGATGAATTGTGGTCAATTTTACATAAAACGAATATTGAAAATGGGGGTGAGTGGATTGAGTGTAGGATTTTGTCTTCTGGTGAAAGAACAAATCCATGGATGCAAGAGAGTAGTAATAAAGTAATGCAACAAGGAGAAATTGTTGCTTTTGATACAGATATGGTTGGTCCATATGGATATTGTGCTGACATATCAAGGACCTTTGTAGTTGGACATAAATTTAATGATGAGCAAAAAAAACTATATTCAATGGCTAGAAATCAAATTGATCATAATTTTAGATTAATAAAACCAGGAATGAGTTTTAAAGAATTTATAAAAAAATCTTGGGTTTTACCTGATGAATATTATGGAAATAGGTATTCATGTATGGTTCATGGAATTGGTTTATGTGATGAGTGGCCTCAAATAAGATATCCAACTGATGGTGGAGAAAAAGGTGGAACTTTTGAGAAGAACATGACAATCACACTTGAGAGTTATATTGGTAAAGTTGGTGGTAAAGAAGGAGTAAAACTTGAACAACAGTACCTTGTAGGTGAAAATGGACTTGAATTAATGTCCGATCATCCGTTAGAAGATATTTAATGAAAATTATTTTAGTAATGGGTTTGCCTGGAGCAGGTAAAACAACTCTAGCAGATGAAATGGCACCACTCTTAAATGCAAAGAGATTAAATGCTGATGAAGTAAGAAAAGCAGCAGATGATTGGGATTTTTCTGAAGAGGGTAGAGTAAGGCAAGCTAAAAGAATGGCTGAATTTGCTCTTAAATTAAAAGCTGAGGGTCATTATGTAATTGCTGACTTTGTTGCACCGACACCTAAGGCAAGAAGTTTATTTCCTGCTGATTTCAGAATTTGGGTAGATACAATTAAAGAAGGAAGATTTGAAGACACAAATCAAATGTTTGTTAATCCTAAGAATTTTGATTTTCACGTAACAACTCAGGATGCAAAAAATTGGGCACCAAAAATAATAGAGGAGATAAAAAAATGACACACAAATGGGATAACAAAAAACCAACAGCACAAATGCTAGGAAGATGGCAACCTTTTCACGATGGACATTATACTTTGTTTAAAGAAATTATTAAAAAAACTGGACAAGTTTGTATTCAAATTAGAGATGTACAAGGTGTTGATGATAATCCTTTTGATTTTGAAACAGTAAAAAAAAACATTGAAGACAGATTAAATCCTGAATTTGAAGGACAATTTAAAATAATGTTAGTACCTAATATTACAAATATTTGTTATGGTAGGGGAGTTGGATATAAGATTGAGGAAATAGTTTTGGATGAAGAAACTCAAAAAATATCAGCAACAAAAATAAGAGCAAAAATGAGAGAAGAGGGAAAGTTAAAATAAAATTAAATGAACGATAGACTCAAGACTATTGTAGATTTAGAAAAATATCCAATACACGATTTAAATTCACCAATAATTAAAAATCTAGTTAAAAAATGTAAAGAAGAACTAGATCAATATAGTTGTTCAACAATTCCAAATTTTATTTTGCCTAACTCACTTAAGGTAATGAATTCTGAGTTAGAAAAACAATTAGACGAAGTTTATATGTCTAAAGAGAGTATAAACGCATACTTGTATGCAAAGGACGATCCCTCATTACCAAAAGATCATCCAAAAAGAACTTTTATGAATAGATACAATGGATATTTAAATTCAGATTGTTTTCCAAAAGATTCCGAAATGAAATATTTATACGAAACAGAGGAACTTTTAAATTTTGTATCTGCTTGTTTAGGTGTTTCTCCTATTTATAGATGGGCAGATCCTTTAGCATGTCATGCCTATAATGTTATGAAACCAGATGGAGTACTCCCTTGGCATTTTGATAGTTGTGAATTTACACTTAGTTTAATGATCCAAAAACCTGAGAAGGGAGGTGTATTTGAGTACTGTCCAAATATTAGAGAACCTGGAAATGAAAATTTCAAAGAAGTGCAAAAGGTTATAGCAGGAGATAGAACTAGAGTAAGAGAATTGAAATTAGAGCCAGGGGATTTACAAATATTTAAAGGTAGATTTACTTTGCACAGAGTAACGAAAATTGAAGGTCAAAAATCAAGATATATGTGTATTCCAGCTTATGTTTTAGATCCATGGAGAGTAAACACCCCAGAACATTCCAAAGCTATTTATGGCAAAGTTTTACCAATTCATATAGAAAGAAATCAGGCCAGATCCGATGGATTAACTGATTAAATGACTAGAAACATTAAAATTAAAAAAATTAACAACGAAGTTTCATCAATTATAATTGATGAACCAAAAACTTACAATTCTTTATCATTCAAAAATCTTTCAGATTTATTAAAGGCATTAAAAAAATTAGATACTGATAAAAAAGTTAAAGTAATAATATTAGAGGGTGCTGGTAAAGGATTTAGCGCAGGACACAATTTAAAAGAAGTGAGAGGTTTAAAAAAGAGAGATAAATATTTAAAATTATTTAATCTTTGTTCAAAAGTAATGCTTCAGATTGTTGAAGGTAGGAAACCTGTAATTGCTAAAGTTCATGGAGCAGCATTCGCAGCTGGGTGTCAATTGGTTGCAAGTTGTGATTTAGCTTATAGTACTAAGGACGCATTATTTGCTACACCAGGAGTAAACATTGGTTTATTTTGCAGCACACCTATGGTTGCCGTCAGTAGAAAGATAAGTCGAAAACCAATGATGAAAATGTTGTTAACCGGAGAACCTATCAATGCAAATTATGCAAAAGAAATAGGACTGATAAATGATAATTTTTCAAAAGCAAAACTAAACAATGAAGTGTTTAAAGTAGCAAATAAAATTGCTTCTAAATCTAATTTAACAATAAAAATTGGAAAGCAAGCGTTTTACAAACAATTAGAAATGCCATTAAGTAAAGCTTACGCTTATACAAGTAAAATGATGACACTTAACATGATGGCAATGGACGCTAAAGAAGGCATTTCAGCTTTTCTTGAAAAAAGAAAACCTAAGTGGAAAAACAAATGAAATCAAAAAATATAATTTTAATAATTTTTATTTTATTTGGACTTTATGTAGTTATTGATCTTAGAGATCATAATTCTAAAAGAGCAGTAGATGCTTGTGTTGCAGGAAGTAAAAAATTAGATCAACCAATGACCATTAAGGAAGCTCAAAAATTCTGTGAGGAAAAAATAAATTCAAAAGATTAGAAATCAACATGAGTGATATCAAAGAAGTTCTTTCTAAATATAAATCAATTGCAATGGTAGGAGTTAGTAACGATCCAACAAAAGCATCAACTATAGTTATGAAATATATGCAAAAATATGGATTTAAAGTTTATCCTGTCAACCCTAGAGCTGAGGGTCAAAAAATTTTAGGAGAAGAGGTTTTTGCTAAAATATCTGATATTAATGATCAAGTTGATATTGTAGATGTTTTTAGACCATCAAAAGAAGTTTATGCTATTGCAAAAGATACAGTTAAAATTGGTGCTAAAGTTTTATGGTTACAGCTCGGTATACGAGACGAAAAGGCAAAAGAATTGATGGAAAAAAATGATATTAAGTATATTGAAAACAAATGTACTAAAATGGAATATCAAAAATATTTTTTAAAAGTTAGACAAGCTTTTCCAGTTTTAAGTGACTAATGAGCAAAATAATTAAATTTTTAGACAGCACATTTTTAGATTTGGGTCGTCAATTTAAATGGACTTATCTACCTCCATTAATGGTTTATATGGCTGCAGGTATTTCTGGTTTAACAGGTATTGTTGGTACATTTTTTGTTAAAGATTATTTAAATTTATCAGCAGCATTTTTAGCAGGCCTAGGTTTTTGGGCTGGAATTCCTTGGGCATTAAAAATGCCATTAGGACATTTAGTAGATCTAATCTGGGAGAGAAAAAATTACATGGTCTATTTTGGAGCTTCATTGATAGCTCTTAGTTTACTAATTATGTACGGATTGATTATTCATACTGAAGATATGTCCCAGGTATTTTCGGTAGAAACATGGTTTGTGATAAGTGTGATTTTAGCTCCAGTTGGTTATGTGGTTCAGGACGTTGTAGCCGATGCGATGACAGTTGAGGCAGTTCCTTTGGTTGATGAAACAGGAAATGATTATTCTAAAGATCAAATAAAAATAATGCATACAACAATGCAGACACTTGGAAGGTTTGCTATTATTGGCGGTACAGTACTTGTTGCATTAGTTAATGTAATATTGTTTAGAGATGTGGAACGCCTTGAGCAGGCCGATAAGATAAATTTATATGGAACTATCTACATTTATGCTCTTGTAATACCTTTAGTTTCTATACTAGGTGTAATTTTAGCAAATTATTTAAGACATAAAAAAATACAAACTTTAAAATCTAAAGGTCTAGAATTTAAAGATGAAAGAGGTAACGAAAAAACAAAAATAAACTGGTGGATATTAGGAGGAAGTTTAGTTTTTGTTATTTTCACATTGTCTATTGGTTCCTTTAAGGTTCCGTTTGCACAAGAAATTGTGTTTATTGGCTCAGTGATAATCATTTTGTTTTTAATGTTTAAACTTATTAAGGAATTACCTCAGGAACTAAGATTAACAATTGTAGGTACAGCAGTAATTATTTTTGTATTTAGAGCCATGCCAGGTCCTGGACCAGGATTAACTTGGTTTGAAATTGATGAGCTTGGATTTAATGAACAGTTTTTTTCTGTTCTATCATTATTGGCATCAATTTTAACATTAGCAGGAATTGTATTGTTAAGACCTTTTATGGCAAATAATTCAATTGCTAAAATAATTGTAGTTCTAAGTATTGCGGGTGCGATTTTGTTTTTACCAAGTGTTGGAATGTATTATGGTTTTCATAACTGGACAGCCTCGTTAACAGGTGGAGTTGTTGATGCTAAGTTTATTGCATTAATTAATACTGCGTTGGAGTCTCCGCTTGGCCAAGTATCAATGATACCTCTATTAGCTTGGATAGCAAAAAATGCTCCTGCACATTTAAAGGCAACCTTTTTTGCAGTTTTTGCATCGTTTACAAATCTAGCATTATCAGCGAGTGCGTTAGGAACAAAATATTTAAATGAAATATTTACTGTAACAAGAGAGGTTAAGGATAAGGTTTCTGGCGAAATACAAACCACAGCAGATTATTCTGAACTTGGAATTTTATTGATAGTTGTAACACTTTTAACTTTAATTCTTCCAATTGTATTTGTATTTATAATTAATAATAGTAAATACAAAACTACAGAATAAAAATTTTATAAAATGAAAAAAATTTTCCTAGTGTATGGGCACTACAATGACAATTCATTTAATGCAGCAATTCGAGACGAATTCGTTAAGCAATCAAAAGATAATGGAAATCAGGTAGATGTTGTTGATTTATATAAAGAGAAATTTGATCCTGTTTTTGCTGGAGAGGAACCTGATCAAGAAGTTTTAGATCATAGAAAAAGAATCGAAGTAAGTGATACAATTGTTTTAATCGCTCCAATTTGGAATTTTAGGATGCCGGCGATAGTTGAGGGTTGGATAGATAAAGTTTTAGCTCCACCTTGGGCTTTTAGATTTAAACAGTTGGTTGGAAATTACGGTTATCCAATTGGAAACTTAAGAGATAAAAAAGCTATAATATTCTGCACATATGGTTCACCAAGATTAGCAATTACAACTTTTTTTTTAAACTTACCAATTAGAAGATTAAAAAGAGGAGTATTTCATATGTGTGGCATATATAACATTGTCTATAGAAGATATTTTGCAGTACCATTTGTTAGCGATGCAAAGAGACAAGAATTTTTGAATGATGTTAGAAAAACCGCTAATAATCTTTAAAGCTTTAATTTTATTTTTTTTCTTTATATCATTTTCTTACGCTGAATTATTAAGCCCCAATAGCACTATAAGCCCGAAAGAAGTTATTAAAATTCAATTGAGTGGGCTTCAACAAAATGATCTTGAATATAAAGATAGCGGCATAGAACAAACTTGGAAATTTGCTCACCCAAATAATAAAAGAGTAACAGGACCATTAAGCAACTTTAAGATGATGATAAAAAGCGACTCTTACGTGATGATGATTAACCACCTAAGTCACACAATAACTGAACTTGGAAGTAGTGACAAATGGGCTCAATTTGAAGTTATAATTCTTGATAAGGATAAAATTTATCACAAATTCAACTGGCAAGTCGAAAAGTTCACCTCTGAGGGAACTTTGAAAGACTGTTGGTTAACCACGATGGTATCCAGTCCAATCCCTCTTGGAAGCTCAATTTGATTGTCAACATATACATTTTTGTTTCGTAACAATTAAAAATTTAGTAGGAATCGCAGAATGAAAACAAAAACTAAAGTTGTAGTAGTTGGTGGCGGAGTTGTAGGGGTAAGTGCCCTTTATCATTTAGCAAAAAAGGGCTGGTCTGATGTTGTTCTAGTTGAAAGAAAAGAGTTAACTTCGGGATCTACTTGGCACGCAGCAGGTTTGTTGCCTTTGTTTAATATGAGTTATTCAGTTGGACAACTTCATAAATATGCAGTTAATCTTTACAAAACATTAGAGGAAGAAACTGGGAAAAATGTTGGCTTTAGTGTTGTTTCAAATATTCGTCTAGCAAGTACAAAAGATAGAATGGATGAATACCATCAATACGCAGGTGTCGCTCGAACTATCGGAGTAGATGTTAAATTTTTGAAACCAGAACAAGTAAAAGAAATTTGGCCGTTATGTCATACTGATGATTTAGTTGGTGCAATACAACACCCTGAAGATGGATATATTCAACCAGCAGATTTAACACAAGCATTAGCAACAGGTGCAAGAAACAGAGGAGCTGAAATTTATAGAAATACAACTGTACTATCGATGAGACAAACTAAAGATGGATGGGTTGTAGAAACAGATAAGGGATCAATAGAATGTGAGCATGTTATTTCTTGCTCAGGAAATTTTGCACGACAAACAGGTGAAATGGTAGGATTAGATATTCCAGTAATACCTGTTGAACATCAATACATTGTTACAGAACCTCACCCTGCAATTCAAAAAAGAAAAAAAGATGGATTACCAGAAATGGGAGTCTTAAGAGACAGTGATAGTAGATGGTATATGAGAGAAGAAGCTGGAGGATTAATTTTGGGTCCTTATGAAGATGGTGCACCAGCTTGTTATGTAGAAGGGCCATCAAAAAATTCTGAATATGAATTATTTCAAGAAGACTTAGACAGATTAGCTCCACATATAGAAGGAGCAATTCATAGAGTTCCTGCATTTGGAGAAGTTGGAGTAAAGAAAGTTTATAACGGAGCAATTTGTTATACTCCTGATGGAAATCCAATTGTTGGTCCTGCTTGGGGACTTAAAAATTTTTGGATAAATGAAGGACATAGTTTTGGAATAACAGCAGCAGGTGGTGCAGGCTGGCAGTTAGCAGAGTGGATCGTTGATGGTGAACCTACAATTGATATGTTAGGAGTTGAACCAAGACGTTACGGAAACTATGCAACTAAATCTTATTTGAAAGCAAAAAATGAAGAAGCATATAGCCATGTATTTATTGTTCACTATCCAGATGAAGAAAGACCAGCGGCAAGACCATTAAGAACAGCTCCATGTTATGAACGAATGAAAAATTTAGGAGCAGTTTTTGGTCAGAAATTTGGTTGGGAAAGACCTAATTTTTTTGCAACTGATGGAATGGAACAAAAAGATGATTGGTCATTTAGAAGATCAAAATGGTTTGATGCAATTAAAAAAGAATGTCAAAATGTAAAAGAAAATGTGGGTCTTTTAGATATGACTGCGTTTGCAAAATGTAGAATTAGAGGACCTAAGGCAGAGGAATTTTTAGATTATTTAGTTGCAAACAAACTTCCAAAGAAAATTGGAAGGATAAATTTATGTCATGCTTTGAACACCAAAGGTGGAGTGCATTCAGAATTTACAATAATGAAAGAAGCAGAAAATAGTTATTATCTAGTTTCTGCTGGAGCAAATTTAAGATTGGATCATGATTGGATCCAAAAATGGATGCCAGATGATGGATCTGTTATTTTTGAAGATCTAACTAACAGTACAGGAGTTTTGGTTGTAGCTGGTCCAAAAGCTAGACAATTAATGCAAAAGGTTTCAACGGATGATTTTTCTAATGAGAATTTCAAATGGCTAACAGCAAAAAATGTTAATGTTGGCTATGCTCCAGTAAATGCGATGAGGGTGAATTTTGTTGGTGAGCTTGGATGGGAATTGCATCATCCAATTGAATATCAAAATCATATTTTTGATAAATTAATGGAAGCTGGTAAAGATTTAGGAATAAAACCATTTGGAATTAGAGCAATGAATAGTTTAAGAGTTGAAAAATCTTATAAACTAGTTGGTACAGAATTATCAATTGAATACTCACCATACGAGTCTGGTCTTGATAGATTTGTTCACCCAAATAAAGGAAACTTTATTGGTTTAGAGGCACTTAATAAATGGAGAGAAAAAGGTTTTGATAATAAATTAGTTACTTTAGAGGTTCATAATACCAAAGATGCTGATGTATTAGGAAATAATCCAATTTTTAAAGATGGAAAAGTTGTTGGAAGAGCAACTGGAGGTGAATTTGGATTTAGATTAGATAAATCAATAGCGCTAGCGATGGTTAAGCCAGATTGTTCAAATGTGGGCGACAAATTACAAGTTGATATATTGGGTGAAATGTATGACGCTACAGTCTTAGACGAGAGTCCATATGATTCAGAAAATAATTTATTGAGAGCTTAATGAAAATTTTAGTAGCTGTAAAAAGAGTCATTGATTACAACGTTCAAATCAGAGTTAAAGAAGATGGAACTGGTGTAGTTACTGAAAACGTTAAAATGTCTACCAATCCTCCTGATGATAATGCTATAGAAGAGGCTGTAAAAATTAAAGAGGCTGGCAAAGCTACAGAAGTAGTTGCTGTAACCGTGGGGGAAGAAAAAGCTCAAGAGACAGTTAGGAAAGCTTTAGCAGTTGGTGCAGATAGAGGTATTCATGTAAAAGTTGATGGAATTCTAGAACCACTCGCTGTTTCAAAAATTTTACAAAAAATAGTAGATAAAGAAAAACCAGATTTAGTATTTATGGGTAAACAAGCAATTGATGATGATTGTAATCAAACAGGCCAAATGTTGAGTGCTTTATTAAATTGGCCACAGGCAACATTTGCCTCAAAGATTGATGTAAAAGAAAATAAATTAGAAGTAACAAGAGAAATAGACGAAGGTCTTGAAACAATTGAAATAAATGTTCCAGCTATTGTAACTTGTGATCTTAGGTTGAATGAACCAAGATACGCATCATTACCAAATATAATGAAGGCTAAGAAAAAACCTATAGAGGAAATTGCTGCTTCTGATTTAGGCGTAGATGTATCACCAAGATTAGAACAATTAAAAGTAGAGGAACCTCCAAAAAGAAAAGCAGGTATAAAAGTAGCAAATGTTGCTGAATTAGTTCAAAAATTAAAAAATGAGGCAAAGGTAATCTAATGGCAATCTTACTTATAGCTGAACATAACAATAAAGAGTTAAGACCATTTACTCTTAATGCAGCTACTGCAGCATCTCAAATTGATGCAGATGTTCATGCTGTAATTATTGGTCAAAACTCTACGGAAGCTGCAAAGCAATTATCTGAACTTCCAGTGGTTAAAAAAGTATTGAGTGTGGAAGGAGCTCACTATGAAAACTTCACGGCAGAAAATTTTGCTCCAGTGATTGTTAAACTTGCAGAGAATTATTCTCACATTATTTGCTCAGCAAATACATTTGGAAAAAATTTGATGCCACGAATTGCAGCTCATCTTGATACATCGCAAGTAAGTGACATTATTAAAGTAATATCACCAGATACTTTTTTAAGACCAATTTATGCAGGTAACGCTTTTGCAACAATTAAAAGCAATGATGCTAAAAAGTGTGTAACAATTAGACCTACTTCATTCGATCCGTGTGAGAGCACAGGTGGATCAGCCGCAATTGAAAAAATAGATGCAAGTGAAGAATTTTCAAATACAAAATTTATTAAAAGAGAAGAAATTAAATCTGATCGACCTGAACTTGGAACAGCAAGAATTGTTGTATCAGGTGGTAGAGGAATGCAAAGTGGAGATAATTTTAAATTAATAACAGAAATTGCTGACAAATTAGGTGCAGCAATTGGAGCATCAAGAGCGGCAGTAGATGCTGGATATATAAGTAATGATCATCAAGTTGGGCAAACAGGAAAAGTAGTTGTACCGGATCTATATATCGCTGTTGGAATCTCAGGCGCTATTCAGCATTTAGCAGGAATGAAGGAAAGTAAAGTTATAGTTGCAATTAATAAAGATGGTGAAGCACCAATCTTTAGTGTTGCAGATTATGGACTTGAAGCTGATTTATTTGAGGCACTGCCTCAGTTCATGGAAGAGCTGAACAAATTAAACACTATACAAAAATAATCCTTACAGTTAAAAACTAGAGTATGTCTAGAGAATCGATGGAATATGATGTTGTAATAATTGGTGGAGGACCATCAGGATTATCAACCGCAATAAAGTTAAAACAATTAGATCCAAACCTAAATGTTTGTTTATTAGAAAAAGCATCAGAGATTGGAGCTCATATTTTAAGTGGAAATGTATTTGAAACTCGTACTCTAGATGAATTATTACCAAATTGGAGAGAATTAAATTCTCCTATCAAAACAAAAGTAACTAAAGAAAAATTTTTATTTTTAGGAAAAACCAAATCTTTAAGTTGGCCAACTTGGCTACTACCTGCTGTACAACAAAATCATAAAAATTATATTATTAGTCTTGCAAATTTATGTAGATGGCTTGCTGAACAAGCTGAAAATTTAGGTGTAGAAATCTTTCCAGGATTTCCAGCAAGTGAAATTTTATATAACGAAGATGGATCGGTTAAAGGTGTAGCTACTCAAGATATGGGTATAGATAAAGATGGAAATAAAAAAGATAGTTTTGAACCCGGTATTGAGCTTTTAGGGAAAGTAACTGTTTTTGCAGAAGGGTGCAGAGGTCATTTAGGAAAACAATTGATTGAAAAATTTGAATTAAATAAAGGTAAAGATCCTCAACAATATGGAATTGGTTTTAAAGAAATTTGGGAAATAGAAGATAAAAATCATGAAGAAGGTTTAGTTATGCATACAGCTGGATGGCCATTAGATAACAGTACATATGGTGGTAGTTTTATGTATCACGCAGAAAATAAACAAGTTTTTCTAGGATATGTAATCGGTTTAGATTACAAAAATCCACATTTATCTCCTTATGATGAATTTCAGAGGTTTAAAACGCATCCAGCAATAAAAAGAATTATAGAAGGCGGAAAAAGAATTTCTTACGGTGCAAGAGCCTTAATTGAAGGCGGATTACAGAGCTTACCAAAAATGTTCATGCCCGGAGCTTTATTAGTTGGTTGTGATGCTGGAACTTTGAATATGCCAAAAATAAAGGGTTCTCATACAGCGATGAAAAGTGGAGTCATTGCTGCTGAAACTATTAATGAACATTTAAAAGAAAACAAAGATTTATCTATTTATGAAGATAAATTTAAAAATAGCTGGCTACATAAAGAGCTTTATGAAGCCCGAAATGTAAAACCTAGTTTTAGTTGGGGGCTAATTTTGGGAATTATTTTTACAGGAATAGATCAAATTTTATTTAGAGGAAAATTTCCTTTTACTCTTAAACATAAACATGCTGATCATGAAACATTAAAACCAGCAAATCAAATGCCTAAAATAGATTATCCAAAATATGATAATGTAATAACTTTTGACAAAACAAGTTCAGTTTATCTAACAGGAACCAATCATGCTGACAATCAACCAGTTCATCTAAAACTTAAAGATCCTAATTTGCCAATTAATTATACTTTAGAAAAATTTGACGAACCTGCTCAAAGATATTGTCCGGCAGGCGTTTATGAAGTTCAAAAAGAAAATGATGTAAATAAATTTGTAATTAATTCTCAAAATTGTATCCATTGCAAAACATGTGATATTAAAGAACCTTCTCAAAATATAACTTGGGTTACACCAGAGGGTAGCGGTGGTCCTAGATATGGAAATATGTAACTTAGGATAAATCTATTGCAAACTTTTTTAAAGTTTCAATAGGCACATATTTAAGAGTGTTTTCGTGAGTTCTTTTCAAAAATATTGGACATCCTTTACCAGCTTCAACTGCCCTTGCATACCAACTAGCACACAAACACCATCCATCTCCATCTTTTAATCCTGGAAACCCAAATTCAGGATGTGGAGTTATTAAATCGTTACCTGCTTCTTTCATCCACTCTAAACATTCGGTATTAACTTTAGCACAAACTGTATGAAGTCCATGATCATTCTCGTCAGTGTTACAACAACCATCACGAAACCAACCTGTTAAAGGATCATTTGAACATTCTTCTAGGTCTTCACCTAGAACATTTTTTTGTTTTTCACTCATTTAAATTTTAGTTGGATTTGGTTGACCTTTATAAACTTCTTCAGGATCAAATTTTTTTTCTTTTTCAAGAAATTCCATTTCAACTTTTCTTCCGTTTTCTATTGGCCCCATAGGTATTGATCTATAAAAACATGATCTATAACCAACATGACAACTAGCTCCATCACCGATATCTACTGTTAACCATATTGAGTCTTGATCATCATCAATTCTTATTTCAGTAACCTTTTGTGTAAATCCACTTGTTTTACCTTTGTGCCAGATAGCTTTTCTCGATCTACTAAAATAGTGTGCCTCTTTAGTTTCAATTGTCTTTTTTAGAGCTTCAACATTCATGTATCCATGCATCAAAATATCTTTTGTTTTTGAGCACATAGTTATGACAGGGATTAGTCCATCATTATCAAATTTAGGTGAAAGAAGATTGCCTTCTTCAATATCGTAGATATTTTCTCTTTTTTTGAACATATTGGGTGATTATGTAGCACATATCTAAATATATTAAATATTTTTAAATTAAGGTATTTACTGTATAAAAAAGCGCTATGAAATTAGTAAAAGACACTGACAATAAAGAATTACTTTCTAAAGAAGTATCTGACAAAGAAGCAGAGCAAGCATTTAAAACTATTTTATCTTGGATAGGCGAAGATCCAAATAGAGAAGGGTTATTAGAAACTCCTAAAAGAGTGATGAAAGCATTTAAAGAATATTTTAAAGGATATAAGGAGGATGCAAGCAAAGTTCTAGATAAAACTTTTGGGGATGTTGAAGGTTATGATGACATGGTTGTTCAAAAAAATATTTCAGTACAAAGTCATTGCGAACATCATATGGCTCCAATAATAGGAAAAGCACACGTAGCTTATATTCCAAAAGATAGAGTTGTAGGTTTAAGTAAGTTAGCGAGAGTTGTTGAAGTGTTCTCAAAAAGATTACAAACACAAGAAAGACTTACAATGCAAATAGCGAACACTTTAATGGAGTCATTAGATGCAAAAGGAGTTGCAGTTACAATTGATTCAACTCATCAGTGTATGACAATGAGAGGTATTAAAAAAGAACAAGCAACTACGGTTACTAATTACTACTTAGGTCAATTCAAAGAAGATTTAAGTTATCAAAATAGATATTTACGATTTATCAGCACTACGTTAAAAGATTAATGTGTCTGATCAATTCAAAGCAATAGTCCTTAACCAAGAAGGTGAAAATTTTTCTCGTGAAGTAAAATCTTTAGATAAAAGTTTCTTAAAACATGGAGATGTGACTGTAAAAGTACATTATTCAGATTTAAACTTTAAAGATGGAATGATTCTAAAGAATGGAGGAAGATTAGTTAAAGAATATCCTCATATTCCAGGAATTGATTTTTCTGGAACTGTTATCGGAAGCGATAATCCAAAATTTAAAGAAGGTGACGAAGTAATTCATACTGGATTTAGAGTGGGAGAAGTTTTTTTTGGAGGGTTTTCGCAAATTGCAAAAGTAAGTGGAGATTTTTTAGTTAAAAAACCTGATAGTTTAACCAGCAAACAAGCGATGATTTTAGGAACAGCAGGTTTAACTTCTTTAATGAGTGCATTTGCTATTCAAGCAAGAGAAAGTATTTTATTAGGAGAAAAAGTTAACGATGTTTTAGTAACTGGTGCAACAGGTGGAGTTGGTAGTTTAGCAGTTATGGCTTTAACTAAATTAGGCTATAACGTTACTGCAGTTACAGGAAAAGACTCTAAGTCAGACTATTTAAAATCGTTAGGTGCTAAAAACATTATAAATAGGGCTGAATTTGACAAAGATCCTAGACCAATAGATAAGGGTTTATGGGACGGAGTAGTTGATACTGTTGGTGGAAAAATTTTAGCTAACGCAATAGCACAAACAAAGTCAAATGGAATTATTGCAGTTTGTGGAAACGCGAACAGCAATGAGCTTAATACAAATTTACTTCCTTTTATGTTAAGAGGTATTAAAGTTTGGGGAATGGACTCTGCTAATTGTAGTATAAAAAGAAGAGAATTTATTTGGGGCGAGGCATCAAAATTAATTGATTTTGATTTAATTGAAAAATCAGTTTTAACTGTTAGTTTGGAGGAATTAGTTGAAACTTATCCAAAAATTTTAAAAGGTGAAATTGCTGGAAGAGTATTAGTTGATTTAAATAAATAATGGATTGGGATAAATTAAAAATTTTTCATGCGGTGGCTGAAGCTGGAAGCTTTACGAATGCTACTGTTAATTTAAATCTTAGCCAATCAGCAATTAGCAGACAAATACAATCATTAGAACAAGATTTAAAAGTGCAGTTATTTGAAAGACATGCAAGAGGCTTAACCCTCACGCAAAATGGTGAATATGTTTTTAAAACTGCTCATGAGGTTATTAGCAAACTTAAAGAAGTTGAAACATCATTAGGTGATCAAAAAAGTAAACCAACAGGAAAATTAACAATTACAACTGTAAGAAGTTTTGGAACACATTGGTTAACACCAAGAATTCAAGAATTTATGACACTTAATCCAGAAATTGAGATTGAACTTGTTTTCGATGATAAAGAGTTAGATTTGAGTACTCGTCAAGCTGATATCGGAATTTTTATGAGAAGACCAAAACAGCTTAACTATATTCAGAAAAAATTAGTTGATATTAAGTATTATATTTATGGATCAAATAAATACTTAGAAAAAAATGGGATGCCAAAAACAGTTAATGATTTAAACAAACATAAATTTATTTCATTTGGAAAAGGTGCTCCTTCGCCAGTTTATAATCCTGATTGGGCTTTAAAAATAGGAATGCATGATGGAAAAAAAAGAAAATCTATTATGAAGGTTAATAGTGTTAGTGGTTTATTATATGGTGTTGAGTCTGGTGTGGGTCTGGCAGCATTGCCAGAATATTTAGTTTCAAATACTAGTAATATAATTAAAGTACTTCCTAAAGTAGAAGGACCAATAACAGAGGCACATTTTGTGTACCCGCAATCATTAAAAAACACAGCTAGAGTCCAAGCATTTAGAAATTTCTTATTCAGTAAAATTGGCGACTGGAAATAAAAATTTCCCATATAAATAATATTAAATAGTCCTTGTATTCTGCGACAAAATATGCGATTGATAATCATTCGCATTGAGAATAATTCTCATTCGCAAATCAATTAGGGTAAAGAAAAGGATACAATGAAAAAAGTAACAATAATAAGTTTATTTGTTTCTTTAATAGTCTCGTCATTTGCGATTGCAAATGAAGTAAATATCTTCAATGCAAGACATTACAAAGCAGATAATGAGCTCTATAGCAACTTTACCAACAAAACTGGAATTAAAGTAAACCTGATTAATGGAAAGGCCAGTGCATTAGAAAAAAGAATGATTGAAGAGGGGACTGACTCTTCAGCTGATCTTTATATTACTGCTGATGCTGGAAGATGTGGAGCTTTTAAAGCTAAAGGAATGACTCAAAGTGGTTTGGTGTCTCCGACAATTAAATCTTCTGTTCCAAAAAATTTTAGAACTACACACTGGGTAGGAGTAGCTAAAAGAGCAAGAATAATTTACTATTCACCAGAAAGAGTAAGTGGCGCTGAATTATCAGGTCTTACATATGAAGATCTAGCTGATCCAAAATGGAAAGGCAGATTAGTAATTAGAAAATCAAGCAATATTTATAACAAATCTCTTGTGGCTTCATTGATTGAGAATAATGGAAAGAAAGCTGCTTCTGAATGGTCTAAAGGAGTTGTTGCCAATATGGCAAGAACACCAAAAGGAAACGATAGAGCTCAAATTATGGCAGTTGCAGCTGGAGAAGCTGATATTGCTGTAGCAAATACTTATTACTTGGCACTTATGCTGTCTGGTAATAAAGGAGCAGAACAACAATCGGCTGCTAAAAAAGTTAAGGCATTTTTTCCTAATCAAAATGATAGAGGAACACATATGAATATTAGTTGTGCAGCTTTAGTAAAAGGAGCACCTAATAAAGCAAATGCTATCGCTCTTGTTGACTTTTTATTATCTCCAGAGGCTCAGGAACATTTTACAAATAATACTTTTGAGTTTCCAATGATAGCTGGGGTATCTCCAAATCCATTAGTAGTGAATAATTTAGGATTAGATTTTAAACAAGATTTAACAACTAAAGTTTCAAGCTATGGAAAAAATCAAGCCGCTGCATTAGAGGTAATGACAGCTGCTGGATGGAAGTAAGGAAAAAGTGAGAAAGAATTTATTTAATTTTAATTTAGACATTTCTCCAGGCAAAAGTGGTTCTCTAGAGGGTCAGATAACTTGTGAGCCATGCTTGTCACAATGTGAAAAAATTAAAAAAAAAATAAATAATAGAAAATTATCTGAGATCGGAAATGATGATATTGATCGTGTCATTAATGTTTTTGATTTAAAAAGTTAATTTTCAAAAAGTGAACATAACTCAATAGTTATTTACCCTACTATTGATTATGTTCACTCGAACAAAAGGGTAAAAATGTATTTAAAAAAAATTAATTTTTGGTTTTTAAGTTCTTTACTGGTATCAATTTTTGTTGCTATACCAATTGTTACTGTATTTACTAGTTTTTTTGAAGATACATCAAATTATTATCAAATTCTAAAAAATACTTTTTTGTTTGAATACATTTTTAATTCGCTTGTTTTGCTGATTAGTGTTTTGGTTTTAACTTTTTTAATTGGAACCAGTACGGCTTATTTGGTTTCTTTTTATAAATTTCCTTTTAGTGATTTTTTTAAATGGGCTCTTATATTATCTTTTGCTGTACCTCCTTATATATACGCATATTCATTGACAGCTTTCTTTGAAAATTATGGAACATTATATTCGATATTGAAAAATCTATTTGGAGAGGCAAATTATAATCAAAGCATTCCAAAGTTTGATGGTCTAATAGGCGCTGTACTTTCGCTATCTTTTTCACTATTTGCTTATGTTTATATTCTCTCAAGAGCATCTTTCCAGTATCAATCCCAAAATTTAATTGATTTAGGTAGAAATTTAGGATTTTCAAAAGCAAAATCCTTTTATTCGTTAATTTTACCTGCTGCTAGACCAGCAATTGTTGCAGGCCTTTCTCTAGTTGCAATGGAAACTTTAGCTGAATTTGGGGCAGTTGATTTCTTTTCTATAAATACTTTAACAACAGGTATTTATAACTCTTGGATTACATTTGATGACTTAGCTTTCTCAAACAGGATATCTTTTTTTCTTCTTTTATTCATTTTTGCAATATTTATTTTAGAAAATTTATCTAGAAAGAAGGCAAGGTATCACGCCAATACTAAAGGAGGATTTAAACAAAAAGAAAAAATCCAACTATTAGGAAGTAAAGCATTTTTTGCGTTCTCAATTTGCTTCTTAGTTTTTTTCCTAAGTTTTTTATTTCCACTAAGTCAAATGCTTTATTGGACATTAAAATTTCCTGAAAATCTTTTTGATATTCCAGTAGTAACTTTAACATTAAACACCTTGTACTTGGTGTTATTATCAAGCTTAGTTTTAATAATTTTTTCTTTAATTTCTAATTATGGAAATAGAGTTTCTAAAAATAAAACTTTAAATGCTTTATCTACATTATCTATTTCTGGTTATGCAATTCCAGGAGTAATTTTAGCAGTGGCATTTATAACTTTTATTGCATGGTTTGATGATAATGTTGTAAAAGCACTTGGTTTTTTATCTATTAAAAAAATGTTTATTGGTTCTATTCTAGGACTCGTACTAGTTTATTTTGTAAGATTCTACTCTTTAGCTTTTAACGGAATAAAATCTGGTTATGAAAAAATAAATATTTCCGTTGATGAAAGTTCGTATTTACTTGGTTACTCTAAAAAGAAAACTTTTATGAATATTCATGTACCTTTCTTAAGAAACTCTCTTTTATTTGTTGGAATACTAATTTCTTTAGAAATAATAAGAGAATTGCCAATCACTTTGATTTTAAGACCTTTTAATTTTGAAACATTTGCAACTACAGCTTATATATCTGCTTCAGAAGACTTATTAGAAGCCGCAGCTGTTCCTTCGTTATTTTTAATTTTGATTGCAACTCTATTTATAATGCTTACATCTAAATATATACTGAGGGAAAATGAGCGATAGTTATTTAGAGATTAAAAATGTTGATTTCACTATAGGTGGAAAGATCAAAGTTAAGAACGCATCTTTTGCGATTGAAAATGAAGGGGATACTTTGTGTATTCTTGGTCCTTCAGGAATTGGAAAAACTACAATACTTAGAACTATAGCTGGTTTAGAAAAAATTGATAAAGGTTCAATAAAATTGAACGGAAAATTATTATCGTCTAAAGATAAAAATGTAGAACCTGAAGATAGAAACATATCTTTAGCTTTTCAGGACAACAGTTTATTTCCTCATTACACAGTTGAAAAAAATATTTTATTAGGTGCAGAGAGAAATAAAGGAAAAAGAAAGAAAAAGCTTAGTTTTAAAGAGATTGTAGATTTTCTTGATATAGAAAAAATATTACCAAAATTTCCACATGAAATTAGCGCAGGGGAAGCACAAAGAGCTTCGCTTGCAAGATCGCTATTAACTCAACCTGATCTTTTGCTTTTAGATGAACCCTTATCTAATGTAGATCAAAGTTTTAAAGAAGAAATTCAAGTAAGATTAAAAAAAATATTAAGTAAATTAAAAATTACAACAATAATTGTTACTCATGACTCCTATGAAGCTTTTTATCTTGGTACCAAATGTGCAATTATATTAGATGGTCAAATTAAACAGTTTGATGATCCTTATAATGTTTATCATTTTCCAAATTCAGTCGAAGTAGTAAATTTTTTAAATCGTGGAATTTTAATTCCAGCAAAAGTAACAGGAGAAAATTCATTAGAAAATGACGATCTTGGAACAATTAAAGGTAATTTTATTAAGCATTATCCAAAAGGTTCAAATGTGCAATTATTATTACAACCAGAGGACCTTGAGCACGACGATAAAAGTAATCTAAAGCTAGAAGTAGTAGATCGAAAATTTAGAGGAACAAACTTTATTTATACTTTAAAAACCAATAGCGATTTATTAATTCCAGTTTTTGTTCATTCCCATCACGAACATCAACATGAAGCTGACGAAAAGTTTGGAATTAAAAGACCGATTAATATTGATCACATAGTTTGTTTTTAATAAAACAAGCAAATGCTTAGTAAAAAACAATTATTTACTAGAGGTATGCTGGATATTTCTCCACATATGCTTTCAGTAATTCCATTTGGAATAATTTGTGGAGCAATTGGGGTTGAACTTGGATTTCACCCATATTTAGTTTACGCAATGTCTTTCATAATTTTTGGAGGCGCTTCACAAATAGTTTTTTTACAGTTGTTATCAGGAGGTGCATCTAGTTTAGTTGCCGTTGCATCTGTTGGAATTATAAATTCTCGACATTTATTATATGGAGCTGTTTTATCTGAATATTTAGAAAAATTATCTTTTATAAAAAAATTATTAATTTCTTATGTTGTTGTAGACCAAGGCTTTGCTGAGTCTAATAAGTTTTTCAAAAAAAATAGAAGTGAAGAATTTTTACATTATCATTTAATTGGTACCGGTTGTACAATGTGGGTTTGTTGGCAAATTGCAACTTTATCAGGTATTGTTTTAGGATCATTTGTTCCAGAGGAACTTGGATTAAAATTTGCAATTCCTCTAACATTTATAGCAATTGTGGTTCAGGATTTAAAAAAATTAGATCATGTAATTGTAATGATTACTTGTGGTTTAAGTTCACTGTTATTTTTTGATGCTCCATTTAAATCTTATATAATTATTTCACCGATAATTGCTTTATTTGTAGCTGCACTACTGTTGAGGTTAAAAAAATGACCCTCACTGCAATAATTTTTGCTGGAATATTAACTTACTTTACTAGAATGACTATGATCGCTTTAATAAGTAGAGATATGTTGGGAAATAAAATTAAAGCAGTGTTAGAATATGTTCCTTCTGCAGTATTTCCAGCAATAATATTTCCAGGAATATTTATAAATGATTTTGGAACTATTATAGATATGAATGATCCCAAAATTTTTGGAGCGTTAGTTGCTGTAATTGTAGGTTATTTTTCAAAAAATATTATTGCAACAATTTCAGCTGGATTAGTTTCTTATTGGTTTTTAATATTTGTTGTCTTTAATTAGCGCCTAATTTTATATTTCTACTTACATTGATATCTATTAATTTTGGTTTTGCTAAATTAAGATTTGACATAAGTTCGACATACTCATCAACATTTTTAACCTGCAATCTTGGATTAAATTTTTTTTCATTACCAATTGTACTAGATTCTTTGCCGTTATAATCATGACCAGGATACAAAATTGTATCCTCAGGTAATTTTAACAATCTATTAAAGATTGAATTGTAAGCATCTTTTGAACTTCCGTTTTGAAAATCTGTTCTACCAGTACCATTAATTAAAAGAGTATCTCCTGAAAACAAATAATTCTCCATTAAGAAACTATAACTGTCAGAAGTATGACCAGGCGTATACATGGCTTTGATTTTTATTTGGTCAATTTTTATTATTTCATCATCTTTTACTTTAATTTCTACAGCATCAGCAGGTGTGTGTTCTCCCATAAGTGTAGAGCAATTTGTTGCCAGTTTAAGTTTACTCGCACCAGTTATATGATCAGCATGAATATGGGTATCTATTACCTTAACTAGTTTTAAATCTAATTCTTGAAGTAACTTAATATAGCTTTCAACATTCTCAATTACTGGATCAATTATGACTGCCTCGCGACCTTTTGCCGATGCAATTAAATAAGTGTATGTCGACGATTTGTTATCGAATACTTGCCTAAAAATCATTTATTATTAATATCAAATTATAATGAATACCTCTACATTTCATTGGTCTTGTAGACATACCTGGAAAAGAAGCGCAAAAAATACAGCTTGGTGTGTACTAGGTTGTGCGATTGGAGATTTTGGAACAATATTATTTTTTCAATTAACTCAAATTCCTTTTCCAGTTTTAGGAATAATGATTTTAGCAATCATCAATGGATTGATAACAAGTATTATTTTAGAAACAATAATTTTAATGACACAAAATTTTAATTTTGTTAATGCATTCAAAACAGCTTGTGGCATGAGTTTAATTTCAATGATTAGCATGGAAATCATGATGAATTTAACAGACTATGTTTTAACTGGAGGCGCAATTTTAACATGGTGGGTGGTGCCAATAATGCTAATTGTAGGTTTTTTAACTCCTTGGCCTTATAATTATTGGAGATTAAAAAAATTTGGAATTGCTTGTCATTAAGATTAAATAATTTTTTTTAATAAATTGTCCCCAAAAAATAGTTTGTGAATAATAACAGCAGATATATGAAGCACTATTAAACCGATAAGGGTATAATTTGAAATAATATGAATTTCATAAAACTGATCTGCTAAATCAAAATTTTCATTAATTTGAATTTCTCTAAATAATATTGTTAATGTTTCTCCGTTAAATAATTTTTTTAATATTCCTGAAATTGTTATTGATAAAATAGCAATATATAAAAGTACATGGTTCATTTTTGCTAAAAACCTTTGTCCTTTAAAAATACTTGGATCTAATTTTGGAGTTGGATTAAGTATATTATTTATTAACCTTATTATTATTATATAAAAAACAGTTAAACCTAATGTAACGTGAATATCTTCAATAGTTATTCTTTGATCACCAAAATCCAAATCAACTAGGTAAAAACCTAGAGGTATTTGTATAAAAAGAATAATTGCGCTGAGCCAATGTAACGCTTTTGATATAATACCATACTCTGTTAGGGTATTTGTTACATGCATATTTTATTTAACCACATAAAAAAATATATTAAAATAATTTTATTCTCAATTTTAAGCGTATTTTTCGTCTCATCTAGTAATGCCGAATTAACAGTTGAGGAGATTGTTAAAAGTAGACAAGCATTATTTAGCAAAAACTATAGTACGGCAAAAAGAGTACAAGCTTTTTCATCAAAAGGAGATTTTGAAAAAGCAAAAAAACTAATGATTGAAATGAGTGAAAATTACAAAGTTTTGATTGATTTATTTCCTGAAAATACTGAAGATGAATTTGACACTGAAGCTTTACCAACTGTTTGGGAAGAAAAAGACGCCTTTAATGCATTAATGACAAAAGCATCTGAGGATATGATAAAACTTACATCTGTTATTGAAGATGCTGATGATATAAGAGGAACCTTGAAACAATTTATGTGGAGTAATTGTAAGGCTTGTCACAGTAGGTATAGAGAAGAACATTAGTTACTAAGATAAAAAATGATACCTCAAAAAGTTAAAGATCATATTGAAGAATATATTAGCCAAGAAGTTTATGTTCAAATTGCTATAATTAAGGGTAAAGAAAAGGTTTCAACAGAAACAGCTATTGATAAATATTTTAACACAAATCATTTTAGAGATTTTTCAGAGGGTAAACCTTATTTTCATTTCATTGATGGATTAAGAGATAAATGCCTTGGAAAACTTAAGAATTCTCCTATGAGAGAAAAGGAAACTGAAGACGAGACCATAAAATTATTGCAGAAAAAACTTAATGATTTAAGCGATGATGAGCTTGAAGACACTTATTGGGAAATAGAAACAGGAGAATTTTTTTCTGGAGAGCAAATAATAGAATTAGAAAAAAGTTGCAGTGAATTAATTAAAGAGCTTAATCTTTCAAATAAAAATAAAAAAGAAGTTCAAAAAACTATTATGAGTTTTTGTGAAAACTATGAAAAGTTGTGTCAAAAAAAATACCCAGAAGCTCCACTTCCACTAGAAATACTAAAATCAGTAAATTAGTTTTTAAAGGGTTCGCTCTTTAAGTGTATACCTAAAGAGCTCCCTTGTATTGCCTCTTTGGCATTATAATCCCGAGAGGAATTTATTTTCGTTATATTTTTCAAATGAAAAGCTGTTCAGCTAAGTATCAGGTGGTGAAAGTATTAACATAAACCTCCTTCTATAAAAAAGGTAATTATAATTTATACAATTTCAATTAATTTATTTTAATTTTGTGCAAATATATTTATTGAATACAACCTAGTGCTTTAGTAGATTCCCGCTAACTTAAGTTACTTCCAAAATTATTTTTTATTTATTAATTCACTAATAAAATTTTCACCGTAACCGTCATCAACAGCTTTTTGAAAATAATTTTTATTTACTTCAGCAACTTTTTCAGCTTCAGGAAATTCTTTTAATAAATCTTGAATATAAGTTAAATCTTTTACGGAATTACTTGCCGTAAATTTAAATCCAGTAAAATCACCTTTTAACAGATTATCAAAAACTCTATTAAGTGCTGCTGAATTTCCAGAACCAAGCTTTGCAACATCAAATACTTTTTTTAAATCTAAACCCATTTCTGTAGCACTTTTAGCTAAATGATTAACTAATGCAGCATTTCCAAGGGATAAAAAATTATTTAAAAGCTTAGATTTTGCTCCCATTCCAACAGGTCCAAAGTGAAAATATTCTTTACAGAAAAAATTAAAGTATGGCTCAGCCATTTTAAAATTTTCATCTGATGCTCCAACAATACCCCCTAGTATACCTTGCTCAGCTTGAACGGGTCCTCCCATTACAGGACATTCAACATAATTAATTTTTTTTGCTTTGAATATTTCCTCTGTTTCCATTGATCCTGTTTTATTATGAGTAGTGATATCAATAATTAAAGTTTTACTATCCAAAATGTTAGATATTTTTTCAGAAATTAATTTCGCTATGGGAGTATTGGTAACACACATGAACATCGCATCTAAATTTTTAGTGGAAAAATCTTCAAAAGATTTTACTTCTTCAGCTCCATCGCTAACAATTTTCTCAATTGGTTTTCTATTTTTATTAGCAATAACAAAGAGTTTATTTTTATGTTTTAAAATATTTTTAGCTATTCCATAGCCCATATATCCAACACCGATAAAGCCTATATTTTTCATTCAAACCTCACTATTTAACTTTTTTTACCTTCTGTTCTTATGAACATAATACCAAAAACAATAATTCCTATCACCCCAACAATTTTATTATAATCAAAAGGTACGCCGAAAATTAAGAAATTAATAATTGTAGACCAAACTAATTGAGAATATTGAAAATTAGTTACAAATGACAAGTTAGAAAGTTGTATTGCATATATAATTAAAGAATGACTTACAAAACCTGCCACACCTAGAATTACCAAATAAAGCCAAAAGATATTCTTCTCTAATGGCACCCAATTAAAAAATATAAAAATACTAAAAATTATTGCACCTAAAATTGAAGTATAAAATATAGCAGCAAATGGATCATTATCGCCTGATACAACTTTGGTAAAAAATTGATAAAGAGCCCAGCAAATTGGAGGAACAATTGGGAATATTAAATCTAAACTAAATATTCTCATGCTTGGACCTAGTGAATAAACAATCGAGCCAAAGCTCAATAACATTAAAAGTATACCCTTTGTACTCAAGATATCTTTTAGAAAGTATGCTGAAAGTAATGAAACGATTAAAGGAGCTGTAAAAAAAACAACATAAATATCTACCAAGTCAAATTTCTGCAAAGAATAGAACATAAATGTGGTAGCAGTAACCATTAATATTGATCTAATTATTTGTACTTTAAAATTTTTTTTTAAATTTACTTTTGGCTTAAAAATTAAAAAAAAAATAATTAAAGACACCAAGTGAAAAAAAAATCTTCCCCAAATTGCTTGAGTAACAGGCATTACAGTTCCAAGATATTTTGCTGTAGAGTCCATACAAACGAACATAAAAAAACCACCAGCAGCTAATAAAATTACATTAATTAATGATGTTTGTTGTGGCACAGGAAATTTTAATTACATTACAACGCCAACTTGCCAAGGATTAAACTCCTCGTCACCGTAGCCGTTGATTTCACTTTTTGATTTATTTCCTGAAGCAGTATTTACAACTAATTTAAATATTTTTTGACCAACTTCTTCAACTTTTTCTTTTCCTTCAGCAATTGTCCCACAGTTAATATCCATGTCTTCAGACATTCTTTCAAACATCGCTGAGTTTGTAGAAAGTTTTAAACTTGGAACTGGCTTGCAACCAAAGCAGGATCCTCGTCCTGTTGTAAAACAAATTACATTAGCACCTGATGCAACTTGACCTGTAACTGATACTGGATCATAACCTGGAGAATCCATAAAATTAAAACCTTTATTTTTTAAAGGTTCCGCATAGTGCAATACATCTTGAAGGATAGAATTTCCTCCTTTTGCAACAGCACCTAAAGATTTTTCTAATATAGTAGTAAGACCACCTTTTTTATTTCCTGGTGCTGGATTGTTATCCATCGAACTATTATTAATTGAAGTGTAATGCCTCCACCATTCAATTCTTTTAAGTAGTTTGTCAGCGGTCTCTTGTGAGTTAGCTCTATTAATTAATAAATGTTCTGCACCATAAATCTCTGGGGTTTCAGATAAAATTGCACTTCCTCCCTTTTTAACCAACAGATCTGCCGCCACTCCTAAAGCAGGATTTGCAGTTATTCCAGAATACCCATCAGAACCTCCACATTGAAGAGCTAGAGTTAAGTGACTTACTGGTTGTGAAGTTCTTTCGACATTATTTGACTCAGAAAGTAAATTTTTAATTTGTGATAATACTTTATCTACAATTTTTTTAGTTCCACCTTCATCTTGAATTGTCAAAAAATGTATTCGGTTATGTTTTTTTAAAGATTCATCAAATAAACTTACTTGGGCGCATTCACAACCAAGACCTATTACAAAAACATGAGAAAAGTTTGGATGATTTTTAAATCCGTCTATAGTTCTTTGGAAAATTTGCATTCCTTCACTTTCTGTATTCATTCCACATCCAGTTGAGTGAGTAATCGGTACTATGCCGTCGATGTTTGGATAATCTTTTAAAATGTCAGAATATTTAATCTTCTCAACTATCATTTTAGTGACAGTTGCTGAGCAATTTACAGTGCTTACTATTCCAATATAATTTCTAGTAGCAACCTGTCCATTATCTCTTAAAATTCCATTAAAGAAAGTATCTGCTTTTTCATCAACAATATGTTTTTTATCTGTAACTTTAAAATCTCTTTTAAATTCTCTAAATTCTAAATTGTGCGAATGGACATGTTGTCCAGGCTTAATATCATCTAATGCAAAACCAATAATTTGATCATACTTAATGATTGGATCGCCTTTTTTAATAGTTTTTAAACAAACTTTGTGTCCGAAGGGGATCGGATCAATAGTACTGATCTCATGACCTTCAATTTTAGTTTTTTCAGGAATAATAAATTGGCTAACGCCCACATTGTCATTCTTGTTTAAAACTATTAGATTATTCATAAAATTATTATATAACCAATAACTTAAACAAACCATTATTTAAATTATGCCTAAAAAAAGAAAAAAGAGTTTTCGAAGTCAACAGTGGTTCAATAATCCAAAAAACCCTGACATGACGGCCTTATATCTAGAAAGGTATTTAAATTATGGTCTTACAAGAAAAGAATTACAATCTGGGAATCCAATTATAGGAATAGCTCAATCTGGAAGTGATCTTTCTCCATGCAACAGGCATTTTATGTCTTTGAGCAAAAGAATAAAAGATGGAATAAGAAGAGCAGGCGGTATACCAATGGAATTTCCTACTCACCCAATTCAAGAAACTGGAAAAAGACCAACAGCAATGTTGGATAGAAATCTTTCTTACTTATCACTAGTGGAAGTTTTATATGGATATCCAATTGATGGAGTTATCTTAACAACAGGATGTGATAAAACTACTCCAGCTGCTTTAATGGCTGCTGCAACTGTAAACATTCCTGCAATAGTTTTATCAGGTGGTCCAATGTTAGATGGAATTTACAAAGGTAAATTAGCTGGTTCAGGAATGGTAGTTTGGGAAGCAAGAAAAATGTTAGCAAAAGGAGAAATTAAATACGAAGAATTTATGGATATGGTTGCATCTTCTGCACCGAGTGCTGGACATTGCAATACAATGGGAACAGCTTCTTCAATGAACTCTGTTGCTGAAGCATTAGGTATGTCTTTACCAGGTGGTGCGGTTATTCCTGCTCCCTACAGAGAAAGAGAACAAATTTCTTACGAAACAGGAAAAAGAATCGTTGGAATGGTTCATGAAGATTTAACCCCATCAAAAATTATGACACGTAAAGCTTTTGAAAACGCAGTAGTAGTTGCTAGTGCTATTGGTGGTTCTAGTAATTGCACAGCTCATCTAAGTGCTATTGCAAAACATATGGGAATTAAATTTGATCTTTCTGATTGGCAAAAACTTGGGCACAACATTCCTTTATTAGTAAATTGCCAACCTGCAGGAGAATATTTAATGGAAAGTTTTCACAGAGCTGGTGCAATACCTGCTGTAATGAGGGAATTAATTAAAAATAAAAAAATTCATACAAAGATTAAGACTGTTACCGGAAAGACTGTAGGTGAAAATTTAAGAAAGAAAGTTGATGTAGATATCAAAGTAATTAAAACATTTAAGAATGCATTGACTGAAAAAGCTGGTTTTTTAGTTATGAAAAGCAACTTTTTCTCATCTGCTATCATGAAAACATCTGTAATCAGTAAAGAATTTAGAGATCAATATTTATCAAATCCTAAACACCCAAATGTTTTTGAATGTAAAGCTATAGTTTTTGAAGGTCCTGAGGATTATCACAAAAGACTTAATGATAAGAAGTTAAAAATAGATGAAAACTCTCTATTAATTATTAGAGGTTGTGGACCTGTTGGTTATCCTGGATCAGCTGAAGTGGTTAATATGCAACCACCAGACAGATTATTAAAAAAAGGAATAAGACATCTACCAACTTTAGGTGATGGAAGACAAAGCGGAACATCAGAAAGTCCATCAATTTTACATGTTTCACCAGAATCAGCAGTAGGTGGAGATCTAGGAATTGTTAAAACTTACGATAAAATTAAAATAGACTTAAATAAAAGAAGAGTTGATTTATTGATTTCTCAAGCTGAGTTTAAAAAACGAAGAAAAAATAAAAAAGTATTTAAACCAAATAATCAAACTCCTTGGCAGGAAATATTTAGAAATACTGTTGGTCAATTGGATGATGGTGCATGCATTAATTCTCGAGGTAAATACTTAGACGTATCACACACCAAAGGTTTACCAAGAGATTCTCACTAATATGAAGCCAAAAATATTAGTTTCTAGAAAAATCTCAGATTTAGCAGAGGAAAAACTTCAAAAAGAATTTGAAGTAACTCTTAATCCAAAAGACGAACCTATTCCAGAAAGCGAATTAATTAAAATTATTAATGGTTATGATGGAATGATATCAACAGGTTTTGATAAAATTGGTGAAAATTTTTTTAATAGTTTAAATGGAAAATTAAAAATTGTAGCTCAGGTTGGTGTTGGCTATGATAACATTTCAATCAAATCTGCCGAAGAAAAAAAAATTAAAGTAACAAATACACCTAATGTCTTAAATGAGGCAGTAGCTGAAACTACAATACTCTTGATTTTAGCTGCATCTAGAAGAATTGGTGAAGCTTATAATTTGGTTAGAGCTGATGATTGGAAAAATCAAAAACCAGATTTAACTAAATTTATGATTGGAAATTCTGTTACAGGCAAAACTTTAGGTATCATAGGTATGGGTCGTATCGGAAGAATGGCTGCAAAATGCGCTAAAGCTTTTGGGATTAAAATAATTTATTATAACAGAAATAAACTCTCTGATGATCTAGAGGATGGGGCAAAATATTTTTCTGATATTAAAACTATGCTACCTGAGTGTGACTTTTTAAGTATACACACACCTGCAACAGCTGAGACCAAACATATTCTTAATTCATCAACAATAAGTTTGCTGCCAAAGCATGCAGTGGTTATTAATACTTCAAGAGGATCAACTATTGATGACGATGCATTGATAGATGCATTAGAAAATAAAAAAATTTATGCTGCAGGTTTAGATGTTTTTAATAATGAGCCAAATTTAGATAAAAGATATTTAAAATTAGATAATTGTTTTGTCCTACCTCACATTGGTAGCGCAACACATGAGACAAGATTAGCCATGAGCATGATGGCAGTAGATAATATCTTCTGTTTTTTCAATAAAAAACCACTTATTTCAGAAGTAGTTTAGAACAACTATAAGTTGTCTGTTTAGAGAATATATATAATTTCTATATATAAAAGTTAAACGAAATTATTGATCTCAAAAACCATTTATGATTAACTTTCAAAAAAAACATAAACGAGAGGAAGATAATGTTTAAACTTATATCTAAAACTATAGCAGCTGTAGCTATTGTTTCAGTTGCTTTATTTGGCTCTGCAAATGCAAAGACTTTAAAGATTGAAACACACTTTACTGCTAGTTCACCTAATGGTGAAGTTGCGGCTCAATTTGCTAAAAACGTAGAAATGTTTTCTGGCGGAAGCTTAAAAATAGAAATGTTCTACTCATCATCAGTAACAGGAAAATCTGCTGAGGTGTTTAACTCTGCACAAACTGGAATTATCGATTGTGATATGACTGGTGCTGGTTACCAAACTGGTAAAAATGCAGCGTTCCAATTCGCAGGTGATGTAATGGGTGGATACGATAACCCTTATCAACAATATGAATTCTTGAATTTCCCAGGAGCTCAAGAAGCTGTTGATGCACTTTACAACAAATATGGAATGACTTTAATTGGTTGGTGGATACCAGGACATGAGTCTCTAATTTCTAGCAAACCAATTCCAGATGTTGCATCTATCAAAGACTTTAAATTTAGATCACCTCCAGGAATGGAAAGTATGATCTTTACTGCACTAGGGGCTAAGCCAATCGTAATGGACTTTGGTGAAGTTCCAACTGCTTTACAAACTGGTCTAATTGATGGTGCTGACTATTCATCTCTAGCTACTAACTATGCAGGTGGACACTATGAGCAAAACAAATATGCTACATACCCAGGTTTCCACTCTATGCCAGCTGACCATTTAGCTTGTAATACGAAAGTATGGAAAAAGCTAAAACCTCATGAAAGAGGAGCGATGAAAGCAGGTATTGAGATTGCTGGTAGAACAATCACAAGCTTGGTTGAGAGAAAAAACGCAGAAGCAGTTAAAGCTTTAAAAGAAATGGGTGTTACACTTCATGACTGGTCTAGAGAAGATAGACTTAAGTTCAGAAATGCTGCACTTAATGCTTGGCAGGAATGGAAAAAGAAATCTCCTGAAGCTGCTGCTCTTATAGACATACATACAGCTTACATGAAAGCTAACGGTATCCTATAAATTAAAAGCATATAATAAAATCTTGAAGGGCCTGAAAAGGCCCTTCTTATAAAATAAAAAGAATTTTTTAGCTTATGCTTGATAAAGAATTACAAGAACAAAATGAAAAAGTTGCAAGTAAAGATGATTTTCCAATAAATTGGATTGATAGAATTTCCTTATTTTTAAGCCACACAATCAAATATTTAATACCGATAATTGTACTTGTAATGATGTACGAAATTTTTATGAGGTACGTTGTATTTAAACCAACTTTGTGGGCTAATGAACTATGCTTGTGGCTAGCTGGTGTTTGTTATTTGGTTGGTGGAATATATGCAACAAGGTTAAGAAGCCATATTAGAATAGTATTGTTATATGATTGGGTTAGTAGACCAACACAGAGAATTTTTGATCTAATAAGTACAATTATTATTGTTCTTTTTGCTGCAGCTGTAATTTATGGTGGTACAGAAGATGCATACAGATCGTTTATAAATTGGGAGAGATTTGCTACTTATTGGGATCCACCAATTCCTGCTACTATGAAGCCGCTTACGCTAATATGTGTATTTCTTATTGCTGTTCAATCAGTAAATAACTTAATAATTGATTGGAAAAATCCTAAAGAAAAACAATACGACCCTTCTAAAGAATTAAAATAAAATGGAAATAGGATCACTTTCGATAATACTTATAGTTGGATTATTATTGCTTATATCTATTGGTGTTCCAATGGGTTTTGCCTCAGGTTTTATGGGGGCAGTACTTGTATTTTTATATATAGGTGAACATGCTTTAGGGATCTTACTTTCAAGATATTATTCTCTAGTTGTTACTTATTCTTTTTTGTCGGTGCCATTATTTATATTTATGGCCTCCTTGCTTGAACGCTCGAACATAGCTAGAGATTTATATGATGCCTTGAATGCGTGGCTAAGAAAAACTCGAGGTGGAGTAGGAGTGGTGACTGCCATCATGGCAACAATTATGGCTGCTATGAGTGGAATTATTGGAGGAGAAATAGTTTTA
This sequence comes from uncultured Pelagibacteraceae bacterium, assembly GCA_902559395.1. Classification (GTDB taxonomy): domain Bacteria; phylum Pseudomonadota; class Alphaproteobacteria; order Pelagibacterales; family Pelagibacteraceae; genus Pelagibacter. The sequence goes on from CACEHR010000002.1 coordinate 77,878, forward strand.
TTAGGATTGATTGCACTGCCTCAAATGTTGAGATTAAAATATGATCAAGATATGTCGATTGGTATTATTTGTGCATCGGGTTCATTAGGAACCATGATACCTCCTTCTATTGTTTTAATTATCTATGGATTGACAACAGAAACTTCAATTACAATGTTATTTCAAGAAGCAATAGTTCCAGGTTTGATGATTTCAGGTTTGATAATCACTTACATTTTAATTAGAACAAGATTGCAACCACATCTTGCACCATTAAGTGATGAGCCGCCATTAACTTTAAAAGAAAAAATTTCTTATCTACCAGGTCTTTTACCACCAATTGGAATAGTGATAATTGTTTTAGGTTCAATCTATTCAGGAATAACAGGTATTACAGAAGCTGCTGGTATGGGTGTTGTTGCTACATTAATTATAATTTTTGCTAGAAAAGAATTAACATGGTTCTTGTTTAAAGATGCATTAACCAGAACATTTAAAGCTTCAGGAACTATTTTAACAATTACTTTTGGTGCAACAGTTTTAGCAGGCGCTTATTCTCTTGCTGGTGGTCCAAAATATGTAGCAGAAACTATTTTGGCTTATGATTTAAAACCAATGTATTTAATTTTTATGATGCAGATAATGTTCTTAATAATGGGAGCATTTATGGATTGGGTTGGAATTGTATTGTTAGCAATGCCAGTATTTTTACCAATAGTTATAGCTCTTGGTTTTGATCCTATTTGGTTTGGAATATTATTTTGCGTAAATATGCAAGTTTCATTTTTAAGTCCACCTTTTGGACCCGCCGCTTTTTATTTAAAATCAGTTGCTCCTCCACATATTTCTTTAACAGATATTTTTAGAGGTTTTGCACCGTTTATAGTAATACAATTAATCGTATTAGCATGTGTTATGTTTTTTCCTGAAGCGATGACACAAAACTTCCACGAGTTTAAACCGAAACCATGATGAAAATAGGCTTTATTGGAACAGGTCTTATGGGCCTGCCAATGGCTAAAAATTTATTAAAATCAGGTTTTAAACTAAAAGCATTCAATCGTTCAATTAATAAAGCAGAACCTTTGAAAGAGTTTGGTGCTGAAATATCAAAAACATTAGGCGAAGTTGTTAAAGATAACGACTTTATTATTACAATGTTGACAGATGATGGAGCTGTTGATGCAATAATGAATAATTCAGATTTTTTAGAAAATTTAAAGTCTGGATCAACTGTTATTGATATGAGTTCAGTTAAACCAACCACTGCAACAAAATATGGAAACAGCCTTAAATCAAAAAATATAAATTATTTAGATGCACCAGTATCAGGAGGAACAATTGGAGCTGAAGAAGCCTCTTTAGCCATAATGGTTGGTGGAGAACAAAGTATTTTTGATAACTCTATAAATATTTTAAAAGCAATGGGAAATCCAACTTTAGTTGGACCAATTGGCAGTGGACAAGTTTCAAAGTTAGCAAATCAAATTGTAGTAGGAGTTACAATAGGAGCGGTTGCAGAGGCGATAACCTTATGTGAAAAAGCAGGTGCTGATCCAGTAAAACTAATTAAAGCTCTTTCTGGAGGTTGGGCAGATAGTAAAATTTTACAAACTCATGGAAAAAGAATGATAGATAAAGATTTTAGTCCAAAAGGTAAAACTTCTACTCATTTAAAAGATATGAATAATATTTTAGAGTGTGCAAATTCATATAATACACATTTACCTATTTCAAATTTAGTGAAAGAAATGTATAAGACCCTTGTCGATAATGGTCATGGAAACACTGATCATAGTTCACTTTATAATGAAATCGAAAGGATAAATAAAAAATGAGTGGAAGATTAGAAGGTAAAAAAATTCTTGTAACAGCAGCAGGCCAAGGTATTGGAAAAGCTACAGCAATTGCTTTTCAAAAAGAAGGTGCTCATGTCATTGCAACTGATTTAAATGATAAAACTTTAGCTGATTTAAATAAAGAATATCCTGAGATAAAAGTGCAAAAGTTAGACTCGACTGACAACAATGCAATTTTAGAATTTAGTAAAACTTTAGATAAAGTTGATGTTTTATTTAATGCTGTTGGATTTGTTCATCATGGAACAATATTAGAATGTGATGAAAAAGATTGGGATTTTTCTTCTAATGTAAACGTAAAGTCAATGTACTTTATGTGCAAAGCTATTTTACCTTTAATGATTAAACAAAAAGGCGGAAGTATTATTAATATATCTTCATGTGCATCTAGCTTTAAAGGTTTTCCAAATAGATTTGTTTACGGAACAACAAAGGGTGCGGTTATTGGTTTAACAAAAGCGATTGCAGCAGATTTCGTCAAACAAAATATTAGATGTAATTCAATTGCGCCAGGTACAGTTTATTCACCCTCTTGGCAAGATAGGGTAAATCAAAGCCCAGATCCTGTTCAAGCAAAAAAAGATTTTATAGCAAGACAACCTATGGGAAGACTAGGTACGGCAGAAGAAATAGCAGCTGTGGCTGTTTATTTAGCTAGCGATGATTCAACATTTACAACAGGAAGTACAATTCATGTCGATGGTGGAATTTCAATATAATTAAACAACAAAAGGATAAATATGAGATTATTAAGAGTAGGACAAAAAGGAAGCGAAAAGCCAGCTGTTTTAGATAAAGATGGCAAAATCAGAGATATAAGTTCTCATGTTAAAGATTTAAATCCCGATCATTTAAATTTTGAAACTATTTCTAAATTACAAAGTGCTGATTTAACTTCTTTACCAGAATTATCAGCAAGTGATCGTATTGGATCTTGTATTACTAAGCCAGGAAAGTTTGTTGCAATTGGATTAAATTATTCCGATCATGCTGCTGAAACTGGAGCTGATGTTCCTTCTGAACCAATAGTTTTTATGAAAGCTACTAGTTGTATAGTTGGACCTAATGATGACGTTGAAATAGTTTCTGGATCTAAAAAATTAGACTGGGAAGTTGAACTTGGGATTATTATAGGAAAAGAAACAAAACATATTTCTGAAAGCCAAGCTCAAGATCATATATTAGGTTATTGTTTGGTTAATGATGTGAGTGAAAGGGAATGGCAAATTGAAAAAATGGGTCAATGGGTTAAAGGAAAATCCCACGATACCTATGGACCAATCGGACCTTACTTTGTTACTAAAGATGAGATTGCAGACGTTAACAACTTAAATATGAGTTTAGATGTTAATGGAAAAAGAATGCAAACAGGTAATACAAGTACAATGATATTTAACGTTGATGTTATTGTTTCTTATTTAAGTAAATATATGTCTCTTCAAGCAGGTGATATAATTACAACTGGAACACCTCCAGGAGTCGGTATGGGAATGAAACCTCAACAGTTTTTAAAAGCAGGTGATACAATGAAATTATCAATAGAAAACCTAGGAGAGCAAAACTCGAAGGTAGTTGCTTTATAATTAATTGTGAAAATAACTTCTATTAAAAGTCATGTACTTAGATATGGGTTAGAAAAAGAACTTGGTTATTCACAACAATATTACAAACATCGTACAGCCCATCTAGTTGAAGTCCAAACAGACGAAGGAATAACGGGTTGGGGTGAATGTTTTGGTCCTGGAAATATAGCTTTAGCCAACAAATTTATTGTTGAAAAAGTTATACAGCCATTGGTAACTGGTGAAGACCCTTTAAATAAAGAATATATATGGCAAAAAGTATACAATCTTTTAAGAGATAGTGGTCAAAAGGGCATGCCCATTCAAGCATTATCAGGGGTAGATATTGCTTTATGGGATATTCTTGGAAAGAAAACAAACTCTCCTCTTTATCAACTTGTTGGTGGTAAATGTAATAATGACGTTCCTGTTTATGGATATGGAATGATGTTACAAAAAAAATCAGTTGATGAATTGATTGCCTTGTTCAAAGAAGAGTCTAAGCAAATAAAATCAAAAAATTTTAAAGCCATGAAAATGAAAGTTGGATTAGGCCCAAAAGAAGATTTAAAGTTGGTTCAAGCTGTAAGAGACTCTGTTGGAAAAAATTTTAAATTGATGGTTGATGCTAATCACGCTTATAATTTGAAAGATGCTCTTTATGTTGGAAAAGGTTTAGATGAACTAGATATTTATTGGTTTGAAGAACCTGTTGCTCCTGAAGATTATGAGGGTTACAGAGAATTAAAACAAAAAATATCTACTAGCATTGCAGGAGGAGAAGCTGAATTTACTAAATATGGCTGGAATAAATTAATATCAAATAAATGTATTGATATAGCTCAACCAGAGGTTTGTGGACTTGGCGGAATTACGGAGTATTTAAAAGTTGCAGCATTAGCACAAGCAAATTTTATACCAGTAATTAATCATGTATGGGGCTCTGCAGTTAGTATTGCAGTTAATCTTCATTTGTTGACAGCTCAACCTGATATGCCAGGCGGACTATTTCCATCTAAATCTATGCTTGAGTTTGATACAACAGAGAAAAATATTTTTATCACAGATTTGCCAAAGGAAGAATTTTCAATTTTAGACCAAGTTAAAAATAATAACGGTTATGCATCAGTAACAGATAATATAGGTATTGGTATAAATCCAAATGAAGATTTTATCAAAGAGTATGAAGTAAATGAATAAAATAAAAACATCAGAACCAAAACCTCTTTGGAAATTAAGATGTACTTTAGGTGAAGGAACGTTATGGGTTAGTGAACATAACTCAATTTATTTTGTAGATATTAAAAAAAAGAAAATTTGCTCTTACAATATTAAAAATAAAAAAAAGAAAATCTTTAAAGTAAATAAAGAAATTGGTTTTATCGCTCATATCAAAGATTATATTTTTATTTTAGGTCTCCAGGGAGAATTAAGAATTCAAAATTTAAAATCAAAAAAAATTTTAAAATCAATAAAGATAGAACCAAACTTGAAACTAAATAGAATTAATGATGGTAAAACAGATCCTGCTGGAAATCTTTGGTTTGGCACCATGGACAACTTGGAAAGAAAAATTGAAAAAGGTTCTTTATATAAATTAGATAAAAATTTTAAATTAATAAAAGTTGATAAAAATTATAGAATTACTAATGGACCAGCATTTATTGATCAGTATAATTTTTATCATACGGATAGTCCAAAAAAAACTATCTATAAAATTAAAATAAATAAAAATAATAAAATAATTAGCAAAAAAATATTTAAAAAATTATCCCCCGAAGATGGTTCACCAGATGGAATGACCTTAGATAAAAATAAAAATTTATGGGTAGCTCATTTCCATGGCGCTTGTATTTCTGTTTTTAATAAAAAAGCAAAATTAATTCACAGAATTCAGTTTCCTGCAAAAAATATAACTAATTGTGCATTTGGAGGTAAAAATACTAAAGAACTTTATGTTTCAACAGCTACAAAAGGGATGAGCAAAGCAGATCTGCGAAAATTTAGATATTCAGGATTCTTTTTTAGTGTAAAAACAAATGCTAGAGGAGTTTTACAAAAAAAATTTATTATAAGTAATGAAGAAAAGAGATCTTTACTATGAGCGAATACCAACAAAGCTTTTAAGAGAAGATATTAGATTATTAGGAACTTTTCTTGGAAGAGTAATTAAAGATCAGGAAGGTTCAGTTTTTTTTGAAATTGTTGAAAAATTTAGATTATTATCAAAAAATACTTTATCACACAAAAATAAAAGTAGAATTTTTTCAAAAATTTCGAAAGAAGTAAAAAAACTTTCTCCTAAAAATACGTTTAAATTAACAAGAGCATTTTCACATATTTTAAATTTAATGAACTTAGCTGAGTCATTAGATGCATCTAGAAAATTAAATGAATTTGAAAATCCATATTTTAAAAATAAAAGTCAAAATCTTTTCATTGAAGATATAATTGAAAGTTTATTTAAAAATAAAAAAATTCCGGATAAAAAAATTTACGAACAAGCTACAAAACTTGATATAGGTATTGTACTTACCGCTCATCCTACTGAAGTAAAAAGGAGAACTTTAATCCAAAAATATGCCAATTTAATCGAAATTATGGAGCAAAGACATCTCTATAAAAAATATCCATCAAAGATAATTGAATTAGATAGAAAGCTTTACTCGGAAATTGCAATAATATGGAAAACAGATGAATTAAAAAGGACTAAACCATCTCCATTAGATGAAGCAAGGTGGGGTTTAGCCGTTATCGAGGATAGTCTATGGGATACCATTCCCAAAGTTTACAAAAGATTAAATGATATATTTAGAAAAAACTTAAAGAAAGATTTGCCACGTGATTTTAATCCAATTCAATTTGGATCATGGATGGGGGGAGACAGAGATGGAAATCCCAATGTAACAGCTGAAGTTACAAAGAAAGTAATATTATTTTCCAGATGGCAAGCTGCAAAATTGTATGAGAAAGAACTTACCAAATTGATTCAAGATTTATCTATGGAAGAATGTTCGACAAAAATAAAAAAAGCAACAGGAAACAGTTACGAACCTTATAGAGTTTATTTAAGACCGATTAGGGACAAGGTAAGACTAACCCATCAAATAATTGAAAATCATTTAAATAACAATGCAGATTTAGATGAAAAAAAATTAATTCAAAATAAAAATGAAATAACTCTTCCATTAAGAGAAGTAAGAAAATCATTAAAAGCAAATAGAGGAGAGTATATTGCAAACGCAGACCTATTGGATTTAATGAGAAGAGTGAGATGCTTTGGAATTAATTTAGCAAGATTAGATATAAGACAAGAGGCAGATAGACATGAAAAACTTTTAAACGAAATTTTTAAAAAGAAAAAAAATATAAAATATTCTTTTTTAACTGAAACTGAAAAAGTAAAATTATTAAATAAATCTATAAAAGAAAAAAAATTTTTTGTAGATAAAATAAAAATAAAAGATAAAGAAAATAAAGAAGTTTGGAACACTTTCAAAGAGATAGCGAAAACACCAATTGAGTGCCTAGGTGCATATGTAATATCAATGACCTCAACAGCATCTGATATTTTATCTGTTTATTTTTTACAAATGCAGGCACAAAACAAAAATTTATTAAGAGTTGTGCCACTTTTTGAAACTTTGGATGATTTAAAAAATGCTAATGGTGTAATGACAAATTTATTCAAACTTTCATGGTATAGAAAAATGATTGATTCAAAGCAGGAAGTAATGATTGGATATTCTGATTCCAGTAAAGATGCTGGAAAATTATCTGCGAGTTGGCATCAATATAAACTTCAAGAGGAGCTTAGAAGTTTAGCTAAAAAATATAAAATAGATCTTGTTTTCTTCCATGGTAGAGGCGGATCTCCAGGAAGAGGTGGTGGACCTATTCAGGCTACTTTAAAATCACAACCTTCAGGAACAGTTAATGGTAAAATAAGAATTACTGATCAAGGGGAGGTAATTCAACAAAAGTATGGATACAAACCATTAGCTGAATATAACCTCTGTAGCTATATCGGCTCAGTAATGGATGCGTCTTTAAATCCACCGCCAAGATCAAAATCAAATTGGCGTGATTTAATTCAAAAAATGTCAGAAATTTCAACATCCTCATATAGAAAATACTTAAATCAAAGTGAGGATTTTATTCGTTACTTCAAAACCGTTACACCTCATAAATCACTTGGAAAACTTGCGATCGGTTCAAGACCAACCAAAAGAAAGAATGTTGATAACATCCAAAGTTTAAGAGCAATCCCCTGGGTTTTTGCATGGACACAAATTAGATTAATGTTACCTGCTTGGCTTGGGACAACTGAGGCGTTGAGATATGGTTCAATCAAAAAGTTCAAAAGAACGATGACTGACATGGAGAAAAATTGGCCTTACTTTGTATCAACTATGGATATTTTGGATATGGTAATTTCTAAAGTAGATCCAGAAATATCAGTTATTTATGAAAATAATTTAGCTGATGCCTCATTAAAGAGAATTGGTAAAAAATTAAGATTTCAATTTGAGGCATTGGTCAAATTGCATAATAAAATTACCCCTAAAGAAGTGGTAAAAGAGAGAAAAGAATTTAGAAAGTCTTTATTTATAAGAAACAATTATACTGAGATGTTAAATATACTGCAGGCAAATGTAATGAATAAATTAACAAATAAGAAATATAAAAATTTAGATAAAAAATTTCTTGAAGATGCCTTAATGACATCGATAGCAGGTATTTCTGCAGCAATGAAAAATACAGGATAAATGTTTGAATACTTAATTGCTTTTGGAGCAGGACTTATAAGTTTTTTGTCTCCATGTGTTCTACCTCTAATTCCTGGATATATTTCTTATATCTCTGGTCAATCTTTACAAGAAATTTTAAACCAAAAAAAAATCAACTTTTTTCCATTAATTTTATTTTGTTTAGGGTTCTCAACTGTTTTTGTTATTTTAGGCGCATCAGCATCATTTTTAGGACAGGCACTATTACAAAATTCAGAAGTGTTAAGAATTTCAGCTGGAATAGTTATTATAATTTTTTCTCTTCAATTAATTGGAATAATCAATATTCCATATTTAAATTTTGAAAAAAGATTTGATGCAAAAGAATCAAGAAATATTCTATTTCCGTATGTAATTGGTGTAGCTTTTGGTTTTGGTTGGACACCATGTATTGGTCCAATTTTAGGTTCAATTTTAGCTTTAGCATCTATTGAAGAAACTTTATCAAGAGCTGTGATACTATTAATTTCTTATTCATTAGGTCTCGCTATTCCATTTGTTTTATCTGGATACTTAATTCAAAGATTTTTATTATTTTCTAAAAATTTTAAGAAAAATATTAGTTTAATATCAAAAATTGGTGGAATAACTCTATTAGTTACAGGTCTTTTAATTTTAACTAATCAATTACAAGCAATAGGATTTTATATAATTGAAATCTTTCCTTTTATGCAAAAATTCGGATAAAAGGTATTAATGAAGATTTATCAAATAGACTCTAGTGCTAGAAAAAAAGGCTCAACCTCTAGAGCTTTAGCAAAAAAACTTTTAGATAAAATAAAAAAACCAGGAGATGAAGTAATTTATAGAGATTTAGATGATGAAATGCTTTTTGTAAGTGGGCTTACAGAATCTGGAATGAACATAGATGAAAAAGATCAAACAGAAGAGCATAAAAAAATGTTCAAACTTTCGGACAAACTTGTAAAGGAATTGAAAGAAAGCGATGTAATAATAATTTCGGCTCCAATTTACAATTATGGTCCTCCTGCAACTCTTAAAGCTTGGTCAGATTTAGCTGCTAGAATAGGTGAGACTTTTAGATTTAAACCAAACGGGAGAAGAGAAGGGTTATTAAAAAACAAACACGCTTATTTAGTTATCACTTCTGGAGGAACAAAATTAAATAGCTCAGAAGATTTTTTAACTCCTTGGCTAAAATTTATTCTTAATTTCTTTGGTATAGAAAAAGTAGATATAATCAGTGCAGATCAAATGGCACTAGATTATGAAAAATCAATCAAAGAGGCTGAAGCTCAAATAGAAAATTTGTTTAAAGATTAAACTTTCTTTTTAAGTGTCTAAGTTTTCCCTCGGTACTATCATAATCAATGTAACAACCTTGTAGAAATCTTTCACCTTCTTTTGTCTCATAAGCTGTTCTTCCATGGAGAAGTCTGTGATTATCCATTATCATTAAGTCTTTTGGCTCGAGTTTGAATTCAATTCTATATTTATCTGAATTATACATTTCGGATATTTTTTTTCTTGCTTGGTAGTAAAGATCTAATTTTTCTTTTTCTAAAACTGGAACATAGTCTAATCTAGGACTAAATCTTACCTGCTTGAAACTCTTATCCTCGTTTAGTTCAATCAAAGGAGAGATAGTTTCTAAAATTACCTCTTTATCTATGAATCTAAATCTAACTTTTACTTCAGTTAAAATTTTATAAAATTCTGGGTATTGATTTTTTAAATCTTCAGTAACTGTATAACCGTCTACCAATGTTGATAATCCTCCTGAAACTTTACTTTCTATACAATGTAAAATTTGAATACATGGCACAGGATTTCTGTAAGGATTGTCAGTATGAGGCGCTAATGCCAATGAGGTATAAGCAAGATCGTTTGGATCAGGTTTAGATTTTACATTAAAATATTCACCAAAATTTGTTCTTCGAACACTGCCTATAGAATTCGCAAATTCCACAATATAATTTTTAGATGTTGGAATATTTTTAATTATTACAAAACCATATTTGTAAAACGAAACAAGTAGATCGTGCATCTCTTTACTTTCGTAAAAATTTTCTTGGTATTCAAAATTTTTAATATTTTTTAAAGAGGAGTCCCATTTTGTTTTTTCAATAGATTTTATTACAATATCTTCTTTTGAAAATTCAGAAGTAATTTTATCAATTTCTAATTTTGAATTAACACCATCATTAAAATCAATCTCTAAGTATTTTTCATTAAGGTTTACTTTATTTATTGAAATATCATTACTTAAAAAGGTAGGATCAAAAAGTCTTTGCTGAGTTCCTTTATCTAAATACTCCTCACCATTAACTCTTTCTCGTAACCAGAATGGGTGAATTTCTTTTTTTTCAGACCCATTATTAAAATAAACCTTATTTTCAACTAGCTCGATTTTCATAATAGTAAGCTAAGGATTATTTAAAATTTAACTTTAATCAACATAAATTAAATAGTAAGAGTTCATTGTGAAAAAATTTGATACAAAAAAATATCCAATATATGCAAGCTTTTTAAATCAACTTGCTAAAGATTTAACAAGATTTTACTACGTTAAGTTAGATAAGCCATTTAAGATAACAAACAAGATGAAAGGCAAAGGTTACGATCCTGTAACAACATCAGATAAAGCCTTTGAAAAATTTATAAGATCTAAAATTTCAAAAAAATTCCCAAATCACCAAATTATAGGTGAGGAATATGGTCATAAAAATACTAAAAGTGAATTTTCCTGGGTAATTGATCCAATTGATGGAACTAGATCATATGTTGTAGGTAATCCTAGTTGGAGCAATCTCATTTCATTAAATTACAATGGAGAACCAATTTTAGGATTAGCAAATTTTCCTAAAATCAGAAAATATTATTTAAATGTGAACAAAAATTCAGCATATGTTTTTGAAAATAATAAAAAAAGAAAACTTAAAGTTAACTCAAAATTAAATTTTACGAATGCAAAATTAGCTGCTGCATTTCACAATCAATTAACTTTAAGACAGCAATCTAAAATTAAAAAATTTATAAAAAGAATGCAGTTTCCTTGTTTTGATGCATTGACTTATTGTCAATTAGCAGAAGGTAGACTTGAAATGGTTGCACAATGCGCGAACAAGATTTGGGATATTCATCCGATTATGCCAATTGTCAGAGCAGCAGGAGCAATAGTAACGACATGGGGTAATAAAAACCCTGTTGTCGGAGGAAATATTATTGTTTCAAATAATAAAGCTAATCATAAAAAAATTTTAAAATTATTAAAACCATTAGCTGAATGATACCGGAAAGAGCACAAGCAATTCTAGATTTCTGGTTTAAAGAAACCCCTTCTGAAATGCGGTTCAAAAAAGATGAAAAGTTTGATCAAAAAATTAAAGATAATTTTTTAAAAGATTATGAAATTGCTTGTCAAAATGAATATGATGATTGGCAAGATAATCCTATGAGTTGTTTGGCTTTAGTAATTTTATTTGATCAGTTTTCGAGAAATATGTTTAGAAATGACAAAAAAGCTTTTGCTCAAGATCAAAAAACTAGATTGATTGTAAACGATGCAGTTTATTCAGGTTATTTAGAAGCTATGAACGTTAATCAAAGATTATTTATGTTATTACCATTAATTCATAGTGAAGAAATCAGCGATCATGAAATGGCTTATTATTTGTTAAATAAATATTTAAGAGAGCACGAAGGTTACAATGAAATAAAAAAATTTTGGCAAGATCATACAAAAGTAGTCAGACAATTTCATAGATATCCTCATAGAAATGAAATTTTAGGAAGAGAATCTACTGAAGAAGAAATAGAATTCTTAAAAGGTCCAAATTCTTCTTGGTGAAATGAATTTAGAATTTATTTTCAAAGTTATAGACAAAGATGAGTGGCAAAAGGCCAAACAATCTGGAACTTATGGTGGGTCAGAAAAAGATCTTAAAGATGGATATATCCACTTTTCTGAAGAGGATCAGGTAGAGGAAACTTTAAATAAACATTATCCCAAAAAAGAAAATCTAGTTTTGTTAAGAGTAAATGCTTTTAAGCTTGAACATTTATTGTGGGAGCAGGCATCTAATGGAGATATGTATCCACATTTATATTCACCTTTAGATACTAGTACAGTGGTTGATGAATACGAATTACCATTAAATGAAGATGGAAGACATGAGCTTCCAGAGATTTTAAAAAAGTATCAGTTCAGTCGTCCTAGATAATTAACCATTATCACACCAATAATAATTAAAATTATTCCAATTATTCCATATATATTAGGTACTTGATTAAATTTTAATACTGCGAAAAGTACCACACCTGTAACTGTCAAACCACTATAAGTAGAGTAGGCAAATCCAACTGGAAGTGCAGACATCGCTTTTGCAATTGAAAACATGGTGATACACATAAACAAAATGCATAAAATAGATGGTGTAAGTTTAGTAAATCCTTCAGAAATTTTAGCAAAGCTATTTGACGCGATACCAAAAATAATTCCGTTAGCTAAAAATAAATACCCCAACAACGGTTTCATGATTATTCTTTTGAAGCAATTTTATTAACTAATGGTCTCATTATTGGAGCCATTGTAAAGGCAGCAATTAATGCAATTGGAAATGCAAACATCCAAGAATAAAACCATCTACCTATAAAGCCATCTGTAACTCCTGTGTTTACAGCAACTACAACGCCACTCATAATCACACTCATGCCAAAGGACATAAAAATCATGAATAATGGTTGAGCATATTTTTTATTAATCATATTAATTATTACCTAACAGGTTAACCATTAAAACACCAACAATAATAAAAGCTAAACCAATTAATGAATATAAATTAGGTACTTGATTAAATCTAATTATACCCACAACAACTGTTGCTATAATTGTTAAGCCAGCAAAGGAAGCATAAGTGATTCCCATTGGAATATTTTTCATTACTAATGAAAGAGCGTACATACATAATACAATTGTAATAGCGGTTATTATGCTTGGAATTAGAAGCGTAAATCCTTCCGCGCTTTTAGCAAAACTGTTTGAGGTAACACCTAAAAAAACTGCAATGCCTAAAAATAAATATGAAGTTGTAAGACTCATTGCGAGATTTTAAATGAATTTAAGGAGAATATATAGAATTATTTAAGAGACCATTTAATAGCATCTTCCATTCTATCATCTCCCCAAAAGAGTTCATTTTTTACAATAAAAGATGGACTGCCAAATATTTTATTTTCACGAGCTGAGTTTGTGTTTTCATTATATTTTGTTTCTATATCTGATGATTTTGCTTCAGAGACAATTTCATCTTTATCAAGTTTTAATTCTGAGCAAACTTCCGAGATACTTGGCTCGATGGCTGGCTCTTTACCTTCTTGAAACCATTTTTTATAAGTTAGAATAACAAATTTTTCTCCCCAACCTTTTTCAAAACCAAGGATTGCAATTTGGTTCGCTAAATCAAATTCTGATAATGGATAGGGAACTGGCGTTTTAGCAAAAAAACCATAACCTTCAGCTCTTCTTTCAATATCTCTCCACATGTAATTAACTTTATTCATTTTATCCTTTGGAAATGGGATATTGTTCATCTCTTTCATGATTGCTCTTACTGAAAAAGGTTTCCAGTTAAATTTTACTTGATGTTGTTTTTCAACATCAAGTATTCTAGTTACGGATAGATAGGTATATGTGCTTCCTATCGAAAAATAAAAATCAATTTCACTCACTTATTTTGGTATTGGTGTAGCACCAGTTTCTAAACTGACAATTTTTCCATTGTCATATTTATAAACTGCCATTACGGCCTCAACATTACCATCATTAAACGTTACAAAGGCATGGTGAATACCAACTTCGTCATTTTCATAAACAATTCTAACCTTATCTTGATTAATATCACCACTCATTGCCCATTTGATAACATCACTTTTGGTTAAAACATTTCCTGACTTGTGCATTGTGAATTTAAAATCATCATGCAAAAGCTCATTCATTAATGCTTCATCTTTATTTTTCAGTGCAGCACTGTATTTTTCTAATATAGACATAGTTTTCCTTTTTTTTTATTCACCCCACATTCCATGAAACTCATATACTACTGCTGGCTTATCTCCTACAACCCATCCATCATGACCTGGTTGTATTGAATATGCATCACCAGCTTTATAAGTTAGTTCAGTTCCATCATTGTGTTTTGCACAAACAGCTCCAGAAATTATAATTCCTATATGCGTTGCTTGGCAGCTATCACCACCAACTGTTGGCTTTATATCTTTTGACCATTGCCAACCAGGTTGCAAAGTAAGTTTCATCAATCTTTGGTTTCCAACTTTGACAGCTTCAATTTTAGCATTATTAAAATTATCATTTACTTCATCTGCTTTATCAAAACTTTTTACTTCTATTCCAGCCATTTTTCCTCCTTGTTACCAATAATTTAATTACAAAGTCTAGCAGAGATTAGTCAGTATGTGTAGACTCAGTCTTCTACTATACTTTAGCTAATTCGTAAATTTCATAACCAGCCATGACTTCATCAAATATAGGTTTTGAAACTGGATTTGATCCATCCATAAATGAATGAAGTGCCGCCATGTCATGAACTACAATTTTAAACATTACCGTTGATTTATCAGGCGAAACACTAGCTATTGTTTTTGTAACATCTGCAACTTTTTTTCTTTCAGCCATACCTTCATCTGACTGCATGAAGCCCATAAATTTTTCAAAGGCTCCTTCTTTAAGTTTTCCTACTACCAATATATCTTTCATTTTTTCCTCCTTTTTGTTTTGTTAATATAGAGTTTGTACTACTTTTTTAACTCTATCTTCTCCATTAGGCACTGTTGAATTTACAAAGTCATGACAGGCATTAGTTTTAGACTCGTCAAATTTAGATCCATAAAACTTATCAACAGCTTTATTTACACCTTCATCCCATTCCTTTTCAGGAACTCCAACTTCTAAAGCATAAGCTTTTAAAACTTTCACTGATGCCATAGATTTTTCTTTCATACTATATTCAAATGTTTCTCCAGATGGCAAAAAATAGTTAGCCATATAGATTCCACTACATTCCCAAGCTTTATTTTTATCACTATCTGACATGCCCGCATAAGCTGAGGTAGAAAGAAATAAAGCGGTAATTAATATAATTATTTTTTTCATATTATTTTCCTATTTTTTTAATTTATAAGTGCCCCTGTAATAATTCGTTGCATGAATTCTACCTTCCTGAGCAGACTTAATTTGTGTGTAACCTGTAGTTCCACTGCATTCGATACCTTCATATCTACCTGTACCACTGATACATTTAAAAGTACCTTCCATTGAGTAACCTAATTTTATTTCATAATAAATTATTGCTGTGTCACCATTTATAAACATTACTTTGCAGTGACCCATTTCAAAACCTTTTCCTGGAATTGTTCCTGCGCCTATACAATGATGTGATGAATTATCACCAAACGAAGTACCTTCAATTGCATTAAATCCACTTTGACCTTCGTATGTAAAAGTCATGACGTTTCCTTTTTCATCTACAATAGCTTTAGCATCGCCAACAAAAAAACCAGCAAGACTAATTTTTCCACTATGACCATCTGCAAATGATACTGAAGACATTGACATTAATGTAAAAATTAATGCTAGTATTATTTTTTTCATAATATTCCTTTCTAAATAAATGAACCGTAACCAAAGATTGTTACATTTTTATTGAGGAGTCTCTTGTGTTAATATCGCGCGACAGATATGCATTATTAGACTGTAAAAATTGTTGAATTAATTGTTTAATTTAATTTTAATTTTTGATAACGTTTTAATATGATCGAAAAATTTAATGGAATTTTTTATTTAATTGTATTCCTAGTACATTTTATTGTTTTTGCTGTTTATGCATACCAGACAGTTTTTGCTACAAAGAAATTTTTAGATAAATTTGGCATCGACGATACAGGTGCAGGAATGACAAGATTTTTTGGATCATTGTTTATAGGTGCAGTTGCAATGGCTATATGGGTTGGCTTTATTAGACCAGATGGACTTCAAGGAACATGGGCATTTTTTAATTTAGTATTTTTACAAAACCTGTCAGCTTTTATTGTTGGAATATACAATATTAAAATCAACAAGTTAGGTCATACACCACAAACATCTAATGAAGGAATTATCGCACCAGGTATTTTAACCTTGTTGAGTGCAATACTTTGTTACGGATTAGCTGATAAAATTTATATCTAAAACCAATTAGGTACTGGCAGACCTTTTTCTTCTAAAAATTTTTTATTGAACATTTTAGTTGCGTATTTATCACTTCTATCACAAAGAATTGTAACGATAGTTTTACCAGGACCTAATTCTTTACCCATTCTTATTGCTCCAGCGATATTGATACCACAACTAGTACCTAAGCTTAGGCCTTCATTTTGAATTAAATCATAAAGTATAGGTAGTGCCTCATGATCATCTATTGAATAGGCATCATCAATCTTAGCCTCACCAAAGTTAGCAGTTACTCTGCTTGAACCAATTCCTTCAGTAATTGATCCTCCTTCTGATTTTAGTTCACCATTCTTTATATAATTATAAAGAGCAGAACCTTTTGGATCAGATAAATAAATTTTTATATCTTTATTCTTTTCTTTAAGAGCATTGCTTACACCAGAAATAGTTCCTCCAGTTCCTGAAGAACATACAAAACCGTCAACTTTACCATCAGTCTGTTCCCAAATTTCCTGACCCGTGCCATCATAATGACCTTTGGCATTTGCAGTATTATCAAATTGGTTAGCCCAAATTACACCATTGTTATTTGTTGGTCTTAATTCATCTGCAAGTCTAGCTGCTACTTTAACAAAATTGTTATCATCCTTATAAGGTTTAGCTGGAACTAATCTAAGTTCAGCTCCAAGATTTCTAAGTAAATCTTTTTTTTCTTGGGTTTGATTGTCATTCATGACAATTATTGTTTTGTAACCTAAAGAATTTCCTAAAAGACCTAAGCCAATTCCTGTGTTACCAGCTGTTCCTTCAACAACAGTTCCACCTTTAGTAATTAATTTTTTTTCTTGAGCATCTTTAATTAATGCAAGAGCAGCTCTATCTTTAACTGATCCTCCTGGATTTAAAAATTCTGCCTTTCCATAAATATTGCATCCAGTAATTTCAGATGCTGCTCTTAATTTAATTAGTGGGGTGTTTCCTATTCCTGAAATAAAATCGTTTTGTGTATTATTCATTATCTGATTTTTTATCACTGTCAGGTGTAATTCCATAAGGTTTAAATTCACTATCAGCAATACCAACACTTCTTGCTGGAATTCCAACCATCACAGCATTTTCTGCAACGTCTTTAGTTATAACTGCATTAGCCCCAATTCTTGCACCTCTACCAACTACTACTGGTCCTAATACTTGAGCGCCTGATCCAATTACGACATCTTCTTTTATAGTTGGGTGTCTTTTTATATTTCGTTGATCATTTGAATTTATACTAGGTGCAATTCCACCCAATGTAACCATATGGTAAATAGTTACGTTATCACCAATCTCAGATGTCTCTCCAATCACAACACCCATCCCATGATCGATAAATAAATTTTTTCCAATTTTTGCATTTGGGTGAATTTCAATTCCAGTTAAGAATCTTGAAAATTGAGAAATGATTCTTGCAATCAAATGAAATTTAGCAGTACTAAAAAAATTAGCTATTCTATGAAAGAATACTGCTTTAACACCTGGGTAAGTTAATATTAAACTTAATTTAGATTTCGCCGCAGGATCTCTATCAATTATTGATTGTAAAAAATCACTCATTATTATTTTTTTTTTTGATTTTGTGTTAAAAACAAGCTTTATATAGTGATTAATTTATTATATTAAAGGTCTTATTATGTACAAAAATACTAATTGTTTTCATTTAGCGATACCTTGTGGAGATTTAGAAGTAGCAAAGAAATTTTATAGCGAAACTTTAGGATGTAGATTAGATAATTCTGCACAAGAATGGGCTGACGTTGATTTTTGGGGCAATGAACTTACTCTTCATAAAAGTGAACACAAGCTAGACAATGAAAGACATGATGTGGATATGGGTAATGTATCAGTTCCACATTTTGGAGTTCATTTATCTAGAAAAGATTTTGATGCTCTTAAGCAAAGATTAAAAGATAGTGGTACTAAATATTATGATGAGCCTTATCTAAGATTTAAAGGAACTAAGTATGAGCAGGAGACTTTTTTTGTAAAAGACCCTAATGAAAATATTTTAGAAATAAAAACTCTTACTTCAAATCCAGATTAGTTCTTTATAATAATTCTAATATATACCACAATATATAGACCTCAATTTTCTTTGACTCATTATCTCAATTCGCGTTAAGCTTAATTTTTAAATTTAAAAGGAGATAATATGCGAATAATTAAAACTACACTTGTAGCTGGATTAATCTCAATTTTATCAATCTTTTCTGCACAAGCAGAAAAAGTTAAAATTGGAGATCCAGGATGGACAGGTGCTACAGCTATTGCAAACTTATTAGCTGCAGTTGTTACAGACAAAATGGGTGGAGAAGCTGAGCTTGTTCCAGGAAACAATACTGCAATTTATGCAGCGATTGATAGAGGAAAAGGTGAAATTGATGTACATCCTGACATTTGGTTACCAAACCAAGAAGCTTATACAAATGATTTAGTTCCAAAAGGAACTTTAAAATTAAGTAGCAAACCTTACGAAGGAAACCAAGGTTATTGTGTTTCACAACAGTTTGCTAAAAAAATGAACATTACAGCAATTGAAGACTTAGCAAGACCTGAAGTTGTTAAAGCTATGGATAGTGATGGCAATGGAAAAGGTGAGTTCTGGATTGGCGCTGATGGTTGGGCTTCTGCAAATGTGAACCAAGTTAAATTAAGAGACTATGGTTTATATGATGCTGGTATCGAAGCTGTTAGAGCTGCTGAAGCAGTTAAAAACGCTAGAGTACTAGACTCAATCAAAAAAGGGGAAGGTTATGCATTCTATTGTTACAAACCTCATGCAATTTGGGGAATGGCTGACGTAGTGATGTTAACAGAACCAAAATATGATCCTGCAAAATATAAAATGATTCAACCTAAAGCAGATGCTGACTGGTACAAGAAATCTTATGTTGCATCAAAAGATGCACTTAAGCAAATCCAAATCGGTTGGGCTACATCTTTAGAGAGTCAATCACCAGCAATTGTAGAATTCTTTAAGAATTTTCAATTAACAGCTGATGATGTTTCTGCAATGGCTTATTCAGTTTCAGTTGAGAAAAAAGATCCAGCTGATGTTGCAAGAGCTTGGATGGAAGCAAATAAATCAACTGTAGACGGTTGGTTAGGACTATAATCTAAATCAAAATTTATACTCGGCAATTTAAGATTGCCGGGTATATTTTCCTATAATAAAAGATAAAAATGGATTCATCGAGTTCAGCTATAAAAATTGAAAATGTTTGGAAAGTATTTGGTAATACTTCTCCCGAAGCATTGGATGCAATTCAAAATAAAGGAATTTCAAAAACAGAAGCTTTAGAAGAGTATAATTCAGTTATTGGTGTATCAGATGTTTCATTTGATGTTAATCAAGGAGAAATATTTTGTGTGATGGGTTTATCTGGTAGTGGAAAATCTACATTAGTTAGACATATAAACAGACTTTTAGAACCTACATCGGGAAAGATTTTGATAAACGGTCAAGATGTAATGCAGTTTGATCGTGATAATTTACAAGAACTAAGAAATAAAAAGATAGGCATGGTTTTTCAAAACTTTGCGCTTATGCCTCATAGATCAGTAGTAGATAATATTGCAATGCCTCTTGAAATAAGAGGAGTAAGTAAAAATGATCGTTTAGATGCAGCAAATAAAATTTTAGAAATAGTTGAATTACAAGGTTGGGGTAATAAATTTGCTCATGAATTATCTGGAGGAATGCAACAAAGAGTAGGACTTGCAAGAGCATTAGCTGCAGATCCAGAATTTCTTTTAATGGATGAACCTTTTAGTGCATTAGACCCACTAATTAGAAGACAGCTTCAATCAGAATTTATCAAACTTTCAAAACAGATGAAAAAGACAACAGTTTTTATAACTCATGATTTAGATGAGGCTGTAAGAGTAGGACATAGAATTGCTATTATGAGAGATGGAAAAGTTATTCAAATTGGAACTCCAGAACAAATTGTAGTTAATCCAGCTGATGAATATGTTGCAGATTTTGTTAAAGGAATTTCTAGACTTAAAGTTGTTCAGGCAAAAACAATCATGCAAACAGTTGAAAGTTATGAAAATTTAAATGGTAAGTTGGAAGAAAATTTACAAAGTGTAGATGAGCATGAATTGCTAAGTAAATTAATTGAAGTTTCAAAATCGAAAGATAAGCCATTAGTTGTTAAAAATTATGAGCAAAAAAACATTGGAGTTATTACACAATCAGATCTTTTAAAAGCAGTCATAGAGGGTGGTGATGGAGAATAAACAAATTAATAACCCTACTAGATCTGAGTTAATAGCTGACTTTGTTAAATCAAATCCAGAATATTACATTAAGGAGTTTCAAAAAATTGGAAGCAAACCTTCATTTTCTTTTTCATTTAATTTATATGCAGGAATTCTAGGTCCAATTTGGTTTGGAATGAGAAATATATGGAATTGGGCTCTAGCTTTTTTAATAATTGAAACATTTTCAGTTGTTCAAATTATAAGAGGTTTATTTGGGAATATTACTAAAGAAGCAGTTGAAAAAATAAAACAAGTTGAATCTACAATTGCATTTAGAAACAAACAGTTAGAAGCAGCTATTACTAATAATCCAGATAAAGTTGATGTTTATAAACGTAATATTAAATCCTTAGAAGATGCAATGCAGGGATATATTGATGAAGTTGCAAGAATTGAAGCATCTGCAATTTGGATCACAATTTTTGGTATTGTTTTATTAATTTCGATTAAAATAGTTCAAGGAATTCTTGCTAATTCTGTATTAGAAAAAAGATATTCAGAATGGTTATCTGACAAAACAATAAGACCAGGAATGCAAACTAAGAACTTTATCTCCAGCACAATTTTTGCTGCAGTGATTATGTTTTTCTCAGTTGTGCATTATAGTTTTCCAGGTGTTATTACTAT
The DNA here is from genome assembly GCA_902559395.1 of uncultured Pelagibacteraceae bacterium. Taxonomy (GTDB): domain Bacteria; phylum Pseudomonadota; class Alphaproteobacteria; order Pelagibacterales; family Pelagibacteraceae; genus Pelagibacter. Next base: position 99,188 of record CACEHR010000002.1, read on the forward strand.
AATGGATGACTTTCCAACTCATCCAGACATAAGACTTACTTCAATAAAATGGGTAGAAACTATTTTTGACTATGCTGTTTTAAAAGGAGATGCTTTATTTACAGCAATCACTATTGGTATTAGATCAGTATTGGATTTTTTAGAATTGCTATTTGTTAAAACTCCATGGATAGTAATCATTACCACCATAGTAACTTTAACAGGACTGGCTGCAGGCCCAAGAGCTGCAATTTATTCGGCAGGATTTTTATGTTACATGGGATTTTTAGGTTTTTGGGTAAAAGCCATGACTACCTTAGCTCTTTTGGGAACAGCTGCTGTATTAAGTATTGTTATTGGAATTCCGCTTGGAATTTTTTGCGCAAGACGTCAAAGATTTTATTCAATGATAAGACCAATAATGGATTTTATGCAAACAATGCCAGCCTTTGTCTTTATGATCCCAGTAATTGCATTCTTTGGAACGGGGAAGGTTGCTGCGGTTATAATTACAATGATTTTTGGAGGAACCCCTGTAGTTAGATTAACAGTTCTTGGATTAAGAGGCGTACCTGAAACAATTAGAGAAGCTGCAATCGCTTATGGAGCATCTAAATGGTATTTATTAAAAAAAGTAGATTTGCCATTAGCAACGCCATCTATCTTAGCAGGTGTAAACCAAACTGTAATGTTAAGTTTAGCAATGGTGGTAGTTGCATCTCTAATAGGTGCAAAAGGATTAGGACAAGATGTTCTAGAAGCTCTTCAATATGCTAATGTTGGACAAGGTATTTTAGCAGGTGTTGCAATTTTATTCGTTGCATTGATTCTTGATAGGGTTGTTCAAGGTAAGAAAAGAGTTTAACTATTCCTAATGGAATATGTTTTATTAGGTTTTTTTGCAGGATTAAGTTTAATTTTAGCAATTGGTGCTCAAAACATTTTCGTTATTGAACAAGGTTTAAAAAAACAACACGTATTTCTAGTTTGTTTAATATGTTCACTATCTGATTTAATATTAATATTTTTAGGTATCTTTCTTTTTCATTATTTTAATCAACTCTTTAATCAAACAGTTGAATTAATCTTAAATATACTTCTTATATTGTTTTTATTGCACTTTATTTACACAAAACTAAAAACTCATTATTCAGAAATAAATTTTAGTAATGATCTAACAAATATTTCAAAAACAAATATATTTATAAAAACTCTTGGATTTACATACCTAAATCCACATGTTTATTCAGATACAGTTTTTTTTCTCGGGAATTTTTCTAAAAATTATTTATTAAATCAAAAAGTAGCTTTTGGGATTGGCGCATCTATAGCTTCATTTCTATTTTTTTTTGCTTTAGGTTACCTATCAAATTATTTATCTAAATATGCTAAAAGTAGGAAAATTTGGAGAGTTATTAATATATTTATTATAACTTTTATGAGTATTTTAGTTTTATATATAGTTAAGGAGACATTATGAGTGGTATTTATGTAGATGATGTAGGAAAAGGTTTTCCATTTGTTTTTGTGCATGGATATCTTGGTTCATCTGAAATGTGGTGTTTTCAAAAAAATTATTTCTCAAAATATTACAGAGTCATTGCACCTGCTTTACCTGGATTTGGTGAAAGTTATAAAACACAATCTTTAAACTCTATTAATGATATGGCGAATAAAATAATAGAAATTATAAATCAAAAGAAAATTGATAAATTTAATTTGATTGGTCATTCCATGGGAGGAATGGTTGTTCAAGAAATAACAAAAATCGTTGGTGATCGAGTTAATAAATTAATTTGTTTTGCTACAGGATCTATAGGAGATATCCCAGGAAGATTTGAAACGATGGATGAAACAAGAGAAAAATTAAAAAAAGATGGAACAAAAATTTCATTTTCAAGAGTTCCTCCAAAATGGTTTGTAAAAGGGAACAAAGATAAGAATTATTTTTTATGTGAAAATGCTGTTAAAAATGTTTCATTAGAAACAGCTGATAATGCTTTGCTTGCTATGAAAAATTGGAAAGGAATTGATAATTTAAAAAATATCAAAAACGAAACTTTAATTATTTGGGGAGATAAAGATATTTCTTATAATTTTGATCAAGTTGATACATTGAGTAAAAATATTAAAAATAGCCGTTTAGAAATCTTTAAAGGATGTTGTCATAATGTTCATTTAGAACAACCGGATAATTTTAATATTTTAATAAAAAATTTTTTAGATTAATATTCTTAAAAAGATAAGGAATTAAATGGCAAACATAAAATTTACTGGTGTTCATAAATCATTTGGTGCTAATAAGATAATTAAAAATTTTAATCTTTTAGGTAAAGAGGATGAATTTCTTGTTTTGGTAGGACCATCAGGATGTGGAAAATCAACTCTGCTAAGAATGATTGCGGGATTAGAAAAAATAGACGAAGGTGAAATATTTATTAATGATCAAAAAATTAATGAACTACATCCTTCAAAACGTCAAACTGCTATGGTCTTTCAATCTTATGCTCTTTATCCTCATATGAATGTTTATGAAAACATGTCTTTTGGTCTAAAAATTGAAAAAAGACCTAAAGAAGAAATTAATACAAAAGTAATGCAGGCTGCAAAAATTCTAAAAATTGAAGAACTTTTAGAGAGAAAACCAAAACAATTATCTGGAGGTCAAAGACAACGTGTTGCTATCGGAAGAGCCATTACAAGAAATCCAAAAATATTTTTATTTGACGAACCTTTATCAAACTTAGATGCAGCTTTAAGAGCAGAAATGAGAGTTGAAATATCTAAATTACATAATCAAATCAAAACAAATATGATTTACGTAACTCATGACCAAGTAGAAGCTATGACCTTGGCAGATCGAATAGTTATTTTAAATCAAGGAAATATTGAACAAGTTGGTACTCCTGAAGAAATATATAATGATCCAGCAAATATTTTTGTAGCTCAATTTATTGGTACACCTAAAATGAATGTTTTAGAAATTAATGAAAAAAATGTAATTTCAGAAAGTTCAATTAAACTGCTTGGTAATGAAATTCAATTTGATAAACTAAAATTTAATAAATCTAAACATTTTGTGGGAATAAGACCAGAACATTTAAAATCTAATCAGAAAACTCAATATTCTTTCAATCCTGAAATAGAATTAATAGAAAATTTGGGTAATGAAAAAATTATTTACTTAAAACAAGATGAATACCAACTGAGTGCCAAAATTTCTAGCAATCTACAAATAAGTAATTCAATAGGATTTGATGTAAAAGATGTTTTTGTTTTTGATCAAAATGGTAAAAGAATACAATCTTGATACAACTCAAAATTGACTAATTTAGAATTATTAAGAATTTTAGACCTTTTTTCTTATGAGGTTTTTGCATAACTGTTATTAAAAAGTAAGAGGTATGCGACTTAGAATCATTACAATAAGGTATCCTCAGAATAATATTGATTAGATCATTTAAGGAGGGTCAATGAAAAATATAATTAAGTTATTCTGCGTGATTAGTTTTTTTATAACTAATGTTGTTTACGCAGATATAAAGTTTTGGACTACAGAAGTTCAGCCTGCTCGAATGGCAAAGCAGGAGGAAATGGCCAAAGCTTTTGAAGCTAAAACTGGAATCAAGGTTGATGTAATTCCAGTTGAAGAAAAAGAACTAGGTACAAGAGCTACAGCAGCAGCTGCTGCAGGTGATTTACCAGACGTAATTTATCATACTTTACAATATGTATTACCATGGGCTGAGGCAGGAATTTTAGATGTAGATGCCAATGACGATGTAGTTAAAGAATTGGGTAAAAATACATTTGCACCGGGCGCACTAAATATGGCTAAGAAGGGATCAAAAATTGCAGCGGTTCCAGTAGATGGATGGACACAAATGGTTGTTTATAGAAAAGATCTTTTTGAAAATGCAGATTTAGCACCGCCAACAAGTTATGCTAACATTGTTGCTGCAGTTGAAAAATTATCAAAACAAAATGGTATGTTTGGTTTCGTAGCTGCAACTAAAACTGACGAAAATTTTATGAGTCAGGTTTTAGAACACGTTCTTTTAGCAAATGGAGTTAATATTGTTAAAAAAGGTGGTATCAAAAAACAAGGTAAGAAATTAAAAGAAGCATTAGAGTTTTATAAAGTAATTGCTAAAGCTAGTCCTCCAGGAGAATTGTACTGGAAACAATCTAGAGCACTTTACTTTGCAGGTAAAACTCCAATGATTATTTGGTCTCCATTCATTATGGATGAGCTTGCTGGTTTAAGAGACTCGGCTCCACCAACAATTAACAGTGATCCTACATCACCTGAACTAGCTTCTAAAACTGGTTTCATAACTAATTTTAGTGGACCTAGTAATAAAAAAGGTGCTGCATGGGCAGATGTTAGATATTTTGGTATAACAGCTGACGCTGATACAGATGAAGCTAAACAATTTATCATGTACTCAATGGATGAAGGTTACACAAGCACGTTATCGATAGCTCCAGAAGGAAAATTTCCTGTAAGAAGAGGAAATTCAAGTGACCCTGAGGCTTTCACAAAAGCTTGGAGTAAACTACCTGTTGGAGTTGATAGAAAAGCTCCTTTGTCAGATCTATATGACCCAGATGTTATTAATAACATTGTAGCTGGTTTAGATACTGCAAATAGATGGGGTGTTAAAGAAGGTGAACTATCAAGAGCGTCAAAAGTCATAAATTCTCAGTTTATAAATAGAATTACTAGACTTTATATTGATGATCAAATTGATGTTGATGAAGCTGTTGATATGATTAACAAATCATTAGCTAAATTCAAATAATTTTAATTTTATAAAAAAGCGGATAATATAAATTATCCGCTTTTTTTATGAATGATACTCTAGCAAATACAGAAAAAAAAACTGCATACATACTAACATTACCTGCAGTCCTTCTGGTTTTTTCAATAATTTTATTTCCAATTTTTGCAAATATATGGATTAGTTTTAAAGAAGTTGAATTAAAAGATATTCGAATTCCAGAACCAAGAGCAAAAAAAATTGTAAAATCTATTTCTGACGAGCCCTCAAAAATAAAGATATTATATAAGTTAAGAAATAGTTCATTAATTCAAGAAATAAGAGATGTTTCTTTTCAAGATAATTTTCCAAAAAATCTTGAAATTGAAAATTTAGATCCAAGATGCTCTTACAAAAAGTATAACTTAAAATGTGAATTTGGTAATTGGCCACCTAAATATAGGGAAAATTTTGAAGTAATATTTGCAACAAATGATGGATCAAAAATAGATAAAAAAAATCTCAAATCAATTAAACCAAAATTAGACGGAAAATCTGATAATATATTACTTAATACCAACTTTACTCTCAAAAATTTTAAAAAAGTTTTGTTCGAAAATGAATTTATAGATTTACTACTAACAACTTTTTATTACACATTTTTTGGAACTGTTGGGTCAATAGTATTCGGTATTTTAACCGCTCAAATGGTAAATCAAAAATTTTATGGAAGAACATTCATGAGAAGTGTTCTGCTTTTTCCTTATGTTGCTCCAGTTGTTGCTTTAGCTTACACTTGGGAACTTCTACTAGACCCTAATAGCGGGACGTTGAATAGCTTATTATTAAATTATCAAATTATTGAAACTCCAATAAACCTTCTTGGACAAAAATATATTGAAATTAGTATTTTGGGTTTTGATTTTAAATTAAGGTTAGCACTTACAACAGTTATAATGTTTGAAATTTGGAGATATTTCCCTTTAGCTTTTTTATTTATTCTTGCGAGACTTCAAGCTATTCCAAAAGAATTATATGAAGCTGCTGATGTTGATGGCGCAAGTCCCTTTCAAAAATTTTTTAATATTACACTTCCTCAAATTACTGCAGTAATTTCGATTTTATTCATGATTAGGTTTATATGGAATTTTAATAAATTTGAGGACGTATTTTTATTAACTGGAGGTGCATCAGGAACAAGAACTCTACCAATAAATGTTTATCAACAAGGTTTTGCTATATCAGATATTGGAATGGGCTCAGCTGTTTCAATAGTAATCGTTGTATTGCTTTTAATGTTTATGTTTTTTTATTTTAAACTTTTAGGAAAGAGAGTTGATGAGAACTAAAAATACTATAATATTTTCATTAATATCTACTTTTTTCTTAATTTTTTTAATTTCGATTTGGAAGATATTGGCAACACTGCAAGGTTTAAGCATTACTAGCTTTAACATTGAAATACTTTTCATCTTTGGGTTTTTAATATCGTTAGGTCACTTAGGAATAGGCGATAAAATTAAATCATTTTATAAATCAATAATTTTTTCTTCAATATTCGTTTTTTGTGATGGTTACTTAATACAAAAATTACCAATTTGGTACAATGTGGGTGTATTTTTAATATTATATTTTTTTACTTATAAAATTAGTAAATATAATTTCATAAGTTTAAAAGAAGAACACTCTACACAAGTAATTTTATTTGACTTCTTAACTTTATTTGGAATTTTATTTTTTTCTTTTGTAATACTTTTTCCATTTTACATGATGTTAGTGACAAGTTTTAAAACACAAATAGCTTTGTTGGTAAATCCTTTAGATTTTAGTATAAATTTTGGACAGGATGTAAAAGATTTATTTAAATCCTATTTTGTAATTTTTAAATCTTATAAATTTGGTAAATATATTATTACTAGTACTATCGTTTCTGTTGGCACTGTTATTATAACTCTTATTTTTGCAATACCTGCAGCTTATGCAGTTGCAAGATTAAATTTCTTTGGAAAAACATTTTTGTCTACATCTATACTTATAATATACATGTTCCCTGCAATCGTTCTTGTTATTCCGTTGTATACAATCTTTAGTCAATTGGGTTTACGTAATTCAATAGAAGGTTTATTAATTGTTTACACAGCAACAACACTTCCAGTAGCTATTTATATGTTGCAAGGATACTTTAAAAGTATACCAAAAGAATTGGAGGAGGCTGCAATTTTAGACAAGTTAAGTTGGTTCGGAATTATAACAAAAATTATAATTCCCTTAAGTATTCCAGCGATTTCATCTGTTGCTTTGTATGTTTTTATGATTGCTTGGAATGAGTTTTTATTTTCTTTGATGTTTTTGGACAATCCTAATTCATTTACATTATCAAGGGCTATCCAATATTTAAGTGGAGATGCAGAAACGCCAAGACAATATTTAATGGCAGGCTCAGTCGTTGTTACATTGCCAGTACTATTTATATTTGTTTATTTTGAAAAATATTTAGTTAGCGGTCTGACTGCAGGAAGTGTGAAAGGTTAATGAAAAATTTAATTAATAAGGCTCAAAAGACCTTACTGGGTAACAGAAGAAAAGGGTATACCTTACCTACAAATAATAAGCTTTACCCAGCTCAATGGAATTGGGACTCTGCGTTTATAGCACTAGGTTATTCTTATTTTAATTTAAACCATGCACTTAAAGAAATTACAACATTGCTAGATGGTCAGTGGAAAGATGGCATGGTTCCTCACATATTATTTCATGATACAAATACAAACTATTATCCAAATTATACTGCTTGGAATTGTGGTAATAAAATTCATTCATCTGGTATTACTCAGCCACCTATTTTATCAACTATTTTGAAAATTATTTTAGATAAAAACAAAATATCTAATAAACAAACCAAAGAAGTAAAAAAAATTGTAAAAAAAATAATTAGATTTCATGAATGGTTTATTAAATTTAGAGATCCAAATAAAACTGGGTTGGTTTCGATTCTTCATCCTTGGGAAAGTGGATATGATAATTCTCCTATTTGGGATGAACCAATGGAAAAAGTAACTATTGAAAAAAATTTAAAATATAAAAGAGCAGATAATAAGCTTGTTAACCCAGATCACAGACCTCTTAATATAGATTATGATAGATACGTATCTATTAAAAATAATCTAAGAAAAAAAAAATATAATCCTAAAAAAGTTTTTAAATCTTCTTTATTTAATGTTGTAGATGTTGGATTTAATTCATTATTTTTAAAGGCTAACAAAGATCTTATACAAATATTAAATAAATTTAATCTAAAGAGTTCCAAAATAAATAATTATGCCAAAGTCACAGAAAAAAATATACTAAAATTATATGATAAAAAAAAAGGAAGTTTTTTTTCAAAGGATATAAGAAATAAGAAAAAAATTTATATACCTTCTATTACAAATTATTTTATTCTGTTTGCAGATTTAAATAACGATTTAATTAATAAGAAATTAATTAAAAATCTTAAAAGTCATAATAAAAATGATAAATATTTTTTTTCTTCAATTAAACCCAATCATAAAAGTTTTGAGGAAAAAAGGTATTGGAGAGGTCCAATTTGGGTGAACTGTAATTGGTTTATTTACAAAGGATTAATGAATAAAGATAATTCTTTTTCAAAAAAAATTAAAAGAAAAACGATACAAATGATTGAGGCAAATGGTTTTCATGAATATTATACCCGAAAAAGTGCTAAACCTATGGGGGCCAAGAATTTTTCTTGGTCTGCAGCTTTATATTTAGATTTAAAATTAAGTTAATTAAAGTTTACAACTCATATCTTGCCCACAACATAGCGGAGATTTTATTTTTCCATGATCGTCTGGACATTTAGATATTTGTACTTCACTTCCATCATCTAATTTAAGCATGTCGTCCACTAATGGTTTATCGCATTTTCCACATGTTGCGTTAACTGACATTCCACATTTTGAGCACTCGTAAGTTGACATATGATTCTCCTTTTTATTGAGTATAACCGTATTTTTTCAATCTTACATCCCCAGTTCTCGCATGAGCTTCCATACCTTCATATCTCGAAAGTCTTGCAGCTGCAGCTCCAACTAATTCTGTTGATTCTTTTGTCATTCTTTGGAAACTTAGTGTTTTGATAAATTTTCCTACAAATAAACCACCTGTATATCTTCCAGCTCCTTTTGTAGGTAAAATATGATTTGTTCCTGAACATTTATCTCCATAAGCAACAGTTGTTTCTTCACCAACAAATAAAGAACCATAATTTTTTAATCTGTTGTGGAACCAATCTAAATTCTTTGTTTGTACCTCTAAGTGTTCAGGGGCATACTCATCACTAATAGTAGCCATCTCTTCATCAGTATCACAAAGAACTACTTCTCCGTAATCTCTCCAAGCTGCCTCAGCATTTGTTCTTGGTAATTCTGGTAATTCAGCAATTAATTCTGGAACTCTTTTCATTACCTTTTCTGCTAGTTCTTTACTTGTTGTATATAACCAAGCAGGTGAATTATAGCCATGCTCAGCTTGACCAACTAAATCTACTGCTACAATTTCTGGATCAGCAGTTTCATCAGCGATTATTGCAATTTCAGTTGGACCTGCAAATAAATCTATTCCAACTTTACCAAATAAAATTCTTTTTGCTTCAGCAACAAATTGATTACCTGGACCTACCAAAATATCAGCAGGTGCGTTTCCAAACAAACCATTAGTCATTGCTGCAATCGCTTGCACTCCACCTAAGTTCATTATTACATCAGCACCACAAAGATCAGCTGTATAAACAATAGTAGGATGTACCCCAACACCTGGTTTTGGTGAGCTACATACAAGAATATTTTTAACACCAGCAACTTTTGCAGTTGTTACACTCATCACAGCCGAAGCAATATGTGCGTATCTCCCGGCAGGAACATAACATCCAGCAGTATTTACAGGAATTAATTTTTGACCAGCATACAAACCTTCAGAAAGCTCAACTTCAAAATCTTGTCCATAATTTTTTAATTGTGCTTCTGCAAATTTTCTAACTCTTTCATGAGAAAACTGAACATCATCTTTAGTTTTTTGATCTAAACTTTTTTTAATCTCTTCAATTTTTTCTTTGGAAACGATTACATCACCCTCAAATTTATCAAATTTTTTTGAAAGCTCTTTACAGCCTTCTTCTTTAGTTTTTTCTATATCTTTTAAAATATTTTCAACTATTTCTCTTGTTTTTGTATCATCTGTTGAAGATGTTTTTGGTGATTTTTTTAAATATTGAATAGCCATTATCGTTTCCTTTTTTTTGAGCCTCTTTAATAAAGTATAAAAGCTATGAATTCAATAACTTTACTTAATTTAGAACTAATCTAATGCAACAACTGCAGCAGCAATAGAAGCTAAACGCGCTTGAGCTTCATCAGATCTACTTGTTATAACGACTGGTACTTTTCCACCGACCACAACTCCTGCGGCACATGCTCCACTAAAATATATCAGCATTTTTACCAAAGCATTTCCAGTTTCTACACTTGGCACTAACAATACATCTGCTTCACCAGCAACCAAATTTTTAATTCCTTTTATTGCTGCTGATTTTTTTGAAATGCTGTTATCAAATGCTAAAGGGCCAAATACGTCAGCATTTAAATTTTCTTCTTTAGCTAACTTTGTAATTTCCGCAGCTTCAATGGAACTTGGTACACTTTCTAAAACTTCTTCTGTAGCGGACAATACAGATACTTTTGGTCTTTCTATTCCTATTCTATTTGAAAAATTAACTACATTCTTAAGAATATGCATTTTTGTTTTAACATTTGGCAAAACATTTAATGCTCCATCAGTAATAATTAATGGCTTATCATCTTTACTGATAGTCATATGCCAGATATGACTTAATCTTGTTTTTCCCAACAAATTATATTCACGTTTAAGCACTTCTTTCATAAGTACATCAGTATGAATATGGCCTTTCACTATTATTTGTACCTTACCTTCACTTGCTAATTTAGCTGCAATTTTAGCAGTATCATTTTCCACAGGCTCATGAATAAGCTCGTATTTTGAAATATCCCATTTAATATCTTCAGCGCATTTTTGAATTTCTACTTCATGACCTATGAATATAGGCTCAATTAAATTTTCGTTAACCGCATCTTGCACTGACAACATAGGCAAGGGTTTGCCAGCATTAACAACTGCAACTTTAACGCCTTTTTTTTTGTGAGCTAAATCTAATAAATTATTTGGACAGATAATTTCTTTGTTTGAGAGCATTTTGTACAATTAAGTGAAAAAACTGAACATGTACATATAAAAAATTTCTTTATATCAAATTAACAACTTTATATAATCAGTTCAGAGGGGGAGAATTTGGAGATTGTAACTAAAATAGCGCCAATTATTTTGGCCTTGATAATGTTAGGCTTAGGCCTAGGATTAAAACTAGAAGATTTTGGAAGAGTATTCAAATCACCAAAAGACTTTATTGTTGGTTTTATTTCTCAATTAATAATTCTTCCAATTGTAGCATACATATTAATTTTAATTTTAAAAACACCACCTGAAATAGCAATAGGGGTTATGATCATAGCTGCAGCACCGGGAGGTGTAACATCTAATGTAATGACAAAATTTGCTGATGGTGATGTTGCATTATCAATATCTTTAACTGCTGTAATTAGTTTATTAAGTATAATTACAGTACCTCTGATAATCTTTACTTCTGCAGACATGTTAGGGATAACAGAAGTTTCTCAAAACATTTCAATGACAGGAATAGCTTTAAAAATGTTTTTAGTTGTAACAGTACCTGTGATTTTAGGAATGATTATCAGAAAATTTGCTGAAAATTTCATATCTTCTAAAGTTGAAATATTTAATAAACTCAACATAGTTTTGTTCGCTGTTTTTTTTGTAGCTGCGTTTTATGAAGAAAGAGAAAATATTCTAAGCTTTATAAAGCAAGCAGGTTTAATTGCTTTAATTTTAAATGTATCAATGATGGTTATTGCTTACTACATCGCTAAAGCATTTGCCTCAGGAATTAAACAAATGAGATGTATTGCTTTAGAATGTGGATTGCAAAATGGTACGTTAGCGTTATTTGTCTCTACGCAAATATTTGGCACTGATATATTATATGCATTACCAACAGGTGCTTATGCACTAATCATGTATATAACAGGATTTATTTTTATTTATTTTTTAAGAAAGTCTAATTAATTATTGATTATTCTTATTTGATTAAAAACTTTATAAATAAAATGGCTTAAGCTAAGCATATTTTTATTCACCATTCCCTTTGTTGTTACAAAAGCACTATCTTTAGCATTGTATGTAATTAATTTTTTATCATTTATATGAAGAAATTTTTTATCAACTAAATATTTTATTTTTCTAACAACTGTGGGTCTAGGAATACCAGTTATTTCAGAAATTGACATGGCATTAACTCCTCTTTTATCTGATCCCTGAATCTCTTTTCTATATGAATCTAAATGTTGTTTTTTTGGAGTAAATTTTGGATTTTTAATTGTATTTATTAGCACAACCATACCGATTGCAAAAACTTCTAAATCCTTCAATTCTTCTCTCCATCTTTTAATAAAAATAAACCAAAATTTATTAAACTGATACAAGCAGTAAGAAAAATTTTCTTTTATTGCAAATATTATTTCTTTTACAGAGTAAACTTCATTTACTAATTTTTCTTTTTTTAAAATTTTATTAAATTCATGCAACATATTTGCAACCTCAGTAAGAGTATCTACCGCTTTAGCTGAGTAAAGTGTATCTCGAACAACAAATATTTTCTTACCGATTCTTTTAATTACTCTTTGTTCTTCTAATTCTAAAACTTTTCTTCTAATACTTTCTTTTGGAACTCCTAGATCTTTTGAAATGTCTGAAATATTAATTTTATTAATTTCGATTGATTTATCTTTATAAAATGCGTCATAGTTAATTTTTACTCCATTTTGTCTGAAATATATAAGGTCTTGATGTATCAAATATATAATGAGGACAAACTTATCTATGTCTTTGTAATGATCATAGGCTCTTACAAACCAGTTGCTTGTTAAAGTAAAATAAGCGGGTGCCAGTGCGGCAAAATTATCTTGAATTACTTTATTGATTACCTTCTCGTCAATATGTTCAGAAATACTTGGTATAGTGTTCATATTTTAAAAAAAACCCAATATGAACAAGTTTATATTTAGAGTCAACCCATTATGGACAACCCTAGTATGTAATAAATGATCTTATAATGATTAAAATTATACTTATAAAATAAATATGAGTACAGAAAGCTTACATAGAACATCCGAGATTGTAGAGACCCCCTCTCAATATGTTGAAGCTCCTAAAAGGGTTAACGTGGATGTTCTAAAGCAAAGACTTCTAGAAGAAAAGAAGAAGGAAAAAGTTAAACGAACAATAATTTTATCATCTGTTATCGTTTCTTTGGGTGCTCTAACGATGTTAACTTATTAACGTTTCCAAATCTTTTTTAATCATATCCGATATAGAAATTTCTTTTTTTAAGTTATTTTTATACCGGTTATATTTATTTTGTCCTGGATACATTATTTCTTTAACTCCTTTAATCTTAGGAAGTTTTTTTATTGATTTAATATTATCTTTAATTCGTTGATTATAATTTTTTTGAAATAAATTTGCTTTAAAAGTTATAAATAAATGACCAATATTTTGTGGGCCTGAAAAATCATCAAATGGATCCTTAACTCTTCCTGCGTGATTTCCTCCAGTCAAAACTCCGCTTAAAATATCTACCATCCAAGCAAGTCCCGATCCTCTAAAGCCTGCAATTGGTAATTGAACTCCGGCTAATGCTTTTTTTGCATCTGTGGTTGGTTTGCCAAATTTATCTAAAGCAACTCCCATAGGAATTGATTGATTATTTCTTGCAGCAACTCTAATTTTACCTCTGTTAATTACTGAAATTGATGTATCTAAAATAAAAGGAATTTTAGAACCAGTAGGGGATCCAAAACAAATTGGATTTGTACCAAATAAAGATTTTAAAGCACCATGTGGAGCAATGGCAGGAGGAGCATTTGTATAGATCATTGTAATTAAATTTTTCTTTACTGCTTGTTCAGCGTAATAACCAGATAAACCATAGTGACCACTATTTTTAACTGCTACCATTCCTATTCCAGTTTTTTGGGCATGTTTAATTGCAGTTTTAATTCCTAGATCAGCAGCAACAAATCCTATGCTATTATTTGCATCAATATGAGAAATAGAAGAAGAAATTTTTTTAACTTTAATTTTTGGCTTTGGATTAATTACTTTTTTAGAAATTCGATCACAGTACATCTTTAGTCTTGATAAACCATGTCCATAAGCACCAACCAATTCTGCATTGATCAATGCATTAGTAGAAATTAAAGCATGATCTTTACTTAGACCAAATTTTTGGAATATTTTAATGACTTGTTTTTTTAAAATTGGGGTCTTCATTTCATCCCCTTAACATTTATCCTTTTCCACGCCAAGGAATAGTTTTATCTATTATTTTTCTCAATGTGATATCAAATAAAAGACCAAGTAGACCCATAATAAATATCGTTATCCAAATTACCTCATATTGAAAGTACTTTTTAGCAACGTTTTCAACAAAACCGATACCTGTTGTACCCGCTAAAAATTCTGCAGCAACAAGTGTTCCCCAACACATACCAACAGCGACTCTAATTCCTGTAAGAATTTCAGGAAGTGAATTTGGGAAAATTACATGTCTTAAAATTTGTTTTTTAGTAGCACCTAATGAGTGTGCTGCATGGATTTTTGAGAGTTGTGTTCCTGATGCACCAGCTCTTGCTGAAATAATCATAATCGACAAAGAGACCATAAATAATAAAAATACTTTTCCTGAGTTATCAATTCCAAGTACTGAAATAATTAAAGGTGCCCATGCAAGAGGAGGGACAGGTCTGTAAAGTTCAATTAATGGATCGAAAAAACCTTTTGCAAATCTGTTTAGGCCCATAAATAATCCTAAAGGTACTCCAATTATAATACCAAAGATTAATCCTAAAAATACTCTCATAAAAGAGTCCCAGATATGTCCGTATGGAACAGGTACTTTAAATAATTTAAAGTCACCTGTTACGAATTTTAATACATTGCTTTTAAAGTTTTCTTTTACAATTCCATCTTTAGTATGGACTGGATATTCACCAGGCAATATATCTGCTATCCAATCTGGTAAAATAAACCCTATCATTTTACTCACATCAACCATCTCAATCCATAAAAGAGGAATATTTTTGTAGCCAACACTTGGTTTTGACATCAAAATGAATTTATTAAATGTATCAGATGGTTTTGGTAGCCATCTTCCTGATCCTTGTTCAGAACATGTTGGTCCACTTGCTACAATTGTTCCAGCTGGGAATAAAAGGATATCAATTAATCTTAATCCGCCTTGCTCTTTATTTTGCAATTCATCAAACTCAATTATTGCTGCTTGCATTTCATTTAATGCATTAGGGGGATAGATACTTGCAAACTCTATTCTTCTAGCAATTTTAACAATGTTCTTTGCATAATCGGATGCAATCTCCTGATTATCATCTAAACCTTTTCTGTAAGCTTTAATGTCATCTTTAAGTTGTTTAATTGCATTTTTAAACTGTGGATTATGATTTTTTAATTTGAAAAATTTGTCGTCAATTTTTTTTAGTTCTGCTGCAGCAGCATTAAATTTTAAGCCTTTGTTAGTTTGTGGTGCAGTTGGTATTTCAATGGTATTTTCTATAGAACCACTTCCAGAATCTATTGTTGTTATTCCCCAATCACCTTGTTCATTAATAAGTTTTTGTCTTTCAGTTTTCTGAGCATCTGTTTCAAAAGGATAATCTTTCTTTTGGAAATTTGAACTTAGAAGTTTTATTTCTTCAGTCATTTCCTTAAGTTTAATTTTGGTGTCCATTTCCATTAACTCTTCACTTGTTAAAAATGGAATTAATTTAGAAGTTCTATCAATGTAGCTAACAAGGATTGTTTTTTGTTGATCATTTAGATCTGGAGATGCTTTTATTTCATTTGCAATTTTTACAAGATTTTTATTTTCAATTTTAATAATAGATGTGCTTTTGAATTCTCTTTCCTCAATAGGGAATTGGTACTTTAAACCTAATAATGACTCATTAATTTTAGCAACTTGACATAATTCATTTGCTGATTTTGGATAAAAGCCTTTTGCGATATCCCATGAATAATAAAGCCACAACATGAGAATTGCACTTGTGCCAACTATTACCCAATGTGTTCCGCCTTTTGCTCTTTCTGGATTACCAAATACAGCATCAACTTTTTCAGTTCTAATTAATCTTCTCCCGTAAAGAATACAGCCAATAACAGATACGATAATTAATATTGTTACAAATTGGGTTAACATTAATTATCTTTCCCCATTATTTCTTCTTCCATATTCCAAATCATGGATAAAATTTCTTCTCTCGTCGATGAAAATTCTTTATTTTTTTTAATTTCTCTTAAATCTTGTGTAAGACCCATTTCAGCAAATGGAAGATTATACTCTTTATGTATACGCCCCGGTCTTGGCGCCATTACATATAATCTTTCTCCAAGTAACAATGCTTCTTCAACAGAGTGAGTAATTAAGATAATAGTTTTTCCTGTTTCTTTCCAAATCTTTAAAACTAAAGACTGCATCTTTTCTCTTGTTAATGCGTCTAATGCACCTAATGGCTCATCCATTAAAATTAAATCTGGATCATTAATTAAACATCTTGCAAGCGCAACTCTTTGCTGCATACCTCCAGATAATTGATAAGTAGGTGTGTTACCAAAACCTTTAAGTCCAACTATATCTAACCACTCATCAACTTTCTTAGCTGTAACTTCAGGATCTTCTTTTTTCATCCTAAGTCCGAAATTTACATTTTCAGCTACTGTTAGCCATTCAAATAAAGCACCTTGTTGAAAAACCATTCCTCTTTCAACACCGGGTCCGTCTATCTCATTATTATTTAGTGTTATTTTTCCTGAGGTAGGTCTTAAAAATCCAGCAGTAATATTTAATAAAGTTGTTTTTCCACAGCCAGAGGGACCAAGAACTGTAAGCAATTCTCCTTTTTTTAAAGTAAAGCTTACATCTTTTAAAGCGTGAACTGTTTCTCCTTTAGGAGTTTTAAAAATCATATTCAGGTTTTGAGAAACGAGATCACTCATAAGTGCCTTATATTAAAAATTTCATAAAAAAAATAGGCACCAATTATAAAATCAGTGCCTATTTAAAAAGTTTTAAACCCTTAAAATTATAAAGGTAAGAAACTTGTATCTACAGCTCCTCCTGGAGTTCCCATTCCTTTTAGGAAACCATCAAGATTACCACTTTCCATAGATGCTTTTGTTTCTTCTGGAGTTAAGAATTTGAAACCACTTAAAGTGTCTTTCATATCCGCAACTGTCATTTCAGAAGCTTTCGCCATTGAATTCATGTCAGCTTTACCAGCTTTGTATCTAGCATTAGCCTCATGAGTAACTTCGATGAAAGTTCTTAACATACCTGGGTTTTCTTTCATGAATTTATCTGTAACAGAAGTGATATCTATACCTAAGATACCAGCTGCTCTAGCTTCATCTACAGTCAAAAGTCTTGATCCAACTGCAGTTGCTGCTTTGATAGAGTTACCACCAAATAAACATGCCATAACAACATCACCGCTTACTAATGCAGCAGCACCTTCTTCAGGGTCCATTTGAATAATGTCCATTTTACTTCTGTCAGCACCAACAACTTTCATACTTTCATCAAAAACGTATTCAGCCATTGTTCCTAATGGAACAGCAACTTTTTTACCTTCTAATTCAGTAGCGTTTGCTTTTGTAATTCCAGAAGCGTTAGATGTAACACATGTAGTTCCACCCATTCCGTATTCCATAGCAATATCAACTAATTTGATAGGCGCATTTGATTTTACAGCATTGATAAAAGGTACTAATCCTTGAGAGTAAGAAATATCAATATCTCCTGCTAACATTGCATCAGTCATTGCTCCACCATTAGTGAAATTTGTCCATTTAACCGGAACACCAAGAGCTTTAGCAAAATTCTTTTTCTGCATGTCTTCTAAATTTGGGCTTGGCCATTCTAGAAAGTATGCAACTCTAACTTCATTTGCAGCTGAATTAGCAACTGAAATTGATAGGTTAAGTGCAAAAATAGATCCTAGAATAAAACTTAGTATTTTTTTCATTTATTCCCCTATGTTTAATTAATTAAATTCTGGATATTTAAATTCAAATCCTCTCCGATGTAAAACAAAAAAGAAAGTTTATACAATCATTGGTTGTGTCAATAATGTGGTAGTTAATCCATTTATTTTAGTCTAAAGAGGCTTTAAGATTTATATTTAAATATTTTATAGAAAGAAATTTATGAGCTCAGAGAATAGAACTTCAGTTCCAAATTCATTAAATGAACATTGGATGCCGTTTACATCTAATAAAGATTTTAAAGCAAATCCAAGATTGATTACTGAAGCAAAAGGAGTTTATTTAAAAACCCATCATGGAAAAACTCAAATTGATGCAAGCTCAGGATTATTTTGTAATCCATTAGGTCATGGTAGAAAAGAAATTACAGAGGCTGTTACGAAACAGTTAGAAACTTTAGATTATGCTCAACCATTTCAACAAGGTTTTGGTGGATCATTTGAATTAGCAACCAAGATTTCAAAACACACTCCAGGTGATTTAAACAAAATGTTTTTTACAATTTGTGGCTCTACTGCAGTTGAAACAGCAATTAAAATTGCAGTTGCTTATCATAGAGCAAAAGGGAATGCGCATAGATTTAGATTTGTTGGACGAGAAAGAGGCTACCATGGAATGAATATTGGTTGTGTTTCTGTTGGTGGGATGATTAATAATGTTAAAACATTCGCAAGTATATTAATGCCTGGTGTCCAGCACATGAGACATACTCATTTACCAGAACATAAATTTGTTAGCGGACAACCAGAAACAGGAGGAGATCTTGCTGATGATTTAGAGAGAATAGCTAGTAACTTTGGTCCTGAAAATATAGCAGCATGTATAGTCGAGCCAATTGCAGGGTCTACTGGAACTTTAGTTCCACCGAAAGGATATTTACAAAGACTAAGAGAGATTTGTGACAAACATGGAATACTTCTAATTTTTGATGAAGTAATTACAGGATGGGGAAGAACTGGTTCCGCATTTGCTAGTCATGAGTTTGGTGTAACGCCAGATATAATGACAATGGCAAAAGCAACTACTAACGGAGTAGTTCCAATGGGTGTTGTAGCATGCAAAGATGAAATTTATGATGCAGTTATGGATGCTTCACCAATGGGTTCGGTTGAATTATTTCATGGCTATACTTATTCTGGAATTCCAGTAGCTGTTGCAGCAGGATTAGCAGTTCAAGATATTTTTGAGAAAGAAGATATTTTTAATAGAGCGAAAAATTTAGCTCCTTATTTCCAAAAAGGTTTGTTCTCTCTTCAAGATTTGGAGTCTGTAGAAAATATTAGAGGCTACGGAATGATGGGTGGAATTGATATGAAAATGAACACTAAACCTGGAAAAGCTGGTTATGAATGCTTTAAAGCTTGCTATGAGGCAGGTGTTAACTTTAAAGCAACAGGCGATTGTTTAATCATAGCTCCACAATTTATATGTGAAGAAAAACATATAGATGAGATCATTGATAAACTTAGAACTGGTATTACTAACTATCAAAAAAACCAAAAAAACTAGTTAGTTTACAAAAATATATAAAAAAAGTTTATGAAAATTGGAGTTCCTAAAGAAATTAAACCACAAGAAAATAGAATTGGTTTAACACCAGATAGTGTTAAAACTTTAGTTTCAGAAGGTCATGAAGTTTTAGTTGAAAACAACGGTGGGTTTGAAGCTGGTTTTGAGAATGATCAATATATAAAGGCTGGAGCTAAAATTGCTGATACAGCAGCTGATATTTTTAATGACGCAGAAATAATTGTTAAAGTTAAAGAACCTCAAAAAGTAGAAGTTGATATGATTAGAGAAAATCAAATCGTCTATACTTATCTTCATTTAGCAGCAGCAAAGGAGTTAACCGAGGGATTAATAAAATCTAAAAGTATTAATATAGCTTACGAAACAGTTACCGATGACAATGGAAGACTGCCTTTACTTGCTCCAATGAGTGCTGTTGCGGGAAGAATGTCTGTACAAGCAGGTGCTCATTGTTTAGAGAAAAACCAAAGTGGTAGAGGTTTGCTTTTAGGGGGTGCACCAGGTGTAACAGGCGGAACAGTAGTTATATTGGGTGGAGGAGTTGTTGGAGAAAATGCTGCTGTGATTGCAACTGGTATGCAAGCTAAAGTTCATATTGTAGATAAATCAGAGGCTAGATTAAAACAACTTGTTGAAATGTTTGGAGATAAAATTATCCCAGAACAAAGTGATAAAACCGATTTAGATAAACTAGTTGCTGAGGCAGATCTTTTAGTTGGCGGAGTATTAATTCCAGGTGCAGAAGCACCAAAATTAATTACCAAAGAAATGATTAAAACAATGAAAAGAGGTTCTGTAATTGTTGATGTTGCTATAGATCAAGGTGGATGTGTTGAAACAAGTAAACCTACAACACACGGTGATCCAACTTATATAGTTGATGATGTAGTTCATTATTGTGTAGCAAATATGCCTGGTGGTGTTCCTAGAACATCAACATTGGCATTAAATAATGCAACTTTACCTTTCTTAGTTAAACTTGCTAACAAAGGTTATCAAAAAGCATTAAGTGAAGATAAAAACTTTTTAGCAGGGTTAAATGTTCACAAAGGTCAAGTAACCTATAAAGCTGTTGCGGATGTATTTGGACATAGTTTTGTAGAACCCGGAGAAGCTATCAAACATTAGAAATGGAAAAAAACTATCCTTCAAGCGCAAAGGTAGTTGTAATAGGAGGTGGCGTTGCTGGTACTTCTTGTGCTTACCATTTAGCCAAGTTTGGTTGGAAAGATGTAGTTTTATTAGAAAGAGATCAATTAACCTCTGGTACAACCTGGCATGCAGCAGGTTTAATAGGGCAATTAGGAGCAACTTCTACAATTACAAAATTAAGAAAATATTCTTTAGATCTTTATAAAGAGCTAGAAAAAACAACAGGTTTATCAACTGGCCTTAAACAGAATGGAGCAATAACAGTAGCTTCTTCCAAAGAAAGAATGCAGGAGTTGTTAAGGCAAGCTACAACTGCACAATTATCTAATGTTGAAGTTGAGGTTTTAAATCAACAAAGAATAAAAGAATTATATCCAGTAGTAGAAAATGAAGATCTAGTAGGTGGTGTATATATGCCAAAAGATGGTCAGGCTGATCCTGTTGGAGTTACCAATGTATTGGCTAAAGCAGCTAAAATGTTGGGTGTTCAAATATTTGAGAAGACACCAGTAAAAAAAATTTTATTAAAAAATAAACGAATATGTGGTGTTGAAACTTCTCAAGGAAAAATTGATTGTGAATATGTAGTTTTAGCTACAGGAATGTGGTCTCGTCAAATTGGAGAAGATATTGGTGTTAGTGTTCCATTGTATCCTAATGAGCACTTTTATGTAATTACAGAACCAATGCAAGATCTTCCTAAAGATTTACCTGTTTTAAGAGATTACAATGCTTGTCTTTATTTAAAAGAAGACGCTGGAAAAATGTTGGTAGGGATTTTTGAACCTAATGCAAAACCTGCTTTTAAAGATAGTGGTAGAGTACCTGATGATTTTTCATTTGGAGAATTTCCTGATGATTTTGATCACTTTGAACCTTATCTTGAGAAATCTTTTCATAGACTTCCGATGTTAGAAAACGCAGGTATTAGAAAATTTTTTTCAGGCCCAGAATCTTTCACGCCTGATACTCAATACTTATTGGGAGAAGCATCAGAAGTAAAAAATCTCTACACATGTTGTGGATTTAACAGTATTGGAATAGCAAGTTCAGGAGGTGCTGGAAGAGTTACAGCTGAATGGATGATCAATGGTCATATAAATGAGGATCTATTTTCATTAGATATAAAAAGATTTCAAAAGTTTCATTCATCTAAAAAATTTATAATGGATAGGGTTACCGAAACCTTAGGAGATTTATATGGTATGCACTGGCCATATAAACAACACACAACTTCAAGAAATGAAAAATTATTACCTTATCACAATGAGTTAAAAAAAGCAGGTGCATGTTTTGGAGTTGCTGGAGGTTTTGAAAGACCTATGTGGTACTCTTTAGACGGAGATGAAGCAAAATATAATTATAGTTTTAATTATCAAAATTGGTACTCATCTGTAAAACACGAAACAATTAATGCTAGAAAAAATATTGGGCTTTTTGATTTTTCAACTTTTTCAAAATTTGATTTAAAGGGTGAGAAAACTCATAGTGATTTACAAAAAATTTGCACAGCTAATATTAAAAATGAAATTGGTCAATCCACCTATACTCACATGTTAAATGAGGACGGTGGTATAGAAACAGATCTAACAGTTGTTTGTATTAATAAAAATCATTTTAGAATAGTTAGTTCAGCAGCAACCAGAGAAAGAGATAAATACCATATACTCAAATATTTGTCTGATGAAGTTGAGTTTATTGATGTAACAGAAACTATTTGTTGTCTTGGTTTGTTTGGTCCTAAAAGTAGAAACATGATCCAAAAGATAAGTAATGATGATTTTACTTCAGAAAATTTTAAATTCGGCACAGGTAAAAATATAAATATATATGATATTAAAGTTTGGGCACAAAGAATATCCTACGTAGGTGAACTTGGGTTTGAATTATATGTAAATAAAGAAGATGCATTAGATTTGTATAAAATTTTAACTAGTGAAGGTAAAAATTTTGACTTATCTCATTGTGGTATGCATGCAATGGATATAATGAGAATGGAAAGTGGTTTTTTACATTGGGGCCATGATATTTCACCAGAGGAAAATCAGTACCAAGCTGGTTTACAATTTACAATAAGCTATAAAAAAAATGTTAATTTTATAGGTAAAGAAGCTTTATTAAAAATTAAAGACAAACCTTTAGAAAAAACAATGATGATGTTTACATTAAAAGATAGCAAACCTGGTGAACCTTTGTTGTTACATGAAGAACCTATTTATTTAGATGATAAAATTATTGGAAGAACAACTTCTGGAAATTATTCATTTTGCTTTGATAAAAATTTATCATTTGGATATGTTAATTCAGGAAACACAATAGATACACTTAAAGATAAAAATTTGTTTATAGAAGTTGAGAAGATCAAATATCCAGTCGAAATTTTATCAAAACCTTTGAATACTAAAGATTTTAAACGAGCTTAGTTTTCTCTAATTTTATTGTATTTATACTTATTACCTGTTTAAATTAAGTGTGAAAAAAAACGATCAAGACACATCATTATTTAATACAGATGTTGCTCAAACTAAAGATTTTGAGTCAGATAAGATTAAAACTACTAATGTAAATATTTTACTGAATAGGGTTCGATTAGATCAAAAAAGAACTTTAAAAAAAAGAATTGTTTTGTCAATTATTCTGGCTGGTTTAGTTAGTTCGTTAGCTATTTATTTTATTGTTTAATTTAGAATTTGATTTAAAAAAGTTTATTGAATCAATAAAGATTTGTATTATAAACCATTTATCAATTAAGGCGGGGTAGCTCAGTTGGTTAGAGCGCGGGACTCATAAGCCCGAGGTCAGTGGTTCGATCCCACTTCCCGCTACCAAAAACTATGAAAGATATTTATATAACTTGGGATGATTATCATAAAAAGATAGAGCAATTAGCTAAAAAAATCCATGATGATAATTTAAAGTTTAATCAAATAATTTGTATTGCAAAAGGTGGATTAAGGGTTGGAGATATTTTTAGTCGACTTTTTAATGTCCCTCTAGCCATCTTATCTGTTGAGTCTTACCATGGTGATAGTGACGATATAAAAAATCAACAAGGACAGTTTACTTTTTCAAGAGATTTAGCAAAAACTACTCCAAATTTGGGATCACATGTTTTGTTAGTTGATGATTTAGCTGATTCTGGAAAAACTTTAATAAAAAGTATTAAATGGTTAGAACATTTTTATGGTTTTTATTTTGATGAAAAAATTAAAACTGCAGTTTTATGGCATAAGTCAACTTCAAAATTTAAACCTGATTATTCCGTAGATTACTTAAAAGAGTCTCCTTGGATACATATGCCTTTTGAGAAATATGAAACCACAAATATTAAAGATTTTAAGTTTGAAAAATAAATTATCTAATTAAACTATCATTAAACTGATTTGATACTCTAACAAAAGTTGTGCATTTACTTAACTGTTTAAGTGAAGGAGCACCGACATAAGTACAGCTACTTCTTACACCACCAAGAATATTTAAAATAGTATCGTTTATTTTTCCTCTATATTTTACTCTAACTTTTCTTCCTTCACTACTTCGATAATCTGATAGTCCGCCATAGTGTTTTTTATTAGCAACTTCAGAACTAGATCCATAAAACTCTATATATTTTTCTCCATTAACTTTAACAATTTTACCATTTCCCTCGTCATGTCCTGCAAGCATACCTCCTAGCATTACAAAATCAGCACCACCTCCAAAACCTTTAGCTACATCACCAGGACAAGTGCATCCACCGTCAGCTATTACGTGAGCACCAAGTCCATGAGCCGCATCAGCACATTCAATTACTGCACTTAATTGAGGATAACCTACTCCAGTTTGAATTCTTGTTGTACAAACACTTCCAGGTCCAATTCCAACTTTAACAATGTCTGCTCCACTTAGAACCAATTCTTGAGTCATATCAGCTGTTACAACATTACCTGCAATTATTGTTTTAGTGGGGTATTTATCTCTTACTGATTTAATAAAATTGGTGAAATGTTCTGTGTACCCATTTGCAACATCAATACAAATAAATTTAAAAAAACTAAATTCTTTTAATACCTTATCTAAATTTTGAAAATCTTCTTTTTTTATACCAACACTAAGTGCGATATTAGGAAAGATTTTTTTAATATTTTTATTTTGCTTAAGTTTTTTAACATCATGTTGTTTTGTTAATGATGTAATCATTCCATATTCATTCAATTTTTCAGCAACACCTAATTCTCCAACACCATCCATGTTTGCTGCCATAATTGGAATACCTGACCATTCATTTTTGCTATATTTAAATCTATAGGTTCTTAGAAGATTTACATCTTTACGACTTTTTAATGTACTTCTTTTAGGTCTAAAAAGCACATCTGAATAATCTAACTTTAGCTCTTCTTCAATTCTCATTGGTAATTAAGTTATAATCATAAAAATTAATTTCAAACATTATATGACCTGTGGATAAGTTTTTTGCTTTCTAATGCCCTGGAAATTCAATTAAATTCTCAACTTTATAATTGTTTTTAACTAAATTATCTGATCCACCTAGATCAAAAAGGTTTATTACAAATACAAATGCTGAAACTTTACCTTTCGAAATTTCAACTAACTTTGCGGCTGCTTCAGCCGTACCCCCAGTTGCAATAAGATCATCAATTATCAAAACCTCATCTTTGTCATTTATAGAATCCTTGTGCACTTCTATTGTTGCGGTTCCATATTCAAGCTCAAAATCTACCGAGTGAACATCTGCTGGCAGTTTATTTTTTTTTCGAAGCATAATAAATGGTTTTTTAAGAACAAAAGAAACAGCTGATGCAAATACAAAACCTCTAGATTCAATGGCTGCTATTTTCGTAAAATTATAATTTTTTGATCTTTCAATGATTTGATTAATTGTCTCTGCAAACGCATTTTCATCTTTGATTAAGGTAGTTATATCTCTAAATAAAATGCCTTTTTTTGGATAATCAGGAATAGATCTAATATAATCTTTTAAATTCATAATAGTTAAATATAAAAGTATAAATAAATAATTTTTAAAGTATGACAACAAATAAATTAGCAATAATTGGTGGCAGTGGCCTCTATGATGTTGAGGAATTCAAAGAAAGAGAGTTACTTGATTTACAAACACCCTGGGGAAAACCATCTGATCAGATTTTAAAAACCAAATATAATGGTAAAGAAGTTTACTTTTTACCAAGACACGGTAGGGGACACTTTGTTTCTCCTTCAAATATAAATTTTAGAGCAAATATAGATGCACTTAAGCAGCTAGGCGTAACGGATATAATCTCTGTATCAGCTGTTGGTTCTCTTAAAGAAAATTTACCTCCAGGAAAATTTGTAATTGTAGATCAATTTATCGATAGGACTTTTGCAAGAAATAAAACTTTTTTTGATGATGAGATTGTTGCCCATGTATCAATGGCTCATCCAACTTCAAATGGTTTGATGAATGCATGTGAAGATGCAATAAAAAAATCAAATATAGATTATCAAAGAAACGGAACTTATGTTGTTATGGAAGGGCCCCAATTTTCAACATTAGCAGAATCTAATTTATATAGATCTTGGAAAGCAGATGTTATCGGAATGACCAACATGCCTGAAGCAAAACTCGCAAGAGAGGCAGAAATAAGATATGCATCGGTTTCAATGGTTACAGATTTTGATTGTTGGCACCCAGATCATGAAAACGTTGATGTTCAACAAGTAATTAAAGTTTTGTTAGGAAATGCTGAGAAAGCAAAAGTGATGATTAAAAATTTAATTGATAATTTCGAGAACTATATAGATCCAAATGATCCAACTAATAATTGCTTAGATGTAGCTATTATTACTGCTCCAGAAAAACGAACCCAAAAAACAATTGAGAAACTTAAAACAGTAGCAGGTAGAGTTTTTAATAAATGAAAATAAAATTAATATTAATTTTATTACTTTTTTTAAATAATATTGCTTTTGCTAAAACTAAATTTGAAAAAAGATTTGAGAAAGATTTAAATAAAATTTCAAAATTAAATTCCTTTGTGGATAACGAAGGTAATCCTTATGAATTAGATGAAAATATTAATAAAGATAAAACAATCATAATAATTTACACACATGGTGCTAGCGGAAGTGATAGGAAAGTTGAAGGATGCAATAAGTTTTGGCGGAAAATACCACAAATAATATATCAATTAGATGGAATAAAAATAAAAGATTATACCATCAAAACATATCAATTATGTTCGGGAGCACGAGGGTGGACTCAAAAAGAAGAAGATAAATTTTGGGAGATATATGACAAAAATAATCAGGAAGTTAAAAGCGTTCTAAATCTTAAAGATAAAAATGGAGTTTTGTTGATTGATAAATGGGCAGGCACAACTAAAAGAAAAGTTATGAAACTAAAAATTGATGAATTTAGAAAAAATGGTTTTAAAAACATTGTGCTTTCAGGACAATCAGCTGGTGGCTGGGCATCTCTTGTTTTGAAGTCAAATTTTCCATCCGAAATTGATGGAGTAATAGCATTTCATCCTGCAAGATCTGGAAAATTTGCAAAAACCAAAAAACCTCACAATGGTTGGGTAAATTGGAGAAAATACAAAATTTCATTAATCAGAGTAGAAAAATTAGATAATGTTTTAGTTTATGCTCATGAAAAAGATAAGTTTGAAAATACAAAAACTTTAAAATTTTTATCTGAATCAAAAAATGTAAAATTTTTGGATGTGAGTGATACAAAATGTAAAGGTAAAATTACAACAGCTGGGTATCATGCAATAAGTATATCAGATTGTTTTGCAAGCCAAGATCCAAGAGCAAAAGAAATTATTAAATACTTAAAACAAATTTATTAAGATGAAAATTAAAGGCAAAGAATATCGAACGATTTGGCATGAAGATAAAGGGGTTAAAATAATTGACCAAACTAAGCTACCACACAATTTTGTTATTAAAGAATTAAAGACAGTAAAAGACGCAATTAATGCAATAAAGGTAATGGAGGTAAGAGGTGCCCCGCTAATTGGAGCAACTGCTGCTTATGGAATCGTTTTAGCTATTCAAGAGAGTAATGATCCTGAATTTATTAAGAAAAGTTCAGATGAATTAATTCAATCTAGACCTACTGCTATAAATCTAAAATGGGGAGTAGATCGTATGACGAAAAAATTATCTGGCATTAATAGTGATCAAATTTTAGACATAGCTCTAAAAGAAGCTAAAGAAATATGTGATGAAGATGAAAAATTTTGTGAAAATATAGGTATTAATGGATTAAAACTTATCGAAGAAATTTACAACAAGAAAAAAAGTACAGTAAATATTTTAACTCATTGCAATGCAGGCTGGTTAGCAACTATTAATTGGGGAACAGCAACTTCACCAATTTATCATGCTCAAAAAAAAGGAATTCCAATCCATGTATGGGTTGATGAAACAAGGCCAAGAAACCAAGGTGCAAATTTAACTTCATATGAGTTAAATGAGGAAGAAATTCCCAATACTATAATTGCTGACAATACCGGAGGTATTTTAATGCAGAGAGGTGAAGTTGATATGTGTATTGTTGGAACTGATAGAACTTTATCAAATGGAGATGTATGTAATAAAATTGGAACTTATTTAAAAGCTCTAGCCGCCTATGATAATAATGTTCCTTTTTATGTAGCACTTCCAAGTTCAACAATTGATTGGAATATTAAAGATGCTAAAGACATTCCTATTGAAGAAAGAAATTCTGAGGAATTATCTCATATGGAGGGGATTGATGAAAATAATCAAGTTAAGAAAGTTTTGATATACCCACAAAAAAGTAAAGCAATGAATTTAGCTTTTGATGTTACACCTGCAAAATATGTAACAGGCTTGATTACAGAAAGAGGGATTTGTGTGGCCTCATCTGACGGTTTAAAACAATTATTTAGGAAATAATTTTAGAGGAAATTAATCCATCGAGTGGTTTTGGGTGAAACCATGTTGATTTTTGCGGCATAAATTTTCTCTTTTCGGCAAAAGATATAACTTGTGAAATATTAGTAGGATATAACTTGAATGCTAAGTCGTATTTTTTAGAGTTTACAAAATTTTCTAAGACTTTTTTGCCTTTAAAACCTGATACAAATTTAATATTTTTATTATTTTTTAATAATTTATTTAATATTAATTTTCTCAATATAGTGACATCCAATTCCTTTGATTGCTTGAATAGCTGAAGTGTATGCCACTTTTTATTTATATACATTCCAATTTGGTTTTGTTTAAGCTTTTTATTCTTTTTAGAAATATTTAAAGAAAAGTGCTTTAAAATTATTTTTTTTATTTTTTCAAATTTCAATTTAGTTTTTATAACTCTATTGTAATCCAGTATGTTTACTTGCTTATCGGGAAAGGCAATTATCATAGGAGCAATTTTTTTTTTACTTTTTAACATAGCCTGTATCCTATGATGTCCATCACATATGTATATTTTCTTAATATTTTTAATATAATTTTTAAGTAATTTTTCTGTATTTTCTTTTTTAATTACCCAAAGTTCATGCCTACACTTATCCTCAGATTTAAAATTATAATCAGGCTTACATTTAAAAATATTACTTAATTTCTTTAAAGAATTTGGTTTAGATTTATATGTTGTGTATATAGGGCTTATTTGACTATTAAATTTTAATAATTGCTCTTTTCTTTTTTTTGTCCTTTCCATAAAGGTTTCTTCATGACCTAATATTTTTTTGTCATCATAATTTTCTAAATTAATTTTTCCAACTATCCCAAGTAATTTTTTTTTGTTGTACGTTATTCGATATAAATAGAAATGATTAGATCGATCTTGTTGAATAATGCCTTTATCACTTAGACTTTGAAGTATTTTTTTTGATTTATTTATGTTTGTAGCATTTAATAAATTAACAAAATTTAATTTTTTGGTTAGCTTGTAATTATTAAGATAACTTAAGTTTGGAGATGTAACTTGTTTTGCAAATCTTTTTTTAGGTCTTATTCCGCTAAATGGTTTAATGAGACTCAATTTTAAAATTAAGCAATTTTTGGAAGTTCCTCTAATGCTTTATCTACACTAGCTTGATCAAATTTATCTTCAGCTAAATTTCCTTCAAAGAAATCTCCATAAGCTTTCATATCAAAATGACCATGTCCACAAAGATTAAATAAAATTGATTTGGTTTCACCATTCTTTTTACATTCTAGTGCCGCGTCTACTGCGCCTTTAACAGCATGAGTTGCCTCTGGAGCAGGAACTATTCCCTCAGTTCTTGCAAAGTTAACACCTGCTTCAAAACATTCTTTTTGGCCATATGATTTTGCTTCTATCGCACCGATTTCTTTTAGATGACTCACCATTGGTGCCATTGCATGATATCTTAATCCTCCAGAGTGAGTTGCTGGTGGAATAAATTGAGATCCTAATGTATGAGTTTTCATTAACGGTGTTAGTCTTCCAGTGTCACCAAAATCATAAACAAATTTACCTTTTGTAAGTGAAGGACAAGATTTTGGTTCACATGCTATAACCCTAGTTTTTTTTCCTTCTCTAAAGTTTTTACCTATGAAAGGAAAAACTAATCCTGAAAAATTACTTCCACCACCTGTACAACCTACTAGTATATCTGGGTAATCATCAGCCATCTCCATTTGAAGTAAAGCTTCATTACCAACTATTGTTTGATGCATAAGAACATGATTTAAAACACTGCCAAGTGCATATTTAGTATCAGGATTCTTTGCTGCCATTTCTACTGCTTCTGAAATAGCAATACCTAAGCTACCAGTATTATTTGGATCTTTTGCTAAAATAGCTTTTCCACTTTCAGTTTCATCTGATGGACTAGCAACACACCTCGCACCATATGTTTGCATTACTAATTTCCTATATGGTTTTTGTTCAAAACTGACTTTAACCATATAAACATCTAATTCTATTCCAAACAATTTACATGCAAAGGCAAGTGAAGTTCCCCATTGACCAGCACCTGTTTCTGTAGTTATTTTTTTTGTACCTTCCTCTTTATTATAAAAAGCTTGTGCAACTGCTGTATTAGGCTTGTGGCTTCCTGATGGACTTACTCCCTCATATTTATAATAAATTTTTGCAGGTGTATCTAAAAATTTTTCTAATTTTCTAGCTCTATAAAGTGGAGAAGGTCTCCATTGTTTATAAATATCTCTTACAGGTTCAGGGATTTCAATCTCTCTATCCTGAGAAACTTCTTGTCCTATTAAAGCCATAGGAAACAAAGGAGCTAAATCATCTGGACCTATAGGTTTAAGAGTTCCTGGATGTAAAACTGGATCTAGAGGTTTAGGAAGGTCTGCAGCAATATTATACCAAGTTTTTGGCATTTTGCTTTCTTCTAAAAAGTATTTAATAGTATCTGACATGTTTTATTTTTTATATAGTTTGTTATTTATCAGCTTTAAAATCAAGTATTTTTTATATGAATAATAAAAAGCTAGAAGTTATTGAATTTTCAAAAAAGCTTAATAACACTAATTTATCACCATTAAGATCAGGCAATATTTCTGTAAGAACCCAAATTGATGGTGAGGATGGATTTTATATTACTCCATCTGGAATTAAATATGAAAACTTAAAAGAAGAAGACATAGTTTTTTTATCAAATGAAAAAGAATATGATTTTC
Organism: uncultured Pelagibacteraceae bacterium; assembly: GCA_902559395.1. Lineage (GTDB taxonomy): Bacteria > Pseudomonadota > Alphaproteobacteria > Pelagibacterales > Pelagibacteraceae > Pelagibacter. The sequence goes on from CACEHR010000002.1 coordinate 130,513, forward strand.
TAAAAATTTTTAATTCTGGATTAAACCCATCTTCTGAATGGAGATTTCATCAAGACATTTATAAAAATAAAAGAGAGGCAAAAGCTATAGTTCATGCTCATTCGACTCACGCTACTGCAATTTCAACTCACAGGAAACCAATACCACCTTTCCATTACATGATAGCATTAATGGGTGGTGAGGATATTAAGTGTGCAGAATATGCAACTTTTGGCACAAAAGAATTATCCAACAATATAATTAAAGCTCTTGAAAATAGGAAAGCATGTTTAATGGCAAATCACGGTCAGATTGCATTTGGGGATTCTTTAAGCAAGGCATTTGAACTTGCACAAGAATTAGAAAATATTTGCCATCAATACTTTCTTGCACTAAAACTTGGACAACCTAAGAATTTATCTTTTGCAGAAATGCAAAAAATATTAGAAAAAGTTAAAGGTTATAAAAAGGGATAATAAATTGACCAAAGTTGGAGAACATATAACTCTAGATATAATTGGAACTACTAAAGAGTATGATCCATCTGTTTTTGAAAAAGTGATTAAGGAAATTGCAAAAGCTGCAAAAGTTACAATTTTAAACATTTCAAAATATAAATTTGAACCACAAGGATTTACAATTTTAGCATTATTGGCCGAAAGTCATATAAGTTTTCATACATTTCCTGAAAAAGGAATTATTAGTTTTGATTTCTTTACTTGTGGAAAAGTAAATCCATCAGTTGCAATTGATATAATAAAAAAAGAATTTGAACACAAAAGAATAGTTAAAAAAGAATTTAATAGAGATACCAAATCTCTTTATCATGATATTTATAGCTCACCAGGTTTACAAAAATCTTATGTAGTAAATGATGTGTTAGAAGATTTTAAATCTAAAGTAGGTCAACACATAGAAATTTTAGATTTAGAGCAATTTGGAAAATCTTTATTTATTGATGGTGAAATACAAGTTGCTGCTACTGATGAGCATTTATACAGTTCTACGTTCGTTGGCTCTGGTTTAAATTTAAACAAAGATAATGAAAGAGCTGCTATCATAGGTGGTGGTGATGGTGGAGTAGCAAGAGAATGTATTTCAAAAAATTTTAACTTTGTAGATTGGTACGAACTTGATCCTGAAGTTGTAGATGTTTGTAATAAACACCTTGGAGATATTGGAAAAAAAGCAACTGAAAAAAATTCTGTAAAATGTGTTTGGGGTGATGCTTTCGAAAGTATTAAATCAGTTGGTGATGATAGTTATGATCATATTTTTGTTGATCTAAATGATGATCAATTTTGTATAGATTTAGCCGCGAAGAATATGGATTCCCTTGTAAGAATTTTAAAACCTAAAGGAGTTATTACTGCTCAAGTTGGAAGTCAGGATAAAAAACCACAACAGGTTGAAAATTGGTTGAATGTCTTTAATCAAAATTTTGGAAATGCAAAATTATCAAGAGTTTATATACCTAGTTTTGATTGCTCTTGGAATTTTTCTTCCTCAATAAATCATTAATTTTTCTTTTTTCTTTTTTAAATTTGTGAAATAATTCTACAAATTAAAGGAGAAAATAATGAATATATTCAAAAAAACTATTTTAACAGTTCTTGCTTCTTTATTTATCATTGGAAACGTTTCTGCTGAAAAAATAAAAATTGGAACTGAAGGCGCTTATCCTCCATGGAATTCAAAAGATGCTTCAGGAAATCTTATTGGTTTTGAGGTAGAGCTAGCTCAAGAACTTTGCACAATTATGAAATATGAGTGCACAATTGTTGAACAAGATTGGGATGGAATGATTCCTGCTCTAGTAATGAGAAAGTTTGATGCAATAATGGCTGGAATGTCTATTACTGCCGAAAGACAAAAAACAATTACTTTTTCACAAGGTTATGCTGATGAGGTAGCTTCTCTAGCAGTAATGAAAGGTTCAAGTTTAGAGGGCATGGATACTCCAGAAGGTATTAATTTATCATTAGGTGGATCTGATGTTAAAAAAGCTCTTAAAACATTAACAGGAGCACTTGCTGGTAAAACTGTTTGTACTCAAACAGGAACAATTCACCAAAACTTTTTAGAGTCTGGTGATGTAGGAAGTGTAAATGTTAGAACTTATAAAACTCAAGATGAAGTTAACCTAGACCTTACTTCTGGAAGATGTGACGTTGCTTTAGCTGCAGCGGTAGCATTTACAGATTATGCAGACAAATCAGGTAAACCAGTTGTATTAGTTGGACCAACTTTTTCAGGTGGTGCATTTGGTAACGGTGTAGGTGTTGGTATCAGACAAGGTAGCGATAGTGCTATTGGAAAAAGAGATGCCAAAATCTTAAAAGACTTTAATAAAGCAATTGATAAAGCTAGAAAACAAGGAATTATTAGCAAACTTGCTATTAAGCACTTTGGTTTCGACGCTTCTATGTAATTCATTTAAGATCTGGCGACTATAATATATAGTCGCCAATCTATATGGAACTTCTCGCATTTGGTAAAACAGGTTGGGGTGACGAATTATTTTACGCAACCTTGATGACAATCGCTGTATCAATTACAGCAATGTTGGTTGGTTTCTTTTTTGCATTAATTTTTACACCTTTAAAACTCTCAAAATATAAAACTTTAAATTTAGTTGGTAATTTTTATACAACAGTAATCCGTGGAGTTCCTGAGTTATTAGTAATTTACCTTTTCTTCTTTGGAGGAAGTGGAGCTATCATGTATGTAGCTTCAATTTTTGGTTATTATGAATACATAGAGATTAATGCATTCATTACTGGTTCAATGGCTATTGGTATTATTTCTGGTGCTTATTCAACAGAGGTATTTAGGGGAGCAATTCAATCAATAGATAAAGGTCAATTTGAAGCCGCAAAGGTACTTGGAATAAATAGGTTTGGTCAATTTTATAAAATAATTTTACCTCAAATGCTAAGGTTAGCTATTCCAAATTTAAGTAATGTTTGGCAAATAACTTTAAAAGACACTTCTCTAATCTCAGTAACAGGATTAGTAGAAATAATGAGACAATCTTATATTGCAGCTGGCTCAACACGGGATCCACTGTTCTTTTATTCTTTTGCAGCAGTTTTATATCTGTTGCTTACTTACGTGAGTATGAAATTAATTAATAAGTTAGAAGTAAGGTATAGCAGGGGGTATTAATGGATTTAGACTTAATGATTACTAGTTTCCCTAAACTTTTAGGAGCAACTGTAGTTACCTTAAAATTATTATCTGCATCATTATTTTTTGGATTATTCCTAGGTCTTTTTTTTGCAATTTTAAGATTAAATAAAAATATATTTATTAATAAATTTGCTTATGGCTATTCATACATATTTAGAGGAACACCATTATTGGTCCAGATTTTCATAATTTATTTTGGATTAGGACAAATCGAATATTTAAGAACAACATTTCTATGGGTTATTTTAAAAGAACCTTACTGGTGTGCAATAATAGCATTTACTTTAAATACAGGCGCATATACCTCTGAAATTTTAAGATCAGCATTTCAAACAATAAAACCAGGCATTATTGAAGCTGGGAAAAGTTTAGGAATATCAAATAAAATAATCTTTTATAAAATCCAAATTCCAATCGCTATTAGACAATCACTTCCTGCGTATGGAAATGAAATAATATTGATGATGAAAGGAACTTCTTTAGCAAGCACAGTAACTCTGATGGATTTAACTGGTGTTGCTAAATATATAATTTCAACAACTTTTAAACCAATCGAAGTATTCATTGTCGCTGGTGGAATTTATCTGTTCATGACTTTTATCATCCATAATGTTATTAAGTATTTAGAGAAAAAGTACAGCTTTCAACAATAAAAATGCTTTTATCAAACAAACAAATTAATGATTATCAAAACGATGGTGTAATAATAATTAAAGATTTATTTAAAGATTGGATTGAACCACTCAGAACAGGGTTTCAAAAAGTTTTAGACAATCCAAGTAAGCACGGAAGAGAAAATGTAACTGATGAGAATGGAAGATTTTTTGAGGATTATTGTAATTGGGAGAGGATAGAGGAATTTAAGGATTGTTTATATAATTCACCTGGAGCTCAAATAGTTGCAGAAGCAACTAATTCTAAATCTACCCAAATTTTTCATGAACATATTTTCATAAAGGATCCAGGTACTAGTAAAGAAACACCATGGCATCAAGATATGCCTTATTATTGTGTTGATGGCAATAATACTGGAAGTTTTTGGATTCCATTAGATGAGGTTGATTATAAAAATAATCTTAAATTAATTTTAGGTTCTCACAAATGGTCAAAGTTAATTAGACCTACAAAATGGTCAAATAACCAATCTTGGTATGATGATGATAGTGCTTTTATGGATTTACCTCCATTAAAAGAATTTGAAAAAAATATTTTAATTCCAAAACTAAGTTTAGGAGATGCGGTGTTATTTAATTTTAAAATTGTACATGGTTCAACAGGAAACAATTCTTCTAAATCACGAAGAGCATTTTCGATGCGATTTATAGGAGATGATGTAAAATATATTTATAGAGGAGGGCCAACTTCACCTCCATTTGATGGGATTAATTTAAAAACTGGAGATTTGATGAGAGATGATTGGTTTCCTAAAGTTTTTAGTAGCTAGTATATTCTTTAATTTCTTTAATACTCGATCCAGTGTGATTATTCATTTCCAATTTAATTTTTGCTCGATCATCATTTAAGAAATGAACATCTCTAGATAATTTTATAAATTTATCACCAAAGTCCTTATTTTTTTCACAATCTCTTTTATCGTCCTCTATTACCCACAACTTGGCATTAATTTCTTTTAAATCTTGAAATAATTTATTTAGTTTATCGTCAGATTTAACATTTTTTTCTAATTGATCTTTGAGAATCGAATATTCATTCGATATGAATTTTAATTTTTCAGGGTCTTTAATTTTTTCTTTTTTAATTTCTAAGATTGAAATTTTGTCTAAAAGCTCACCTACCGACACTTCTACTATAATTTTATTCATTAAATTTTATACTATGTTAAATTGTTAAAAATATGTCTAATATTTTAATCATTAAACATGGGTCTTTGGGTGATATAGCTCAAGCTTGTGGTGCAATTCAAGATATTTCTGAGAATCATAAAGGAGATGAAATTCATTTGCTCACAACTAAACCATACTTTGATTTATTTAAAAAAAATCCACATATTTCTAATGTTATTTTAGATAAGCGATTATCAAGACTAAACCTGATTTATTTATATTCATTAATGAAAAAAATAAAAAAATATAATTTTTCTAAAGTTTATGATCTACAGAATTCAAGTAGAACAGCTTTTTATAAAAAAATTTTATTTCCAAAAGCAACAAAGGATACTTGGTCATCTACTGATACAACATTACCCGAAGGAACCACAAAACAAGATTTTGATAAAGATTCTGTTTTGTCTAGATTCGATTATCAATTAAAAACTTCAGGCATAAATACAAATCATACTTTGAAACCTGATTTTTCATGGAGCACAACAAACATATCTCATATAAAAAATCACCATCAATTAGATAAATATATTCTTCTTTTTCCATTCTGTTCGCCCCATTTAACTTCAAAGAAATGGCCTTATTATAATGAGTTAATTGCTATGATTAATGGAAAGTCAGATAACAAATTTAAAGTAGTTATTGCACCTGGACCAAGTGAAATTAAAGAAGCATCAAATATTAATGCACTTTGCGTTTTAGATAATGGTAAAGCTTTAGATATTTCTCAGTTAGCAACATTAATTAAAGATAGTTCATTTGTTATTGCAAATGATACTGGACCAGCACATATGACAGCACACTTAGGATCAAAAGGAATTGCTTTATTTGGATCTCACACAACTCCTTTTAAAGTAAGTATCGAAAGAGAAAATTTTAAAGCAATACAAGCCCCTGAATTATCTAAACTTTCAGTAGAAAAAGTTTTTGAAAGACTTTCTGAAATTATTTCTTAATTTTTTCAATTACTCTTAAAAATACAGGAACTGTGAAAAGTATGAAAAGTAATCTTATTATATGGTGAAAAGCAACAAAGTCTGGGTCTAAATCAAAAGCAATTGCTATAACTGCTACCTCATAAATTCCACCAGGACTAAAAGATAATATTAAAGTTAAAATATTTGTTTCAACAAAAAATGTTGCAACATATGCTGCAACTAAACCTAATACTACCAAAATAGTAGTAGCTACAATACTATGAAGAGAATTATTAGCTATTTCTTTAACAGTTTTTTCAGCAAACCTACAACCAACCGAAGAACCAAGAATTAGAAGACAAAAATTTACTGTTTCATCTGGTAATTTATAAGAAGCTATATCAGTAATTTGCAACAATCCACTCGCAAATAATGTTCCAGATAGTAAAGCTGCAGGAATTCTAATTTTATCAAAAACAAAAATAAAAAACAAAGAAGCAATAATAAGTAAAATTAAATTTAAATGATTTTGAGCTAAATAATCGAAGTCATCATTTAACAAGACATTGTTGTCAGTATTATTAACTATAATAAATGGAATGACAGTTATTATGATGATTAATCTAATTAAGTGAGAGGTTGCAACTTGAGATAAATCTGTTTTTTCATTTTCTGCTAAAATCATTAAAGGACCCAGTGCACCAGGTGCTGCTGAAAATATTGAAGCTTTTTCTCCATAACCTGCAAATTTTTGGAGGTATTTAGCGACAACTAAAATACAAATTATTATGTAGATTAACATAATTAATGAAGTCCAAATCCAATCAAGCATTTGGTTAAATAGATTTTGGTCTATATAATTTCCAATATGCAAACCTAAAATTATTAATATAAAACTTAAAACAATTTTAGGCATAATGATTTTTAGACCTGATAAAGCAGCAATTGAGGTGATAATCATAGGTCCCAAAAACCAAGCCAGAGGAATATTAAAATAATCAGCAATAATTGCGCTAGGAAAAGAAATTATTAAAACAGAAAAAAATCTAATTGAAAAAACTTGTTTTGCATTCTTGATATAAACTGTGATTTGATGATTAATCATTTATTAAGCTTCTATCATCAACTTTTTAAAAGATAAGAAAAAAGAAATTAGAAACTAGAGAATTAAGTGAAACCTTAATATATATAAAAAATAAAATGTTATATTTGATTGATATTTTTTTTGTTTAATCAGTTTCAATTAAAAGTTGTGTTACTTAATTACAGGTTGAATAAACATTAAGACTATAATTAACTAGCGTTTTTAAATTAGAGAGGGATAAATAATGAAAAACTTAAAAAAAATAGTTTCAGTATTATTCTCAGCAATCCTATTATTCTCAGCAACAACTACAAGCTCAGTAGCAATTGACAAATTGCACTTTGTAATTGGTGGTGGTGCTGGTGGTGGTTGGGATGGAACCGCTAGAGGTACTGGAGAAGCTTTAACAAAAGCTGGTATGTTAAGTAGTGCATCATTTGAAAATATGTCAGGTGGTGGTGGTGGTAAAGCTTTAGCTTACATGATCAATACTAAACCTGCTAATACAGTTTTAGTTCAATCAACACCATTAGTTTTAAGATCAATTACTAGACACAAAGGTTATGTAAAAGGTAGTGGAACTTTATCTTATAAAGATGTTGTGCCAATCGCTGGTGTAATTGGTGACTACGGCGCTATTGCAGTTGCAAAAAGTTCATCTTTTAAAAATTTTAAAGATGTAGTTGATGCTTACAAAAAAGATCCAAATTCAGTTAAAATGGCTGGTGGATCAGTGAGAGGAAGTATGGACCATTTAATTGGTGCTTTAGCTTTCCAAGCTGCAGGTGCAGATCCGAATGCTGTTCAATACATTCCTTATGATGCCGGTGGAAAAGCTTTAGCTGGACTTTTGTCTGGAGAAACTCAAATCATATCAACTGGTTTAGGTGAATTGATGGGTGCAAGAGACCAAGTAAGAATTATTGGTATCACTGCGCCTTCAAGAGTTTCTGATGCTCCAGATGCACCAACTCTTAAAGAACAAGGATATGATGTACAATTTGTTAACTGGAGAGGTTTCTTTGGCCCTCCAGGTATGAGCAATGCTGATAGATCAGCTATTGCAAAAATGCTTGGCGATGTACAAAAAACTCCTGAATGGGAAACTGTCAGAGCAAGAAATGCTTGGGTTAATATTTATAATCCAGAAGGCAAGTTTGTTTCTTTCTTAGAAAAACAAACTCAAGAAATGACAGCTCTTATGAAAAAATTAGGAGTTATTTAATCCTTAGGATTATTTGAAATTAGAGCAGTGAATATAAATACTACAAAAATTATATCACTGCTCTTTTTTATTTTTTCAGCATTTTATTTATATACTGCTTACCAAATTCAAGTATTCGCATTTGATGAAAATGCACCATTTAATGCACGAACATTTCCAATTTATTTAGGTTATGCAGGATTATTTTTTTCTGGATTAAAACTTATTTTACCAGATCCAAATACAATTAAAGTTGATCATAAAAATTTAGAATATAAGAAAACAGGAATACTTATACTTATTGCTATTATTTATGGAGCTACAATTTTAAAAGTTGGATATTTTTTAACTACATCTTTATTTTTATTTGCGTCATATTACTTTTTAGGAGAACGAAGATGGATTTTAATGTTTTTATTATCCTTTCCATTTGTTGCAGCCTTTATGTATCTCCTACACGGTATTCTTGATATATATTTGAGGGATCCATTCTTACTATCAATAGGAGTTATGGGATGATTGAAGGAATATTAATTGGATTAACAACAGCACTTACTTTTCAGAACATATTAATGGTTATGGTTGGTTGTTTTTTTGGAACAATAATTGGAATGCTCCCTGGTCTTGGGCCAATGACAGCTATCGCATTGATGATACCAATTACCTATGGTTTCGATCCTGCAACAGGATTAATTTTGATGGCTGGTGTTTATTATGGAGCAGTATTTGGTGGTTCTACTTCTTCTATATTATTAAATGCACCCGGTGTTCCTGGAACAGTTGCAACTTCATTTGATGGTTATCCTATGGCACAACAAGGTAAGGCGGGTAAGGCTTTAGCGATTGCAGCATGGAGTTCGTTTGCAGGTGGAACATTATCTGCAATTTATTTATTATTTATGGCTCCAAGTTTATCAAAAGTAAGTTTATCTTTTAGATCACCAGATTACTTTGCTTTAATGATTTTGGGTTTAACTGCGATTGCTGCTTTTTCATCTAAAGGACAATTTTTAAAAGCAATGATGATGGTGGTCCTTGGTTTGATGTTAGCTTCAGTTGGCCAAGATAGTTTGTCTGATATTACAAGGTTTACATTTAATAATATGAACTTAACCGATGGTATTAGTTTTGTACTTGTTGTGATGGCAACATTTGCAATGAGTGAAGCGTTAACAATTATTTTAAAAAGAAATGATCCAACTAGTGCTGCTAAACAAGTTTCATTAACTGAATTAGGTTCGATTAGAATTAATAAAGAAGAACGAACTAAAATGTATAAAACAATTCCAAGATCGTCAGTAATTGGATTTTTGATTGGTGTTCTTCCGGGTGCTGGTGCAACAATTGCATCCTTTTTAGCTTATGGAATGGAACGAAATATTGTTAGCGACGAAGAGAAAGAAAAATTTGGTAAAGGCAGTGTAAATGGTTTATCTGCACCAGAAACTGCAAATAATGCAGCTTGCTCAGGATCTTTTGTTCCTATGCTTACTTTAGGAATTCCTGGAAGTGGAACAACCGCGGTAATGCTAGGTGCACTTTTAGGATTTGGTGTTCAGCCTGGTCCAAGACTTTATATGACTAATCCAGAGATTTTTTGGTCAATAATTATGTCTATGTATATTGGAATGGTAATTCTTCTTATATTAAATTTACCACTCATTCCTTATATAGCTAGAATTCTTGCTGTTCCTAAAAATTATTTAATTCCTTTAATTTTATTTTTCTCTGTTACTGGGATTTACGTAATGTCATTTAATAATTTTGATATTTATTTAATGATTGGAATTGCTGTAGTAGCAACTTTTTTAAGATTATATGATTTTCCTATGCCACCTTTGATATTAGCTTTTGTACTTGGTGGATTGATGGAAGAAAACTTGAGACGATCTTTATTATTAAGTAATGGTTCTTGGGAATTTTTGTGGGATAGAACTTTAACTGCATGTATCTTAGCTACTACAATTTTAATTGTAGTTTGGCATATTTACAAAACTTTTAAGAAGAAAAATTAAGATTTAATATCTATTCTTTTTCTTATAATTTCTTTATCAAGCTTCATTTCACGATATGACATGATTAAAACACCTAAAAATATAACACTAGCACCAACCCAAGTGAAGAGGTCAGGTGTTTCGCTAAAAACATAATAGCCAATTAAAGAAGCGAAGACCAAACTTAGAAATGAGTATGGTTGTGTCATACTAACATCTACTAATTTGTACGCGTGATTAATGCAAAGATGCAACAATGTACCAAATAAACCTGCAAAAAATAAATAAATTAAAGTTTGAAAACTAGGTGTTTGCCAATAAAACAACGCAATAATGAAACTAAAAATTGTCATATACGTGTATCCATAAGATAAAATCGTAATCGAACTATCGTCTTTTGCGATAGTTTTTGTAATTATAATCACTATTGACCACATAAAAGATGATGCCAGTGCCATATAAACTCCAAGAGAAATTTCAATTATTCCTGGTCTTAAAATTATTAACATTCCTATAAATCCCAAAACTAGTGCAAAACTCCTGTATATGTAAATTTTTTCTCCTAGAAATAAAACTGCCAATATTGTTACTATGAAAGGAACCACAAAAGATATAGCTGTAGCTTTTTCAATTGGCATCATTACTAAGGCTGAGAAATATAATAACATTGAAGGTAAGTTTAAAACCGCTCTAAGAAAATGTTTTTTATGATGATTTGTTTTAAACACTGTAAAATTAGATTTTAGTATATAGGGAAGAATAATCAGTAAACCAAATAAAAATCTAAAAAATCCAGCAACATAAACATTAACTTCCTCTTGTGCTAATTTTAAAAAGGTTAACATTAATGTTCCACAAAAAACTGAGATTATAATTAAAAAAATTGCTAATTTATTGTTTGAAATCAATTGAGTATCTTTTTGTATTCTTCAATTATTTTTGACCATTGAAATTTGTTCACAAATTCTTTTGCATTTTTTCCAAGGTTTAAATATTTTTTATTTTCCAGCAATGAATTAATAGAAGAATAAATGTCATCAAGATTATTTCCATCACATATTAAACCAGTTTTTTCATGATCAATTGCATCTGCGGCACCACCATCTTTACCACCAATCGATGGAACACCGTATTGTGCAGCTTCAATATACGCAATACCAAAACCTTCAACTGATTTTTTATAGATTATGGATGGCATTACAAAGATATTTGATTTTGAAACTAAAGCATTTTTTAAATCATTGCTAATATCTTTAAAAAACATAACTTGTGCTTCAAGATCTAGTTCTTTTACTAGCTTCTTAATATTTTCTTCTTCCTCTCCATATCCAACACATATGTAAACAATGTCAGGATATATTTGTTTCAAATTTCTCAAAGCCATAACTATTTTTTCATGATTTTTACGCTTATCAAATCTTGAAACTGTAATTAGTCTTGGATTTTTAATTTTAAGTATACTTTCAACTTTATCTAAAGTTTTTTTATTTAATTCTTCAGCAGGATCCACACCTGGATTTATTACAATTACTTTATTTGCATTAATACCAATTTCTATTGCTAGATTTTTTGTAAACTGAGAATTTGCTATAACTTTTTCAACATTATTTAAAACGCTAACCACTCTTTTATTTTGACTAGAACCTTTAGGATGGTTGATTTCTTTACTATGAATTAAACAGTATTTTTTCTTAGAAGTTTTAATAAGTTCTAAACTTTTCCAATGATCAGCAATAACACCATCTATTTTATTTTCTTTAATATATTCATTAATTAATTGTGCTTTTCTATATTTTCTAAGCAATTTAATTCCTCCAACTCTTTCGATCGAAAAAGAAGCTTGCTCATCAAATTCTTTATGACCGTCTATATGATCTGCAAAAACTTTTATCATAAAGTTTTTAGACATTTCTCTTGAAAGCCCCCACATTAGATTTTGCATACCACCAAGCTCAGGTGGGAACGACCTAGTTACAATTAGATACATTAATCATGCTTCCATTTAATACCACAGCCTGCACTGGGTATTTGATCTTCAGGACCTTTCCCAGTTTCAGCTATTTGTCTCATTGCTGTTAGCAGATCACTTTCTCCTTCTTTAACTGGAATAAACTTTTTAAGTTCTCTTAATCGTCCTCTGTATTGAAGTTCTAGATTTTTATTGTAGCCAAAGAAATCTGGAGTACATACAGCATCATATGCTTTAGCAATTTCTTGAGTTTCATCATGTAAGTAAGGAAAATTGAAATGATTTTCATTTGAAAACTTTATCATGTTATCAAACGAGTCGTCTGGATAATTAACAAAGTCGTTTGAGCAGATAGCAACTGAGTTGATACCAATTTTTTTCAATTCACTACAATCTTCAACTAATTCTTTTGTAATGGCTTTTACATATGGACAATGATTACAAATGAACATTATCAAAGTTCCATTTTCACCTTTGATATCATTTAAAGACAGAATTTTATTATCAGTAGATTTTAATTCAAATGGAATAGCTTTTTGACCAAAATCACATATTGGAGTTTGAATGGGCATAATGTAAAATATATAGATTATGTTTTATGATTTAAAAGATAAAAAACCAAAAAACTCTGGCGAAAATTGGGTAGCTCCAAATGCTACAATAATAGGGGATGTTACTTTAGAAAAAAATACAAGTATTTGGTTTAATGCAGTGCTTAGAGGAGATATTGAAAATATTCATATTGGTGAAGGATCTAATGTACAAGATGGAAGCGTATTGCACACAGATCCCGGATGTCCTTTAAAGGTAGGAAAAAATGTTACTGTTGGCCATTTAGTTATGCTTCATGGATGCACTATTGGAGACAACAGTTTAATTGGAATTGGAGCTGTTATCTTAAATAAAGCTAATATTGGTAAAAATTGTATCATTGGTGCAAAAGCTTTAATAACTGAAAATAAAGTCATACCAGATAATTCATTAGTTGTTGGTTCTCCAGGTAAAGTTATTAGAGAAGTTTCAGAGGAAGAAAAAAAAGCAGTTTTTGAAAACACAAAACATTATCAAGATAATTGGAAAAAATATTCGAAATCAATTTTTTAAGGAGATAAATGCCATCAGGCTACGTAATAGCTCAATTAAAAGTAACTAATCCTGAAAATTATAAAGAATATGTTGAAAAAGTTACGCCACTCGTAAAAAAATTTGGTGGAGAATTTTTAGTAAGAGCTGGTGAATTTCAAATTTTTGATGGTGAAACAAAATTTCCAAGAATAATTGTGCTTAAGTTTCCTAGTTATGAAAAAGCATTAGAATGGTATAATTCTGATGAGTACAAACCAATAAAACAAATAAGACTAGATAATTCTGAAGGTACAAATATAATTATTAAAGGAATTTGAAAGAACAATTCATTTACTTAAATAATAGATCGTTGACTGAATAAATTATCAATCCAATTATTATTAAAAATAAAATTATAAAAGATAATTGTCCACTTAACTTTGATTTAATTTTCGTTTTACCTTCTTTAAATTTTTTAAAATGAATGCTCCCAAGTCTCATTACAGCCAATCCTAAAATTATAAGAAATGCTGTGAATATATATCCAGTAACCATCTAAGGAACTAACCAGGTATCTTTATTATTCTCTAAATTAAACTTTGCTCTTCGATGGCCTTTAGCTGCCAAGTAAAGCCATTCTATAGATTTAATCTTACATTGAATGACGGTAAAGTTTTTGTAACCTTCTTCACTTTGTTCTTTGGTATAATCAAAATTATCTAATTCTGGTTTTAAACCTGAAGTTGGAATATCAGACTCTGTTCCAGGACCATTATCAACCAAATAACATTTTCTACTAATATGTTGGGTTCTCGACCAAGATTCTTTTGTTACATCATTATTGTGATTAATCGTGCATTCAACTTTTAATCTTACCTGTATTTTTTCATCTTTGTCGTAAAACAACATCGCAGCATTTTTATTTACTTTTAATTTTTCAATCTTATCCGACCTAATATCGCTATGATATTGAACAAGATTATTTGATTGGTCAGATTTTCTTAGAACAACAATTCTTCCATCTAGATCAGATTGGTCGCCACAAATAAATACCGGTATTCTAAAAGGAGAACCTCTGTCTTTAACAGCATTGTGTAGCATTGACCAAATTTTCTTTTTGATCTCTGCAAAGTCCTCGTAATAAGGAACTGTATCCGTCACAAATATTATTTTTTCTTTTTTAATCGAGCAATCAAACCCGAGCTATCCCAACGGTTTCCACCCATTTCTTGAACTTCAGCATAATAACCATCAATAATTTCGGTTATAGGCACAGGTGACCCATTTTTTTTTTGCTTCCTCGATTGCAATTTTTAGATCTTTTCTCATCCAATCAATAGCAAAACCATAATCAAATTTATCATCGGTCATAGTTCGGTATCTATTTTCCATTTGCCAAGATTGTGCTGCACCTTTAGATATTGTTTCCATAACTTTATCCATATCCAAACCAGCGTTAATTCCAAAATTGATTGCTTCAGATAAACCTTGGACTGTTCCAGCAATACACATTTGGTTCATCATCTTTGTTAACTGGCCACTTCCACAAGGACCAATTAATTTTACTTTTTTACTATAACAATCAATTACAGGCTCAGCCTTTTTAAATACTTCTTGATCACCACCAACCATTACTGTTAGTATTCCGCCTTCAGCGCCAGCTTGACCTCCTGAAATAGGAGCATCTAAAAAACTAAACCCTTTATCATTTGCTTTTTTATTTAATTCTCTTGATACTTCTGCAGATACAGTTGAGTTATCAATAAAAATAGACCCAGCTTTTGCTGTGTTAAATAATCCATTTTCTCCAGTTGCTACTTCTCTTAAATCATCATCATTACCAACACATGTAAAAATGAAATCAGCACCATCTGCAGCTTCCGCAGGTGTATTGGCCATTTTACCTTTATATTCACCAATCCATTTTTCAGCTTTAGATTTAGTTCTATTAAAAACAGTTACATTGTGTCCGGCTTTTGATATATATCCAGCCATTGGGTAGCCCATAACCCCAAGACCTATGAAAGCAACATTACAAGTCATAATTTTTTTTCTATGTTTAAAAGTTTAAGTTTAAAAGTAATTGTATTTGGATTTATTTTTACATTTTTTTCAAGTTTTGGACAGAGTTTTTTTCTTGGCTTATTTAATTCTAGTATTAGAGACGCTTTATCAATTACACATGGACAATTTGGCTCAATTTATGCATCAGCCACTTTATTAAGTAGCATTGTTTTAGTTTGGATTGGAAAAAAAATTGATGACGTAAACATATTAAAGTTTGCTTCTTATGTAATAATTTTTCTATCTGCTTCTTGTTTTATATTTTCAAAAATTTCATCTGTTATTTTTTTATTTGTAGGAATTTTTTTAATGCGATTAGCTGGACAAGGTTTATCAAGTCATACAGCTACAACAACCATATCTCGTTTTTTTGAAAAAAATAGAGGTAGGGCTTTAAGTACAGGTTGGTTAGGATTGTCATTGGCTGAATTTATAATGCCAGTTTTAATTGTTTTTTTATTAACTTTTATAGAATGGAGAGATATTTGGGTTTCAATTTCTATTTTAGTTATACTTGTTCTACCTGTTGCAACTTTTCTTTTAGTTAAAGATGTTAAGCTTGATACGAGAGAAGAATCTAAAATAGAAGAGAATAATAAAGAAATTAAACAATGGAAAAGAATAGAAGTTTTAAAAGATTATAGATTTTACATTATTTGTATGACGATGTTAGCAATGCCATGGATTGCAACAGGATCTTTTGTTTACCAATCTTTTATATCTTCTTCAAAAGAGTGGGGACCTTATGTGATTGCACAATCATTTATGGCTTACTCAATTTTATCAGTAATTACTCTTTTTATATCTGGTTTTTTAATTGATAAATTTTCTAGTAGAAAATTATTAATCTATATGAATATCCCACTTCTTTTTGGTACTGTAGTTCTTTATTACTTTAATGCACCACTTTCATCTTTTGTATTTTTTGGTTTGGTAGGCGTCACCAATGGTTTGGCAAACGTGCTTGGTTCCTCAACTTGGGCTGAGATTTATGGTGTTAAATATATTGGGTCCATAAAAGCCTTAACAACTGCACTGATGGTGTTTTCAACAGCATTTGGTACGGCTCTATTTGGCTTTCTAATTGATATTGGTTTTTCAATTGAAGACATAGCCGTTGTTTCAGGAACTTATATCTTTGGATCAATTATTCTTCTTTATTTAGTTAAAAATAAGTTAAATCCTCATTATTTATAAAAATAGGCCTTGATTTTTAAAGACTCACTGTGTAGATACTCCGCATGGCTAGAGTTACTGTAGAAGACTGTATAGATAAAGTTGAGAGTCCTTACGAATTAGTACTTGTTGCTAAAGAAAGAGCTACTCAACTTAATGCAGGAATAGAACCAACAATTGATAGAGATAACGATAAAAATACAGTTATTTCATTAAGAGAAATTGCCGAAGAAAAAATTAAAGTTTCAGATTTAACTGATAGCGCAGTTTACAAACTTAGAAAACATGTTGAGCAAGTTGACGATACTGCTGAGGATGATGAAGAAATAGGTGATGATTTTGAAAATCTTTACAAAGGTGAAATTTCAAAAAGTGGTACTCCAATTTTACCATCTAAAAGAGCAAGAAAAACTCCAGAAAAAATTCAAGTAACAAAAGAAGATTTGGCTGAGCTATCTGAAACAGCTACAGCAGAAGTTGATAATTCCGTAGGCGAAGAAACTATGAATGAGCAAGGAGAAGTTTCTTTAGATGAAGTATCAGAATCAGAAAATCAAGAAGCAGACGTATCTTCAGACGACACTGAAGCTTCAAACTCCTAAAAAAATAATATAAAGTTATATCATGAATAGGAAAGTATCAGTTGCTCCTATGATGGATTGCACAGATCGTCATGAACGATTTTTTCTTAGATTAATATCCAAAAACACTCTTCTTTATACTGAAATGGTAGTCGATGAAGCTATAAACAGAGGAGATAAAAAAAAGTTATTGGAATTTAATATTAATGAGAAACCTGTAGCACTTCAATTAGGAGGCTCTTCTCCAAAGCTTTTAGCTGAAGCCACTAAAGTAGGTGAAGATTTTGGTTATGATGAAATTAATCTAAACTTAGGCTGTCCTAGTAAAAAAGTTGAAAAAAATAGATTTGGAGCTTGTTTAATGAAAGAGCCAAATTTAGTGGCAGATTGTTTAAGTAAAATGCAATCAGTTACAAAATTACCAGTAACTATAAAAACGAGAATTGGTTACGATGATGTAGAAGATTATGAAAATTTACATAGTTTTATTTCTACCTTAAAAGCAACTGGAGTTAAAACTTTTATCATTCATGCAAGAAAAGCAATGTTAGGTAAATTTACACCTAAGCAAAATTTAAATATTCCTCCTCTAAAATACGAATATGTTTATAAATTAAAAAAAGATTTTCCTAATGAAGAGATCATAATTAACGGAGGAATAATCTCAGTGGATGAAATAAAACCTCATTTAGAAAAAACAGATGGTGTAATGATAGGAAGAGCTGCGTATCATACACCTTATTTATTAGCAGATATTGAAAGAGAAATATTTAATAATGAAGATGTGCCAAGTAGACAAGATGTAATTGAACAACTCATTCCTTACGTTAAAGAAGAATTAAAAAAAGGAACAAGATTAAATCAAATCATGAGACATACTCTTGGTTTATTTCATGGTCAAACAGGTGCAAGTTATTGGAAAAGATATTTAAGTGAAAACATGTGTGTAAGAGATGCTGACGTGAAAAAAATTGATCACATCATGGATAAAATTAAATACAACAATGTAGATACTAGAGTAGGACAGTCTGCTTAATTCAATTCTAACAAACGAATACAGTTATATTATTTTATTAATGGCTTTAACAGCTATTCCAGTAGGTTTTGTGGCTGGATTATTTGGTATAGGTGGAGGGTTAATAACTGTTCCTTTTTTATATTTTATTTTTGGTTCTTTAGAAATTGATCCTCAATATGTTATGCATCTTGCTGTTGGAACTTCTTTTGCAATTATAATACCAACATCTACAGTTTCAGTTTTAACACATCATAAATTTAAAGCAGTTGATTTTGATATTGTTAAGAATTACGGTCTTTTTGTCGTAATAGGAGTTATTGTTGGTACTGCTTTTGCAGCTTCTTTAAAAACTAAATCTTTAGTTTTATTTTTTTCTGTAATGATTTTATTTTTAGGAATTTACTTATTGTTAATAAAAGAAAAGGAACAAAACATAATTGTTAAAATGAAATTACATCTAAAAGTAGTTCTTGGTTTTCTTGTTGGGTTTATATCTGCTCCTATGGGTATAGGAGGTGCTGTAATGAATGTTCCTATCCTTAAGTTTTTTGGTTATTCAATAAATAAAGCCATTGGAAGTGCAGCAGCTATAGGTTTTTTAATTGCTTTATTTGGAGCAATAGGTTTTTTAATTTCAGGAAATTATTTAAATTCTAGTCTTCCACTAAGTATTGGTTTTATAAATATACCAGCTTTTTTAATATTTATACCCATTACAACTTTTATGGCTCGGATAGGAGCTAAAACAGTACACAGTATTGATAAGAATAAAATTAGTAAGTTTTTTGGAATTTTTCTTTTAGTGGTTTCGATAAAATTTTTTTACGAATACTTAAAATTATAACAAGCAAAAAAAAAGAGGTGACTTCAGTCTCCCTCCATCACCTCACAATTACAAACTAAGTGATTCTCTAAATATTTAAGAACACTTAATAGTTGAAAATGCATTTTATTAACTAATTTAAATACAAACAATCTTAAGTTGTAATTATTCTTAAAATAAAAACTCAATTTAGCCACACATAATATTTAGTGTTATTATTCTAATTGATACTTTTACAAATGGTTTCAATAAAAGACATTAATAAAAATATTAAAAAAAATTTATTTGATCCAATAGATAAGACAAAAAATAAATTTTCCTCATTTTTAAATGATTTTAAAAAAAATAAAGTTAAAAAAGATTTAGCATTACAAAAACAATTAGAAAAAGAAAAAAAAAGAGAATTAATTTTAGAAAAAAAACTTGCAAAAAAAGCTAAACTAGTCGAGCTCAAAGAAGAAAGAAAGAAAATTCTTTTTCAAAAAAAATTAATCATTGAAAATGAAAAGCAAGAAAAAAAGAACGAAGAAAAAAGACAAAAAATAGAAGCTCAAAGAATTAAAATAGAACAAAAAAAAATTAAAGATGAAGAAACTAGAAAACTTAGAGAGGAAGCAAGAAAGCTTAAACAAGAAGATTTAAAGCTCAAGATGTTAGAGAGACAAAGAATTAGAGAAGAAAATATTAAAATTAAAGAAGAGGAATTAAAAAATAAAGAGATAGAGGCTCAAAAAAGAAGAGATGAAAAAGAAAAGGAAAGACAAGAAAAATTAAGATTAAAAGAAATTGAAAGGAAAAATAGACTTGAGGAAGAACAAAGATTGAGAGAGGCAGCGAGAAAGCTGAAATATGAGCAAGAAAAACTTAAAGAAATGGAACAAAGATTAAGAGATCTAGAAAACGAAAGACAGCAAGAAATTCAAAAACAGATTTTACAAGAGGAGGCTGAGCAAAGAGCCAAGGAAGAAGAATTAAGAATTAAAGAAAAAGAACTTAAAGAAGCAGAACGTGAGAGAATAAATCTAGAAAATGAAAGACGTCAAAGAGAAAGAGAATTGAAAATAGAGGAGGAAAGACAAAAAAGAATTGAAGAAGAAAATGAAAGAATTCGATTAGCTGAAATAGCTCAAAAAGAGAGAATTGAAGAGGAAAATAGGCGTATGAAAGAGTGGGAAAAGAAATTTGATGAAGAGCAACGATTAAAAGAGGATGAATTGGTTAGAAAGTTTTATAGCGATGAAATTCCTAAACAAGAAAATAATCAGGATGCTGACTATTTAGAAAGTAAAACTGATGAGAATAATTTAGAAAAGAAAACCGATGAGGATAATTTAAAAAATTAAATTTTCTGATCATACTCACCGATTTTACCTGTTTTTTGTAACAAATCGTCAATAAAATCAAAGATTTTTTTCTTTCTTTCATCTGATGTTGGGCTTTCAGTAACAATAACTAAAGATGGTTTGTTTGAAGATGCTCTTATAAGTCCCCAAGAACCATCTTCGAATGAAAATCTAACTCCATTAACAGTTAAAATATCATTAATAATTTGACCATCAATTTCAGTTTTGTTTTCTTTTAAATATTTGATTTGTTTAACTAGTTCTTCAACAACAATATACTTCTCTTCATCTTTGCAAAAAGGTGCCATTGTTGGTGTTTGAAATGTATTAGGTAATTCACTAATAATTTCACTCATTTTTTTATTTTGATTATCTAATAAGTGGCACACTTGAATTGATGAGTTAATTCCATCATCATAACCATATCCTAAAGGTTGATTAAAAAAGAAATGACCACTTTTTTCAAAACCTGCTAAAGCTTTTTCAGTGTTCACCTTTCTTTTAATATGAGAATGACCTGTTTTCCAATAAATTGTTTCACAATTGTTTTTTAATAAGATATTATCTTTTGAAAATAAACCCGTTGATTTTACATCTACTACAAATTTTGAATTTTTATGTTTAGCTGATAAATTTCTAGCTATTAAAAGCCCTATTTTATCTGAAAATATTTCATTACCCTTATCATCAATAACTCCAACTCTATCTCCATCACCATCAAATCCAAAACCTATATCAGCATTATTTTCTTTAACTACTTTTGCTATCTCATGAAGCATTTCTAGATCTTCTGGATTTGGATTGTATTTAGGAAAATTCCAATCTAGATTACAATCTAGCTCTATTACTTCACATCCAATACCTCTTAGGATATCTGGGGCAAAAACACCTGCTGTTCCATTTCCACAAGCTACCACAGCTTTTATTTTTTTCTTAATTTTGTTTTTATTAATTAAGTCGTTCTTATAAATTTCATTAAAATTATTTATCTTTTTTTCATTTCCATCACCTTTTGTAAATTTTTCATTTAAGGTAATTTCTTTTAATTCCTTCATTTCTTCAGGTGCATGAGTGAGTCCTTTTTTGATACCCATTTTTACACCAGTCCAACCATTTTCATTATGACTTGCTGTAACCATCGCTACTGCATCTGCATTTAAATTAAATTGTGCAAAATAAACCATTGGAGATAAGGATAGACCTACATCTTCAATATTACATCCGGTAGATATTAACCCTTTTTTAAGAACAGCTTTTATTTCTTCGCTATAAGATCGATAATCATGTCCAACGATGATTCTTGGATTTTCTTTTTTAGTATGAATTTTTACTTGTGTTCCAAGTCCTCTTCCAAGATTCTCTATTCCTGCTGAGTTTATGTCTTTCTCATACAACCAACGAGCGTCATATTCTCTAAATCCATAAGGGTCTATTTTTATGTTTTGATTCATTAGGTATTTACTTAACCTTTTTATGTTAATTTCTTGGAAAAAATTTAATTTTTTTATTGATTATAATATTGTCGCGTTCTATAAATGTTCTGTTGTTAAAATGATTATATAGTGTATTTACAACAAACGCCTACAACATATAGTTGTTTTCGTACTAATAACAAAATATATTAAACTTTTATGAATAAGATTCTTTCTCAGGCCCTCAAAAAAGCTGTCTCTGAATATAGCCCTGAAGTTAAAGAAGTTTCTAAAATAAATAAACCTGATCTTTTCTCATTAAATAATGAAACAGAACTATTTCAAAATGACAAAGGCATCATAATTAAAATTGATCGATCGAAAGATGCAAACCTTACTGACTTTGGTAAAGCAACTTTAAAAGACAGATATTTAGGTTTAAACGAATCTTATCAAGATTTATTTGCAAGAGTAGCAAGCACATATGCAGATGATAATTTACACGCTCAAAGAATTTATAATTACATAAGCAACCTTTGGTTCATGCCAGCAACACCAGTTTTGTCAAATGGTGGTACAAAAAGAGGATTACCAATTTCATGTTTTTTAAATGAAGCATCTGATAGCTTAGGAGGTATTCTTGATTTATGGAGTGAGAATGTTTGGTTAGCAGCGAAGGGTGGAGGAATTGGAAGCTATTGGGGTAACTTAAGATCTATTGGTGAAAAAATAGGAAGAGTTGGAAAAACTTCTGGAATAATTCCTTTTATAAAAGTTATGGACTCTTTAACAATGGCTATCAGTCAAGGATCATTAAGAAGAGGTTCTGCAGCATGTTATCTTCCAATTGATCATCCTGAGATAGAAGAGTTTATTGAAATGAGAAGACCTACTGGTGGTGATCCAAATAGAAAAGCATTAAATTTACATCATGGTGTTTTAGTTTCTGATGCGTTTATGAGAGCTGTAGAAACTGATGAGCAGTGGGCATTGAAGAGTCCAGCAGATGGTAGTGTTCAACAGACTATTTCAGCAAGAAATTTATGGATAAGATTATTAACTGCAAGAATTGAAACAGGTGAGCCATATATAATTTACATTGATACGGTTAACAGACAAATTCCTCAACATCATAAGTTAGCAAACCTAACAGTTAAAACTTCTAATTTATGTAGTGAAATAACTTTACCAACAGGAATTGATAAAGATGGAAGAGATAGAACAGCAGTATGTTGTTTGTCTTCGTTAAATTTAGAAAAATATGATGAGTGGAAAGATGATCCAGACATGATTGGTGATGTTATGAGATTTTTAGATAACGTTTTATCTGATTTTATTAATAAAGCACCAGATCAATTTAAAGATGCAAAATATTCTGCGGAAAGAGAAAGAAGTGTTGGATTGGGCGTAATGGGCTTTCATTCATTTTTACAAAAGAATAGAATTCCACTTGAATCAGTAATGGCAAAGTCATGGAATAAAAAAATATTT
>CACEHR010000003.1:0-62500 GCA_902559395.1 uncultured Pelagibacteraceae bacterium
TTAAAAATTTTCTTAAAAATAAATTTATTTTTTTTTTCGAGTATTGTTTATTGAAAATTGGCTTACCAATTTTTTTTAATAAAACTAAATTAATTTTTTCAGAATTATTTTTTTTATCTTTAATCATAAATGATAAAATCTTATTTAAATCTTTTATAGAAAAATATTTTTTTATCGAAGAAGGTAGACCAGAATTATCAATATGATTTATAATTAAATTATATTCGTTTTTACTGAGCATATTTTCCTTTAAACTAAAATTAAGTGCTGTCTTCATTCCAAGTATTACAGCTTCACCATGATTTAGCTTGTGACTGTAACCTAAGCTTGCCTCATAAGCATGGCCAAATGTATGACCAAAATTTAATACTTTTCTTAATGCTTTTTCTTTTTCATCTCTTTCGACTACCTTTTTTTTAATTTTACAACTTTCATAGATAGTTTTTTCAATAAATGGAGTCGAAAGATTTAAAATTTTTTTAAGATTTTTATTCAAGAAATTAAATAATTTTTTATTATCAATTAATGAATGCTTTAATATTTCTCCATATCCACAAATTATTTCTCTTTTTGATAAAGATTTAAGAAATTGAATATCTGAGAGAACTAGCGATGGTTGATAAAAACTTCCTATCAGGTTTTTACCATACTTAGAATTAACACCAGTTTTACCGCCTATAGATGAATCTACTTGTGCCAAAAGAGTTGTTGGAATATTTATAAACTTTAGACCTCTTTTGAGGAGACTTGCAGCAAAACCACTTACATCGCCCGTAATCCCACCTCCTAAAGAAATTAAAACATCATTCCTTGAGAAGTTTTTATTTAATAAAATTTCTATAATTTTATTTACACTATTAATGTTTTTATTTTTTTCACTAGCATTAAAAAATAACACAAAAATACTTTTATTTTTTAAAGACCTTTGAATATTTGAGACAAATTTCTTTGGAACATTTTTATCAACAACAATTAAACATTTCTCAAAATCAATTGAATTTGATTTAATAATTTTTGATATATTTGAGGTTAAATTTGATCCAATAATGATTGGATATTTTTCGGTTTTAGTTACAATGTTTAATCTAGTTTCTTTCATAAATTTCTAAAATTTTATTTACTATTTCACTTTTAGTAAGATTATCACACTTTATCTCATATGAAGCTTTAGAATAAATGTTAGACCGTTTCTTAATTAAATCAATTAACTCAGTATCTGTTGCGTTAATCGCTAATGGTCTTTTTCTACTATTTTTAATTCTATTTAACAATGTTTTATCATCCCAATTTAGCCAAAAAGATAAATGATTTTTTAAAATTTCTTTCCTAATATTATTATTTATAAAAGCTCCTCCACCAAGTGCAATCACAGTAGAGTTTAACTTAAGTTTCTTTAAAGTTATTTGTTCCTCAATTTTTCTAAAATAATCCTCACCCTTAACTTCAAAGATTTTTTTTATTGTCATATTTAGACTCTTTTCAATTTCTTTATCGATATCTACAAAATTTAATTTTAGTTTCTTAGCTGCTAAGGACCCAATAGAGCTCTTACCTGAACCCATCATTCCTAAAAAAACAAGATTTTCTTTTGATTTCATAAGTTTCTTTATTGAAAAAACATAAATATGTCTTAATTTGAAATTAACTAAAAGTATATGCAATTCATTAAAAATACAAGTTCAGGCAAAGCAAGTATCATGGGACTTGTAATTAAATCTATAATCGGATTAGGGGTTATTTTAGGTATTATTTTTTTTCTAAGTACAATTAATTTTCCTGCACCTAAAAAAGAAATTGAAAAAATTATTCCAAATGAAAATTTTAAAATTGTTAAATAAAAAAATTATTTCAATTCAATTAGTTTGTCTTTTTTTTTTTACACCAGTTTTCACTGAGGAAAAACCGATTGATATTTGGAATATAAAAAAAAAAGATAATCAAGTTATTGCCGAAACAGATATTTCAATTGAAAATACTGTAAACACTACTCAGAATAGTGTTTACGAATTACAAACAAATAAACAAACAGATATAATTAAACTTGATAAAGAATTTTCTTCAAAAGAAATTAAAATTGTTGGTTTATACGATCCAAGCGAATACGGTCTGAAAATGGATATGTGGTTAAACTCAGATGGAAATAAATTAAAAAATTTATTTCAGAATATAAACAAGTTTAATCTATCAGAGGATGCATCTGATATAATGCATATATCTTTATTAACTAATGCTTATTCCCCAACTCAAAATATTACTAAGCAAGAATTTATGAACTTTAAATCTGATTGGTTAATAAAAGATGCAAACTTAGAATTAATAGAAGAATATTTAATTAAGAATCAAATAATAAATTTGCATCCAAATTTAGCAAGATATTTGGTTGATACTTATTTATCAGAATCAAACGTGAAAAAATCATGTGAGATTTTTTCTAAAAATACAGAACCTATACAAGATGAATATCTATCAAAATTTAATTTATATTGTTTAATCAATTATGGAAAAAATGAAGAGGCACAACTTATCTTAGATTTAAAAAAAGAGTTAGGTTTCGAAGATAGTTATTACGAAAATAAAATAAATTATTTATTTGGATATATAGATGACACAGATAAAGAAATATCAATAAATTCGATCTTAGATTTTCATTTAGCTCACAGAACTAATCCTGAATTTTCTTATGAACCAACAGAAGATACACCTAAATTAATTTGGAAATATCTTTCAGCTGCTAATTTACTTTTTAAAATTCAAGATATAGAAATTACTGATATAGAAAAAATTTCCACAATAGAAAAAGCTGTTAGTGATAAAAATTATTCTGAGGAGGAGTTATTCGAATTTTATAAAAAATTCCAATTTAATATTAATCAATTTTTAAACGCAAAAGAGGCTTATAAATCTCTATCTTCAATCGAGGGACGTGCTCTTTTATATCAAAGAACTCTTTTAACTGAAGAACCAAAAATCAAATTAGAATTTATAAAGATTTTAAAGGATCTATTTATATCTGATGATATAGGCGATGCCTTTGATTTAGAATTAAAAAAATTTTTAGGTGAAATTAATGTTGAGGATGTCCCGTCAAATTTTACAACATTTTATAATAGTAATTTAAACGATGAAGAGAGAACAGAAAAAAAGATTAAATATAATAGTAAAATTTTACATCAATCTAAACTTATAAATTATCTCAATGGGGATTATGCAAAATCTAAAATTGAAGAGGATCTAGATAAATTTTTAAAGAAAATTAAAAAAGATAAAAAATATTTTTTATCAAAAAAAGATATAATTTTTTTAGAGGCACTCAAATCTGATGGAGTTGAAATTTCAAAAAAATATGATGGTCTATATGAAGTAAAGCAATCAGAAATGCCTGCTGATATTCAAACAATGATAGATAATAATGAGATTGGTGCTGCATTGTTGAGAATAATTGAGGTAATTGGACCTGACAAAATTGAAAATATTGATGAAGATACAGTTTATTTTATCATCAATACTTTAAATCAATTAAATGTTGATTTAATTAGAAATAAACTATTGCTAAAAGTTCTTCCTTTAAAAGTATAAAAATTATAATAAAATCAAGATATGGCTATCAGAACTATAATAACAGAACCTAATAAATTACTTAGACAAATTTCTAAACCAGTCAATGGTGTTGGTAAAGAAGAGCGAAAATTGATGGATGATATGCTAGAGACAATGTATGACGCAAACGGAATTGGTCTCGCGGCGATACAAGTTGGTGTACCAAAGAGAATTATTGTAATGGATATAAGTAAAGATGAGAGTAAAAAAGAGCCAAGATATTTCGTAAATCCAGTTATTAAAAATAAAGATCCAGAAAAAGCAACTTATGAGGAAGGATGTCTTTCTGTGCCAAATCAGTTTGCAGAAATTGATAGACCTAGTAAGTGCGAAGTAGAATATCTTGATTATGATGGAGAAAAGAAATTGCTAAAGGCCGATGGCCTTCTAGCAACATGTATTCAGCACGAGATGGACCATTTAGAGGGAATCCTATTTATTGATTATCTTTCAAAATTAAAAAGGTCAATGATAA
The DNA here is from genome assembly GCA_902559395.1 of uncultured Pelagibacteraceae bacterium. Taxonomy (GTDB): domain Bacteria; phylum Pseudomonadota; class Alphaproteobacteria; order Pelagibacterales; family Pelagibacteraceae; genus Pelagibacter. Next base: position 4,073 of record CACEHR010000003.1, read on the forward strand.
TTAAAAAATTATCAAAATTAAAATCTACTTCTGTAGAAGCTTAATCAATGCTAAAAAAAATAGTTTTTATGGGTACACCCATGTTTGCTGTTCCAATTTTAAAATCACTTTATCAAAATGGATATCCTATTTCTTGTGTTTATACACAACCACCTCAAAAATCTAAAAGAGGTCAAAAAATTAATAAGTCACCAATTCAATTAATTTCAGAGACTTTAAATATAGAATTTAGAACACCAAATTCATTAAAAGAAAATTTAGATGAATTAGAATACTTTAAATCTTTACAGGCAGATTTGGCAATAGTTGTTGCTTATGGTCAAATTATACCAAAGTCATATTTAAATTTAACTAAAAAAGGATTTATTAATATACATGCATCTATTCTTCCAAAATGGAGAGGTGCTGCTCCTATTCAAAGATCAATTATGAATTTAGATAAAGAGACAGGAATTAGTATTATGAAAATAGGGGAGGAACTAGATACAGGACCGGTATGTAATGTTTATAAAATTAATATAGAAAATAATTTAAATGCTGAAGATATTAATGAAAAGCTATCAAGTTTGGCTGCAGAGAAAATTTTAGATAATATAGATGATATATATGAGGATAAAGCAAACTTTATAGAACAAGATCACTCATCAGCTACATATGCATCAAAAATTCAAAAATTAGAAGGGCAGATTAATTGGAAGGAAGATGCTAAAATTATAATTGGTAAAATAAATGGACTTTATCCAGTTCCAGGTGCTTATTTCATGTTTAACGGTGAGAGATATAAAATATTAAAAGCAGAAATTGGACAAGCACAAGGAAAACCAGGTGAGGTTTTATCTGATCATTTAGAAATCTCATGTGGAGATAAAAAATCAATAAAAATTAAAGAAGTACAAAGACAAGGAAAAAAGCCTCAAAGTATTGGTGAATTTGTTTTAGGAACACAAATTAAAAAGGGTTCATATTTATAATGAATAGATACCAAATACTTATTGAGTATATAGGGACAAATTTTAGAGGATGGCAAATTCAAAAAAAGGGCCCAACAATTCAAGGATTAATTCAAGAAAAATTATCAAAATTATTAAAAGAAAAAATTGTTTTACATGGTCAAGGAAGAACTGATGCAGGGGTTCATGCATTTGAGCAATCTGCACACTTTGATTGCAAAAATAAAATAACCGATACAGTTAAATTTTTAAAATCTATAAATCATTTTTTGAACTTAAAAGACATTGCAATTAAAAATATTAAAAAAAGAAATAATAAATTTCATGCTAGATTTTCAGCAAAACAAAGAATTTATAAATACTTTATTTTTAATCAAATAAGCCAACCAATAATTGAAAAAAATAGAGCATGGCATATTCGTAAGTCTTTAAATTTAGAATTAATGAAAAAGGGTGCAAAAAAGTTATTAGGAACCCATGATTATTCAACTTTTAGATCTTCGAGTTGTAATGCAAAAAGTCCAATTAAAACTATAAAATCAATAAATATTAAATCATCAAAAAATAAAATTGAATTTCAATTTAGTTCTCAATCTTTTTTACAACATCAGGTTAGATCTATGGTTGGTTGTTTAAAATATTTGGGAGAAAAGAAATGGGATTTGAAAACTTTTGAAAAGAGATTTAAGTCAAAAAAAAGAACACTGTGTGCTCCTCCAGCACCACCAGGTGGTTTATTTTTATTTAGAGTTCTTTATTAATTTATTTATATTGCTCATAGCAAACTTTTTATTTATTCGCCATCTAGACTCAGCTCGTACAATATAGCCACAACAGTTTTTTGATTTACATTTACAAGGAAATTGTTTGTAGTTTTCATCGTAACCAAACCCATAATCACAGGTAAACTCCTCACCTTTTTTAATATCTTTGATTGCTTTAACCCAAATTTTCAATCCCTTTCCATCGTAATCACAATTATTATCACAAGAATGGTTTATTAAGCCCGCAGTATTCCATGAAAAATCTCCATCTAGATCGTATCTTTTATTTATTGTGAATAAATATATTGGTTTACTATTATCGTACTTATCAGAATCTTGTGTTTGTTTTTTTGTTATAAGTTTTCCGACATAGTCAATTATTTTGGTTCCCTCTTTAATGTCACGAGTTGCATAAAGTCCTCTTCCTTTATTATCAATGCCAGATTTTTTTATTTTATATAACTTCATGAAGTTTTTTATTTAGAGTTTTCTTAAGAATTATCAATTAAATTCTAAAAGAGCATCAACGTGTCTTTTAGTGCTATCTCGAAGTGCATTTAGGTCATAACCGCCCTCTAAAATTGAAACAACTTTTCCTTTACAAAATTTTTTAGAGACTTCTAATATTCTTTTGGTAATGGTGAAATAATCCTCTGTTTTCAAATTAAATTGAGCAAGAGGGTCATCCTCATGGGCATCAAAACCAGCACTGATTAATATAAATTCTGGATTAAATTCTTCTAATTTTTTTAGTACACGGTCAAATACGTTTAAATATTCTTCTGAACTTAAGCCGGCTGGCAAAGGTATATTAAAGATATTGTTAAACTTACCTTTTTCTTGTTCTGAACCAGTTCCTGGATAGTAGGGATATTGGTGAGTTGATATAAACAGAACATTTTCATTTTCATAAAAAATATCTTGTGTTCCATTACCATGATGAACGTCAAAATCCACTATAGCAACTTTCTTATATTTATATTTTTTCAACAAATAATTTGCACCAATACTTACTGAATTTAAAATACAAAAACCAGCAGCCTTATTTTGTGAGCTATGATGTCCAGGAGGTCGAACACCACAAAATGCATTTCTAAATTCTTTTTTTTCTACTCCATCAATTGCAGTAATTATTGATCCAACTGCATCAAAAGTTGCATCTTTGCTTCCAGGTGAAATGATTGTATCACCATCAAGTGAAGAAAAACCTTTTTTTGGAAAAGAACTTTTTACTAAATTTAAATAATTATTTTCATGTGTGGTTAATAGAATATCATCTGAAACTTTAGATGGTTTCTTCCATATAAGATTTTTATTATTAAGTTTTTTAAAATTTTCTACTATGACTGATACTCTAGCTATTTGTTCTGGATGCCCAGGACCTGTATCATGATTTTGAGATGTATCTGATGTAATTAAGCCAGTTTTCACTTAAAGTAATTATCTAAGATTTTAGTATAAATTAAAGTTAATCTTTTTAAATCAGATAATGACACACATTCTCCCACCTTATGCATAGTTTTTCCCACTAATCCAAATTCTAAACATGGAGCTATTTTTCTTATGAATCTAGCATCCGATGTACCACCAGTTGTAGATAATTTAGGTTTAATTTTAGTAATTCTCTTAATTGTATTTTGTATCATAAATGTAATTTTGTTTGGTTTAGTTAAAAAAGCCTCACCAGAAACATTATATTCAATTTTATATTTTGATTTATTTTTGTTACAAATTTGTTTTATCATTTTATTAATTTTATTCTTTAATTTGTAAGATGTGTGTTTGTTATTAAATCTAATATTAAAGGATGCACTAGCTAATCCTGGAATTACATTATCAGCTGAATTATCAATGTTAATTTTTGTTATTTCTAAATTTGTAGGTTGAAAATCTTTTGTTCCTTTATCAAATTTAACTTCTTTTAACTTTTTGAGAATTTGGACTAAAGCTGTTGATGGATTGTTTGCTCTGTTAGGGTAAGCTACATGACCTTGAATACCAATGACAGTCAATTTTCCAGTTATACTACCTCTACGACCAATTTTAATCATTTCTCCTAATTTATTTGGATTCGTAGGTTCTCCTACTAAGCAAAAATCTATTATTTCTTTTCTTTTTTTCAAATACTCAACAACTTTTTTCGTCCCATTAATTGCAATTCCTTCCTCATCTCCAGTAATTAAAAGACTGATGGAGCCACCAAATTTTTTGTTTTTCTTAGAAAAGTTACTTACCGCGCTAACAAATGCAGCTATTGAGCTTTTCATGTCATTTGCACCTCTGCCAATTAAGTATCCTTTCTTAACAGCAGGCTTAAAGGGATTAACAGTCCAATCATTTAAATTACCAGGTGGCACTACATCCAAATGACCTGCATAACAAAAATTTGGACTTGAGGTACCAAGTCTTGCGTAAAGATTTTTTACAGGATAACTATTTTTATCTTTAAACTCGAGAATTTTAGTTTTAAAGCCGATTTTTTTTAATTTTTTTTCTAAAAATTTAATAACACCGGCATCAGTTTTTGTAACAGATGGAAACCTAATTAGCTCTTTAGCTAATTGTAATTCATTTATTGTTAGCATTTTAATCTCTTAAAAGATCGTTAACTGATGTTTTAGATCTCGTTTTTTCATCAACTTGTTTAATAATCACTGCACAGCTTAAAGATGGTGCAGATGGATTGTTTTTATCTGGCAAAGAACCTGGTACAACAACTGAGTATGGAGGAATTTTTCCATAAGTAATCTCGCCTGTTGAACGCGTTACTATTTTAGTGCTTTGAGTAATCAGCATTCCCATACTTAATACAGAGCCTTCTCCAACTATCACACCTTCGACAACCTCAGACATCGCACCAACAAAAACATTATCTTCAATAATTGTTGGTAATGCTTGAGCGGGTTCCAAGACGCCCCCAATTCCAGAACCTGCAGAGATATGACAATTTTTTCCAATCTGACAACAGCTTCCAGCACGACTAAACGTGTCCATCATTGTCCCTTCATCAATATATGCTCCGATATTTACATAACACGGCATCAAAACTGCATTTTTTCCAACAAATGATCCTTTTCTTACTGGTGAATTTGGAACCATTCTAAAACCAGCTTTTTCATGATCTTCTTTTGTCCATCCAGCTGTTTTTCCTTTTAGTAAATGAGCTTTGTCATACCAGCTGCTGTATGGACCATTTAAATTTTCCATTGGATACATTCTAAAACTTAACATGATAGCTTTTTTTAGATGCTGATGTGTAACCCATTCACCATTTATCTTTTCAGCTACTCTTACTTTGCCACTGTCTAAATCATCAATTATTTGATTCACAGCATCCTTTAAAGATTTATCTGAATTTTGGCCTACTTGGTCTTTATTTTCCCAAGCTTCATTTATAATTTTTTCTATACTCATAATTTTATGAGTTTTTTAATAACCTTATTTCTTTTAAAAATAAAGAAAGATTTTCTATTTTGTAATCAATGTATTCTTGTTCAGACTCTTTTTTGCCCCAGTATTCATTATTGATTAACCAAACTGTTTTTGCTCCTCTTTCTTTTCCAATTGATAAGTTTTTTGCAATATCTTCAATGTAAAGTGTCTCAGTTGGATCAATTTGAAATTTTTTGACCATCAAATCAAATGCTTTTGCCTCAGGTTTTGGACTGTATTCTGCATCAACAATATCAAATACTCCATCAAATTGATCTTCAATTCCTAAGTGAGTAGTGATATTTTTAACATGTTCTTTACTACCATTTGTAAACACAAATTTGTTTAAATTTATATTTTCTAGCTCGTTCCTTAAAGCAGTATCTTTTTCTAAAAAATCTAAATTAATATCATGCACGTAGTCTAAAAATTCTCTTGGAGGTATGTCGTGATGTATCATTAAACCATTAAGACTAGTGTTATATTTATGAAAATAATTTGTTTGTAATTCTTTTGCTTGTTTTAAATCTACATTTAATTTATTTGAAATATATTGAGTCATTTTTTTACTTACTTGACCAAATACTCCTTCAAGATCACTATAGAGTACCCCATCACAATCAAATAATATGTTTTTGATATTCTTTAATTCTCTCATTGTCTTATTAGGGTTCCAGAGCCCTTGTCAGAGAATATTTCCCATAAACACGAATGTGGCTTTGTGCCATTGATTATACCAACTGCTGTTACACCATTATTTACGGCGTCTAAGCATGCGTTTATTTTAGGTATCATACCTTCTGTAATAGTTTCATCTTTAATCATTTCCATAATCTCAGAAGAAGAAATTTCCTCTATTAATTTCTTATTTTTATCTAAAACACCATCAACATTCGTCATTAACAATAGTCTTCTAGATTTTAAAGATTTTGCTATAGCCATCGCAGCTGTATCTCCATTAATATTATATGTTTGGTTTTCTTTACCTAATCCTAATGGAGAAATTATAGGAATTTTTTTTTGATTAATTATATCCAAAATTTGTTCATTATTAATTTCATTTGGTATTCCAACAAATCCTAGCTCTTCTGCTTCTGGTATAGTTTTTATAACATTATTATTTTTTGTATGAATAGAGATTGCCTCTGTGCCTTTGTCTTTTAAAGAATTAACAATGTCATTATTAAAATCAATCAAAACAGATTCAACAATATCAATTATATTTTTGTCAGTTACTCTTAGTCCTCTTATAAATTTTGATTGAATATTTGATTTTTCTAGCTCTCTTTTAATTCTAGGTCCACCACCATGAATTACTACAGGCGCAAGGCCTAATTTATTTAAAACATTAAGATCAGTTATAAAATTATTAAATACGTTTCTATCAATTAAAACATTTCCACCGTATTTAATTACTATTAAATCATTTTTATATTTTTCAATATATTTGGTTACTTCATTAATTGGTGGCCCATCTTTAGGTAATATCTTTTCAAGGTCCATTTATTATTTTTTAATTAGGTTACAGTTTTAACTGTTGTACGTTTCATTATTACAACCTGTTGAGTCATCGTTAAAATGTTATTAACCGTCCAATAAATTACTAGCCCACTTGGGAATGGTGCAAGAATTACTGTTAAAAATAAAGGGAAGAACATAAATATTTTTGCTTGCATTGGATCTGTTGGAGCCGGATTTAATTTCTGCTGCACCCACATGCTGGCCCCCATGGCGACGGGCCAAGCTCCAATTACAAGAAAAGAAGGTACATCATATGGAAGTAATCCAAATAAGTTGAATATGGAAGTGGGATCCTTGGCGCTGAGATCTTCGATCCAGCCATAAAAAGGCATATGACGCATTTCTATTGTTACGAATAAAACTTTGTATAATGCAAAGAACACTGGTATTTGCACGAGTATCGGTAAGCACCCACTCATAGGATTCACCTTTTCACGCTTAAATAAAGCCATGGTAGCTTTTTGAAGTGCCATTTTATCATCTTTATGCAACTCCTTAAGACGAGCTTGTTCCGGTTGTAATGCTTTCATCTTAGCCATGCTTCTAAAAGAGAAATTAGCTAGTGGAAAGAATGCTAAACGAATACAAACTGTAACAGCTATGATTGCTAGTCCGTAGTTACCAAATATTTTAAAGAAATACTCTAGAGCAGTGAACAAAGGACGAGTCAAAAAGTACAACATCCCCCAATCAATCGTAAGATCAAATTTATCAATTTTTAATGATTCTGCGTACCCATCAATTACATCAACTCTTTTTGCAGCTACTATTACTTGCAAGTTTTCTTCTATAGAGGAGTTTCCAGTTAACTCTAATGGTTCTGTTGTAACAAAGTTTATTCTATACTTGTTTTTGTAATCCATCGTAGTTTTAAATTCTTTTTCTCTTGGTGGAATTAGAGTTGATATGTAATATTTATCTCCTAGACCCAACCATCCTTTTTGGGCAGTTCTTGAAAATTTTTTCTCCTCAATATCGTCATAATCTTCCTCAATTAATTCTTCATCCAATGTAGCGATAGGGCCTTCATGAAGAATGTAAAAATCGGTTAAACCTTCTGGGATTTGATTTCTTATAATTTGTCCATAAGAATAGAAGTCATAGTTTTTATCAGTAGAATTTATAACTCGTTGTTTTATTGTGAATAAAAACTTGTCATCTAATGCGATTTCTTTTTCAAAAGTGATGCCTTGATCATTAGTCCAACTTAGTTTTATTGGAGATTGATCAGTTAATTTATTATTTCCAGAAACTGACCAAATTGAATCTGCATTTGGAATATCGATATTTTTATCAGTAGTTATAAAACCACTTTCTATTATATAGCCTTCTTTAGAGCTTCGTGGTGCAAGAAATTTTACTTTTTCATCGCTTTCTAAACTAACATTATATTCTTTGAAAGTTAGATCGTCTATTGCGGCCCCTTTTAATGAAATAGATCCAAAAATACTTTGATTTTCAAATTTAATTCTTTCACTTTGTTGTAAAGCTTCTTCTCGTGAAATTTCGGTTACATTTTCTTTTTGATCAAGACTAGGTGCATCTGAATTCTGTTCAGTCTTAGTTTTTTCAGTTAAATTTTCTTTCGTTACAGGAGGTGGTGCAAAAAATAGCGAGTATAATATAATTACAGCAGCTGATAAACTTATGGCAGCAATTATATTTCTAGTTTCCATTATTTATAATCCTTCATTTCTTTTTTAACTGGATCAAACCCTTCTCCACCTCCTAAAAATTTTATTGGATGGCAGGATAAAATTCTTTTTATACTCATAAATAAACCTTTAAAAAAACCATACTCTTTTAAAGCATCTATGCTGTATTCAGAACATGTTGGTAAATATCTACAAGAATGACCCAATAATGGACTAATCAAATATTTATAGGCTTTGATAAATTTAATTAAAATTAAAGTAAATATATTCATTATTTTATTTTTGCAAAATCCTGAAAAAGAGTTTCTTTTATAATTTTGTATTCATTATTTAGCATAGAAGACTTAGCGATAACAAGAAATGAATAATCAAAGTTTATCTCTACTTTTTTAACAGCTTCATTCATAATATTTCTTAATCTTCTTTTAATTTTATTTCTCTTTACCGCATTACCAATTTTTTTTTTAGTCACAAAACTGATATTTAGTCTTTTTTTATCTTTATTAAGTAATTTTCCAAAAAAAATACTTACGTATTTATTTGTAATCTTTTTTTGTTTAAGTAAATTTTTAAATTCTTCGTTTTTTGAAAGAGCAAGTATTTTGCTTTTCATTATTTTATACAGAAACAGTTAGTGATTTTCTACCTCTTGCTCTTCTTCTAGCCAAAAGTTTTTTACCACCTTTAGTTTTCATTTTTGAACGAAAGCCATGTTTTCGAGCTCTTTTTCTATTTGAGGGTTGATAAGTTCTTTTCATAATTAGATTTGATATAGTTTTTTATAATTTTTGCCCCTTTATATTAGTAATAATTAAAATAGCAAATAGAAGATTAAGCATTAAAATAAGAAGAATCATGGAAAATGCAAAAAAAATTAAATTATTTATTGGTTTGTCTTATTTATTAATTTTATGTCTATTTTTGTATTTCTTTTTTTCAAAATTTAGTCTTTCAGAAATTACATCTTATGATTTTCTAAGAGATAACCAATCTTATTTTTTTGAACTTAAAAAATCTAACTTATTTTTAATTTCAATTATTTTTTTAGCATTAACTATTCTTTGGGTTTTCCCTTTTTTAGGATTTGGATCTCCAGTTGCTTTAATGGGTGGTTTTATATTTGGAAAATGGATAGGGACACTTGTTGTTGTTTTAGGCTTAAGTATTGGTGCCACTTTTTTGTATATTTTTGGAAATTATTTTTTAAAACAGTTCATTAGAGAAAAGTTCTTAAACAAGTTTCAAAACTTAGAAATCAAATTTAAACAATCGGAATTTAATTATTTATTAATTTATCGTTTTATAGGCGGTATACCTTGGCAGCTGAGCTGTCTCTTACCAACCTTATTTAATGTTAAGGTTATAAACTTTTTCTTTGCTACATTAATTGGAATAATTCCTCAAATTTTTTTAGCAGTTTCTATTGGGAGTGGATTAGAAAAAATTATAGACCAAAATGCCGAAGCACCAGGAATAACCGATATAATATTTTCACCTGATATATATATTCCCATGACAGCTTTCTTTATTCTAATTCTGATTACGATATTTTTGAGAAAGTTTTTTTATAGAGATTAGTGGTGCTCCCACCCTGTACTGACCAGGGAACTAGTCATTACCAATGACTTGTTATACCATTTAACTACAGGAGCTTAGAGACAAATTGTATTTTATTGATAATAAAGCATTTTTTTCAAATTATTGCCTTAATTTTTTGATGAATATGATTTATATCTCTTTTAGGAAAATGTTATGGGAATTCATTACGATTACAAATCAACTAAAGGTAATAAGCTTATGGAAAAGCAAGCTAAAAGAGAGAAAAAGCTTGCTGAAAAAAAAGCTAAACGTTTAGCTAAAGAAGGTCCAAAAAAAGAAGAGGAAAAAACACGTGCATTGGATCCTAACAAACCGATTTCTTTAGATTTCCTGACTAACCCAAATAAAGAATGAGTTCGAAAGAAAAAAATGAGCGTTTAAGCTTGGCGCTTAGAAAAAATTTGAAGAAAAGAAAAATTTTCCAAAAAAAAAATAAAAAGAAAAATAAATAATGTCAATTCAACCTGATTCTTGGATTAAAAAAATGTGCAAAGAGCAAAATATGATAGAGCCGTTTTTGGATCATCAAGTTTCCGAAGGAAAAATTTCTTATGGATTAAGTAGTATGGGATATGATGTAAGAATCTCTGATGAATATAGAATTTTTACTAATGTAAATAGTTCTTTGGTTGATCCAAAAAATTTTTCTGATGATAACTTTATAGAAAGAAAAGGACCACACTGTATTATCCCACCAAATTCATTCGTTTTAGCTAAAACAGTAGAATATTTTAGAATACCAAAAGACGTTTTGTGTATTTGTGTTGGAAAAAGCACTTATGCAAGGACAGGAATTATTTGCAATGTTACACCAATTGAAAATGAATTTGAGGGCAATATTGTAATTGAGTTAAGTAATACAACACCTAACCCTGCAAAAATTTATTCAAACGAAGGAATAGCACAATTTTTATTTTTCAAATCAGATACCCAGCCAGAAACAACTTATAAATCAAAGAAAGGTAAATATCAGGGTCAAACCACAATTCAAGTTGCTAAAATTAAAAAGTAATTTATGGATAAATTTCTGATTAATGGCCCTTGTAAAATCAAGGGTAATGTTTCAATTTCAGGTTCGAAAAATGCATCCCTACCGATATTAGCTGCAACACTATTATTTGATAAACCTGTAGTTATAAAAAATTTACCAAGAGTTAGAGACATTAATACAATGTTAAATTTATTAAAGTCCCTTGGTTCTAAAATAATTTTATCTCGAGATAAAAAAAAAGCAAAAATTATAAATAAAAAAAATATGAAAACTTTTGCTAGTTATTCTTTAGTCAAAACAATGCGTGGTTCTATTTTAGTTTTAGGTCCACTTATTTCAAAATACCATAAATCTAAAATCTCTTTACCTGGGGGTTGTTTAATTGGTGCTAGACCAGTTAATTATCATTTAACTGCATTAAAAAAACTTGGTATGAAATATGAACTAAAAGATGGATATATTTTAGCAAAATCAAAAGGAAAACTTAGCGGAACAACTATAAATTTTCCAAAGATAAGTGTTGGGGCAACTGAAAATTCTATAATAGCAGCATGTTTAGCAAAAGGAAAAACAGTTTTAAAAAATTGCGCAATAGAACCTGAGATTAAAGATCTTACAAATTTTTTAAATAAAGCTGGAGCGAAAATAAAATGGACAGGAAGAGTCTGTAAAATCATAGGTGTAAATTCTTTAAATGCAACTGAATATTCTGTAATGGCTGATAGAATAGAAGCAGGCACATTTTGTGTAGCTGCAACACTTGCAAAAGGTAATTTACAAATAAATAATTTAGATCCTAAAATTATTGGCACAGAAATAAATTTATTAAAAAAAGTTGGTGCTAAAATTAAAACTAGTGAAAATAAAATCTTAATTAAAGGACCTGAAAAAATAAAATCAATAAAAAGTATTAAAACTAAAGAGTTTCCAGGTATTCCAACAGACCTTCAAGCACAATTGATGGTTTTGATGTGCAAAGCAGTTGGCAAAAGTTTGATAACTGAAAGTATTTTTGAAAATAGATTTATGCACGTTGCAGAATTGCAAAGATTAGGAGCAAAAATAAATATTAAAAATAATACCGCTACAATAGAAGGAAATACTAAATTCATTGGTGCCGAATTAATGTCTAGTGATTTAAGAGCTTCTGTTGCTTTGGTTCTAGCAGCTGTAGTTTCTACTGGTAGATCATATATTAACAGAATTTATCACTTAGATAGAGGTTATGAAAAAATAGAAAATAAATTAAAAAAAATAGGTGTTAATATTAAAAGATTAAAATAGTGAATAAATATTTAGCAAAAATAATAGCAAGCGACCAAGAAGGTTTACAAATGATTTCAGCTTGTAGTTCAGGGGCTAAGGTTAAAATTGCGGATATAAAATATCTCGCATCCAATAAGGTTTTCTTATTATCAATTGAAAGAACCAAGGTTGAAAGTGATCAGGAAGATAAAAAAATCAATAGCATTTGTAGGTTTGATTTTGTTGATAAAGTAAGATCAAAGAACATTGATCAATCAAATCAAGAAATAGTTTTAGAACTAATAGGTATAGATTATTTGAAAAATAATGATGTTTATGAAATAAATCTTATTTTTAACAACAATGCTCATATTGCTTTAACTACAGAAACTATTGAAGCAAGATTAGAGGATCAAAGTGAAATTAAATAGTTATGAAGATATTAAATAGTAAAAGTAAAAATTTTGACAAACTATTAGAGAATTTGCTTTTACAGAGAAAAAAAAAAATTCAATCAGACTCTGTTTCTGTAACAAATATAATTAAAGATGTTAAAAAAAATGGAGATAAAGCATTATTAAAATACGAGAAAAGATTCAACCAAAATAACATCATCATTCCAAGCGCAAAACAAATAAAAAAATCTATAAATTCACTTGATAAAAAAGTAAAGAAAGCAATCGATACGGCTTATAATAGAATTTATAAATTTCATTCACTTCAAAAATTTAAAAATATTTCTTATACAGATAAATTAAAAAACAAACTTGAATATAAATATGTGCCTTTAGAGTCTGTTGCAATTTATGTTCCTGGTTCTACTGCCTCATATCCATCGAGTGTGTTGATGAACGCTATTCCAGCAATTGTTGCAGGCGTTAAGAGAATAGTTATGATTAATCCAGGCTATAAAGGAAAACAAAATCCAGCCGTATTATACGCCGCAAAAAAATGCAAAATAAAAGAAATTTATTCTATCGGGGGTCCTTCTGCTATTGCAGCAGTATCTTATGGGACTAAAAAAATTAAAAAAGTTCATAAGATAGTTGGTCCAGGAAACGCATATGTTGCAGCAGCAAAAAAAGAAGTTTTTGGTGTTGTTGGAATTGAAGGTATGACTGCTGGTCCTTCAGAAGTGACTGTAGTTTGTGATAAATTTTCAAATCCTGAGTGGGTTGCAAGTGATTTAATTGGACAAGCTGAACATGATATTCTTGCACAATGTATATTGATTTCAAAAGATAAAAATTTGCTAGATAAAGTAAAAATTGAAATTACTAAACAATTAAAAGAAATTCCAAGAGCTTCTGTTGCAAGAAGAAGTTTAATTAATAATGGAATTCTTATGTATATTTCTTCAGACGCTAAAATAACAAGTGTTGTAAACAAAATTGCACCAGAACATTTGGAATTAAATATTAAAAATTATAAATCGTTAGTTCCAAAAATAAAAAATTCAGGCTCAATATGTTTAGGAAGATATGCAGTGATGGCAATGACTGATTATAATGTTGGATCAAACCATGTGTTGCCAACCAATGGTTCTGCAAAATACTCAAGCGGTATAAGTGTGAATGAATTTTATAAACGGATTTCATACATAAACTTATCAAAAAAGGGTATTGAAAGTCTTGGACCATCAGTTATAACACTTGCAAATTACGAAGGGTTGGTTGGACACGCCCAATCTGTAGTAAAACGAATAAGGAGAAAATAAATTTGTCAAAACAAGACTTACTGGAATTTAAAGGTACAGTGATAGACCTACTTCCTAACGCTATGTTTAGAGTAAAATTAGAAAATGGACATACCGTTACTGCCCATACAGCTGGTAAGTTAAGAAAAAACAGAATTAGAGTTCTCCAAGGTGATAATGTGACAGTTGAAATGACACCTTACGATCTTACTAAAGGAAGAATTATCTTTAGGGGATAAATAAGGCTGAGTAGCTCAGGAGTAGAGCAGAGCCCTGAAAAGGCTTGTGTCGGAGGTGCGAATCCTTCCTCAGCCACCACCAAAAAGTTTCATCTTGAAATAATCGTAAAAGAAATTACTTTTAAGAGATAATAAATAACAAAAGGACTAAGAAATAAGATGAGTACACTACAAGGAAAAATTAAATGGTATAATGGTAAAAAGGGATATGGCTTCATTGAAAGAGATGATAAAGAAAAAGATGCCTTTGTTCACGCTTCAGCGGTAAAAGCTGCTGGTATGAGATATCTCAATGAAGGTGATAAACTTGAATTCACATTAGAAGATGGTCCCAAAGGTCCTTCTGCAGTTAATTTAAAAAAAATAGACTAATTTAGAAATTATTTAAAAGGGCGTTTTATCTATCAAATAGATAAACGTCCTTTTTCTATTTAGACCTTGAATATTAATTTTTTTTGTCTAAAAGACTGCTCATGAATATAAATATTACATACAGAAAGACTTTTAGAAGTACTCACAGAAACTGTTTCCATAGCCAGTAGGCTATTTATTTATATTATAATTTTAAATCCACATAAAATAAGATAAAAACAAAGAGGATAAGCCCGGGTGGTGTAATGGTTAGCACGGAAGTTTGTGGAACTTTAAGTTTGAGTTCGACTCTCAGCCCGGGTACCAAAAAATGAATAAAGAAAAAAAATTAATTCCTGGATTACCTTCAGGATTTGAAGATCGTTGGGATAAAAAACTTCTTCTCAAAAAAAAGCTTTTAAAAGCTATTGAGAATAATTTTATTAAATTTGGAGCAGAGGCTCTGGAAACCCCTTCGTTTGAGATAAGTGAAAATATAGGATCTTTTTTGGCAGAAGATGAAGCTAATCCTATGTCTGATGTATTCTCATTTGAGGATGGAGAAAAGAGCATTACTCTTAGGTATGATCTTTCAAGCCCACTAGCTAGATTTGTTGCTCAAAATAATCAAGAGCTACCATCAATTTTTAAAAGGTATGCAATTCAAAATGTCTTTAGAAATGAAAAGGCTGGTAATGGAAGATACAGAGAATTTATGCAAGCAGATTTTGATATCGTTGGAAATGTTAATCCTGCGCAAGCAAATGCGGAGCTTTGCAATTTAATATCAAGTACCTTGTTAGATTGTGGTCTAAAAAAAGATCAATTTACAATCAACGTTAGTAACAGAAAAATAGTTCAAGGATTAATTGATGATTTAAAAATATCAGAAGAAAAGCAAATTAAAGTAATTAGAGCAATTGATAAATTAGACAAACCAGGTTTTAGTTTAAAAGGTGTTGAAGATCTGCTCAAAAAAGAGAGAAAAGATATAAGTGGTGCAATCACTAAGGGTGCAGATTTAAACGATGAACAAGCATCTGAAATACTAAATTTTTTAAAAATTAAAGATTTAAAAGAATTAAAAGAAACATTAAAAAATCCATTGTCTCAAGAAGGTATAAAGGAATTAGAACAAGTATTTGAAGTATTGGGTTACAGTTCAAATTTAAATCAGGTCAAAACAAATTTTACAATTGTTAGGGGATTGGCTTATTATTCAGATTTCATTGTTGAAACAAATCTAAATTTTAAAGTCACAAATAACAAAGGCAAAGAGGTCGATATAGGCAGTATTTGTTCTGGAGGAGCCTATGCAAAATTAATTTCGAGATTTAAAGGTGTGGATATTCCAGGTACTGGAATTAGTTTTGGAGTTGATCGATTGTTATTTGCTTTAATGCAATTGGATCAAGTAAAAGTAGATAGTCAAAAACCAGTTTTAGTTTGTGTAATGGATGAAAAATATCTTAAAAGTTATTATGAAATTTTGGATCTATTAAGAAATAATAATATCAATGCTGAAATTTTTTTAGATACAAAAAAAAATTTAGGTAAGCAACTAACCCTAGCAAATAAACGTGAGTTGGATGTTGCAATAATATGTGGTGAAAATGAATTTAATGAAAATACAGTCACTATAAAAAGTCTCAAAGGCGTTAAGGGTGAAAACAATAAAACATTTCCAAAAGAAAATTTAATCGATGAAGTCAAAAAACTTATCTGAAAACATCCTTAGATCAGTAAAATCTAAGGGTTTTAAATATATTGATTTACCTTCAGTAATTGAGGCTAATCACATTGTTCAAAGATCAGGAGAAAATTTTAGAAAGTTTATCTTCTCCTTTACTGATCAGAATGGAAGTGAGTTGTGTTTAAGACCAGATTTAACAATTGTATCTTGTTTAAGGTATTTGGAAAATAATTTAAAAGGTAAGGAAAAAATTTTTTACAGTGGTCAAGCTTATCGAAAATCGCAAAACAAAAAAGACTCAATCATTAGAAATCAAATTGGATTTGAAATTTTAGGATCTAAGGATGAGAAAAATGACGATAAAGAAATTATAAATACATCTCTTAAATCACTTCAAAATATTAAATATTCTTCAGGAACACTAACTATTGGAAATGTTGAAATATTTAATTTGTTAATTTCAAAATTGGATATTCCAAAGAGATGGAAGCTAAGATTAGCCAGACACTTCTGGAGAGAAGAATATTTTAATGATTTATTAAAAAGATTAGAAACTAATTCAGATGTTGATCCAACAATTGTGGAAATAGATAAAAAGCGTTACGTGAAAATGCTTAAAGAGGATTTATCAAATATTATTGCAGGAAGAACAATTAATGAAATATTAAAAAGGTTTGATCAGAAAATAAAAGATCCTAGAAGAGCTAGTAAAGGAAAGAATGTTTCAAAAATAATTAAAGATTTCTTAAAAATTAAATGTCCCATAAATAAAGCGGCAATTGAGTTAAATAAATTTTTTAAAAAAAACAAAATAAATCTAGCTGTAGATCAAAAATATTTTCCAATCTCAAATAATAAGGTTTCAAAATTAAATGTAGTATTTTCAGCATCCTTTGGAAGACAATTAGAATATTACACTGGGATGGTTTTTAAAATTGATATTAAATCTAAAAACTCATTAAAAAATATTATTAATGGTGGTCGTTATGATGGTCTAATTTCAGACTTAGGATCAAAAAAACAAACTCCAGCAGTAGGTGCTGCTTTAAATTTAAATTACTAATGACAAAAAATATTTTAAATATTGGAGTTCCAAGCAAAGGTAGACTTAGAAAAGATGTTTTAAATATTTTTAAAAAAAATAAATTAAATCTCATTTCTGAAAGAGGAGAAAGAGATCTTTTAGGATCTATAAAACAATTTAAAAATATTAAGATTTTATATCTTCATGCAAGAGAGATCATCGAAAGACTTGGAGACGGATCTTTGGACATAGGTTTTTCTGGCTTTGATTTATTAAAGGAAAGTGAAATTAACACTCAAAAGAAAATTAATGTTTTAAAAGGATATGATTTTGGTAAGGCTACATTAGTAGTCGCAATTCCTGATCCATGGATAGATGTACAAACAGTTGCAGATTTAGAAGAAATTGCATTTGAATTTAAAGATAAGAAAAAGAAAAGATTAAGAGTAGCAACAAAATATCCAAACTTAACAAGGGAATTTTTGTTTTCAAAGGGCGTTACCCAATTCAAATTAATTGATAGTTTAGGCGCAACTGAAGCTTATCCTTTTACAGGCTCATCGGAAATAATTACAGATATCACTTCTACCGGAGAAACGTTAAAAGCAAACAATCTACGTATTTTAAAGGATGGAGAAATATTAAGATCAGAGGCCTGCATGATGATTTCTAAGTCATCCAATAATAAAATGGGTCTTAAAAAAATAGTAAAATTACTTTCTAAAAATTAAGTCTTTCCAATAAATTAGTATAATTTTGATTATATCTAGATTTCTAATAATTGCATAAAGTGCAACAATAACACAAATAATAAAGAATATTTTTAATACTAAGATCAGTTCCATAAAGTTTTTTTAAATATTTAAATACATTAATCAAATATTTACGATAAAATAAAAATTAGAATCATGGATAATATATTATTAATTTTACTAGTTTTGTTATTAGGCGGCGTTTTAGCTATTCTTTATCTAAATTTAAAAACTAAGCCAAAAGATGAAAATGAAAACAAAGAAGCTGAGGAAATAGCTAATTTAAAATCAGAAATATCAAGTTTAAAAGATACCTTAAACACTACAATCAATAGCTCACTTGGTGCAATGTCGACTTCATTTAATAATCTATCAACTGGGGTTACTAAAGATATGACTGAAACTTTAACTAAGGTAGAGGAAAAGGTTGGTAATTTTAATCAACAAGTTCAACTATTAAATCAAAGCCAAGAGGGGATAACTAAAATTTTAGCTGGAGTTAAGAAATATGGAACTCTTGCAGAATTTAGCTTAGATGCTCTAATTAAAGATTTGCTACCAGCCTCTCAATTCATGACGAATGTTAAAATGAAAGAGGACACCAGTGAAAATGTTGAATTTGCAATAAAGCTTCAAGGAGATGTTTTAGTTCCTGTTGATAGTCATTTTCCAGTAGAAAAATTCAAAGCAATTACCGATGGTCATGACGCGGAAGACAAAAGGGCTGTAGCAGATGCTAGAGCAAAATTAGCCTCAGCGTTTAAAGCAAAAGCTAAAAGTGTTAATGAAAAATATATTGTTCCACCAAAAACTACTGATTTTGCAATCGTATATGCTCCTACAGAAAGTTTATACAAAGAGTTAACTGAATACCAAGATCCAAGTACAAAAGAATTATTAACTCAAGAGTTAATGAAAAAATATAAAGTTGTAATATGTGGACCTAATACTCTTTCTGCTTACTTACAGTCTTTACATATGGGATTTCAATCATTGAAGGTACAAAAAGGTGCAACGGAAATTTATAATCATTTAAAAACAATCAGTACAAGATTTTCTAAACATTTTGACAACATTATAGTTCTTAGAAAAAAATTAGAAGATGCCATGGGAGTTGTTGATAAATTTGGAACGGATGCAAGATCAATTTCAAGAGCCTTAGAAAATATTAAAGATCCCGAGCAGGTTGAGAAAGCTGTACAAACTGAAAACGTGGAAAAATTTGTTGAACGAAATAGGCAGCTTAAAAATTAATTTCTTTTTTTCCTTAATAACGTCTATAAGAAATCTCATGCAGTGGAATCAAAAATATGATTATCCAAAATCATCAAGAGCAACAGTTGATGGCATTAGAAGATACTTATTAGGGGAAACAAAATTACCAAGTGTCACTTCAATTTTAGATGCAACTCGATCTGAAGAAGATAAAGCAGCATTAGCAAATTGGAGAGAAAGAACTGGACAAAAAGAGGCTGAGGCAATTACAAAAGCAGCAAGTAGTAGAGGCTCTCAAATGCACAACTATTTAGAGTCCTATTTACTTGGAAGAGAAAATTTAAGTTTTTTTGAAGATAACGAACAATACAAATTAATGGCTAAAGAAATTATAGAAAAAGGTTTGAAAAATAGATTGGATGAAATTTGGGGTGTTGAATGCACTCTTTATTACCCAGAGAAGTATGCAGGTACTGCTGATTGTGTTGGAGTTTATGAAGGAAAAGAAACAATAATAGATTTTAAACAAAGTAATAAACCAAAAAAAGCTGAATATATTGATTCATGGCTTCTTCAAACCAGCGCATATTCATTAGCACATAACATTGTGTATAACTCCAATATCACTTCTTGTGTAATTTTGGTTTGCACAGTAGATAAATTATTCCAAGAGTTTAAAATTCAAGGGCATGATTTAATTGTTTATCAAAATTTGTTTTTGGGAAGATTAAAAAAATTTAATGAGCTATCGGATTTAACTTAGGATTTTATGGATAAAATAGTAATTTACGATACAGAAACAACAAATAGTACAATTTGGGGCTCAATAATTGAAGTAGGTGCTGTAGTTGTTGATAAAAACTTAAAAGAAATTGGTAAGTTAAATATTCGTGGCAGAATGCCCGAGGGTGAGGTTCCAAGTGCAAAGGCCTTATTGGTTAATTCAACAAGTATTGATTTACTTACTAAAGGCAATTACTCGCATTACGATTTTTTAGGCGCAGTAGAAAATTTTTTCTCTAAAGCTGGTCCAGCATTGTTTATGGGTTGGAGTAACTTAAATTTTGATAGACGAATGTTTCATTTTAATTTTTTTAAAGGGAATAGATATCCTTACATTACACATTCATCACCCAATAAAGAACATGACGGTTTACATGTTGCAAGAGTAGCACAAACCTTGAATCCTGAAACATTAAAGACTGAATTAACAGTAGCTGGAAATGAAAGTCTAGCTTTAGAGGGTTTAGCTAGACAACAAGGATTTGATACATCTCAACAACACACTGCTTATCATGATGCATTCACAAGCTTAAAAATTCTAAGAATTATAAAAGACAAACATAAAGACAATTGGGAAAATTTTTTAAGTACATCTACAAAAAATAGCGTCGAAACTATCTTAAAAAGTGAGGGGATTTATTCAATTTTCGAAAATGTTAAGGGAAAAAATATGATGTATCTTGTCTCTACATTACATCCAGATCATTGTTTTCATCCATCATATGCATCTTGGGGATATTTATTTGATTTAAGAAGAGATCCTGAACCTTTGTTAAATTTATCAATAAATGATCTTAAAGTTTATTTAAAAAAGTTTAGTCCAAAAGCACTTAGAGTAATCAAAACCAACAAAGCTCCTGTAGTTTTAGATAAAAAGTTTGCATTAAAAGAGAAGGCATATGCTGACTTAGATTTAGAAACAATCCAGAAAAGAGCAAAAATGGTTAGAAATAGTGAAAATTTTTGTAAAAATATTCAAATCATTAATAGAGAGGCCGCTGAAGAAAAAGCTCAAACTCA
The DNA here is from genome assembly GCA_902559395.1 of uncultured Pelagibacteraceae bacterium. Classification (GTDB taxonomy): domain Bacteria; phylum Pseudomonadota; class Alphaproteobacteria; order Pelagibacterales; family Pelagibacteraceae; genus Pelagibacter. The sequence goes on from CACEHR010000003.1 coordinate 25,003, forward strand.
AACCCAGGAAGATCTATTACCTGAAGAAACTTTATATGAAAAATTCATTCCCAATAAAGACACCCAATTATTTAAAACTTGGCATAGTTCTTCTTGGGAAGATAAATTAAGAATGTTGGATAAGTTTCAAGATAAAAGATGTAGTTGGTTTGGGCAAAAAATTATTTATCAAGAAGCACCGCATATTTTGCCACCAGATTTATATAAAAATATAAAAAGTGAAATTGCCAGAAGAATTTTAAGTAAAAATAGAGAAAAATGGCAAACTATAGGAATGGCCTACCAAGAAATTGACACCTTAAGAGATCAAGCATCAAATCGAGATGATGAAGAGGAACTAAAAAAATTAGATGAAATAAATGAATTTATTATGTCTATAGAAAAAAAATATGAAATTGCCTAGTTGACTTTAAGGCTCTAATTAATAGAAAGGAAATATGCTTACAAATTTTAAAGACGAAGATTTTGATACTAAAATTAAAAATGAAGATGTTTCAGTAATTCAGTTTTCAGCCGAGTGGTGTGGACCATGTAAGGCACTAAAACCAGTAATGGATAAATTATCTGATGAATATAAAGGTAAAGCTGGTTTTTATTATGCTGATGTTGAAGATGGTGGAATTAATACAGGTTCAGCTGCTGGTATTAGAGGTGTTCCAACAGTTATCATCTATAAAAAAGGTGTTGAAGTAGATAGAAAAGTTGGTGGAGTTCCTGAAAGCCATATGAAAGAATTTTTAGATAAAAATATTTAATTTAAACTTAACACTTCAGCAGCCCCATACAAAGATCCTGTAATTAATAAAAGATCACCTTCTTTTAAATCAATTGATTTAATCGCTTGCTTGATATCTGGTTGATATTGAACATTAGTCATACTTTTAAATTTTTCTTTCAAATCTTTTCCACTAATAGAGTTAGGCTGAGTTTTTAAATCTATAGTAGTTATGGAAGAAATATCTTTGAAGTAACTGATATATTTTTCATGTTCTTTGTTTGCCATCATTCCAATTATAACATGTTTATTACAATCCAAGCTTTGAAGATATTCATTTAATGCTTTAGCACCACCTTCGTTGTGGCTTCCATCTATTATAAATCTATTGTTTTTAACTAATTCTTTTAATTTACCAGATTTAATTTCCTGAAGCCTAGCTAAGCTAGATATATTTTTGATACCTTTTTTTATGTGTTCATCCCTTATCTCAAGATCTAGAGTTCTAAGAGTTGCTATTGCAGTAGATATATTTTCTAATTGATATTGACCAAGAACATTAGGCATAGGAAGTTTTAATCCGCCAAATTTATCCTCATAGTAGAAGAAATCATTTTCATTAACTGAGTAACTAAAATCATCATTAAAAAATACTTTATTAGATTTATTTTGAGAGATAGTATTTTTAATACAATCCATCGTCTCTTTAGTGCTTTGTTTTGCTACAATAATGTTTGAATTTAAAAGTGTAGATGTTTTTTCAAATACAATTTGTTCGATTGTTTGTTTATCTTTTGGAAGCCAATCTAGATGATCTTTGCTTATGGATGTAACAATACTTGCCAGATTAGTTTCTAGAATATTGACAGCATCAAAACGATGAAACAAGCCGCTTTCTATTAAGTTGATGTTACCTGGATATTGTGCCGCTTTATAAAAAAAGCAAGCTGATAACATCTCAAACACTGTTATTGATTGATTATTATTAATTTTTTCAACTTCTTCCAATACATCAGCTAACTCATCATCATTTAATTCCTTGTTGCCAAAAATAAATCTTTCATTAATTTTTTGAATATGCGGACTTGTGTAAACATTGCATTTGAAATTTGCTTCTTTAAGAATTGAATAAGCAGCTTGAATTGTAGAATTTTTACCATTAGTTCCTACTATTGATATTGCTTTAATTTTGTTTTGTGGATTTCCTAGTTTTTCACAAAGTTTTTTAATTCTATCAAGTGATAGGTCTATTTCTTTAGGATGCAACTTTTGAAAGTTGCTGAGAATCTTCTGAAGTTTCATTTTGTTCAGCACTTATATCAGAATTCTTCTTTAACAATATTGATAATAAAGTTCCAATTTTAGATGCAAGCTCTTTACGTTCAACAATTAAATCAACAAAACCAGTTTTTTCAACATATTCACTTTTTTGAAAACCTTCAGGAAGTTCTTCTTTAACAGTTCCTTGAATTACTCTTGCCCCCGCAAATGCAATTAAAGCTCCCGGTTCTGCAATTTGAATATCGCCTAACATAGCGTATGATGCAGTAATACCTCCAGCTGTTGGGTCAGTTATACAAACTAAATAAGGAAGACCATTTTTCTTTAATTCATTAATTGCAAGAGTTGTTCTTGTCATTTGAGATAATGAAATTAAACTTTCCATCATTCTCATTCCCCCTCCCGCACTAATACATAAAAAAGGTGTTTGATTTTCTATGGCATGTTGTATTCCATATAAAAAAGCTTCACCCTCTGCAGCTGCCATTGAAGCTCCTAAAAAATCAAAATCAGAAGCCACAGCGGTAATTTTAATGTTGTTAATAGTTCCAGAAGCAACCATCATTCCACATTCTAAACCTGTTTTTTTCCGAGCACTTTTTAATCTTTCTTTGTAAGGCTTCGAATCTGTCCAATTTAGTGGGTCGTCTTTAGGGATTGGGGTTTTGAAGATTTCATAATTATTTTTTCCAAACAATATATCAAATCTTTGATGTGGTTTTATCCTATGATGACGCTTACAATCTGGACAAACCCACAAGTTTTCCTCTAAATCCTTTTTTAAAATTGGACCCTTACAACATGACGTCCAATCACTTTTTGCAATATCTTCTTTAGTAGCTCTTTCACGAATAGCAGTTTTAATTTTTTCACCTGCTTTAATAATTTTTGTGATCCAGTTCATAGAATTTTATTTTTTAATCTTTTAACAATATTAGTAACATTTGTGACCGCATTTTGTCTCTTTTCAATAGATTTAGAGATTTCCTTACAAATTGCGCTTCCAACCACCAAACCATCAGCTTTTTTAAGAGATTGGATGGTTTTTTCTGTAATTCCAAAACCAATAACTACATTTTTTGATTTATTTTGTTTTTTTATTTTATTGTATTTTTCTATTATTTTCTTTGGAGACACTTTAAGCTTTCCTCCTGTTGTGGATAGCATACTTATGTAATAAATCATGTCGTGTGAATCTTTTACGATTTTTTTTAATCTTATCGGAGAAGTAGTTGGTGAGACTAATTGAATAAAATTAATTCCCTTTTTTTTACATTTTGACGCAAAATTTTTATTTTCGGGATAAGGTAAATCAACAACTATTAAACCATCAACCTTTGATTTTTTGCATTTTTCTAAAAATTTATTTTCATTATATTGATAAATCATGTTGTAATAACCCATTAGTATAATTGGTTTATTTTTTTTTATTTTTTTAAAATTTTTTGCGATTGAAAATACATCGTTAATTTTAATACCATTTTTAATTGCACGGTAAGCACTTGTTTGTATTTGTCCTCCATCAGCTATAGGAGTGTTATGTGGAAAACCTAATTCACAAATATCTGCGTAATTTGAAATTGATTTTAATATTTCTAAGGATTTTTTTTTATTATTATCTCCAGCAACAGTATAAGTCAGTAAAGCTGGTCTATTCTCTTTTTTTGTATCTGAGAAAGCTTTGCTGATTAATGAATTCATTAATTTTTACCTAACCTTTCTCTTAATATATCTCTATCTTTTTTAGCATCACCACAAGAGTTAACAATTATTATGTTATCTTTGCTTAATTTTGGAGCAATTTTTATCGCCTCAGCAAATGCATGACTAGGTTCTAAACTTGGATTAAGTTTTTCAAATTTAGTTACCATCTCATGAGCTTTTAGTGCATCTTCATCAGTTGCATAAGTGTATCTGGCTCTTTTTGTGTCTTTTAAAAAACAATGTATTGGACTTACGCCTGGGTAATCCAATCCAGCACTAATCGACTCAGTATCATTAATTTGACCTTCATTGTTTTGACAAACATAAGAAGCTGCACCATGTAAAATTCCAAGTTTAGCATTTCTACTTAAAGGAGCGGCATGGAGTTTAGATTTCTTTGGACCTCCTGCCTCTACACCAACTAATTCTATTTGCGATTTACTAAAATCTATAAATTCACTCCAAAAACCATACGCCGAACTTCCACCACCTACACAGTTGATTAACTTAATTTTTTTTGGAATTTTTTTGAATTCTTGCTTGATTTGTATTTTTAATTCCCTTGAAATTTGTGCTGTACTCCATCCACAAATTTTTACAAATATATTTGGACCAACTGTACTTCCAACACACATATGTGTAGTGTCGCAATTTGATACCCAATATCTCATACACTCACTGACTGCATCGACTAAGGTTTGACTACCTGAATATACTGGAACTATTTCAGCACCATTTTTTCTCATGGCATCACAATTTGGTTTTTGTCTCTTTATGTCTTTTGCACCCATGAAAATTTTACACTTGAGACCAAATTTCTTTGCAGCCATACTTAACATTTTACCAGCATAACCAGCACCAGTATCACCAACTATATATTTTTTTCCCATAGCCTTACAAATTAAAGCATGAACAGTTGCATTGTAAATTTTGTGTGCACCACCATTAGCCTCCGATACAACTTTGGCCCATATTTGAGCACCACCCAAATGATTAGATAAATTTTCTAATTTTACAAATGATGTAGGTGAACCTATATAATTCTTAAAATAATAATCTCTCTTTTTTAAAAATTTCTTGTTATTTCTTAATTTTGAAAACTCCCGTGTTAGATCTTCTACAGGTTTTTTTAAAGTTTCAGGAATAAAACTTCCTCCAAATTTACCACCCCAAAAACCGTAACGATCATGTTGGTCAATTAGAGGAATTTTTTTTTTTAGTTTCATTTTTTAATTTATTTAAATTGTTTAAAAAAATATTTATTTTGGATATGTCTTTTAATCCAGAAGTTTCCAAGCCTCCAGATAAATCTAAATAATTAGAAATTTTCTCATAATTTTTTAGATTATCATTGAATTTTATATTACCAGCTAGCATTAATTCCTTGTTTAATTTTATATTTTTAATCAAGTTATGATCAAACCCCTGACTTTTTTCATAACCTTTACTATCAAACAAATAGACATCTGTTACATCAGCAAATGACTTATATCTAAGAACATCAGACTTATCTTTTATTGTTAAAGCTGAAATAATTTTTTTTTTATATTTTTGCTTTATAATTTTAATTTCATTTGGAGTACAGTCATACAATTGATAATAATCAAAAGGTAAACTTTTTATTTCGTCTAAAATCTCATTTTTAGGTTTTACTAAAACAGCAACAAATTCACTTTTATTTTTTTTAATATTTAATAATTTTTTTAGAGATTTAAGTTCAACATATCTTGAGCTTTTTGGGTAATTACAAATGAAGCCAATGAATTTTGGAGGATAGGGATGATTTATTATATAATTTAAAGTATCAGAGTCTTTTATACCACAAATCTTACAACCTTTGATCATATGTTTAAATGATCTGCAAGTTTCTTAATATTGTTTTTAATGTTACCTTTTGTAAGAGATCTTCCTATAACAATACCAGAAACCTTATTTGTAAAAGCTTGTTTAGGTGTCATAATTCTCATTTGATCATTTGAACTATCTCCAGGCAATCTTATTCCTGGAGTTATGATTAATAAATTTTTATACCTTTTACGAACCATCACGGCTTCTTGAGCAGAACAAACTATACCATCACATCCTGATTTATTAATTAGTGCTGCTTGTTTTAAAACCAACTCTTTTACATTTTTCGTATGACCTATCTCTTTAAGAGATTTGTTATTAAGACTAGTTAAAATTGTAACTCCTAAAACTTTTAAATTTTTATTTATTTTCTTTGCCTCTTTTTTTATTGATTTAAGCATTTCAAAACCACCATTTACATGGACGGTTATATATTTACATTTTTTTAAATCTTTTAAGCTATCTATCGCTGACAAAGCTGTTTGTGGAATATCATTTATTTTTAAATCTAACCAAAAGTCATTTTTAATCTTTTCTAAGAATTTTCTACCTTGTTTTGAATAAAAGAATTGAAGACCAAATTTGGGAATAATTTTAAGTTTATCAGTTCTAGTTTGAGAAATTATTTTTTTTATTTTCTTAAGATTTGAGGTATCACATGCAACAAATACAGTTTTATTATTCATTATTATTTATTTTTTTAAACAAGTCCTTTGACATTTTAAAGTGAATTGTTTTTTTTTCCGGAGTATTAATTTTCTCACCAGTTTTAGGGTTTCTTGATATCCTAGCTTTTTGAGTGTTTGTAGAAAAAACACCAAAACCTCTTAGTTCTACTCTTTCACCTCTTTTAAGCGCTCTTTTTATTTCATTTAAAATAATACTTGTAAATTTTTCTAAGTCTTTTTTTAAAAAATTTGGATAGTTGTTTGAGAGTTGTTTTAAAAGCTTTGATTTTACAATAGCCAATTTAAATCTTCTTGCTTATTCTTTTTCTTCTTCTTTTTTCTTTAAATCATCAGATAAAGATGAAAATGGAAGATTTTTTCCAGATCCCTCTGATCCATATTTTTCAAGTGCTTCTTTTTTTTCTATTTCCTCTAATAATTTAATACTTAATACCACCTTACGTTTGCTGAAATCTATGTCTGCGATAGCGCAATCAAGTTTTTCACCTCCTGTCCATCTGCTAGGTCTTGCATCAGCTGAATTAATTGCAATAGCTGATTTTTTAATTTGAAAATCCATCTCACATCCCTCAGGTCTAACAATTAAACCTTTGTTATCTGTTGATATAACTTTAACAGTAATTGTTTGATTTTTAGATTTATCTTTAAACCAATCAAAAGGATCAGCCTGGGTTTGTCTTAAACCAATTCTAATTTTTTGTTCTGACGTTTTAATTTCTAAAACTTTAGCTTTTATTTTGTCACCTTTTTTATATTTTGTTAATTCCTCTTCACCGTTATTTAAGTAAGTTAAATCATTACAATGTAAAAAAGCATCAACATCTAAATCTTCTATCTTTACAAATAATGAGTAATCATTTTTATTAACAATTTCACCTTCAATAATTGTATCAACTGGATATTTTTTCTCAAATTGCTCAAATGGGTTTTCTTTTGTTAATCTATGTGAAATTGCTACACGTCTTTTTTCTGTGTCTATCTCAGTAATAACACAATCAATTTCGTCACCAACTCTAAACATTTTTTTTGCTGAAACATTTTTTTTAGTCCAGCTTAATTCACTAGAATGTAGTAAAGTTGTCAAACCTGGTTCTAATTCACAAAATGCACCAAAGTCCATTAATTTAACAACTTTAACTTTATAGATTTTATTTAGCTCATAATTTTCAATGTGCTCAAAAGGATCAGGTGATAATTGTTTAACCGAACATCCTACTTGTAGTTTTTCTTTATCAACACTTATTACTTTAAGATCATGTTTTTCTCCAATATTGAACACTTCATCAGGATGATTTACTCTGCTGTAGCTTATTTCCTGAAGGTGAACTAAGACGTCCAATTCACCATTTACATTAAAGAAACATCCAAAAGAACTATATCCTTTAACTTCAGCATTTTTAATTATGTCTCCAACTTTATATTTCTCTATTATTTTTGCTTTATCCTCTTTTTTGAACGAAGAAATTATTTCTCTCCTAGAAACACACGCATTTCCCCTTACTTTATCTAATTTAATTAAAGCAAATTTCTGAGGTTCATTCATTAAGTGGCTTATATCTTTTAGCGGTTTATCGCTTATTTGAGATCCTGGTAAAAACATTAATGAACCAGTATCAATATGTTCAACTATACATCCTCCTTTACATTTAGATGTAATCTTACCCATAATTGGTTCATTTTTTTCATAGGCTTCAACTAATTTATCCCAACCTTTAATTTTTTGAGCTTTGCTTGCAGAAACTAAAACCTCACCATTTTTGTCCTCTATTTTTTCTAGTAATACTGATATCGTTTCTCCAATTTTAATCTTTTCTATAAGACCCATACTCTTTAGTTCATTAATATCAAGAACTGGCTCAGATTTAAGTCCTTCAACAAAAAGAAATACAAATTTTTCTGTAATTTTATTTATTTTACCTTCTATTATTTTTCCCTCTTCAATTTGGATTTTTGAAAGCTGGCTATTTAATAATTTTTCAAATTCTTGTGATGCAGGGTTGGAGAGATCTTTATAAATTTCCATTAAATTTTTAATTTCCTATCTATTATTTTTTTTATTTTTAAAAAACATGCCCTTTTATTAAGGTTTGTCGTATTAATCAATAGTGAATCTTTTGTTTTTATAAGAGGAGAAATTTTTCTATTTAAGTCACTTTTATCACGTTTTTTTATACTTTTTAAGACCTCTAAATATGTCACCTTTTTTTTCATCTTCTTTAGTTCTTTAAATCTACGTAAAGCACGTATTTTTATACTTGCAGTTATATAAAATTTAAAATCTGCATCTGGAATAATTTTATAAGTTATGTCACGCCCATCTAAACAAGATCCATTAAATTTTTTAGGAGGATTGTATGCAAAATTCAATTGAAATGAATGAACTAATTTTCTTATATTTTTTATTTTTGAGATTTTAGAGGCTTCAGTTCCCACCTCGTCTGATAATAAATTTTTATTTGAAAGATCTTTAACTTTTAGTGAAATAATTTTTTTTTTTATAAATTCTTGATTAAATTTTTTTGGAAACTTAAGTTTCATATAAGCAATAAATCTATAAATTTTTCCTGTATCTAGATAGAATAGATTGTAATGGTTAGATAACGCTTTTGCCAAAGTTCCTGCACCAGCTGCTGCTGGTGAGTCTATAGCAATTTTTAATATATTTTTCCGTTTTATCATTTTTTAATTTCCTCAATTATTTTTAGAAAATTTGGAAAAGACGTCTTTATTGAATCCTTATCAAAAATTTTCCATGTTCCACCAAATGAAAGTGCAGCTATCACACTTGTCATAAAAACTCTATGATCTTTTAAAAAATTTTTAATTATTATTTTCTTTTTTATTTGTAAATTTGGGTTACCAAATATTCTTATAGAATTATCAGTTACTTCGTTTTTAATTCCCATTTTTTTTAAAATTTTAGCCCCCCATTTAAGTCTTGGACTTTCTTTTTGATTTAATTCAGACAAATCTTTGAAATAAGATATTCCTTTTGCTTTTGCTGCAATTAAAAAAATTAATAAAAATTCATCTATTGCTCCACTATTTAATTTAACTGGACAATTAATTGATTTTATTTTTTTTGAACTTTTCACAAAAATATCTGCAGTTTTTTCACCTTTGTAATATTTTATATTTTTTATTTTTATATTAATTCCCATTTTTTTTAAAATAGTCATGACTCCTATTCGGGTTGGATTTATATTCACATTCTTTATTAACAAGGATGAATCTTTGCTAAGAGCTGTTAAAATTATAAAAAAAGCACTTGAGCTTATGTCAGAAGGAATATTGTAATTAAATGAATTTATTTTTTTTACTTTTTTTATTTCAATTAAATCATAATTTTTTTTTGTTATTGTTTTAATTGGTAATTTTAAATATTTGCATAAAAGTTCGGTATGATTACGGCTCTTTTTTGCCTTTATATATGTGGTTCCATTAGCTCGCATTCCTGCAAAAATCACTGAACTTTTACATTGAGCCGATCCTCTACTTTCATAATATTTTATAGGATTTAAGTTTTCTTTACCTAATATTTTAAGAGGCAGATTTTTACTTTTATTTAGTTTAAAATTAACTCCAAATTTTTTTAATGGATCACTAATCCTTTTAAAATCTCTTTTTGATAAACTTTTATCACCAATCAATTTTATAGGATAAGAACAATTTACTAATAGTCCAAGGATTAACCTACCTAATGTGCCTGAATTTTTTGCATTTATTGTTTGATTTTTTTTAAATTTATATCCATTTAAACCTTTTCCATAAACTTTACATTTGTCTTTTTTTAATGAAACTTTAATACCCAGTTTCTTAACGGCTTGTATGGCAGCCATGACGTCTTCAGAAATAAGAAGATTTCTTGCTGTAGAAACACCAGATGCAATCGATGAAAATAATACCCATCTAATACTTAAACTTTTATCCCCACTAACATATATTTTTTTATTATAATTTTTGATTTTATTTTTTATTGTTATCGAGTTTGGCATGATAAAGTATTAATTAAATTTAAAACTTTCACCAAAATAAGCATTTTTTGCATTAACATTATTAACAAGATTTGAAGGAGTGTCTTGAGCAATTATCTTGCAATTACTTAATATCATAGCAATATCTACGCAAGCAAGAAGATCTCTCGCTTGGTGATCACAAATACAAATAGTAATTCGAGATTCTTGTTGTAAATTTACAATTATTTCTTGCAACATTTTTATTGTAAGCACATCTAAAGCGGCAAAACATTCGTCTAATAGCAAAACTTTAGGTTCACTTAAAAGCGATAAAGCAATTACTAATTTTTTTTTTTGGCCTCCAGATAAAAATTTTGCTTTAATTGATTTAACATTTTCAAGCTCAAATTTTGATAACAAGAAATTTATTTTTTCTGCTCTTATATTTTTATTTTCAATTACTATCTCGCTAATAGCCTTTAAATTATCATGAAGTGTTAAATCATTAAAGTATCCGCCATACTGAGGAACATAACCTACATTAAATTTTTTTGTTCTTAAATATATTGGGTAGTTTGTAACTTCTTCACCATCAATTTTAATTATTCCACTGTCAGGATTAATAAGACCGGTTATTAGATTAAATATTGTTGATTTTCCAACTCCGTTTGGTCCTAGCATACCAAAAATTTGACCCTCGTTTATTTTAAAGTTTATATTGTCAAGAATAATTCTTTTGCCATAAGATAAGGTTACATTTTTAAACTCGATTATAGAATTGATATTTTTAAAAGATTTTATTCTAAATTTTTTTATTATACCCATGTTAGTTTTTGTTTTTTACATTTACCTTTTTTTTATTTTCATACATATAAATTTTAGTATCTTTTGTTTCAATGTTCATTTCTAAAACATCTGCAACTAGTATATTATCTAAATTTGTATAAACAATATTTCTTGAAATTACCATTAAATTTCTTTCAAGTGAAAAGTCGAGGTATTCACCTGTAATTTTATTTTCAAGATATTTTATTATTACATTTTTTGAAAATATAGTATCAAAATTTTTAGTATTATATTTTCCAAAGTCAGATGAGATATTAACTGTGTTTGAATTTTGCAAATTTATAAAAGCTTTTACATTAGTTAAATAAATTATATCTGGATTACTAATATCTATCTCTCCCGTTGAGGCATGTATGATATATTCATTACCTTTTGTGTCTCTAGATATGTAATTTACATCTTTTATAGTATTAGATGAAAATGTATTTTCATCTAATACTTTTTCGCTAATATTTTCAGTAATATTTTTAGATTTTTTTTTTTTATATATTTCTAGATAAAAGAAATAAATTATTATCAGTAAAGCTATAATAAAAAAAAAAAATACATATCTATTAATTTTCATTAAGAAATATTAGAACTTAAAATATTGTGTATATGTAGCACACCAATTGTTTTATTTTTATTTTTTCCATTATGCACACAAAGTGAGGTAATTTTTTGCGAATTCATCAAAGAAAGAGCTTTTGCAGCTAATGAATTTTTTTCAATACTTATAGGATTTTTTGTCATAATTGAGCTTACTTTCATTGTATGTAAGTTGGAGTTTTTTTCGTTATATCTTCTTATTTGTCCATCAGTAATTATTCCTTTAGTTATTTTTTTCTTATTTCTGATAATTAATATACCTAGTTTTTTATTACTTAAAATTTTTAAAGCTTTATTCATTTTAACTGTTTCATCTATAAAGGGTATTTTGTCTCCCGTTAACATTATATCCTCTACTGTTTTTAATTGTGCACCTAAATTTCCAGCAGGATGTATTTTTTTAAAATCAAACTTATTAAAATTTTTATATTTCATTGTTGTAATAGCTAAAGCATCTCCTAATGCAAGCTGAGCAGTAGTACTAGAAGTTGGAACAATTTCACCAGATTCTTTTACTACTGGTATTAACAGCTTAATATCAGCTGCTTTATAAAGTACTGAATTTTTTTTAGAAACTATACCAATTAGCAATATTTTATTTCTATTTGCAAACTGGATTATATTTCTTAACTCGTTTGTCTGTCCTGAATTACTAATAAGTATTAAAATATCTTTTTTAGATATACTTCCAAGGTCTCCATGCGAAGAGTCCCCAGCTGAAAGACTAAAAGAAGGTGTTCCAACAGAAGATAGTGTAGCAGCTATTTTAGATGCTATCAGTCCACTTTTACCAACACCACATAAAATAACTTTTGATTGACATTTGGCAATATGAATTACTGCTTTGTTGAAAGAGTTGTTAATGTTTTTTTTAAGTTTTTGTAAAGCCTTAATTTCAAGATTAATTACTTCTTTAGCATCATTAATAAAGTTTCTTTTACTCATCAATGAGACCATATATCATCTTTAAATAAAGCTAAGTCTAGTTCAACTCTAGTTTTTAAAAACTTTAAACAATTTTTATAAAGTTCCATTCTATTCTCTCTCTCTAGAATTTTTTCAAGTTCCTGATGAATCTTATGTAAGTAAATTACATCATTAGCACAATATTTAATTTGAGCAGTTGTTAACTCACCACCAAAATCTGAACTTTGAAACTGTTTACTAATATCAATATTTAAAAATTCTTTTATTAATATTTTGAGAGAATGATTGTCTGAATATGATCTTGCAAGTTTTGATGCAATTTTTGTGTCAAGAATATTGTTAGTCTCAGTTTTTAAATAAAATTTAATATGTGCCAAATCAGCTCTACTATAATGAAAAATTTTTGATATTTTTTCATCGCTTAAAATTTTGCTTAAATTAGGGGCTTTATAATTTTTTCTATCAAATTGAACAATATGAGCATCTGAATTTCCTGATGATATCTGAATTAAACATAGAGGATCACGTCTTACATTTAGACCCATAAATTCTCCATCTACAGCTATTATATTGCCTAAATTCAAATCATCTGGTAGATCATTTTTGTGTAATTGAATATTATTACTCATATTTTTAACATGTATATATGAAAGCAAAAAATTGTCTAATTTTTGGTGGAAGTGGCCAAATCGGTAGAAACTTAATAAGAAAACTTACAAGCAATAATTACAGAGTTACCGTAGTTACAAGAAACATTCACCAGAAAAGTTATATTATTAAAACTCAAGCTAATGCAGGTTTTATAGATGTTGTAGAGTCAAATATCTATGAAGAAAATAAAATTAGAGAACTTTTTAAGAAAGCAGATATTTGTATAAATTTAGTTGGTATATTGTACGAAAAAAAAAGAGGAAATACTTTTAACAATATTCATACTGTTTTTCCATCTCTGTTAGCTAAACTTTGTAAAGAATATAATCTAAAACATTTTATTCATTTGTCTGCATTAGGAATTAGTCAAGCAAAAAATTCTGATTATGCTAAAAGTAAACTTGCAGGAGAAAATGAAATTTTTAATAATTTTCCTTTGGCTACAATCTTGAGACCATCAGTGGTCTATTCAGTAGATGATAATTTTACAACTAATTTTATGACATTGCTTAACAATCTTCCTTTTTTTCCACTTTATTACAATGGAGAAACTAAGTTTGCCCCAATTCATTGTTCAGATTTGACCGATACAATTTTTTATATTATTTCAAAAAATATCTATTCTAAAATTGTAGAATGTACTGGACCTGAGGTGATTACATTTAAAGAAATATTGCAAAGATTACTCAAACTTATTAACAAAAAAAGAATTTTAATACCCATGCCGTTATTTGCAGCTAACATATCTGCGAGTTTATTCGAGATGATGCCAAAACCAATTTTGACAAGAGATCAAATAAGACTTCTTAAATATGACAATGTGTTAACTGGAAAATATAAATCTAATTCTGAAATTGGTGTTCCCAGTCTTAGATATTTTGATGATGAAGTTAAAAAATATTGTTATATGTGGAAAGAAGGTGGGCAATATTCTACAGAAAAGTATTTATCAAATAGCGATTTAGATAAAAAAAAAAATCCAAGTTAAGCTGATTCTATTTTTTTATCTATGAATTCTGGTACGTCTTCCTTTTCAGCAACATCCTCTTTTTTACCTTTAGGTTGATAAGCATATAGGAGATGTAGCTTACAATATGAAAAATCTTTTAAGGATGATCTTCCACAAAAATAAAATGATTTTTCATCTGGATGCCCAATTGGCCATTTACACGAATTTTCATCAAGCTCCTCTAATTGTTTAGGATTTTCTGGTTCAAAATCTTTTTCAATTATTAATGATTTAAATTTACTTCTGCCAACTCTTCTTCTTTTAACATTTTTTTCTTCTATAGAATTTTCAAAATTTTGATTTGAAGTAGCTGTTCGAGTTTTAATTTTTGAGGATAAATTTAAACGATGAGCTTTACCAATTACAGCATTTCTACTTATGCCTCCAATTATCTCAGCAATTTGGCTTGCAGTATTACCTTTGCCCCAAAGTTCTTTTAATTTTGCAACTTTTTCATCAGTCCAACTCATAATCAATATGTTGTATCTTATTTATATAAAACAACAATATACTGATATAAAATTAAATTAAACAATCAAAAATTAAGAGTTATCAACATTAATACTAATTTAACAAAATATATATGTTTTCAATCCTTACTTGTATAAATAATTAAACTTAATAAAACAAAATAAATTTATGAGTTATTTAGCAAAAAACTATAATAGAAAAAAAATTTCATTCAAATATGGAAAGGGAACTTATTTATATTCTGCTGATAATAAAAAATATTTAGATTTTGTTCAAGGAATAGCAGTTAATTCTTTAGGACATGCGCATCCTAAATTAGTAAAAACTATAAAAGATCAATCAAAAAAATTATGGCATGTATCTAATGCATTTCAAATTCCTGAAGGAGAAACATTGGCTAAAAAGTTATGTAAAAAAACTTTTGCAGATTACGTTATGTTTCAAAATAGTGGGGCTGAAGCTACGGAAGCAGCAATAAAAGTTGCGAGAAGATATTTTTACTCAATAGGCAAACCAAATAAAAATAGAATTTTATGTATTAAAAACTCTTTCCATGGAAGAACTTTAGCGGCAATTTTTGCTAGTGGATCAAAGAAAATGACCGAAGGATTTGGTCCAAAAGTAATAGGTTTTGATCACTTCAGTTTTGGTGATCATAATTCTCTTAAAAAGAAAATTAACAAAAACACAGCTGCAATTATGGTTGAAACAATTATGGGTGAAGGAGGTATAAAAGTTATTCCTGATTGGTGCTTAAAAGAATTAAGAGCATTATGTAATAAGAAAAAAATACTATTAATCCTTGATGAAGTTCAGTGTGGAATAGGAAGATCTGGTGATTTCTTTGCTTTTGAAAAATCTAAAGTAAAGCCTGATATTGTACCAATTGCAAAAGGAATAGGCGGAGGATTTCCTATTGGAGCAGTATTAATGAATAAAAAAGTTGCATCAGGAATGACGCCAGGTACTCACGGATCAACATTCGGAGGAAATCCTTTGGCTATGTCAGTTGGAAATACTGTAATGGATATTATATCAAATAAGAAATTTTTAAATAATGTAAAACGTCTATCAAAATATTTTTTATTTAAACTAAATAAAATTAAAGAAAAGTATCCAAATATTATTAAGCAAATAAGAGGAAGAGGTTTTTTGATTGGGATACAATTATATAAAGATCAAAATGAATTTATTAAAAAATTGATGGATAATCAGTTATTGACTATTCGAGCAGCAGAAAATGTTGTTCGTATTTTACCTCCATTAAATGTTAAAAAAAATGAAATAGATTTAGCTATAAAAATTATTGAAAAGGCCTGTTCGAGAATCAAATAATATGAAACATTTTATTAATTTAAAGGATATACCTGCAAACGATCTAAGAAAGATCATTACCGATGCTAAAAAAAGAAAAAGTTTAAGAAAAAAACTAAGCACATTAGAGGTTGATAAGGGCGCACCCTTAAAGGGAAAATTATTAATTCAAATGTTTGAAAAATCTAGTTTGCGAACAAGATTAAGCTTTTATTTAGCTATCAAACAACTAGGCGGAGGTACTTTGACTTTGAGATCTAATGAGCTTCATTTGGGTCAAGGTGGAGAGAGTATTGCTGATACAGCTAAAATTATTTCGACTTATGGTGATGGATTTATGCTTAGAACTGATAGCGATAAAAAGGTCAAAAATTTTGAAAAATATTTATCAATACCCGTCATCAATGGTTTAAGTCCTTCATCTCATCCAACACAGGTTTTATCAGATGTTTTTACCGTTGAGGAAATAATGAAGAAACCTATCTCAAAATTAAATATTTGCTGGATAGGAGACTCTAACAATGTTTTAGATAGTTTAATAGCAGCATCAGTAAAATTTTCTTTCAAGCTAAGTATTGGTTGTCCAAAAAAATTTGAACCAGGAAGAGAAGTTAGAGCTTGGGTCAAAAAAAATAATAAGCAAATTTATATTTATAATGATGCGAAAAAAGCAGTTTCTAATGCAGACGTAATTTTTTCTGATAAAGTTATTTCTTTAAATGACAAAGTTAATAAGAAAAAAAAAATAAAAACGTTTAAAAATTTTAAAATTGATAAAAAATTAATGAGTTATGCAAAAAAAAGTAGTATTTTTTTACATTGTTTACCCAGAGGTGATGAGGTAAGTGATGATGTTTTTTTAGGTAAAAAATCTCATGTGTGGCAACAAGCACTTAATAGAGTTCATGTTCAAAAAAGTATTTTGTTATATTGTTTTGGAAAATTAAGGTAGTGGTAAAGGGCTGTCTGAATTTTCATTTAGATATTTTATTACGGAGGCTCTATCTTTTTCTTTTCGTAAACCTGCGTAAGCCATCTTTGTTCCCTTAATCCATTTTGCAGGTTTAATTAAAAATCCATTTAGTTCTTCAAAAGTCCAATTTTTATCATATGCAGCAAACGCTTTAGAATATTTATAATTTTCAACCGCTCCAACTTTTCTTCCCACAACATTATATAGTGCTGGACCAATAGCATTCTTCCCTCCTTTAACAATTGAATGACAAGCTGCACATTTTTTAAAAACTTTTTCACCATGCGCAATATCTCCCATTGTCATTAGGGCTGATATATCAATTTTGTCTGATGTTGTACTTGAGCTAGTTGTGGATATGGTGGTTGCAGTTTCTACTTCGACTGAATAACCAGGTGTCTCAGGTTTTTCTACATGAAATATAACATCAGATAACTTTCCAATACCGATAACAAGCAGGGCAACCATTAAAACTGCAGCAACTATTTTGTTTATTTCAAAAGAATCCATTTTTTCTAATTTTTGTAGTGAACGTATAACACGATAAATTAAAAAAAAGCTAAAATTTAATGTATAAATTTGCCTCTATAGTTGTTTAATGAGTATAATAATTTGAAAATATAATGAAAACTTTAGTAATTATACCTTCTAGAATGTCTGCAACTAGGCTTCCAGGCAAACCATTATTAAAAATAAATGGTTTATCAATTATATCACATGTATCTAAAAAAGCGGAAGAAGCCAATATTGGAGACGTGATTGTAGCTACAGAGGATCAAGAAATTATTGATGATGTTAAAAGTAATGGTTTCAATGCTATTTTAACAAGCAATAAACACAAGACAGGAACAGATAGAATTCACGAAGCATTTAAAAAATCAAATTTTAGAGATGTTGATTTTATTATGAATTTACAAGGTGATGAACCATCAATCGACATTGATGATATTAAAAGTTTGAATGACAAAATGGTAAAAAATAATTCTAATTTGGGAACTCTTGCCGCAAAATTAAAAGATAATAAAAACCTCAAGAATGAAAATATTGTTAAGGTCATCACTGAAAACAGCTTAGAAAGGGATCATTTTCCAAAGGCAGTATCCTTTTCAAGAAAATCTGAGCAGGTAGAAAATATTTATCACCATATTGGAATTTATTGTTATTCAAGAGATTGTCTTAAAAAATTTGTTCACTTGGATCAATCCAAAAATGAAATAGAAAATCGACTAGAGCAGTTAAGAGCATTAGATAATAATATTGATATCAATGTTTCACTTGCTATGTCATCTCCAATAGGAGTGGATACAGAAGAAGATTATCTAGCCTTAAAAAAAATAATGGAATATAAGAATTGATGAGTAAAATTTATTTTCAGGGAACCTTTGGTGCATATTCTCATTTAGCAGCGCTTTCTATTGATCCTAAAGCTGAGATTTTGCCATGTAAAACTTTTGATGAGTGTTTTAACAAAGCATCCGAAGAGCCAGATAGCAGAATTATAATTCCAGAATCAAATAGAATTACTGGTAATATTGGAATTGAATATTTAATATTTAAACATAGGCTAAATATTTATAAAGAGCATTTTCAAAAAATTGAACACAACTTATTAGGACAACCTGGAGCTAAATTAAAAGATATCAAAGAAGTATACTCACATGCTCAAGGATTGTCTCAGTGTTCAAAATTTATAAAAGAAAATAATTTAGCAGAACATATTAGAGCAGATACTGCTGGATCTGCTGAAATGATTTCTAAAACAAAAGATATCAAACAATCTGCGATAGCATCTTCCTTAAGTGCTGAAATTTATGGCTTAGAAGTAATTAAAAAAAATATAGAAAATGAAAGTGGAAATTTGACAAGATTTTTGGTTATGGGAAAAAATATTTCACAACCAGAATTTAAAGACAAAACTTACATTACTTCTTTTTTATTTAAATTGAAAAGTAAGCCAGCTGCCCTCTATCAATCACTAGGAGGTTTTGCTATTAATGGTGTAAATTTAACTAAACTACAAAGTTATCCAGAAAAAAATAGTTTCGATTCTTATTTTTTCTTATGTGATTTAGATGGACATATTGAAGACTCAAAAGTTCAAAAATCTCTTGAAGAGCTGGGCCTACATTGTGAGGATTTTCACGTTCTAGGTGTTTTTGAAGCTGATAGTTTGAGACAAAATAAATAAGAATCTTTTCTTGTAGATTAGAAATTTTAACTGCTATAATAGATTTGGAGGCTAGAGGTGGATGCTGCTTGAACCCGACCAGATCTTAACGGAAGCAGTCGTAGAGACAGTTATTCAGGTTCTAGTCTCCTTATAGATATATGAATAATAACTCAAAAGTATTAGCATTAAAATATAGACCACAAACTTTTGATGATCTTATTGGTCAAGAAGTTGTTGCAGAAACTATTACCAATTCGATTAAAGCTGACAAAGTACCTAATGCATATTTGTTCACTGGAATAAGGGGAATAGGAAAAACCACAACAGCACGAATTGTTGCAAAAGCACTTAATTGTTCAAATGGTATCGATAATTTATGTAAGGAAAACTTTTGTGAAAGCTGTAAATCTATAAGTGAGTCTAGTCATATAGATGTACTTGAAATGGATGCGGCAAGCAAGACAGGTGTAGATGACGTAAGAGATTTAATCGAATTTTCAAGATATGGGCCGACCTCGGCTAAATATAAAATCTTCATTATTGATGAAGTTCATATGTTAAGCAAACAAGCATTTAATGCTTTATTAAAAACTTTAGAGGAACCACCAGAATATCTAAAATTTATTTTTGCAACTACAGAAATTAAAAAAATTCCAATTACAGTAGTATCTAGATGTCAAAGATTTGATCTATCTAGAATTAAATCTTCAGAATTATTGGAGTTTATTAAAAAAATTAAGAACAAGGAAAATGGAAAAATAAGCGACAATGCTTTAAAGCTTATAGTAAAAATTTCTGAGGGTTCTGTTAGAGATTCTTTATCTTTGCTGGATAGAGCATTATTAAGTTTGGATGAAGGGAAAGAATTAGACTTAAATTCAGCTCAGAAAATTTTTGGGTATTTTGATAAATCTCAATTAATCAATTTGTTCGAGTTAATTTTAAAAGGTGAAGAAATTAAAGTAATAAGTATTTATAGAAAAATTTATGACCAAGGTGTTGAACCGAAGGTTTTTATTAATGATTTCTTAGAGTTACTTTACTATTTTAAAAATATTAATTCTTTAACTTTAGAAAGTACAAACTTTTCATTAAATGATGAAGAATTTTCTAAAATTAAGTATTTATCAAATCAAATAGATTCAGAGGTATTAATATTATTTTGGCAATTTGCTATCTCTTCTCTTGAAGAGCTAGACATTGTTTCTAACCAACACCTTTCAATTGAGATGTTCTTAATAAGATTAATGCATTTAAGTTCCCTAAAATCTGATAATAAAATTGAAAAGGTTGAGGTTGACTTGAAGAGTGAAAATTTAGTTAAGAATACGGAAACTGAATTAACTTCTAAAACAATCAATCAAATTAAGAATGTTGCACAGGAAGAAAAAACCAAACCAGAAGTTCAAACAGAAATTAAAGCAGAAAATAAAATTAATATAAATGCATTCGAGGATCTAATCGAAATCTGTACAAAAAAAAAGGAGATTAAACTAAAATATGAGTTAGAAAAGAATGTTAATCTTGTAAAATTTGAAAAAAATAGAATTGAAATATCTTTTAATGAAAGTTTAGACAAAGATTTTGTAAAAGATTTATCATCAAGACTTTTTGAGTGGACTGGTGAAAGATGGATTATTACATTTAGTAAATTAAAGGGGCAAATGTCATTAAAAGACAAACAAAAAAATGTTAAAAAAAAATTAATTGATGAAATGAAAAATTCAGAAATATTTAAAAGTGTGATGGGTAGATTTCCAGACGCAGAATTAATAGATGTAAATTCAAATAAAGACGGAGTTGATAATGAATGATTTTAGTAAAATTTTAGATAAAGCGAAAGAACTTGAGACAAAAATGAAAGAAAGCCAACAAAAGATTAAGGAAATTAGAGTTGAAGGAGTTTCAGGCTCAAATTCTGTAAAAATAACTTTGGATGGAGAGGGAGAGATGCAAACAATAAAGTTATCTGATGAAATTATGAAAGAGGACAAAACCATAATTGAAGATTTAATTGTTGCAGCACATAATAGTGCTAAATCTCAACTTAAATCAAAAACAACCGAGGAAATTTCAAAAGCAACTGGAGGCTTTGGAATTCCAGGTTTTAAATGGCCTTTATAGTAGATGCAAAACCTCAGTGAGATAGATGAACTAATTAAATTAATTTCAAAACTTCCTGGTTTAGGCCCCAAATCAGCAAAAAGAATTGTTTTAAAATTAATTAATAATCGTGACGAACTTGTAAAACCTATGGCAAATACATTGGTGCAAGTTTATAAAAATGTAGTTAGATGCAATTCGTGTGGTGCATTAAAGTCAAATTCAAATGGATGTCTAAATTGTGAAAATACAAATGATAAATTTAATAAAATTTGTGTAGTGGAAGATATTGCAGACCAATGGTCGATTGAAAATTCAAATATCTTTCAGGGCTATTTTCATATTTTGGGTGGAACAATTACTTCAGTTGGACAAAGAAAAGAAGATTTATTAATTAACTCATTAGTAGAAAGAGTTAACAGAGATAAAATCGAGGAGGTAATTCTAGCAACTAGTGCAACTGTGGAAGGTCAAACAACTGCATATTACATTCAAGATAGTCTAAAAAATTTAGATGTTAAAATTACTAAATTGGCACAAGGACTGCCTGTCGGAGGAGAGATAGAAAGTCTAGATGATGGGACTTTATTTTCTGCTTTTAAAAATCGATCTAATTTGATTTCGAACTCAGATTAGATTTTTTTTTCAGTCTATTTAAATGAAGTAATGGTTCCGTATAACCTGAGGGTTGTTCTTTACCTTTAAACACTAAATCACAGGCAGTTTGAAATGCTATAGATTTTTCATAATCACCACTCATTTTAACATATAGAGGATCATCTTTGTTCTGGTCGTCTACTATTTTTGCCATCTCTTTCATAATTTCGGTTACTTGTATTTTTGTTGTAACACCATGATATATCCAGTTTGCTATATGCTGAGATGAAATTCTAAGAGTAGCCCTGTCTTCCATCAAACCTATATTGTTAATATCTGGCACTTTAGAACAACCTACGCCTTGATCGACCCATCTTACCACATATCCTAATAAAGTTTGTGCAGAATTAGAAATTTCTTTATTTATATCTTCTACAGACCAATTAGGTCTGTCTGCTATTGGGATTGTTAAAAGATCATCAAGCTTAGCTGGTTCTCTATCAATTAATTTTTTTTGTTCATTAAAAATATTTATTTCATGATAATGTAAAGCATGTAACGCAGCTGCTGTTGGAGAAGGAACCCATGCGCAGTTTGCACCTGCTTTTAAATGCCCTGTTTTTTGCTCCATCATATCTTTCATTTTATCTGGCATTGCCCACATTCCTTTTCCAATTTGAGCTTTACCAGAAAATCCACAATTTAAACCAATATCAACATTGTTATTTTCGTATGCATTAATCCATTTAGATGATTTCATATCTCCTTTTTTAATCATAGGACCGGCTTCCATTGAAGTATGCATTTCATCACCAGTTCTATCTAAGAATCCAGTATTAATAAAAAAAACTCTATTTTTAAGACTTCTAATACACTCTTTTAAATTTGCTGATGTTCTTCTCTCTTCATCCATAATACCAATCTTACAAGTGTACTTAGGTAAATTTAGAACTTCCTCAACTTTAGAAAAAATTAAATCTGTAAATGCCGTCTCGTCTGGACCATGCATTTTAGGTTTTACAATATAAACTGATCCAGTTCTTGAATTATTTTTATTTTTAATATCATGTAGCGCGGCTGCTGTAGTTATAAATGCATCCATAATACCTTCAGGTATTTCACTTCCATCACTCAATAAAATTGAAGGGTTCGTCATAAGATGACCTACGTTTCTTACAAGCAAAAGGCTCCTACCATGTAACTTTAAACCTTTACCATCTTTTGAGATATAACTTCTGTGTGGATTTAATTTTCTCTCAAATAATTTCCCCTCTTTTTCAAATTTTGACTTAAGATCTCCTTTCATTAGACCTAGCCAATTTCGATAACAAATAATTTTATCTTCCGAGTCAACTGCTGCTACACTATCTTCATTATCACAAATTGTTGATACTGCAGACTCTAGTATTATGTCGCTAATTCCAGCATGATCTTGTTGAGCAGCAAAAGCTCTTGAATCTTTTAAGATTTCGATATGTAGATTGTTATTTTTAAGAATAATTGCAGACGGATTATCGCTTTCGCCTCTATGTCCAACAAATTTATTTTCATCTTCCAAATCAAAAATATCGGCACCTTTTAAAACTTTTAATTTCCCAAATTTTACAGCAAAACTTGTAATTTTATTCCAACTTAATCCTGCTAATGAAAAATATTTATCTAAAAAATCTCTTCCATATTTTATAACCATTTCACCTCTTAAAGGGTCATATCTTTCAGATACACTATCTTCAGATTGTTCAATTACATCTGTACCATAAAGACTATCATATAAACTCATCCATCTTGCATTTGCAGCATTTAACGCATACCTAGCATTCATCACAGGTACAACCAACTGAGGTCCAGCTATACTTGCAATTTCTTCATCAACATTTTCTGTTTCAATTTTAAAATCAGGCCCCTCATTTTTTAAATAACCAATTTCTAATAAAAATTTTTTATAATCTTCTGAATTAAATTTCCCCCCTTTATTTTTAATATGCCAATCATCAATTTTCTTCTGCAAATCTTCTCTTAATTTAATTAATTCTCTATTTTTTGGCGCAAGCTCATCAAGAGTTTTTTCCATACCCAACCAAAAATTTTCTGAAGATATATTTGTACCCTTTAATAATTCATCATTTACAAAGTTGGATAGATTTTCAGAAACTTGTAGATTGTTGATTTTAATGTATTTTTCTTGCATAGCACTTAAGTTCGTACCCCATCTGTATCTTTGCCTGAGAGCTTTACTCCTTCGGCGGAAATCAATCTCTTTCCAGAGTGTTATGCTTTAATCGGTCCTTTTGCCTGAGAGTTTCCGGGGTGGTTGCTCCTTCGGCGCTATAAATAGTCTCTCCCGATAATGAATTTGTATCTGTTAAATGATTTAAGTCAATTAATAAGAATTACACCTTATTTAACATCATTTTATTGCCTTTTTTGTATTTTAACCATCCGCTATAAATAAAATATGAAAAATTACTTAAATTTTGAAACAGAAATAAAAGAATTAGAAAACGAGCTAGAAAAATTGAAAGATCCCTATAACCAAGAGGGATTATCAGAAGTTGATACTCAAAAAATTTCAAGCACTCAAACACAAATAGATGAAAAATTAAAAAATATTTATTCTAATCTAGATCCTTGGCAGACTACTATGGTTGCTCGTCATGAAGACAGGCCAAAAGCAAAATTTTTTATTGATAATTTATTTGACGACTTTGTTTCATTATCAGGTGACAGGTATTATGGAGAAGACAAATCAGTATTAACTGGATTTGCAAAGTTTAGTGGAAAATCTGTTTTAGTTATAGGTCAAGAAAAGGGAGAAGATCTAGATAGCAGAATAGAAAGAAATTTTGGAATGATGAGGCCAGAGGGGTATAGAAAAACTATAAGATTGATGAACTTAGCAAACAAATTTAATATTCCCATTGTCTCTTTTATTGATACTCCAGGAGCATATCCAGGTGTAGGAGCTGAAGAGCGGGGACAAGCCGAAGCAATTGCAAAATCAATCGAATGCTGTATGGAGCTTAAAGTTCCAACAATTGCAATTATTATAGGCGAGGGTGGTTCTGGCGGAGCAATAGCATTAGCTTCATCAAATAAAGTCCTTATGCTAGAAAATGCAATTTATTCAGTAATATCTCCTGAGGGGTGTGCAACTATTCTATGGAGAGATCCAAAAAAAATGCTTGATGCTGCAAAAGCTATGAAACTTTCAGCTAAAGATTTATTAAAATTAAAAGTTATTGATGAGATAATTGAAGAACCTTTAGGTGGTGCACATAGAGATAGAGATATTATATTAAACAACGTAAGAGAAACTTTAACAAAAAATTTAAATTATTTTGATGAATTAACCTCTGAAGAAATAATGAATGAGAGAAAAAATAAATTTCTAAAAATAGGAAGAAATGATGGATTTATGAATAGTACTGAGGATTTAAGTACATTAACAATTAAGGAAAATAATTTTGATAAAATCTTAAAATCAAAAAAAGTGTTAATAGCTATTCTTGGTGGATTGATTTTAATTTGCACAACTCTTTTGTTAATTTAAATTTTATAAAGCACCACAGCAGTGCTTAAATTTTTTACCAGAACCACAATAACATGGCTCATTTCTCCCTATTTTTTTATTTTTTACAATTTGTTTATATTTATCCTCTCTTTTAATTTCGTCTTTTTGGTTTGTTTCGACTATAACTTTTAAGTTCATAAGTATAGTTACATAATCTAATTTTAATTTTTCTAGAAGATTTGAAAATAATTCAAATGCTTCTTTTTTGTACTCAACTAATGGATCTCTCTGACCGTAGGATCTTAAGCCTATAACTTGTCTTAATTGTTCTAAATATTGAATATGCGATTTCCAATTTAAATCGATTGATTGAAGAAAAATTCTTTTCTCTATCTCCTTTGCATGATCTTCACCTAAAAGTTTAATTCGTTCGTTTCTAGTTTCTTGAAATTTGTTGAATATTTTTTCTCTAAAATCATTATCTTTTGTTTCAATTAAATCCTTAAACTCTTTTTCTTCAAAACTTTTTCCAACTATTTGCTTAGTTTTATTACTCAATTCATTACTTTTAGGATTTGATAAATTTGAAATTTTTAACTTTATTAAATTATCAGTTATTTCCTTCAAAAACTCATCAGAGTAATCAAAGATATTTTTACTATTCATCGCATTTTTTCTTTGTGAAAATACAACATGTCTTTGATCATTAAGAACATTATCAAATTTGATAAGTGTTTTTCTTATATCAAAATTTCTAGCTTCCACTTTCTGCTGAGCTCTCTCTAATGCTTTATTAATCCATGGATGATCAATACTTTCACCATCTTTAAGTCCAAGTTTTTCAAGCATACTATTCATAGACTCTGATCCAAAAATTCTCATTAAATCATCCTCTAGACTAACGTAAAATACAGAACTACCTTCATCCCCCTGTCTTCCAGCTCTACCCCTAGCTTGGTTATCAACTCTCCTTGACTCCATTCTTTCTGTACCAATTACGAACAATCCTCCCAATGATTTAATATTATCTTTATTCATTTTTAGTTCATTCTCAGGAATAGATCCTTTTTTTCCACCGAGTTGAATGTCAACTCCTCTTCCAGAAATACTTGTAGTAATAATTAAAGATTTTTCTTTTCCCGCATTTGCAATTATTTCCGCTTCATTTGCATGATTTTTTGCATTTAGTACAACATGATTAATATTTTTCTTTTTTAATAAATCTGAATAAATTTCAGATTTATTAATGCTAGAGGTAAATACCAAAATTGGCTGACCTAATTCATGCCGTTCAATAATTTTTTTTATAATTGCATCGTTTTTTTCATCCTCAGTTCTAAAAATTAGATCATTATAATCTTTTCTAATCATTTCTTTATTTGTTGGTATTACTACTACTGGCAAATTATAAATTTCAAAAAATTCCTCAGACTCTGTTGCAGCTGTTCCGGTGCATCCTGATATTTTTTTATAAAGTTTAAAATAATTTTGATAAGTTATAGAAGCTAGAGTTTGATTTTCAGCTTGAATTTGAATTTTTTCTTTTGCCTCTAGAGCCTGGTGCAAACCATCACCAAAGCGTCTGCCTTCTAAGATTCTGCCAGTTAATTCATCAATAATTTTAAGACTTCCATCTTTAACAATATAATCTCTACCCTTTTCAAATAAATGATTTGCTCTTAATGCTTGATTAACATGATGAACTAGATGTAAATTTTCTGGATCATAAAAGTTGTTATTTTTTAAAATACCTGCATTTGAAAAAAGTTTTTCAACATTATTAATTCCATGATTAGTTAGAAGAATACTTTTTTCTTTTTCATCAATTTCAAAATCTGAATCCTTTAGAATTTTAATTAGTTTGTCTATAGCCAAATATTCTGAAGTTTTATTTTCTGCTGCACCAGATATAATTAGAGGAGTTCTTGCCTCATCAATTAAGCAAGAGTCTATTTCATCAACAATTGAAAAATTGTGTTCTCTTTGAACCATATTTTTTTCATAGAACTTCATATTATCTCTTAAGTAATCAAAACCTAATTCACTATTTGTGGCATACGTGATATCACAATTATAATTTTTCATTCGTTCAGTATCATCTTGATCATTATTTATGTATCCTGAAGTAAGTCCTAAAAAATTATAAATTTGCCCCATCTCAATCGAATCTCTTTTCGCGAGATAATCGTTTACAGTTACAATATGAACACCTTTGCCGTTTAATGCATTTAAATAAGCAGCAAGTGTTATGGTTAAAGTTTTTCCTTCTCCGGTCCTCATTTCTGCAATTTTACCCTCATGTAAAACTACACCTCCGATTAATTGAACGTTAAAGTGTCTTTCATTTCTAGTTCTTCTGGCCGCTTCCCTCACTAAAGCAAAAGCTTCAGGAAGTAACTCGTCTAAAGTTTTTCCATCTTTTAACTGATTTCTAAATTCATTAGTTTTTTTTGGAAAATCGTCGTCATTTAAATTTTTAAAATCTTCCTCGTGTGAGTTTATTTTTTCAACAATTTTACCAATTCTATCTAGCTCTTTTTGATTACTAGATTTAATAAATTTTGTTATTAAATTTAATGGGTTAAACATTACTATTTGATTTATTCTTTAATTATATTGTTTAATATATGTATTAAATAAATAATTTAAACAATATGGGAATTAATTTAACAAATTTTTTATCTTCTCAATCAAAAAATACTAAAATGATTGATTTTCAAGACCTTGATCATTTAGATGGTCTTTCAATTTCAGTTGTTTCCGCAAATTTATATAAAGATATCAGAGATGATTTAACAATGTTCTATTTCAGAGAAGGTGCTAATTATGCTTCTGTTTATACTCAGTCAAAAATAGTATCTGAAAATATAAAATGGAATATTAATCAAAGACCAAAAAAAATATATTCCCTTATTGTAAATACAAGAAATGCAAATGCTTTCACAGGAAGGCAAGGTTATGAAAGTTTAAAAAAAATAGCAGATTTAACAGCAAAACAATTAAATAAAAAACAAGAGGAGGATGAGGATAATCCTAAGAAAATTTCTACAAAAAATATAATTTTTGGTTGCACAGGCACTATTGGAGAAATCTTTCCATATGAAAAAGTTTCTAAAAATATTACGAATTTAATAAATAAAATTCGTTACACCCAAAATAAATTTATTTGGATGAAGGCAGCGCTTGCAATTATGACTACAGATACAAAGCCAAAATTAGCTATGGAGGAATGTCATATTGGAAGTGAAAAAGTAAAGATATATGGAATAGCCAAAGGATCAGGAATGATATATCCAAATATGGCTACGACTCTTGCATATATATTTACTGATGCAACCTTATCTAACGATATTTTAGGAAAGCTATTAAAAAAAAATATAACTAATACATTTAATGCTATTTCTTGTGACGGTGATACTAGTACCAACGACATGGCAACTATTTTTGCAACTAATGAAGTAAAAAATTACCAAGTAAAAAGTATAAATGAAAATAAAATTAAAAATTTTGACAAAGCTCTAAATAATGTTCTTTTAAATCTAGCTAAAAGAGTTGTTTCAGATGGTGAAGGAGCATCAAAATTTATTTCAATAAATGTTAGTAAGTGTAAAAATGAGATAGATGCAAAAAAAATTGCTTTTTCAGTTGCAAACTCTCCATTAGTAAAAACTGCAATTGCTGGAGAGGATCCAAACTGGGGACGAGTAATAATGGCAATTGGTAAAGCAGGACCTAAAATTAATCTTAATAAATTATTAATTAAGTTTGGAGATATAATAATTGTTGAAGGTGGAAAATTAAATCAAAGTTATGATGAAAAACAAACAGCAAATTATATGAAAAGAGAAAATATAGAAATTAATATTGAAACTTTTACGGGAAAGAAAAACTTCACAGCTTATACGATGGATTTAACGAAAAAATATATTGAAATTAATGCAGATTATAGAAGTTAACTTGTTGAAAAATCAAAAAGTATAATTAACTAAGAATTATGATTAAATATAAACTCATTTGTAAAGAATGTAATTTAAAATTTGATAGTTGGTTTGCATCTTCAAATGAATATGAAAGATTAAAAAAGAAAAAACTTTTGAATTGCCATAAGTGCAATTCATATAAAGTGGAAAAAACTATAATGGCACCTCAATTAATTAATAGTAAATCAAAAACAGATAAAAAAATAGATTTAGAAAAATATAATAAAGTCAAAAAAATTATAAAAGATTATCAAAAATTTATTAAAGATAATTTCAAATATGTTGGTGATAATTTTGCATATGAGGCCAGATCAATTCATTATAATGGTAAAAAAAAATCAAAAGGTATTTATGGAAGTGCATCAAAGGAAGATTTAAAAGAATTAAAAGAAGAAGGTATAGACGCTCAGATGATTCCTTGGATAGATGAAAAAGAAAATTAGTTTTTAATAAACTTTGCTATATAATTTACTGATAAATCTCTAGAAATACTCCATTCATCCTTAATAATATTAAAATTCATACCCTCTAATTTATTAAGAGATAAATCATACTTCATTAAGATTTTTTTTAGATCCTCAGGTTTAACAAATTTTTCCCATTCGTGCGTTCCAATTGGTAGCCACCTCAAAACATACTCTGCTCCAACTATCGCAAAAACATAAGATTTTAAAGTTTTATTTATTGTTGCAACAAACATTAGTCCATTTTTTTTCAAAAGTTTTGAGCATGACTTTAGAAAAAAATCTATATTTTCCACGTGTTCAACAATTTCCATATTTAAAATGACATCAAATTTTTTTTCAATTTTAAGTTTTTCTGGTGATGAACATAAATAATTAATTTTTAGCTTATTTTTTTTTGAATGAAGTTTTGCAATTTTTATATTTTTTTCAGATGCATCAATACCTGTTACATTAGCACCCATTCTTGACATTGGTTCAGATAACAATCCTCCACCACATCCTATATCTAAAATTTTTATTCCTGATAAAGGTTTGGATTTATTTTTTAATTTGAAATTGTTAATAATATTTTCCTTAATATATTTTATTCTTGTTGGATTAAATTTATGAAGTGGTTTGAATTTACCTTCTGGATCCCACCATTCATCAGCTATTTTAGAAAATTTATCTATTTCTTTTTTATTTATGCTAGTCATTGTGATAAATAGTTGACATAATAATTTAGATGTATTTTATCCATTATTTATTAAATATTATTAATTAAAGCTAGCATGAAAACAGTCGTATTAAAATTTGGTGGTACATCTGTAGGAAGTATAGATAGAATAAAAAAAGTATGTAAAATAATTGCTTTTTACAAAAAGAAAAAAAATAGGATAGTAGTTGTTTCATCAGCAATGAGTGGTGTGACAAATGAATTGGTAAATAAATCTAAACTGATTAGTAATAATTTTGATAGAGCAGAATACGATGCACTAGTCTCAACTGGGGAACAAGTTTCATGTGCACTTATTGCAGGAAGATTGAAACATAATGGGTTTAAATCAAGATCTTGGACATCTTGGCAATTACCTATTTTAACAGATGGTCCTCATTCAAGTGCAAGAATTAGTTCTGTAGGCATTAAAGAACTGAATAAATATATTAAGTCTGGCGGTATACCCATAATCACTGGTTTTCAAGGTATTGGTAATGATTTTAGAATTACTACTATAGGAAGAAGTGGATCTGATGCAACAGCAATTATGCTTGCAAAATTTATTAAAGCAGACGAGTGCATAATTTATACTGATGTAGATGGAGTTTATACTACAGACCCAAGGCAATATAAAAAAGCAAAAAAAATTAAAAAAATCTTTTATGATGAAATGTTAGAGATGGCGTCTCTTGGCTCAAAAGTAATGCAGCCTACTTCAGTTCAGGATGCAAAGTTAAATAAAATTGATATTAAGGTTAAATCCTCTTTTGTTTCAAAAAGTGGAACTTTGATTACTGGGTCTAAAAAGATTTTTAGTAATCAGATTATAACTGGGATTTCCTCAACAAAAAATGATGCTAAAATTACAATTGTAGGTGTTAAAGATAGACCTGGAGTAGCAGCATCAATTTTTAGACCGTTATCTAAAAATTTAGTTAATGTTGATATGGTAGTTCAAAATATTTCTCAAAATGGAAAAGAAACAGACTTAACATTTACAATTAAGTCAGAGGATTTGAAAAAAACTGAAAGGTTAATAAAAAAAAATAAGTCTATATCATATAAGAAATTATCTTTTGATAAAGATTTATCAAAAGTTTCTGTTATTGGAGTAGGAATGATTACTACACCAGGAATAACTTATAGGATGTTTCAAGCATTAGCTTCGAAAAAAATAAATATTCTTGTTATATCCACCTCTGAAATAAAAATTTCAGTACTTATTTCTTCTAAGAATGTTAAAAAAGCTGTAGCAGTCTTACATAAAGAATTTAAACTAGACTAATTTTATGAGCCTTAGGCCTTTTAGAAATATTGATAGAAAAAAAACTAAAGTAATTAATGTAGGTGATGTAAAAGTTGGAGGAGATAATCCAATTTCGGTTCAATCTATGACCAATACTTTGACAACTGATGTGTCAGCAACAATAATGCAAATTCAAGAAATTCATGAGGCAGGTGCTGATATTGTTAGAGTGTCTTGTCCAGATGAAAACTCCACGAATGCATTAAAAGAAATCACTAAAGAAGTTCAAATACCAATAATTGCCGATATTCATTTTCATTACAAAAGAGCTATAGAAGCTGCAGAGAACGGTGCAAAGTGTTTAAGAATCAATCCAGGAAATATAGGTGACAAAGATAAAATTTATGAAGTTTTAAAAGCTGCTAAGGATAATGATTGTTCAATAAGAATAGGTGTAAATGCTGGATCCCTAGAAAAAGATATACTTGAAAAATATAAAGAGCCATGCCCAGAAGCATTAGTAGATAGCGCTTTGAGAAATATCCAAATTTTAGAAGATCAAAATTTTTCTAATTTTAAAGTTAGCGTTAAATCATCAGATGTATTTTTATCTATCGCTGCTTACAGACAGCTTTCAAAAGTAACAGACTACCCATTACATTTAGGAATAACAGAAGCTGGAGGTTTTGTTGCAGGCAGTATCAAGTCAGCTATAGGTCTCGGGACACTTCTCTTAGATGGTATTGGTGACACTATAAGAGTATCTTTGTCTGATGATCCTGTAAAAGAAGTTAAAATTGGAAATGAGATATTAAAATCTTTAAGTTTAAAAAATAGAGGTGTAAAAATAATATCTTGTCCTTCATGTGCAAGACAAGCTTTTCAAGTAATTGATACTGTAAAAATATTGGAGGAAAAATTATCTCATATAAAAAGCCCAATAACGCTTTCAATTATAGGATGTGTTGTAAACGGGCCGGGAGAGGCTGCTTTAACTGATATTGGTATAACTGGCGGCGGAAAAGGAAGTAACATGCTTTATTTATCAGGTGTTCAAAGCGAAAAAGTTTTAACAGATGATATTATAAACAAAGTAGTTAGTGAGGTCGAAAAAAAGGCTGCAGATTTAGAAAATAAGTAAAGAAATGATTCCAATAAAAACAATAGAGGAACTAATTGCAAAACATTCGGTTTTAGAAAAAGAACTATCTTCAGGTGAAATCGATAAAAAACTTTTTGCTGAAAAATCTAAAGAGTATTCAGATATTAACGAAATTGTTGATATTGCAAAAAGATACATTTCTTTTGAAAATGACCAAAAAGATTTAGAGAAAATTTTAGAAGACCAAACTTCAGATGATGAACTTAAAAAAATGGCTGAGATTGAATTATCTGATTTAAAATCTGATCAAGAAATTATAGAAAAAAAATTGAAATTATTTTTGTTACCAAAAGATGAGGCAGACAAAAAAAATGCAATTATTGAAATAAGAGCAGGTACAGGAGGATTAGAAGCAAGCTTATTTGCATCAGACTTATTTAAAATGTATGAAAAAATAAGCCATAAAAAAAAGTGGATATTAGAATTAATATCTATATCGAGAAGTGATGCAGGAGGTTTAAAAGAAGTTATAGCATCTATTAAAGGTAGTAATATTTATTCAACTCTGAAATATGAAAGTGGAGTTCATAGGGTACAAAGAGTACCAGATACAGAAACTCAAGGAAGAGTTCATACCTCAGCAGCAACCGTAGCTGTATTGCCCGAAGCTGAAGAGGTAGATTTAAAAATAAATGAAACGGATTTAAGAATTGATGTTTTTAGGGCAGGTGGACCAGGAGGACAATCTGTTAACACAACAGATAGTGCAGTTAGAATTACACATATACCCACAGGTTTATCTGTATCCCAACAAGATGAAAAATCACAACATAAGAATAAAGCAAAAGGTATGAAAATTTTAAGAGCACGACTTTATGAACTTGAAAGATCTAGAATTGACCAAGAAAGATCTCAAGATCGTAAAACAAAAATAGGCACAGGAGATAGATCAGAAAGGATAAGAACTTATAATTTCCCTCAAGGAAGAGTGACAGATCATAGAATAAATTTAACGCTTCATAAGTTAGATGAATTTTTGGAAGGAGAAGTTTTTGATGAGATGATTGAGTCTTTAACTTTACAAGCTCAAGAAGAAAGTCTTAGTAATTTAAAATAAATTATGAATATTGATTCAGCTATAAGTGAAGGATTAAAAATTTTAACTGATAATTTAATATTAAACCCAAGACTAGATGCAGAAATTTTAATGGCTAAAACAATCAATAAGGATAGAAATTTTATTTTATTAAATTCAAAAAATTCTTTAAGTAAAAATGATTTACATAACTTTTATAATTTAATTGAAAAGAGATCCCATGGTAATCCAGTTGCTTATTTGACTAATAGTAAGTTTTTTTGGAATTCAGAGTTTTTCATCACAAATGATGTGTTAATACCAAGGCCTGATACTGAGCTGATAGTTGAAAATGTATTAAGATTAATAAAAATTAGAAACAAAATTAATATTTTAGATATTGGAGTCGGTTCAGGCTGCATTCTTCTTTCAATTCTTAAAGAAAGAAAAAATTTTTATGGAACTGGGATAGATATCAGTAAAAAATGTCTAAATATAACCAAAAAAAATGCCATTAATCTTAAAGTTAGTTCAAGACTAAAATTGTATAAATCAGATGTTGACAAATTCAATTTTGGTAAATATGATTTAATTGTTTCTAATCCTCCTTATATTAATAAACATAAAATAAAATATTTGGAAAGAGACGTTGCTAAGTTCGAGCCTAAACTAGCATTAAATGGTGGGTTAGATGGTTTGTTAGAAACCAGAAAAGTGGTGAAAAAATCATCTGAACTGATTAAAAAAAATGGCAAACTTATTTTAGAGATCGGATTTGATCAAAAAAATAAAGTAATTAATTTATTAAAAAGAGAAGGTTTTTATATAAATACTATAGAAAAAGATCTTGCTAATAATGACAGATGTATTGTTAGTACGAAAATATAATCAAATAAAATTATGGTAACATTCAGAAATAATAACAATAATAGAAGAAATAATTTTAGAAGAAATAATAGAAACTTTAAATCAAATGGTGACACTTCTAAATTTGGTTCGAGTTTTTCGAATAATGAAAACTTTAAAAGAAAAGCTCCAGGAAGAAATAATCATAACGCTCCAAAATTAATTGAAAAATACAATGATTTAGCTAGGGAAGCTCTGTCAAATGGTGACAAAATTTTATCTGAAAATTACTTACAACATGCTGATCATTTTACTCGAATACTTAATGATAAAGAAAGCTTTAAAAGAGATAAATTTTTAGAGAGTAAATCTGAAAATAGTTTAGATGTTAATGAAGAAAATTTAGATCCAAATAATGAAAATGATTTAGTCCAGACATCTGATAATGAAAATAAAGCTCAAAAAATAGTATAATCTCAACCAGAAATTAATTAGTTTATTCCAAGTATTTTTTCAGATTTAAGAACATCTAATTTAATTTTTTTTGTTTCAAAAAGTTTCCTTTCTTGACCTTTTAAAATTTTTCCTGAAGGAAGTTTTAATTTTTGTGAATTAACTTTTTTTCCGTTTACTATTACCTCGTAATGTAAATGTGGCCCTGTAGATTTACCGGTTGATCCCACATAACCTATTGTTTGACCTTGTTTTACTCTTACACCAGACTTTATTCCACGCGCGAATTTAGACATATGTGCGTAAACAGTTTGATAAGTTGAATTATGTCTAATTTTAACGCAATTACCTCCTCCACCACACCATCCAGCTTTTTTAATTACACCATCACCAGAAGCCATTATAGGTGTGCCTAATGGAGCTGCAAAATCAGTACCTCTATGCATTTTGTTAAAACCATCTATTGGATGCTTTCTCATTCCAAATGGAGATGACAGCCTTGCACCATTGATTGGTGTTTTCATTAAAGCTTTTTTAACACTTTTACCAGTTTTATCATAGTGACCTTCACTTCCATCTTTATCAAAAAAATACAGACCATTATCTTGGCCACTTAGTTTTAAATTTGCATAAAGGATCTCTCCCGAATCTACTATTTCTTTTTTTTCATTAAAATAAATTTCATACATTATTTGAAACTTATCTTGCTTTCTTATGTCTCTTTGAAAATCTACTTGAAATCCATAAATTCTTGCAAATTCGACTATAATATTTGCCGGAATATTTTCATCTGTTGCAGACTTATAAAGACTTTGTAATATAATATTTTCTTTATAGATAATTTCTTTGTCTAACTTGATAGATAAAATTTCTTCATTAAATTTATCATTTTCAATATTTCTTTTTAAAAATATTTTTTGTGTGTTAGATATTTGAAAAATAAATTCTGTAATTTTATTATTAGTTTTGTCTAGACTAAATTGAATAATTTGCTTTGTATTTAATTTATTAATATCAACTTTTTTTTTTAAAGATTCTTTTATTTTAAGAATTTCTTTCTTATTTATAGAATAATTTTCTAAAATTTTATCAAAAGTTTCACCAAAGCTTACTTTGTGTTTAATTTTTTTATATTTTGGTTCAAGATTTTCAATAATATGACTTATAGTTTTTTTAAAATAAATATTACTGACAAAATTATTGTAAGACTGTTTATTTAAATTTTTTTTATAGTTAAAATAACTTGTGAATATTGCAGTAAATAAAATTAAAAAAACCAATCCTGTGATTTCAAGATTTTTAAATATTTTGTATTTGAAGTTTTTTAGCATTCTATTATTAAAAGAATTTAATTATTAGTTTACGAGATGAAAAAAATCAAAAAAAACCCCATAAAATAGGGGATTTTTAATAATATTTTTAATCATAAATGCTTGATTTCCTATATTTTTAGCCTATAAGCACTGAACTTTCTCAGTAATATTATTGTTAATATAATAAAAAAGTGAGGATTATTGAGCCTTTTTGGCTCAATTAGCTATTTAAAAAGTAAAAATTTAAGAAGAGAAGTGTGGACGGTTAAGGTTACCAAAAATTTGTCGTACACACTTCAATCACATATAAATTTTATTCTTAGAATTTATATGGAAGCTAGTGTGCGCCGTTTTTAAACTTGAGAGTTTGATCATGGCTCAGAACGTACGCTGGCGGCACGCCTAACACATGCAAGTCGAACGAAGTAGCAATACTTAGTGGCAGACGGGTGAGTAACATGTAGGTATCTGCCCTTTGGCCTGGAATAACACGAGGAAACTTGTGCTAATACCGGATAAGTCTTTACGGAGAAAGCTTTATGCACCATTGGATGAGCCTGCACTTGATTAGTTTGTTGGTGGGGTAATGGCCTACCAAGACTGTGATCAATAGCTGATTTGAGAGGATGATCAGCCACATTGGGACTGAGACACGGCCCAAACTCCTACGGGAGGCAGCAGTGGGGAATCTTGCACAATGGAGGAAACTCTGATGCAGCGATGCCGCGTGAGTGAAGAAGGCCTTTGGGTTGTAAAGCTCTTTCGTCGGGGAAGAAAATGACTGTACCCGAATAAGAAGGTCCGGCTAACTTCGTGCCAGCAGCCGCGGTAATACGAAGGGACCTAGCGTAGTTCGGAATTACTGGGCTTAAAGAGTTCGTAGGTGGTTGAAAAAGTTGGTGGTGAAATCCCAGAGCTTAACTCTGGAACTGCCATCAAAACTTTTCAGCTAGAGTATGATAGAGG
>CACEHR010000003.1:67500-115153 GCA_902559395.1 uncultured Pelagibacteraceae bacterium
AGCGCATAAATGACAAATTATTATTTTTTCATAAAGATTTAAATTTGAATACAAATCTAGCAAAATATAAATTGAAAAGAATATATCACCACATCCCGTTGTATCTTTAGTAGATGAAATTATTGACTTTATAAAATTAGTATTTTTTTTTGTAATATGGTATGCACCAAATTTCCCTAATGTAATGATTGTACTTTGAAAGTTTTTAAATAATTTTTTATTTTTTTTAATTAAATCCTCAATTTTAGTGAATTTATCTTGAGCTAATAGCCTAAACTCAGTTTCATCCATAGATATTGTTTTTGCAGATTTGTATTTTGAAAATAGATTGTAACCAAAGTTAAATGAATTACTTTGACAATTTATATACACTTTTTTTCTAAATTTGCTTAGTTTTTTAATAATGTCAGTATTTATTAACCCATGGCCATAATCAAATATAACTATAGCATCATATTTTTTCAGATCTATTTTATTAAAAAAATTGTTAAATTTTTTTTTAAAATTATCTGTAAGTATTTCTTCTTGATTAGTGTTTAGCTGAAACAACTTAGTACCCAAATAAGAGTCAATAAATCTTTTTTTAACTATAATTTTTTCACTGGCTTTAAAATTTATTTTATTTACATTTTTGTTTAAAAATTTATTGTAAATTTTATCATTATATTGATTTTTCAAACAAATATTATCAACTTTGTTCATAAAGCTCGATAAGAGGTTTGAAACTAAAATTGTTCCGCCACCATAAGATTTACTTGATACAAATGATGAAGTTAAAATATTATTTTTTCCAGATTTTCCTTGAACATTTGTAGACACATAAGTATCTAGGATGTGTTCACCCAAAACTAAAATTTTATTATTTATTTTTTTATTGCAAAATAAATTAATTTTATTTTTAAAAACATTTTTTTCATTCTTATTCAAATTTCCATCATAATATTTTTCAACATTGAAAAATTTTTTATTTATAATTTCACTAGATGAATTTAATGGAGTATTTGTAAAAATTATTTTTCCACCATATGAAGTTACTAATTTTGTCTCAAGATTAAGATTTTTATCTAATGATTTTTTGTAATCCTTGCCTTTGAAATAAAAGTTTGGTTTAACTTTTTTAATTGAATCTTTGGCTGTTTCACAATCTGAAATTATTACATCATCAACAATTTTAATGCTTTTCAAAATTTTATATCTTTCATTTTCACTGAATATTGGTTTATTGGGTCCCTTTGATTTTTTAACAAATTCATCACTTGTGATTGATACAATTAAGTGATCACAATATTTTTTAGCTTCACTGAAATGTTTTATATGGCCAATATGTACTACATCAAAAACACCATGACACAAACCAATTAATGATTTTTTTTTTCTCATTTTCATTATTTTTTATATTTGATTATGGTAACATTTAAATATATTTAATAAATAAAAATTGAAATATATTTATTTTCTAAAATATGATTAAAAAAATCAAATTAATTAGATCAGATTGTGCAAAACCTTAAATATTATTTGTGATGAAAATATCTAAGCAAAATAATTTGCAATTCTATATTTATTTTTCAAGTTTACTTTCTTAATTAAAATATGGAACATAAATCAATAGTTAAAAAATTTAAATACAGAGGTATAAATCTTAAATCTATAAATAAAAATTTGTGTATTAGACTTTATAGTTTTATGCAAAGATTAAGAATTTGTGAAGAGGAACTTGAAAGAGAGTATCATCCAAAAGACCAAATGCGTTGCCCAGTACATTTTTGTACAGGACAAGAGGCTGTTCCTGCCTCATTAAATATTTTGATGAATAAAAATGATTATTTATTTTCTCATCATCGGTCTCACGGATATTACCTTTCAAAAAATGCACCTATGAAAAAATTATTTGCTGAAATTTATGGCAAGGAGACAGGAGCTAACTCAGGTATTGCTGGGTCTCAGGATATTTCATATCCAGAAAAAAAATTTTTTAGTGGAGCTATTCTTGCCGGAGCTGCATCAATTGCAGTAGGTACCGCTATATCGTTAAGTAAAAATAAAAATAATAATAATGTAGTCTTTACTGGGTTTGGTGAGTCTGCAACTGATCAAGGTATTTTTTGGGAGTCTTTAAATTATGCCTCTTTAAAAAAATTACCCATTATTTTTATTTGTGAAAATAACAACTATGCAACTTATTCGCCACAACACGAAAGACAAAGCGGATATAGCATAGCTAAAAAAGCTAAAGCATTTGGTGTAAATAGTTCTTCGGTTTTTGGTAATGATATAGCAGAAGTATTTACAACTCTTAAAAATGCGATATCAAATGTTAGAAAGAAAAAAGGTCCATATTTATTAGAAGCTTTTACTTATCGTTACAGTGGACATGTAGGACCTTTTAGTGATGATTATCAAGATTATAGAACTAAAAATGAAATTGACTTTTGGAAAAAAATTGACCCAATTAAAATTCTAAAAAATGAGTTATATAAAAAAAAATATATAAATGAACATAGTGACAAACAAATAGTTAATAAAATTCATAAAGAAATTAGGGAAAGTTTTAACTTTGCTAAAAAAAGTGATTTTCCTAAGTTTAAATCTTGGAAAGACTTAAACTTTTCGAGAAAAAAATCATTGGCTGATAAAATTTTAAAAAATATTAAACAAAAGTCATTTGATAAAACACAAAAAGTAATATTACCAAAAGGATATTGATGGCGTTTAGAAAAATTACTTATTCTGAGGCTATTAGGGAGGGGACTTCACAAGCTATGGGTTTAGATAAAAATGTAATGGTTATGGGTCAGATAATAGATTACAAACCTGGTGTATTCGGAACTACAGCAAATTTGGTTAATGAATATGGCAAATTTAGAGTAAGAGGATTTCCTGTTTCTGAAAGCTTGATGACATCAGCTGGCATAGGTGCAGCTATTGCTGGGCAAAGAGTAATTTTAGTTCATATTAGAATAGATTTTATGATGTATGCAATGGATGCTATAGTTAATTGGTTGTCTTTGTGGAGGTTTAAGTCTGACAATAGATCAAGTGTTCCATTAGTTATTAGAGCAATAGTTGGTAAAGGTTGGGGTCAAGGACCACAACATTCAAAAAGTTTTCATAGTTGGTTTGCACATCTTCCAGGTTTAAAAGTTGCAATGCCTGCAACAGCCTTTGATGCCAAAGGGCTGCTGTTGGAAAGTGTTTTCAGTAACGACCCTTCAATAATTATAGAGCATAGGTCATTATTTAATTTAACAGATCAAGTTCCAAAAGAACCTTATAGAGTTAAATATGGGGAAGCAGTTGTAAGAAGTAAAGGAAAAGATGTTACATTAGTTGCAATTGGTTGCTTAGTGATTGATGCTCTTAAGGCCTCAGACATGTTAAAAAAAATTGGGATTTCTGCAGAGGTTATAGACCCCAGAACCCTTTCACCTATTGATTATAAAACTATTATTAAATCTGTAAAAAAAACTAGACGATTAGTAGTTTTAGATCCTGGTTGGCATTCATTTGGAGCTGCATCAGAAATAATATCTTCTGTTTTAGAAAAAGAATATTTTAAACTTAAATCTAAACCTTTAAGATTATGTCTTCCAGATAGTCATACTCCAATGAGTAAAAATTTAGAAAAAAAATACTATTTAGACCAATATAAAATTTTCAAAGATATTAAAAAATTGTTCAAAAAAAAATGAATATACTTATAACTGGAGGCTGTGGATATACAGGGACCATATTAACTCAAGAATTAATTGATCTAGGCCACAATGTTGTAGTTGTAGACACTCAATGGTTTGGAAATTTTTTAAAAAAAAACAAAAAACTGAAAATTATAAAAGCAGATATAAGAGATTATAAAAAAATACCGTTAAAAAATATTGATACAATTGTTCATTTGGCAAACATAGCTAATGATCCAGGAGTTGAACTCAATCAAAAATTGTCTTGGGAAGTAAATGTTTTAGCTACAAATAAATTAATTGAAAAAGCAATAGAAAATAATGTTAAACATTTTATTTTTGCAAGTTCAGGCAGTGTTTACGGAATTAAAAAAGAAAGAGAGGTTACAGAGGAATTATCTCTTCTTCCTATTTCCACTTACAATAAGACTAAAATGATAGCAGAAAGATTAATTAAAAGTTATGAAAATCAGATAAGATTTCATTGCATAAGGCCAGCAACTGTCTGTGGTTTTTCACCAAGAATGAGGCTAGATGTAAGCGTAAATATGTTTGTATATCAAGCGTTGAGCAAAGGTGAGATTACTGTATTTGGGGGCAATCAAATAAGACCAAATATACACATTAAAGATTTAACAAACATATACAAATATTTTATAGAAAATCCAGATTTACCCATAGGATTTTATAATGCGGGTTTTGAAAATTTAAAAATAATAGATATAGCAAAAAAGGTAAAACAGTTCATTCCAACAAAAATTAAAATTAAAAAAAATAATAATGACCCAAGGTCTTATAGACAAAGCTCAAAAAAACTACTTTCAATAGGATTTAAAAACAATTATTGTGTTGAGGATGCTATATTAGAAATTAAAGAAAAATTTGAAAGCAAGAAATTAAAAGCTTCTGATAAACACTATACTGTAAAATGGATGAAAAAAATAGGTTTGTAAATGGGTGTAGAAATTAATCTACTAGAAAATTATCCAAAATCGAATAGAGAAATTTCTCAGAGAGCAAGTAAAAAAACTAATGAGGTTAGAAAAATAGCTCGTGAATTTGGTAAAGAATTTTTTGATGGCGATAGGAATTATGGATATGGTGGTTTTTATTATAATAAAAAATTTTGGAATCCTGTAATACCTTCATTTCAAAAATACTGGAAACTAAATTCAGATAACTCCATTCTAGATGTGGGTTGTGCAAAGGGCTTTATGTTATATGATATAGCAAA
Source organism: uncultured Pelagibacteraceae bacterium (assembly GCA_902559395.1). GTDB lineage: Bacteria > Pseudomonadota > Alphaproteobacteria > Pelagibacterales > Pelagibacteraceae > Pelagibacter. The sequence goes on from CACEHR010000003.1 coordinate 72,412, forward strand.
AAGTATCCCAGGAATAAAAGTAAGTGGTATAGATATTTCAGAATATGCAATAAAGAATTGCATGCCAGAAATGAAGAATTTTTTGATGATTGGTGATGCAAAAAAGTTACCTTATTCAGATAAAAGTTTTGATATAGTAATATCAATTAATACTATACATAATTTAGAAAAAGAAGATTGTGCTAAAGCACTATTAGAGATAAATAGAGTGAGTAAAAAATCGTCATTTGTTACAGTGGATGCCTATCGAAATGATGAAGAAAAAAAAAGAATGATGGATTGGAACTTAACTGCAAAAACCATAATGTCAGTCGAAGGATGGAAAGATTTTTTTCAGGAAGTAGGATATAAGGGAGATTATTACTGGTTTATTCCTTAATATTTAGAAAAAATGAGAAAATTTTCTGTAGCAAATTCTTTTTACAATAGACAAAGAGATTATTCAATTGAGGCTTTCAAAAAGGATACTCTCATGCCAAGACGCTATGTTTTTGTTTTGACAAATTTATGTAACTTAGCATGTACTTTTTGTTTTCAGGAAAGAAAAAAAAGAAAAGACAGAATGGAAACTGAAGATTGGATCAAAGTTATTGATCAAATTCCTAAAAATTCTAGAATCACACTAACTGGTGGAGAACCACTTGTATATAAAGATTTTGATCTAATATTTTCTAAAGCCAATCAAAATGCAGAAACAAATATAGTTTCAAATGGATTACTTTTAAGTAATCAAAAAATTGAAAAAATACTTTCTGAAAAAAATTTTAAAATTTTGGGAGTTTCAATAGACACAATTGGTAATACAAATAGAGATTTTAAAAAAGGTCAATGGGAAACACTAGTAAAGCAATTAAATAAGTTCGTAGAAATAAGAGATAAGAACAGGAACGATGTAGTACTAGATGTAAAATCAGTAATACTTGACGAAAATATTGATGATCTATTTGATATTCACAAGATGACAATGGAAACACTAAAGGCTGATACTCATAGCTTGCAATTACTTAAAGGGGCTGAAATTCAGCATTCAGATTTAATGTTTGATTTTAAAGAGATAGATACAAACTATTCAGCTTATCAATACAAAAAATTTGATGAATTGATTTATCAATTAAATTTAATTAAACAATATGATACAAAGAATAATTATAGAACTTATCTACATCCAAATGTAATTGATCTGACTGAGCCTGGTGAAATAAAAAAAGAAGATTTTTACTATTTAAATAAAGAAAAACATTTACCTGAAAATTTTCTTCCATGCTACGCCCCATGGAGTAGTGTTCATATAAACGTAGATGGAAGCTTGTTTCCTTGTATGGCTGTTGCAATGGGAAATGTAAAAAATGAAGATTTATCTAAAATTATTTTTTCTGATAAGTTTATTAAATTTAAATCTAAAATAAGAGAAAAAGGAACAATAAATGGCTGTAATAGATGTGGCTATTTGCTACCTAAATAAAATAAATGTTAATCGATAAAAAAGAAAAACAAATTTGTGATGAATATCTTAATACTGGTTATGTCATACAAGATATAGATGATAAAAAAAGTCTAGACTGGATAAAAAATTTTTATTGTAAATTAATAAAGAAGACAATTCCATCTATAAAAAAAAATTCGTCAGATGATATTCTAAATTATGTACATAAATATTTAAATGTTTCTAAATTAAATAAGTTTAGATTGAAATTAATTAATGAAATTAATGAAAATCAAACATTTAGAAAAAATTTTTATAAAATTTCTAAACCTCTTTTAGATATAGTTGCTGGAAATGAATTGGCAATGCAAAAGAAAATTAGTTTAAGTATTCAATTTCCTAAAGATGATAGCTCATTATTACCTGTACATGCAGATACTTGGACAGGTGTATCTCCTTTTGAAACTGTAATATGGCTTCCACTAGTTGATTGTTACAGAACAAAATCAATGTTTATATTGCCCTCAAGCAAGAGCAATAAGCTTAGTAAAATTTTTTCTAAAAAAAATATAAAGAATAGCAAAGATATATATGATAAAATTAAAAAAGATTTGGTTTGGTTAAAAGTTAAATACGGACAGATAGTTATTTTTGATCATTCACTCCCCCATGGAAATGTAATAAATAAAGAAAACGAAACAAGATGGTCAATGAATTGTAGATTTAAAGGTCTCTTTACTCCTTACAAAGACAAGAGAATTGGAGAGTATTACGAGCCAATAACTATTAAACCTGCTACAAGACGCGGAATAAATTATAAGTTTCCAAAATGAAATTAAAAAAATTTAGAGGATATATTTTTTCAAGATCTTTTCTAGGTGAGAGAGTTCCTCAGCATATTCAAAATATTGTTATAAGAGAATATTGTGAAAAAAATAATTTACATTATTTATTAAGTTCAACTGAATATGTTATTGAAAATTCTCACTTAATGTTAGAGCAAACTTTAAATGAACTTGATAACATAAAAGGAATAGTTGCATATAGTCTTTTCCAGTTACCACAAAAAAAAAGTGAAAGATTAAGAATTTACAAAAAAATACTTTCCAAAAAAAAAGAGCTCCATTTTTCAGTGGAAAATCTTGAATTAAAAAGAAAAAATGATATTGAAAAAATCGAGGATATTTGGTCTGTAAGACAATTGCTTTCAGAAACTTCCAGAATTTCTCAACTTATAAAAAATAAATAAAGTAGTTCTAAAAATTAAAAATTTTAAAAGATTGTAAAAAAGTTTCTTGGTAAGTCCTAAATGTAATTTTTAATTAACTTTTTTTTCAATTAACAAAAATTTATTTAAAAGCAAATCTACATCTTTTTTTGAATATTTCTCATTAAAATATAAATTTATTGTTTTTTTTCTATAATCTAAAGCATTTGCACTCTTAAATTTTTTTGTTGTATATTTTCTGATCCATTTCCACTCATAAACTAATTCCCTATGCTTTTCATTGAAACCAATACCATTTCTTTTTAATAGATTAATTATTTTCGCTCTTTTTTTTTGATTACAATTTATTTCAATAGTTAAAAAATAATATGATGGAATAGAAGTCTCAGGTACAGGTTGCAAAGTAAAAATTTTTGAATATTTAAAAAAAAATTTATTTAATTGTTGAGCAATCTGATATCTCTTTTTTATTATATTTGGAAGTTCTTTTAAAATTGTCGAGCCAATTGCACAAGAAACTTCATCTAAATTTAAATTTAGTGCAGGGAATTTATATTTATGAAAATCCCTGTTATTATAAAATTTTTGATTATAATGTTTTCCTCTATCAGTATGAGATTTTACCTTTAAAAATTGGGATTTTTTTTTTGTAAAGTAAATTCCACCTATACCACCGGTAGCTAAATTTTTTCGATACATTGTAGAAAAAAATGAAAAATGACCAAAAGTTCCAACTTGAACTCCATTTATTTTTGCTCCATGCGATTGAGAGCAATCTTCAATTAAGATAATTTTTTTTTTATCACAAATATTACGAATTTTTTTTAAGTTTATTGGCACTCCTCCATAGTGAGTGATTACTATTACTTTTGCTTTAGTTTTTAATAATTTTTTTTCTAGAGAATTTAAAGAAATATTAAAACTATTTTTTTCACTATCTATAATTTCCATTTTAAAGTCTAGTAGGGCTAAAGGAGTAATTGATCCAGGATTTGTCACAGGGGAAATTATTGCAATTCTTTTTTTTTTATTAATATTTAATGAACTTAAGATTGCAAAAAGTGCGGATGTACCAGAATTTACTGCATCTGCATATCCTTTAGTTTTTAAAAATGAAACGAATTGATTAGTATAAATATCTTCATAATAATCATTATACCCATGATCCTGTTTTAATTTCCAGCTTCTTTCAAAAACTTTTTTAACAGCTAAAAGTTGTTTTTTACCAAATAATGCCCTGTAAGGAAAAATTGAATTATTTTTTTTTTTCACTAATTGAAGCCACTTAAATTATTTTCATATCTTTAAACAATTTTAACTTACATTTTATCAATAAGAAATAAAGAAAATAAAAACTAAAAAAATTAATCTTTTTTTTAATAAAATAATATAAGATTCAATAATGCTGTTTAATTTATAATTATTTAAACTTGAAATTTAAATTATTTTGATTATTGGTATATTATTTTGTGAAAAAATTTCCTTTAATTATAAAACTTTTTTTTTTAGCACCTATAGTATTATTGTTTTTAATTATTAGGATTTTTAAAAATTTTAGAATTAGTAAAATTATTTCACAAAAAATAGGACATCTAGCGACTCCAATGGAAATTTATGTTTGTGAATATAAAGATAATCCAAAAAAAATACCAATAATTTGGTTTTTTGACAAAATAGTAGCCAATCAATTTTTAAAAAAACAATGGACTAAAAAATTAATTATATTACCAAGATTAATATTAGAACCAATATATATATTATTTAAAAAGTATAAATTTTTTAATTTTTTTCTTGAAGATTTTAGTAAAGAGTCAGAAATAGTTAAAAGGACACTTAAGGATGGTGTAAAACAAATTGATGATAAAGAGGTATTATCAAAGTACAAACCATCTATTGAATTTACCGAAAAAGAGAAAAATGAAGGAGAAAGTTATTTAAATAATAAAGGATTACAAAATAAAAAATTAGTTCTTTTTAGTGCTAGAACATCTTCATTTCATAATGAAAAACTAGATTCATATAGAAATTCAAAAATTAATAATCAAATTCTGGGAATAAGGTATTTAGTCTCTAAGAATTACAACGCATTGAGAATAGGAAAAAATGAAATAGAAAAAATAAATTTTAATAATCAAAATATAATTGATTATGCTACCTCTAAAGATCGAAGTGATTTTTTAGATGTTTATTTGGGATCAAAATGTCAATTTATGATCTCATCAGATAGTGGTATCAACCAATTAGCAGACTTATTTAGAAAACCAATACTAATTGTCGATCATTATTATTGTTTATCATTTGAAAGATATACATCAAAAGTAATAGCATTGCCTAAGAAATTTAAAAATTTAAATACTGGAAAGCTTGTTAGTTTTGTAGAGGCTTATAAAAAATTATTGATAAATAATAATCCTGACAACCCTTCCGATGTAAATCAACTTGGTTATGAGGTGATTGATAATAACGAAATTGAGATAAAAGAAGCTATAGAAAGCATGTTAACTTTAATAAATGATGGTTTTCATTTAGAGGACACATTAAAAAAACAAAAAAAATTTTGGTACAATATAGAAACTAATCTAGGATATAAACCAAACAAAAAAGTTATTATTTGTCCTAATTTTTACTCAAAAAATATTCAATTATTTGAACACTAATTTTAAAATGAAATTATTAATAAATAGTTTAACAAATTTAAAAACTATTTTTTTTAATGCTTTTATAAAATAACTTTATTCTTATTTTTTATAAATTTTAGTCTTATATTTTGACTTAACATATGCATTATAACTTGAAAAAAATCTTCTACTACACCATAGTTCTCAATATTTAGGTTTAAGTTAATATTTGCCTTTTTTTGATTTTTTTTTTCTGCAAAACCAGTAAAACTTATCGTAAGAATTCTTTTTCTTTTACAATATTCTAATATTTCAATTATATTTGAAGACGAACCAGAACAACTTAACACAATTACAATATCTCCTCTGGAATAATAATTGTCTAATTGAAATGAAAAAATTTTATTAAATGAAATATCATTTGATAATGCCAAAATAGTTTCAATATTATTTGATAATGAAATTATCTTTGGTTTTAATTTATTTTTTGAACTTAACTTTATACCTTTATTAAAATCACACAAAAAATGATTTGCAACCGCAGCAGACCCACCATTACCACAAACAAATATTTTTTTATTTTTTTTTATTTTGTTAAAAATTATATTTTCAATTTTTTGAAGTTTTGACAGGTCAAGTTTATCTATTCCATTTTTTAAATAACTTAGATAATTTTTATAATTTTTCATTCAACATAAATATAATATAATTAAAAAAAAATAAAACTTTATAGTAACCACGAGTTTAATATTCTTTATTTTAAAGATATAAGTAAAATGATTTTGAGTTTATAGAATTAAAACTAATAATCAAATTTATTTTTGATTTTAACCTGATCAAAAAATTTTAAATTTGAATTTTTATAATAATTTTTAATTTTTTTTTGAAATTTTTCCTCTTCTTCAACACTATATTTAATTTTAGAATAGACAAAATTATTAATAAAATTTTCTTTTAAAAAAGTTTTAAAAGGAATTAAATTTTTTATATTAGAATATATTTTAGACTTTAAAAATTTATAGGTTTTACTTTTTATATAATAATTTTTATTTAAATGAACTTTTCGAGAATTTACAGGCTCCGTATTAAAAAGATTTTTTGTATAATCTTTTTCTAAATCTAAGAAACTAGACAAATTATCTGAAAAATTATTTTTATCTAATTTAAAATCTTCATAAAATAAATATTTTATCTTACTATTATTAAACTTGCTTAATAATTTATTATGTAGACGATAAAAATCGTAATTATGTAAAAATTGATTTAATGGAAAATTATATCTATCAGGTATTTCTGATTCTAATAAATTAAAAATTAACTTAAAATCTTTAATTCTTAAAATCTCGGAAATCTTATGATAATTGAAATGATAAATTGATTTAATTAATTCATATTGATTTCTTAAAACTATTAAAAAATCAAATTTAACATTTTTATATTTTTTATTAATTAAAATTTCAAAATATCTTAAATCCTTAAAGTCATAAAGTACGTTTTGAAACATTGTATATGCCTCTGTAGAAATAACATTTAATTTATTTTCATCAAAATACTGAATGAAATTTTTATCTGTTTCATTAATAATTTTATTATTTAAATCAAATTCATTATTTGTCGTCGATAATAAATTTAAATCACTTTGAGTAATTTTTACTTCATCAATATTATGATAATTGTTAGGTCCTAGAAAGTTGATTTGTCTGTGAATTGGAAAAATATTTTTTTGTAAAAATGTTGTACCTGTTCTAGGATAGCCCAAGTGAATTAAAACTCTCATTAAAATTTTTGTTTCCTAAATTTTTCTTTAAACCATAATCGACTAGGAAATGCAGGTCTACGCTTATTATATCTTGAAATTTTTATATTAAATTTTTCTGCAAGAAACCTTAATATAAATTTATTTTCCCTTTTTTCAAAAAATTTAGATACTTTTGGTTCATCATTTAATTTTTGAGCTTCTATCAGGACTTCCCATTTGTCCCTTCCTTTTTCTGCTTTGTATAATTCTTCTGCAACATCTTTAATTTGAGTTTCTCCTGCATTTACTTTTTTTATATTTGTAAAGCCCGTTTTTGATAATGCTCTACTCAATGTATCAAAATTATGGAGATAGTAATGGTCATGGTAAAGAACACGACTAATAAACAAATCTGTATGGTTCTCAACAGGTGTTGACCCTGAAATTTCTGACTTATATTTTACTTCTTCAACATTTTCTTTCTTATCAAGATAGTTATTTATCATAATATCTAAATCTGGTACTGTCATACGGATATAACCACCTTTTTTAATCAGTCGATGGCATTCTAAAAAATGATTTATCAATTCTTGATAAGTAAGATGTTCCAACGTAGCTCGAGAAAAAATTAATTCTACACTATTGTCACTTAATGGAATATGACGAGTTATATCGGCTAAAATTTCTGGTGGTCCAACGTCACCCCCTTTTTTATATTGTTTTCCTATGTTTATTTCAACATGTGTAAAACCAAGCATTCTATGGTTCCCACAACCAACGTATAAGAATTTATTTTTAAAATTCATATTTAAATTTTGAATTAAACTTTATTTTAATATCTTGACAACTATACAATGTAAATTAGAAAATCAAAATTCTAAAGCTGAAAATGTTTAGAAATAATTAGATGATTATTTATAATTTATTTTTTCAATAGTTTTGTTGAATTATGTTTAAATCAATTATGTTATGTAACTTTTTTTACTAACATTTTAGTGACAAAATTTCTTCTTATTATAAAAGATAATTATGAAAATTTTTTTATCAAATTTAAAAACAAAAATAATTTTATCATTAATACCATTTCTAGTCAGATATAGAGCATTTAATTTACTAAGTTTTTTATTTCTACTAAATCTAAAAAAGATAAAATCAATTTTACCAAAAAAAGAAGTAAAATTTAAAGTAATTGTTTTAAGTAAATCAGGTGGTTTAGATGACATAATTGAAAGTCAAAAAAAATATAACAAAAATATTCTATATTTAAATTGTTCTAGAGCATTTATAATAACTATATTTAATACCATATTCGGCAATGAAGCATCGAATAATATAAAATTTTTTTCAAACCAGCTTAAGAAACAAAGAGAAGAATATGAAAATTTTTTAGTAGAATTTTTAAAAGTATTAAAAAAAAAATATAAAATAGATGCTTTTGCTGGTTTTAGTTTTGAATTTAAAGGTGAAGTGGAATTAGCAAAGGCTTGTGATAGGTTAAAATTACCATTTTTACTTCTGTTTAAAGAAAGCGTTCAAACTGAGGTAGAGCTTAAATATACAAGACATATTTTAAAAAAATTAGAAAAGATTAATAGTTATAAAATTGCAGTTTACTCTAACTATGCAAAAAAGTTTTTTACTGAAACAAATTTTGCAGATAAAAATAAAGTTGAAGTTGTTGGTTGTTCTAGATTAAGTGAAAGTATTTCATATAAAAATAAAATACCAAAAAATCAGATTATATATTATGCAATTGAAAACAAAAGAGGCTTAGCAGACCCATTTGTTGAGTATTATGGAAACAAGTTCTTTATAAATTTAAAAGTTCACAAAAGATACAATCCAAAATTTAATTGGAATTATCTTCACACAAAAACTTTAAAAATCCTAAAGCAATTTGCTTTAAATAATCCTAAAACTTTAATAATTATTAAAATCAAAACAGGACAATCACAGAATTTAAAACAATATTCTAATTTACCAAATAATATAAAATTAAAATATTATGGGGTCGGACATAAATTATTAGAAAAATCAAAAGTTGTTATTGCATGGAATACTACAGCAATACTTGAGGGTATTGCAGCTAATCGATTTATTTTATTACCAAAGTTTAGTTCAGAAAATAAAAATTTTAATAAACAGATTGAACTAAATCTGAAACTTAAAAATGAAAACTATGGATATTCAGAGGATGATTTTTACAAAAAATTAGAATTTTTTGTAAAAAAGAAATATAATGCTAATAAATTCAACAATAATCAATATTCCTTAAATTATCATCTAGGTAATGCAGATAATAAAGCTAGCTTAAGATTAGATAGATTTTTAGTTAAAAATATTAAATTATAAAAGTAATAGATTATATGAAAATAAAATCATTTGCATCTCTAAATAATAAAATAAAAAACGAGAAAAAAAAATTACCTAGAGAATACTTAGGACATACTTCTAAAACTTTTGGAGAAAAACAATTAAAACTTTATAAAAAAAGATTAGAAAAAGTAAGACTTACTTGGTGTCAGCAGGTTTTTGAAATTATAAAAAAATTTAATTATATAAATCCAAAAATTAATGATTTAGGTTGTAATTACTTTCAATTTTATAAAGAAATCAAATTTAATAGATATCCGTGTGATTATTTTGGATACGATATTGATAAGAATTTTATTAATTTGGGATTAACAAAGTTTCCTGAATTAAAAAAAAAATATAAGTTGGCTAATATCGAAAATACTAAACTGAGAAAATCAGATATTTCCATAATAGCTGACACTTTAGAACATACTGAAAAACCAGAGAAAGTTATAAAAAACATAATTTCAAGTACAAAAAAAATTATTATTTTAAGAACTTTTTTATCATCTGAAGAAAAAGTTCAAATTGTAAAAAATAAAAAAGATCTAAAAAAACCTTATTTTATAAATTGTTTTTCATTTGATATGATTATTGAATATTTTATAAAAAATAATTTTTTTCCTCAAATATATCCTGATTTAGCAACTAACTTTTCACAAATTAATAAAGTTTTTCCAAATGTAAAAAGAAGATTTTTTGTCGTTGTATTTACTAAAAAAAATCATTTACTTAAAAATTTTAGAACTAAAGTCCATAAAAAACTATTTACTAATTCTAATTAAAGTTAAAAAAATACTTAAATAATAATATTATTTTTTTGATATTATTAGATCTTCAACTTTTTCTAAAATAAAGTGGCCAAGAAAAATATGACATTCTTGTATTCTAGCAGTATTGTTTGAGGATATTACTAAGGGCTTGTTACAAATTTTTTTTGCTTTACCACCATTTTTTCCTAATAAAGCAACTGAATATACTTTTTCTTTATTTGCTTGCTTTAGTACTTTTAAAATATTTTTAGAGTTACCAGAAGTTGAAATACAAATCAAAATATCATTTTTTTTAGCCAATGCTCTAAATGGTCTTAAAAAAATATCATCAAAACTATAATCATTACCACATGCCGTTAGTGTTGAAGTATCTTGAGTTAGAGTTAATGCTGGTATTGGAGCTCTATTTACGTGAGGTCGTAATCTCACAATAAATTCTGCTGCTAAATGTTGAGCATCTGCAGCAGAACCGCCATTTCCACAGAATAATATTTTGCCACCTTTTTTAATTTTTTTATTAATAATTTTAATTATATCAATTACATCTTCTGACATTCTCAATATATTCTTATGAATATTTATATTTTCTTCTAATTGATTTTTGAATTCAATTTCAATTTTTGACATTATTAAAATCTAAATTTTTATATGAGCTCTTAATTTATTTGCTATAGGTATTTCTTCATCTATAATTTTTCCCATAGATGGTTTACCAATTGAAAGTAAAATCTTATCAATTGACTCACAAAGACTTTTCATACCAGTTAATTCTAGAGATGCAGCCTGATCAGAGCCATACATTGTTCTATCTAGAGTTATATGTCTCTCAAGCGAAGTAATACCCAGCATTGTTGCTGCCAATGAAACTACAACTCCATTTTCATGACCGCTATAACCAATATTACAATCATACTCTTTTTTAAGTTGATTGATTGTGATTAAATTGGCATCTTCAATTTTCATTGGATAAGTTGAAACACAATGCATTAATTCAAAGCTACAATTATATTTTTTAAAAATTTTGACAGCATTATCAATATCACCTTTTGTTGACATACCTGTTGAAATAAAAGTATGTTTATTTTTTTTTGCGACTTCATTTAAAAAATTGTGATCGACAATCATCGCTGAAGCAATTTTATGATATTTTAAATTATAACTTTCTAAAAATTTTAGACTCTCAATATCCCAAGCTGATGCGAACCATTCAATATCAACTTCTTTACAATATTTATCTATTTGATCATATTCTGATTTCTCAAACTCCAGACCTAATTTTTGTTCTTTTGTAGTTGTGCCCCATGGACTTTCTCTAGGAGTATCAAGAGTTTTTTTATCATAGACAATATCAATGGTTCTTTTTTGAAATTTTACTGAATCAAATCCACAATCTTTTGCATTTTTTATTAATTGTTTAGCTATATTAATATCTCCATTATGGTTAATTCCTATTTCAGCGATTAAGTATGGTTTTTTCATATAATTAATTGTATTTATTTTTATTCTTATACTCTAAATTACAAATAATTAATGAAAAAAATTTCTCTAAACCTAAAAAATAAAAATGTTATAATAACAGGTGGTAACGGTTTTTTAGGAAGCCAAATTTCAGAAGCTTTGATTAATGAAAAAGCAAAAGTTTATATAATTGATATAAAAAATCCAAAAAAAAGAACATTAGCAAAACATTTTAAATCTGACATTACCAATGAGGAAGAATTAAAAAAAATTTTAAAGTTTTTTAAATCAAGAAAAATTAAAATTGATATTTTGATTAATAATGCTGCTATTGATTATCCACCTTCTAAATCTAAAGGAAATAATTTAAAATTAGAAAGTTTCTCAAATTATTTTTGGGATAAAGATATTTCTGTAAGTTTAAAAGGTAGTTATCTTTGTACCAAAGTGTTTGGGTCTTATATGTCAAAATTTAAAAAAGGTTCAATTATAAACATATCTTCAGATTTAGGAATTATTGCTCCAGATCAAAGAATTTATAAAAAAAGTGGTTTTGTTAAACCTGTCACTTATTCAGTTGTAAAACATGGTATAATTGGTTTAACAAAATATACTGCATCTTACTGGGGTAAAAAAAATATAAGATGTAATGCTATTGCTCCTGGTGGAATTTATAATAAACAAGATAGTTCTTTTGTTAAAAATATAAATAAATTAATTCCACTTGGAAGAATGGCTAAGAAAAATGAGTATAACGGTTTAATTTTATTTCTATGTAGCGATCTTTCATCCTATATAACAGGTTCAATTATTGTTGCTGACGGAGGAAGAACAACTATTTAATTAACTTTTTCTGCCGTAAATAAATTATTTTTTTTGTTTATAAAGTATTTCTACTAATTCTACTCTAACATTATTTGGATCAATACAAAAACACACTTTAGCAAATTTTTCTGATGATAAAGTAGGCTCACTAATAAATTTAATACCTTTTTTTTTTAATTTTAAATAAGTCTTTTCAATATTTTCAACTTGAAGCGCTATATGCAATATTCCAGTGTTGTGAATTGGCAGTTTTGGCAATTTTGTATTATGTGTTGGATATCTTAATAATTCTAATATTTCACCACTTTTCATTTTAAGTTTTATAAAATGAACTTTGGCATGTTTCATTCCAGATACTTTATTAATATAATCTGTTTGATCCCAAAACTCCTGAACAACTTTCATACCCAAAAGATTTTTATAAAAATACAAACTTTTTTTTATATCTCTACAAATAATTCCTGTATGTCTATAACCTAAAACTGTCATTTTAATTATTTTTTTTAAATACTTTAGAAATTTGTTCTTGTAAAATTTGCAAACCCTCTTTAATTGCTTTTCTATTAATTGTTAAAGGTGGTCCAATTTTTATTGACTCTCTTCCAGTATAAACAACTAGCAATCCATTTTGCATTGCTCCAAAACATATTTTTTTTAATTTCATACCAATATTTGGTATTTGTTTGTCAAAAATTAAGGCATATATCATTCCTTTTCCCATCACGTATTTTATAGAATTAGAATTTTCACTCATTATGTTTTCTAAACCTGTTTTTAAGTATTTTCCATTTTCATTAACTTTTTTTAATATTTTTTTGTTATTAATTTCATCAATAACACTCGTTCCTGCTACACATGCCAAGGGATTTGCAGAATTTGTACTACTCATTTCACCTACAGACGGTAAATCCATTATTTTTTTTTTACCAATCACACCTGATAAGGCAACACCACCACCCATTCCTTTTCCACAACAAATTAAGTCTGGTTTAACGTCATAATGTTCGTAACCAAATTTTTTCCCAGTTCTTCCAAAACCAGCCTGCATTTCGTCAAAAGACAATAATATTTTATTTTGCTTGCATAAATTAGCGATTTCTTTCACAAATTCTTTGGGATAAAAAATCGCTCCCCAGCCCTGAAATGTTTCAAGCATAAATCCACAAATATCTTTTTTTAAATCAATCTTTTTTTTTAATTTTTTTAAACATTTGTTTAAAAAATCTTTTGGAGTAATTTTTTCTAATTCCCAAGGGTAAGGAAATTTTATGTGATGAATGTTTCTATCTTCATATCCAATCCATTCTTTCTGCTTTTTATTTCCGCTCATCATTTGGGCACCCATTGTTCTGCCATGCCAATTTCCGTCAATACATATTATTCCTAATTTTCTTTTTTTTACTTTTTGACCGTATAGTCTCATTAATTTTAATGCTGCTTCCGTAGCTTCGGTGCCAGCAGACATTAAAAAAGCTTTTTCAAAATTTGTGCCAGCAAATTTAACTAGTTTTTTTAAATATTTTTCTCTACTGACATTAAAGTATGCATAACTATGAAGTAGTTTTTTATTTAATGCATGTTTAAGATTTTTAATTAAATTTGTATTAGAGTGACCAATATTTGTTACAAATATAGTTGATGTAAAATCAATAAATTTATTCCCCCCTATATCAACTAGTGAATGCCCCTCAGCCTTAGACCAAATTATTGGTAATTGTCCCTGCATCGATCTAGACTCACTCTTTGTCAAACTTTTTATAATCTTATATGTACCTGGCGCAGGGATTTTAGTTTTAATTAATCTATTTTGTGTTTTAATTATTTTCACTTGAATTCATATAGCTAAGTTCAGCTTTGCTGTCAATTTCCATAGTTAATGGTGTGATATATCCCATTACTTTATTTCCAAAAAGTTTCTTATTTTTTAAGATAAATTCTTTCCTGTATAAATCAACGTAACCATTTGCAGAATAAGTTTTTGAAAAATTTTGTCTTGGATTATTTAACTCATCCATTGTTTTTCTGACACCTTTCAAAGGTTTAAGAAATTTATTTTTTAATTCAAAAGATTTATAAGCTGTCTCAGGATTTTCATGAACAGCCCTTAAGGAAGAATATTTTTTATTTTTTATAAAAAAGTTAATTATCTTATCTAACAGAATAATATTTCTGAAAGGTGTAGTTGGCCTTATATGTGCAATTACTCCATGGTTCGTTCCAATATTATCAATAAAATGTTTTACAAACTCATAATCAGTTGATTTATCATTTGAAATAGATTTTGGTCTGTAAATTATTTTTTTTAAACCAAATTTTTTTGCAATCCTAGCGTATTTTCTAGAATCTGTAGACAAATAAACTTCATCAATTTTTTTAGATTTTAAACACTGTTCTATTGACCAAGCAATTAAAGGTTTGCCCCTTAAATTAACAATATTTTTATCTTTAATTGATTTTGATCCAGATCTGGCTGGAATTATTGCGATAACTTTTTTATCATTAAATATCATTAAAATTTTTTAGTATTGTAAATAAATATTGTTTAATTTATTTAAAAAAGATCTATTCCTATATCACTGAGTAACTAGTTTTAACTTAAATTGTTGTATTTTGTGATATTATCAATATCTAAAGTTTAATGCAAACCTTTAAAAAATTATTATTGATACTTACTCCCCAAGAGCTGAAACACGCAGGATTATTATTGATGATGATTTTAATAATGGCATTTCTTGATATGATTGGAGTAGCATCTATTTTACCATTTATATCAGTATTAACAAATCCTGACATCATTGAAACAAACTCGATATTAAATACCTTATTTCAACATTTGAAGATCTTTGGAGTTGAAACCAGTCAACAGTTTTTATTTGCTTTAGGAGTTATGGTATTTATATTATTAGTAGTTTCAATACTCTTTAAAGCTCTTACTACTTATGCGCAACTTAGATTTATTTTAATGCGTGAGTATAGTATCAGCAAGCGTTTAGTAGAAGGATATTTACGTCAACCATATAGCTGGTTTTTAAACAGGCATAGCGCTGATCTTGGAAAAAATATTTTATCAGAAGCAGGTGCGGTGGTTGGAGGTTTTTTAAAGCCACTAATTGATGTGATTGCTAAAGGCATGGTTGCACTTTCAATTATAACCTTATTAATTATAGTTGATCCTAAATTAGCTTTTTCAATAGGTGTTATACTAGGTGGGGCTTATATAATTATTTTTTATTTTATAAGAACTTATCTAGCTAATATTGGAAAAAAACGTTTAGAACATAATGAGATACGTTTTAAGTCAGTTAGTGAAGCTTTTAGTGCTACAAAAGAGGTTAAAGTTGGAGGGCTAGAAAAAATTTATATTAAATTGTTTTCCCAATCAGCACATATTTATGCTCGAACTTCAGCTGCTTCGTCTGTGGCAGCCCAATTACCCAGATTCATCCTAGAGATTATAGCCTTTGGTGGTGTTCTGTTGATTATACTTTATATGATGAAACAATCAGAAAATTTCAACTCTGTTTTACCCATTGTCAGTTTATATGTTTTTGCTGGTTATCGATTAATGCCAGCTATTCAGCAGATTTATTCTTCTTTTGTGTCACTTACTTTTACCGAACCTGCAATTAATAGTATCTCTGAAGATTTGAAAAACCTTAAACCAATTAACGTAAACCCTGATAGAGGCAACTTATCTTTTAACAAATCAATTACTTTAAAAAATATTCACTATAATTATCCAAATTCATCACGAACAGCTTTAAAAAATATCAGTTTTTCTATACCTATAAAATCTTCTATAGGTTTGGTTGGTGCTACTGGAAGTGGAAAAACTACAACAGTTGATATAATTTTGGGATTACTAGAACCTCAAAAAGGTATTTTAGAAGTTGATAATAAAATTATTACACAGCAAAATATAAGAGCATGGCAAAAATGTATTGGATATGTGCCGCAGCACATTTATTTATCAGATGATACAGTTGCTGCTAACATTGCATTTGGAGTGGATCCTAAAAACATTCTAAAGTCAAAAGTAGAGCATGCTTCAAAAATTGCAAATATACACGAATTTATTACAGATGAACTACCTCAACAATACGAAACAACAATTGGTGAGCGAGGTGTTAGATTGTCAGGCGGACAACGTCAACGTATTGGAATTGCAAGAGCTTTATATCATAATCCACAAGTACTAATTTTTGATGAAGCGACAAGTGCTCTAGATAACCAAACTGAAAAAGCAGTGATGGAAGAGGTAAATAATCTTAATAAAGATATTACTGTTATTATTATATCACATCGTTTGAGTACGGTAAAAAAGTGTGATCAAATCTTTTTTTTGAAAAATGGTAAGATAGAAAACCAAGGAACATTTGATGAATTAATTAAACTTAATGAAAATTTCCGCGCTAATGCTAATAATTGAGAGTTAATTAAATTTATGCCACTCATAGCCATTATACAAAGCAGGATGACTTCCGAACGTTTTCCTGGCAAAATGTTGGCTCCTTTTTTAGGTAAACCAGTTTTAGCTCACGTAGTTGAACGAATTCAAATATCAAAAATCAATTTAAAAATTATATTAGCAACTAGTAATAATTACACAGATGATCCTTTAGCAATTTACGCTAAACATTTAGGCATAGATGTAGTGCGTGGATCACATGAAGATGTAATGAGCCGATTTGTATTGGTGCTAAATAAATTTAAGTGTGATGCTTTTTTTAGAGTCTGTGGTGATAGTCCTTTATTATTTCCACTATTATTTGATAAAGCTGCCTCTATTTATAATCAGTCTGAATATGATTTAGTAACTAATGTTTTTCCAAGAACTTTTCCTGCTGGTATCAGTGTTGAACTAATTAAAAGTAAAACTTTCATTGAAGTAGAAAAAAAAATTATAAACAAAAAAGACCGAGAACACATTACCCAATATTTTTATAGTAAAGAAAAGGAATTCAAAATTTATAATATCAAATGTGGAAAGTCCT
This sequence comes from uncultured Pelagibacteraceae bacterium, assembly GCA_902559395.1. Classification (GTDB taxonomy): domain Bacteria; phylum Pseudomonadota; class Alphaproteobacteria; order Pelagibacterales; family Pelagibacteraceae; genus Pelagibacter. The sequence continues at coordinate 89,824 of CACEHR010000003.1, forward strand.
TTAATTCAAATTTCAAGTTATCACTTGATAAGCCAGAAGACCTAAAAAAAATGGAGGAATGGAGTAAAAGTCGAAATAAAGATTATGAAGAAATTTTTCCTATTAATGAAAAAAAATGAATGTAAAAAAAAAAATTAAAGCAGGTGTAATTGGCCTAGGTGTTGGAGCTCACCAAGCAAGAACTTTATATGCTCATCCTGACTGTGAATTAGTTTCAATTTGTGATTTTAATAAAGATAAACTATCAAAAATTGGTTCAGAATTTTTTAATGTTCATCAAACTCAAGATGATAAAGATATCTTATCTAATCCAGATATTGATTTAGTTTGTATAGCTTCTTATGATGAGTTTCATTATCAACAAGTGATAACTTGTTTGCAAAATGGAAAACACGTTTATGTTGAAAAACCTATTTGTCTTAGAAAAGAGGAACTAGAAGATATACATACGAATCTTAAAATGTATCCTAATTTAAACATTTCTGCGAACATGGTTTTGCGAACATGTCCACTGTTCATAAAAGTTCGAGAAGAGGTGTCATCTTTTAAAATGGGTGATTTATATCACTTAGAAGCAGATTACCTTTGGGGACGTAAAGAAAAACTTATTTCAGGTTGGAGAGCGGAGGCTGACTTCTATTCTATAATTTATGGGGCAGCTGTTCATATGATTGATCTTGTATTATGGATAACTGGAAAAAAACCAGTCAGAGTGAAAGCTTTAGGTAGCAATAAAATAGCATCTGGAACAAGTCAAAAGCATAATGATTTTGTAATTTTACTTTTAGAATTTGAGGATAAGATGACTGTAAAGATAAGTGCTCATGGAGGAGGTGTTCACCCCCATTTTCATGCTTTAAAAATTTTTGGAAAAGAATCAACTTTTATTCATGATTATACAAATACGTTATGGATTGATACAAGTGACTTTAATCAAAAATACAGACATGAGAGCGCACCTTATCCTGAAAAAAAATTGAGAGGTCAATCTTTGATATCTTTTGTTAATTCTTTATCAAATGAAGAACAAAAAGTTTTGGTATCTAAAGATGATATATTTAATGTAATGAGTATCTGTTTAGCTGCAGAGGAAGCAGTAAATTCAAGAGACACCGTAACTATAAAATATTTATAGTTTATTTAAATTTTTTTTAGTTTATTGATATAAAATATTATTATGAAAAAAATCCCATTTGGAAAACCTATGATTAATGAGCTAGAAAAAGATGCTGTATTGAATGTCATGGATGGCTCAATTTTAGTTCATGGTCCTGTTGCAACTCAATTTGAAAATAAATTTGCAAGTTTTACTAACGCACCGAATGCAGTAAGCGTCTCATCTTGCACTGCAGGAATGCATTTGATTTATTTTGCTTTAGGTTATGGTCCTGGAGATGAGGTAATAGTTCCTGCTCAAACTCATATTGCTACCGCACATGCAGTGGAACTTACTGGAGCAAAACCAGTATTTGTAGACTCTGAAAAGGATACTGGGAATATTAATATAGAAGCTATAGAGGCAGCAATTAATTCAAAAACAAAAGCAATCGCTGTAGTACATTATTTGGGGGTGCCAGTTGATATGCCAAAAGTTGTACAAATTGCAAAAAAACACAATCTTTTTTTACTTGAAGACTGTGCACTAGCACCTGGTGCAAAAATCGACAACATTCACGTAGGCCTTCACGGAGATGCGGGAGTTTTTTCTTTTTATCCAGTAAAACATTTCACTACTGCAGAGGGTGGCATGATAATACTCAAAGATGAAAATTTATCTAAAAAACTAAAATTAATTAAAGCTTTTGGAGTTAATCGTACTCATGGTGAACGTAAAATTCCAGGTGTTTACGATACAATTGCTCTAGGTTTTAACTACCGAATGAGTGAAATCCATGCTGCGATTGGGGTAGTGCAACTTGATAAACTCCCAGGTTTTTTAAAAATAAGAAAAAATAATTTTAAAGCTTTAGAGAGCAACTTAAAAGACATTAGAGGCTTAAGTATTTTGCCTCAACCTTCAGATGATCATCTTGAAAGCTGCCATTATTGTCTTGGTGTGTTGCTTGAGGAGGATAATTTCTCAAAAAGATCTGAAATTATTAATTTACTCTCTGAACAAGGTATTGGCTCAAGTGTTTATTATCCTCAGCCGGTACCAAGAATGAGCTATTATAAAGAAAAATATGGATATGATAAAAAAAAATATATAAATGCTAGTCGAATAAGTGATGGAATGATAGCTTTACCTGTTGGACCACATTTAGGAGCTGATGATATGAAAAAGATAGCAGAGGTTCTTAAGAATATTATGGAGAAGATAACATGAGTGAACATCAAAAAATAGAGGGGAAAAAGATCGCTCTTATTGGAGGAGCAGGATTTATTGGACATAATTTAGCAATGCATTTGCACTCACTCGGTGCAAAAGTAAATATAATTGATGGTATGCAAGTAAATAACTTATTATCTTTAGTTGATAATATAGATGATCTCCCTTATCCAGAGTTATCCAGCGCAATAATTAATGAGCGAACACAACTTTTAAAATCTTCAAAGATCAATATAAGAGTTCAAGATGCAAGAGACTATCATGCGTTATCAAGATTATTAAATGATATCAAGCCTAATGTTATAATTCAACTTGCTGCTGTATCTCATGCAAACCGATCAAATAAAGATCCCTATTCAACTTTTGATCATAGTTTTAGAACTTTGGAAAATTCACTGGATTGGGCTAGAAGTAAAGACTCTAATGTAGAGCAATTCATATTTTTTTCTTCAAGCATGGTTTATGGGAATTTTAAAGGTGATCAAGTAGATGAAGATAGTCGTTGTGAACCTCTAGGTATTTACGGAGCACTCAAATATGGGTCTGAAAAAATTGTCATTGGATATAAGCAGACATTTGGTTTGCCTTATACTATTATTAGACCATCTGCGCTTTATGGTGAAAGGTGTATTAGTAGAAGGGTAGGACAAATTTTTATTGAGAATTCTTTAATGGGTAAAGAAATAGTTATGTCCGATGAAGGTCGAGAATCATTAGACTTTACTTATATAAATGATCTAGTTGATGGTGTTACTAAATGTATTGGAAACAAAAATGCTTTGAATGAAACATTTAACCTAACTTATGGTAAAGCATGTTCGATTGCTGATATGTCTGAAATCATTAAACAACATTTTCCTAAAACGAAAGTAAGAAATGTTGAAAGAGATAAATTAATGCCTAAGCGAGGTACATTAAATGTAGATAAAGCGAGAGGCTTGATTGGATATAATCCTAACTGGCCTTTAGAAAAAGGGTACCCACAGTATATAGATTGGTATAAAAATTTTATAAGTAAAGATCCAAAAATTATTAATAAAGAAAATTAATTTTAGGTAGGTATTGAGTAAAATTACTTCAGATGAATGGCTGTCAAGCATTATTGGTAAACCAGTTTATGAATTAAAAACATTTGAAACCAACTTAAAGCCAAATGATTTCCCGAAAGGTAAACTATTTATTTGGTCTAAAATTCCTGTTGATAATATTAATAAACTCATTTGTTTACAAAGATTAGGTTTTTACATTGTAGACACAAATGTCCAGTTTTCTTTATCGGATAAAATTAGTCATAAAAATAAATCTAATTTGAGATTTGCTAATTCTAGTGATGAGACACAACTAAGAGCACTTGCAAGGAATGCTTTCAAATATAACCGTTTTATTCGAGATCCAAATATTTCAAGTGAAATTGCAAGTAAAATCAAAGAAGAGTGGGTAGGTAATTTTTTTTTAGGTAGGAGAGGTAAATGGATGATTGTTATAGAGGATAACTCTAAGATAATCGGTTTTCTCCAGCTTATTAGCAAAAATCAAAATACTATTGTAATTGATTTAATTGCGATTGATGAAAAAAGTAGAGGAAAAGGTTTGGCTAAGGAAATGATTTCTTATGCATATGAAAATTGTTTAAAAAAAGATGGGACTATAGAAGTTGGAACTCAAATTGCTAATATACCATCAATCAAGCTTTACTCAAATCTAAGCTTTCATATGAATTCGGCTTCATATGTGCTACATATGCACAAATAAAAAACTAATGAAAATTGGCAAGATCGATACTGATAAAAAAGTTTTTGTAGTTGCCGAAATAGGCAATAACCATGAAGGTAATTTTGATCTCGCTAAAAAAATGATAATTGAGGCTGCAGCAGCAGGTGTTGATGCAGTTAAATTTCAAACATTTATACCAGAACAATTTGTTTCTTTTAAAGATCAATCAAGACTTAATAGATTAAGAAGTTTTCAGTTAAACTATAAACAATTTAGAGAACTTTCAAAGGTAGCAAAAAAAAAAGGATTAATATTTTTTTCAACGCCATTAGATATTGAGAGTGCAAAATTTTTAAATACCATTCAACCTATTTTCAAAATATCATCAGGTGATAATAATTTTTATTCCTTAATTGATACAGTCGCAAGTTTTGGTAAATCTATGATAGTTTCCACTGGTGCTACTGACATAATTTCTTTAAAAAATGTTCATAATAGAATTTCAAGAATTTGGTCTTTTAAAAAGAAAATTCTGCAAAACTTAGCATTTTTACATTGTGTAAGTAGTTATCCTGTTCCAAATGAACAGACAAATTTGGCGGCAATCATTTACTTAAAAAAAGTGTTTCCTGGAGTTGTAGTTGGTTATTCTGACCATACCTTGGGGATTGATGCTGCTATTTCATCAGTATTGGTTGGAGCAAGAATTGTAGAAAAACATTTTACTTTAGATAAAAACTATTCAGATTTTAGAGATCATCAGTTATCAGCTGATCCAGGTGAGATGAGTATGATGGTAAACGAAATAAGAAAAACTGAAAAAATATTGGGCAAAGAAGAAAAGAAACCTCAACTTTGTGAAAAAAGAATGAAAATTGAAGGTCGTAGATCAATAGCAGTAAATTGTGATCTAACTAAAGGAACTAAATTATCTAATTCGCATTTAACATGGTTAAGACCAGGAATAGGGTTTTCTCCAGGAGAAGAAAAAAAAATTATAGGAAAAAGAACACGTAGAAATTTAAAAATGGGTCAAATTATAAAAAAAATTGACATCAAATGAATTTAAAAATCTTTTATTTACACTCAAGATTTCAAATCAAATGTATTTTCAGGACAACTTAGTGGAATATTTTTTTAATATAAATTTATTTAAAATCTAATTATGTGTGGTATTGCAGGATATATTGGTAAATTTCCTCCTAACTTCAATAATTTAAAACGAACAAGCAAAATTTTAAATCATAGGGGCCCTAATGGTGAGGGATTCTATGCTCACAAATTTCAAGATAACCATGTAGCCTTAGTTCATCGTCGTTTAAGTATCATTGATCTTGATGATCGTTCTAATCAGCCATTTATTTATAATGGTACAGTCTTAGTATTTAATGGCGAGATATATAATTATTTAGAAATTCGAAAAAATTTAGAAAAAATTGGACATATATTTAAGACAAAAGGAGATACAGAAGTTTTGATTCATGCTCTATGCGAGTGGGGTCAAAATGCTCTCGATAAATTAGAGGGCATGTGGGCTTTTGCTTGGTATAATGAAAAACAAGGAACTTTAATTTTATCTAGGGATAGATTTGCTGAAAAACCATTATATATTTGGCAAAAAAGTGAGGGTGTTTATTTTTCCTCTGAAATAAAAGGGCTCGCAGCTTTAACTGGAAAACAACCCCAGATTAATGAAAATCATTTATTACGTAACTTGGTTAATGGTTACAAATCAATTTACAAAACAACAGAAACATTTTTCAAAGAAATTAAAGAATTACCTTCTGGAAATTGTTTAATAGTCAATTCTTCAAATGATATTTCATTAAATAAATATTGGGACTATTCAATTAAGGAAAAAAAATATCTATCATATTCAGAGGCTGTAGAAAATACTAAAGAAGCTATTATCAATGCTGTTAAATTAAGAATGCGTTCTGATGTTCCTGTTGCTTTTTGCATGAGTGGTGGAGTCGACTCAAACTCTTTAATTTCAGTGGCAGCTAAAATTTTAAAATGTAATGTTCATGGTTTTACTATAGTTAATAAGGATAAAAGATATGAGGAACAATCACTTGTTGATAAAGCAGTAAGAGAGCTAGGCATAAAGCATACACCAATTGAATTAGATAAAAAAAATTTTTTAGACAATTTAACTTCTTTAATAAAAATTCACGATGCGCCAGTATTTACAATTAGTTATTATGTACAATGGCAACTTATGAAGGAAATTGCTGCTCAAGGCTACAAGGTAAGTATAAGTGGTACTGGAGCAGATGAATTATTTACCGGATATTATGATCACCATAATTTATATTTATATGAAATTTTTAATAACAAAGATCTTTACTATAAATCTTTAGACTCATGGCATAAACATCAATCTAATATAGTTCGAAATCCACATCTTAAAAATCCTAATTTATATATAGAAAATAAGGATTTTAGAGATCATATTTTTTTAAATAATAATTTATTTAGCTCTTGGTTAAAAAAAAAATGGAGCGAGCCATTCAAAGAAAATAATTATGTTACGGGATTGTTACGAAATAGAATGTTAAATGAAATGTTCGTTGAAGCAGTGCCGGTCATATTACATGAGGATGATTTAAATGCTATGTCATTTTCAATTGAAAATAGATCACCCTTTTTAGACAGAAATTTATTTGATATAGCTAATTCTATTCCTACTTCTCACCTAATAAAAAACGGAAAAGCGAAGGCAGTACTCAGAGATTCTATGAGATCAATAGTACCGGATGTGATTTTAGATGAAAGACGCAAAGTAGGCTTCAATGCCCCGATAATGGACCTGCTAGATACTGAAAATCCAAAAATAAAAGAGTATTTTTTAGATAATAGCTCAATCTACAACTTAGTGAAAAAAGAAAAAATTGAGGAATTATTAAAAAATAAAGATATACCAAATAGTATTAGTAAATTTTTATTCAATTTTTTAAACATGAAAATTTTTATGGAAAATCAAAAAATATAGATGAATATAAAATGACAAAACTTAAATATTGTAAAAAATGTATCTTACCAAGTACAAGACCCAATATACAGCTTAATGCACAAGGGATTTGCAGTGGCTGTAATAGCACTGAAGTGAAAGCAGTTATTAATTGGAAGGAGAGAAAAAACATTTTGAAAAATTGATTTATAAAATCAAAAGCAAATCAAAGCGCTATGATTGTGTTATACCTGTTAGTGGTGGAAAGGATAGTACTTGGCAAGTTATCAAAGCCTTAGAATATGGTTTAAGACCTCTATGTGTGACTTGGAAAACTCCTGCTAGGAATAAGTTAGGCGAAGCTAATATTAAAAACTTAATAAAATTAGGTGTTAACCATATTGACTTCAGTATCAATCCTAAAGTTGAGAAAACGTTTACACTAAGGTCATTTGAGTCAGTCGGAAGTCCTGTTGTTCCTATGCATATGGCTTTACATGCTATTCCTTTACAGGTAGCAATAGGTTTTGAGATACCTTTGATTATATGGGGAGAAAATTCAGCTTTTGAGTATGGAGGTAATAATAAAACTCTTAAGGGATTTAGCCTGACACATGCGTGGCTTAAAAAATATGGTGTTACTAACGGTACTACAGTCGAAGACTGGGTAGATAATGATTTATCCTTTTTAAATCTTTCCCCTTATTATTGGCCTACTGATGAGATGCAAAAAAAAGCTGATGTTAAAGCAGTTTTCTTAGGCCACTTTTTTAATTGGGATCCACAGAAAACATATGAAATTGCAAAGAAACATGGTTTTCAAGCAGGAAAAAAACCAAAGACAGGATATTATTCTTTTGCAGACATAGATGATGAGTTTTTAATTACAATTCACCATTGGATGAAATGGTATAAATTTGGGTTTACTAGATTATGGGATAATCTTTCATTAGAAATTCGTAATAATCGTATTACACGTGAGCAAGCGATAAATATTATAAAAAAGGTTGGAAATGAACTACCGAAGAAAGAGATATCAGATTTTTGTAAATATGTTAAAATTACTGAAAAGCGTTTTTTTCAAGTAGCTGAAAAATTTAGAAACAAGAATATTTGGAATAAAAATATTAAAGGTAAATTTGTACTTGATGGTTTCCTTATAGATAAATGGAAATGGTAAATCGATTTTTAAAATTAAACTTTTAAGACAAAACTTTTTGTTTTCTATTATTTTATTTAGGTTGTGAGTTTATCTTTCCTTTTATAGTCAGTAAATATCAAAAAGAGTTGTTTTAAAAATAAATATTAGTTACACCTTTAATATTTAAACTTAAAAATTAGGAGAAAAAATGCAAACAAAATTTAAAAGTGAACCAAGAAAGTTTACGTTTAAAAATATTACAATCAGCGATATGGGTAAAATTCATTTAGAAAACGATGAGATGATCTCATTTGTTAATAATTCAGGAAAAGAATGTGATTTTGTTCAAAAATCATGGGGTTATTATGTGTGTCCATCAGTAAATGGTCGCTTAAAACATGAAGGGTTTAAAACAGCGCTAACATCAAATAAAGAAAAAAGACTTTATGTTCTTGTAGTAGATAAAGATAAAATTAATGAATTCAAAGACTATATGAAAAATCAAAATGGAACCTTTATATGTTGGCTGGATGAATGGATGGAACCAGATTATTAAAAAAACATGTCAAGAATAATTATAGCTTATAACCCGGTTAGAAAAATTTCTAATGATATTATTGATAGATTTTCTATTTCAGAAAGTTTCATTCAAAGTCAAACAGTACAGGAGACAAAAATACATCGTTCCTTTCTTTTGAATGGTAATGCTTTTGTATCTGTGGTGTTAAAAAAAAATCAAGAAGATCAAATTTTTATTGACTCAAAAACAGGATTAGCAGTTTTTATAGATGGATCTCCTTTAGTAGGAGTTCGGACAATGAGTGCAAAGAATATAGGTGAACAATATTTAAAAGTGGGTCCCGAAAAAATGGCAAGTAGTATTGATGGTAGTTGGTCTGCTGTAATTGTTGAGCCAAAAAATAAATCTATTCTCATTTTTAGAGATAGGTTTGGTCGAGTTCCATTCTATTTTTCCAAAAATGCTGATTGTTTTTTAGCCAGTTCAAGTCCAGGATCACTTGTAAAGTCTAGACTAATGCCAGCTAAATATAATGCAAATATGATCGCTAGATACGCTTCAAGTAATTATATGGCAACTTTTGGATTAAAAGAAAGTTTTTTTAAAAATATTTTTTTGATTGATCCAGCAACTTTTTTATCATGTGATTCAAATGGAGTAATTACGGAAATACAGTATTGGAGACCAGATGCTGAGGCAAATTATTTTGATGACTCTGAGAAATTAATTGAAGAAAATTTTTATAATTGTTTGTCTGATATGATTAAAAAATATTTTGTAGTTAACGAGAGTAAAAATTTTGGAGTTACATTAAGTGGGGGAATGGACTCAGGTGCGATTATTGGACTTTTGCATAAAGAAAGTAAAAAGCGTGTTAAGGCAATTTCTATGACTTACTCTGAAAAAACTTCTTTTGATGAAACAGATCTTATTAATTATTCTGTTAGAGATCATGTAAGTCAGTGGACTGATATTAAAGTTGAAGAAAAGTTTCTTTTAGACGATTTTCCTGACTTATACTCTCGTTTTGATATTCCTTTATGCACAGTCACTGCATATTGTCATGAAATTTTGTTTAGAAAGGCTGTTGAGATTGATATGCCGGTTCTTTTTAGTGGTGCAGGAGGAGATGCTTTGCAGGCAGGAACTTATCCTTTTTACTTATACCATCTGGCAGATTTAAAATTTTCAGATCCAAAAAAATATGAACATGAACTCGATAGTTGGATAAAAAATCACTCTACAGAAATTTATCCAAAAAATAAAAATACAGCAGAAACTTTTTTTTCAAATCGTATAGACTTTACCCAAAATGGAAAATTTAAAAGTAGCCCAATGCTTTTAGTAAAAGATATATTGAATGATGAATTTCAAAATAGTGTAGGTAGTTTAGGGCAGCCTTTAGTTGATATTCCAGGTGATTATTTGAGAAGTTATACTATGCAGGAACTTTGGTATGATAGTAATGCAGCATTTGAAAGTGAAGATGTAATGTGCTGGAGTTGGGGTGTTAATGTCGTTTCCCCATTTTTTGATCAAAAAGTTGTAAATTTTGCATGGAGATTACCTCCTCATCATAAAATTAAAAATGGAATTAATAAAGCGTTAGCTAGAAAAGTTCTGAGAGGAATCGTCCCAAACGAAATCTTGAACACAGTAGCTAAAAAAGGTTTTAATGCTCCGTTTGATCTTTGGGCAAGAAGCTCATTAAAAGAATTTGTGATGGATCATCTTAGATCTGAGAAATTTAAATCTAGAGGGATTTATAATCAGAATATTTTCCAAAAATGTCTCAATGATCATATGGATAAAAAAGTCAATCATATGATGTTAATATGGCAAGCATTGAATTTAGAGTTATGGATGAGGAATTGGATTGATACTGACAAAAAATAAGACTAATTAATATAACTATCATGTGTGGAATATTTTCAATCAACTCATTGGATAAAAATTTAGAGGGTATAAAATTTGTTGAGGGAACAAAAAAAGCACTTAATAAACTTTCCCATAGAGGACCTGACGGCTCAGGCATTATTGTTAAACCTTCAGCAATTTTAGGTCATCGTCGTTTATCAATTATAGATATTGCTAGTGGTCAGCAACCAATGCAAACACATGATGGTAAAATAGGGATTACTTATAATGGTGAGGTTTATAATTATATAGAAATCAGAAATGAACTAATAGAACTAGGACATAAATTTAAAACAGATAGTGATACAGAGGTTGTTCTAAAAGCTTACTCTCAATATGGAATTAAATGTCTAGAAAAATTTAGAGGCATGTTCGCTTTTGTTATAGTAAATTTTGAAACAAAAGAATTTTTTGCAGCTCGAGATCGATTTGGAATAAAACCTTTATATTTTACAAAAAAAGATGATTTTTATATTTTTTCCTCCGAAATACGTCCAATGCATTATTCTGGTTTAGTGTCGTTAGAAGTTAATTCAAAAAGACTCGAAGAATATTTGGTTTTTGGATATGTTGCGGGGCAAGAGACATTACATCAAAATATCCATGAGATTGAGGGCGGTCATTACCTTTATGTTTCCAAGGATAAAAAAGAATATAAAAAATATTGGCATCCAGTAAGTATTGCTAGAAAAAATATTTCTTTTGAAGATGTAGTTAATGAGCTTGATAAAAAAATTTTTGATGCTGTGAGTGCTTGGTCTATTTCTGATGTAGAAGTAGGATCACTATTGAGTGGAGGGGTAGACTCATCTTTAGTTACAGCTCTCTCTAAAAAAATTTTAGGAAACGTTCACACTTTTAGTTTGGGTTTTCCGGAAGATAAAGATATAGATGAAAGCCACCATATAAGAAATCTTAAAGACTACTTAAAAGTAAAGAATACATTTATTAATTTTAAGGAATCATATATTCATGACTCTCTAACAGATTTATCTGGCCATTTTGATGAACCTATTTTGGATCCAAATAATTATTCTTTAATGGCTTTATGTAAAAATATTAAGAATCTAACTGATATAAAAGTTATTTTATGTGGTGAAGGAGCTGACGAATTATTTGGAGGCTATCCCCGACATCGTCAGATTTCGAATGAATTTAAGACTAATAGTGATGACAATCTTCTTTTAATGAGTTTAAATAAAGTAGCATTACCAAGACTTAAAATGATTGGAGCGAATACCAATTTTTCCAGAAAAAATAGGGAAATGATAACGGCAACGCTACATTCTAAAGATGCGATAAATAGAGTTTTGGAACATGATCAGCTGACATTTTTGACTACTAGATTACATAGCCAGGATCGTATTGGAATGTACTATGGCCTGGAAATTAGGACTCCTTTTTTAGATCATACTTTAGCTGAATTTGTTAACGGATTACCAGGAAATTATAAATTACACACCCAATGGAGTAAGTATATTTTAAGGAGTGTTGCTCAAAAATACATTCCTAAAACCATTGCCTGGGAAAAGAAAAAAATAGGATTAAATATTCCTTATTCTAGGATGTTGTTTGACGGATCATTAAGAAACATTTTTGATGAATTGGTAATTAATGAAGGAAATATAGGTAAATACTTTTCTGTAAAAAAAATACAAGAATTATTAAATTTACATAAACCAGGTATTGAAGGGCAGGATCATAGTAATACTTTATGGAGAATACTGGCTATGGAACTTTGGTTTAGATCACTTTAACCTTAAGAATAATAATATTTATTGAAAGAATATTAATTAATAAACATAATATAGAGTTTTCAACTATTGAATTTACTATATATTTAGCTAAGAGATATTTAAATATAATATTTCATGAGAACCACAGGAAATTAATGGCACAAAATAAAGTTGAGAAACATTTTGATGAAGTTGCGCATTACTTACGTGAAGAGGCATACTCTCACGAAAATACAATGAATGCTGTTAGACTGAAAATAACTCAAAGTATTCTAAGAAAATATCCTTTTGGAAATTTACTAGACATAGGGTGTGGTGGAGGACATACAACATATTCCTTTTTAAAAGATGGCTGGAGTGCTATTGGAATAGATTTTTCAGCAAATACGGTTAAAGAAGCCAATGCTTTTATTAAGGCTAAGCACGGATCTGATAACTTAATTCAACAAGCCTCAGCTACTGATTTAAGCATTTTTCCAGATGCAAGTTTAGATGTTGTTTTGTGCTTAGGTGTTTTATATTATATTGAAGATATTAATTCTGCATACAAAGAAATCTTTCGTGTTTTAAAACCGGGTGGCATTTTTATTTGCTCTCATCAAAATGAACTTTTTGATATGTTTACATTTAATAAATATACTTTGCGTTTTTTTCGGAATCATGTTTTTCCGCTAGTGGAGGGTGAAAAAGAAAAGCGTGAAATAGAATTAGAAAATCTTGTTAAATCATTAATTACTCATCATGACGAACCTAAGAAACATGATCAAGGTTCTGGCAGAGATACTGTACCGACATATCCTGAAAATCCATTGACCTTTCCAAGCAAAATGAAATCATATGGCTTTACTGTTAAAAGCAAACCTTATTATCATGGTTTTCACTTAATGCCGCCTTTAGCAATGAAAAAAGAGACACATTTAAAAGTTGAGAGCGAACAAAAGCAATATGAACTTAGACACGATTGGCGAGGTTTATTTATGGCAGCTCATTTTTTATTTGAGATGCAAAAAAGTGGATAGGTTCAAATCAAAATACTTTAAAGTTCTTCCAAAGAAAAGTGAAATTCTTTCACAACTTTCTAAACTTGAAATTGGATTAATTAATGACATATATTTATTTGAGTTTTCATCCTGTAGTGCAGTTTTCTGTGTTGAAGTGATAGATAAAAATAATAAGGAATTTAAAATTGTCATCAGGGGGGAGCAACAAAGTGGAAATGTGCAACGACCTGAAAATAGCTACTCCTTAGAAAAAGAAATATTAGCTTATAAACTAATGCTTAAGTTAGGTTTAAATGTTCCCAATGTTTTGTTTAACTCTAAAATATTTTCAGCACCTGGTTATGATGAAGAAGGAATGCAAGTTAAAGATTTTAATTTTTTTTTAATGTCATACATTGAAGGTATTGCTGTGGATAAAAAAATAAAGACAGTTGATGATTATGAGAAGTTGGTTTTGTTAAATAAAGTATCTGAAATTATGGCAAAAGTACATTCAGTTAAGGGTAAGGAATATGGATTTATTGATCAATATAAAAATGCTTCTTTTAAGACAGGCACTATCGATGGTTTTTTAAATGCATTACACAGTATTACAATAAAATTACTTAAAGAAAATATTGGAGGTGATTTTGCAAGAGAGGTAAACATTTTTATGAAAGATAAAATTAATGTTTTGAACTATGGTTTGAGAAATTCAAGATATTCTCCTCAAATTAGTCTTGTATTATTTGACGGATCAGCAGGAAACATGCTTATTAATGATAAAAATATTCAAATTATTGATTTAGTAAATGTAGGATATTTTGAGCCTCTAACTGATTTTTGTGCACATTTTTTTTGTATGAAGGATATATTAATATTAAATTATAAAGGAAAAAGTTTTTGGGATCATTTTGTAGAGAGCTACAAAGCTCATGGAGGCAAACTACCTCAAGAGCCTTATTTAACTCAATTATTTCATGTTATAAATGTTTACTTTCTTTGCGATGCAATTGTAGGCTATAAAACTCATTTAGGATCAAATAAACGAGAAAAAACCAAAGAATTAATCGAGTCAACTCGTAGAGTTATGAGGCTTGTATCGCCAAGTATTTCTGATATTGCAAAAACATTATAAAAAAAATTAATAATGAAAAATAAAAAAATTTTATGTTGTTTTCCGTTGGAAACAAGACCAAGAGATTTGGACCCCAGATTACATCTTGGGTTACAATGTGTGAAGGAAGGCTATTCATGTCTTATTGGAAGTAAGTCGGGTGTAATAAAAGAAATGTTTAGTCAAAAGATACAATTTATTTATTTTGAAAAAGGTTTAAATGCAGTAGATCAAGATTTTTATAGACTTATTAAAGCCTCAAAAGGTGCAATCGTGTCTCTTGATGAAGAAGGAGGGGTATATAATGAAAAACTTTATAAACAAGAATTGCTTAGACGAAATAAAGAAAATATTCTTCAATTTGTGGATTTAATTTTTACTTGGGGTGAAAAACAAAAGAAAATATTATTTGAAAATACAACCTTTCCTGAGAATAAGATTATAAGTTCTGGGCACCCAAGGTTTGATCTGTGTAAGCCGAAATTTAGAGATTTTCAGACAGCATTACTTAAAAATCGTATAGATCCAAAAATTAAATATATTTTAATTAATTCTACCTTTACAGCTGCTAATACAATTTTAACTTTGGATGAAGAAATTAAGTTAAGAATGCGAGCTCGAAAAGATGAAACTTTAGATGTAGAATATGAACGATTATTATACAGTTATCGTAAATTATTGATTAAATATTTTTATGAATTAGTTGTAGATATAAACAATAAGTATCCTGAATATACAATAATTTTTAGACCTCATCCTGGAGAAAATGTTAAATATTACGAAAAGCTTTTTCAAAAAATGAAAAATATTATTGTAACTGGCGATGGATCGGTTCAGGAATGGATATCTAATTCTCAGATAGTATTACATCATGATTGTACAACAGCTATTGAAGCTCTTCTAAGTGAAAAATTTATTATTTCTTATTGTAAAATTAGAGATAATGATTTTGTTCAAGAATTGCCAATAAAAATTAGCCATATTGCTAATGAACCCAATCAAATTTTAGAGATTATAAATAATTTAGAAACCTCATCCTATGATGAAAAGCAGCTGGAAATAGCTTTTAATAAGATTCGTCCTATAATTTCAAATGTTGATTTTGAGTCCTCAGAAGTAATTATTAAATCCTTAAAAAATATTTTTATAAATGAAAAATCAGATTCAAAAGTCATCAGGGAGATTTTTTTTAAAAATATTATACGAAAAGTCAATTTAACGGTAAAAAATTTTATTATTAATTATTCTTTTAGGAGCAAAGTTAAAATTCGTAATAAATTAAAATTTCCTGATTTAAATAAAAAAGATATTATTGAAAGGGTTTCCTTATTGAAAAAAATTGATAAAGATTTACCAGAAATTAAAATTGAACAAACTGGTAAAAATACATATTTGTTATCTTCTTAAAATGTGTTTGAGATTAATTATTTTTTAATTTCCTAGTAAAGCTTTTTCTTGCTCTTAAGGTAGACTTGCAATAATGTAAACAACATACTCTATGCATATTAAACAATTGCTAGCACCTTTTGCAGCATATATATTAAGAAATATTAAGACTCACAAAAATCGTAAACGGTTTGCAAAACTCGTGGGAAAATTCTTTGATGGCACTAAAGCAAAAACTGCATATGGTTTTACAATGATAGCTAAATGGCATGATAATATGAATAGAATTAGTTTTGAAGGCAGTCATGGAATTGTTGAGGATTTTATTAAAGATTTACCGAGGAATTCTTTGTTCATAGATGTAGGTGCAAATCAAGGCTGCACAAGCATACTTGCTAGTAAAGTTTTTGAAAATAGACATGATAATGGTGTTGTAATGGCTTTTGAGCCCTCACCTTCATCGTTCAATTTAATGCAAAAAAATATAGAGCTTAATAGGTGCAATAATATAGTTACTTTTAACAGTGCTGTTTCATCAAAAAAATCTAAATTGTATTTAGATGAGACAAATTTAGATAATTCAGGAGCATCACATATCTCTAAAAAAGGATGTTTAATTATTGCAGCTCCTGTTAAAATTGATGATGTCAGGGCAATCTATAATTATAAAAATATTTTTATCAAAATTGATACTGAAGGATACGAGATGAGTGTTCTTGAAGGTTTAAGTGAACTTTTAAGAGAAAATTTTATTCGAAAGCTAGTAATTGAAATTGATGAAATTAATTTAAATAAATACGGAAGTAATTCAGAAGAAATCTATAAATATCTAGATAAATATGGTTTTAAGCCAATAATTGGTTGTAAAAAAGGTCATTATGATGAGGTTTTCATTGAAAAACAATAATATACAAATTTCAGTTATTATACCTACACTCAACACACGACCTGAATTTTTAAAAGAAGCTCTTAATTCAATTGAAAAACAATCATATCTACCATTCGAAGTAATCATAGTAAATAATGGACAAGAAGATCTAACAGTTCCCAGGACATCGTTAAATATACGTTATTTTAAAATAGTTTTTAGAAGTGGAGTAGCACAAGCTAGAAATTTTGGAGGAAATTTATCAAATGGAAATTATCTTGCTTTTTTAGATGATGATGATTTATGGGGTCAGGATTATCTTAAGAATATAAAAACAAGAATTGATTTAGATCAACCAGATTGTCTTATAGGCAAGTTAGATCAATATTTAAATAATAAAATTTTACCATTTAAAAATGCACATGGAAAAATAAATAAAGACATAATCTTAAGACAGAATCCAGGTATTACAGGTAGTTCAGTTGTAATAAATAAAAAAATTTTTCTAAGTGTAGGAGGCTATAATCCCAAACTTCCTCCAAGTGAGGATAAATCATTAATTTTAGAATTAATAAACAGAGGTTGTAGAATTGTTTCAGTTCCTGAAAGTCAAGCTATTATAAGACAATCTGAAATTGATAGATTGACCAATAACAACAAATTATTATACGAAGGTATTTTTCAGTTTTACCAAAAATATAAAGATCAGATGAATTTAGGACAGAAAATAACAAATTTATATAAAATATATAAATATAATTGGAAATCAAAAAAATCGATTCTAAGTGGTTTAATTTATATTTTTTTATATTTGTTTGTGAAACTGTTAAAATAATTATTAAATATTATATTAAAATGAATAAAAATTATGATTATGAAAAAAATAAACCGATCGATATTATTTATATTCTTGGTGCTGGGCATTGTGGTTCGACTCTTCTAAGTCTTTGTCTAGATCGACATAAATCTGTAATTGGTTTAAGTGAAATTATTACTCTTAATCGTAAAAGTCCAGGATGGTCTGGTAGTAAATTTGTTTTGTCTGATCACTTTTGGTCTGAAGTAAACAAAGATATGCGTGAAAGGTGTGGAGAAAGACTATCTGAAGTTCCTTTTAATCTTAGATCATCTATGTCATCATATGATTTGGCAATTCAACGTAATAAAATAGCACTAGACTCTATTTTAAATATTTCAGGAAAAAGTGTTATTTGTGATTCTTCTAAAGATGCAAAACGTCTTGATGTACTTTTGGACAATAAGCAATTTAATGTTCGAGTAATTTATCTTGTACGTGATGGAAGAGCTATTGTGCATGCTTATCGTCGTAAATATGGAAGCTGGTGGCCAGGTTTATTTAATTTGATAAAAACTGATCGTGCATCACGTCGATTGATGAATAAGTTTGGATCCGAAAACTGGTTAACAATTCGTTATGAGGATATGGTTACTGATCTTGAAATTACACTAAGAAAAATTTGTAATTTTGCTCAAATTAATTTTGAAACTCAGATGCTTTACCCAGATACTATTAAATTTAATGGTTTAGGAGGAAATCGTCTTATTAATAAACCTATTCAAGAGATTAAACTTGATAATGCGTGGGAAACTGAGATGCCAACTATAGTTCGTTCACTAACTTCATTTATTGTTTTAAATTATAACAGTAGGTATGGATATTGAAATTAATGAAATATTATTTTCTATATCAATCATGATAATAGAATATAATATTAATTTAGAGTTATAGGTATTTTTCGTGAAAGATTAAATTAAAGTTTAATGAAAATTCTGTACATATCAAAATCAGTAATACCTTCAAGGTCAGCTAACAGTATACATGTAATGAAAATGTGCCAAGCATTTGCTAATAACGGACATGAAGTAGTTTTATTAGCGCCAAACACAAAATATCAATATGAAAAAAATGTCAATGATATTTATAGTTATTATGCTGTAAAAAAAAATTTTCACATAATAAAACTTTTTCATCCAAATTTTAAAGGTGGAGCTTTTTTATATACAATTTCAATTTTTTTTTATTTACTTTTAAATAGAAGATTTGACTTAATATATGGTAGATTTTTACATGGTATTTATGCGGCTACATTTTTGAATAAAAAAGTAATTTATGAAACACATTTACCTGTTTCTGATAAAAAAGATCATAGACTAATAATTTTTAAAAGACTTATAAAAAGTAAATATTTAATAAAAATGGTAGTGATTTCTAAAGCCTTAAAAAAAATTTATTTAGAAAAAGGCTTCTTAAATGAATCCAAAATACAAGTGGCCCATGATGGCGCAGACTCAGTTGAAAATCTTAACAACAGAATCGAACTTTTAGGTGAAAAAAAAAATCTTAAAGTTGGCTATGTAGGTCATCTTTATAAAGGAAGGGGCATCCAAACTATTATTGATTGTGCTAAAAATTTAAATGATATGACTTTTCATCTAGTTGGTGGATTAACAAAAGATATTGAATATTGGAGATCTTATATTAAAAAATTAAATATAGAAAATGTATTTTTTTATGGTTTTGTATCCCCAATAGAAACAATTAAATATCGAAATTCTTTTGATATTTTTTTAGCTCCTTATGAAAAAAAAGTTTCAATATTTGGAAGCAATGATTCAGATACTAGTAAATTCATGTCTCCTTTGAAAATTTTTGAATATATGTCACATAAAAAACCAATAATTGCATCTGATTTACCAGTAATTAGAGAGGTGCTTAATGAAAGTAATTCACTATTAGTAGAGTGCGATAATATTGATTTATGGATAAATTCACTTAAAAAGTTACGAGTATCTAAAAATAGAGAATTAATAGCTAACAAGGCATTAATTGATTTCAGTAATTACAGTTGGAATAATAGAGCAATTCTAGTTATAAAATATTAAATTTAATAATCTATTATGTTAAAAAAATCCAAATATTTTAAAGAATTATGAAAATATTAGTTACTGGTTCTGCAGGTTTTATTGGCTCAATGGTATCCATAAAATTATTAGAGAGAGGAGATGAGGTAGTGGGTATTGATAATCATAATGATTATTATGATCCTAAAATTAAGGAAGATAGACTTAAAAAACTAATAAAATTCACAAATTATAAACATTATAAAATTGATCTGATTGATCAAAAAAATTTAAAAAATATTTTTAAAGATTTTAAACCCCAAAGGGTTGTTAATCTTGCTGCACAAGCAGGTGTAAGATATTCTTTAGAAAATCCTATCGCATATATAAATAGCAATATAGTTGGATTTGCAAATATTTTGGAAAATTGCCGTTATTATAAAATAGAGCATTTAGTTTATGCAAGCACATCAAGTGTATATGGCTCTAATACTAAAATGCCTTTTTCAGAACATGATAGTGCCAATCATCCACTATCAGTTTATGCTGCATCTAAAAAATCAAATGAATTAATGGCACATACTTACAGTCACCTTTACAAACTTCCAACTACAGGTCTCAGATTTTTTACAGTTTATGGACCTTGGGGCAGACCTGATATGGCCTTATTCAAGTTTACAAAAGATATTTTAGAGGAAAAATGTATTGATGTATTTAATCACGGTAACCATACTAGAGATTTTACTTATATCGATGATATAGTTAATGGAGTTATAAAAACACTTGATAATCTTGCAACTAATAATGTTGATTGGAAAAGTGACAATCCTGACCCTGCTAGCAGTCATGCACCATGGCGAATTTATAATATAGGAAATAATAAACCTGTGAAGTTAATGGACTATATTGGTGCTTTAGAACAATCACTAGGCAAAAAAGCAAAAATAAATTTTTTACCATTACAGCTTGGAGATGTACCAGACACATACGCGAATGTTGATAATTTAAAAAAAAAATTTAACTATAAACCTTCAACTTCAATTATTGAAGGGGTTTCTAATTTTGTAAAGTGGTATAAAGATTATTATCAAAAATAATTTAATGAACAAAAAATTAAAATTAGCAATTATTGGTTTAGGATATGTTGGTTTACCACTCACTTTAGAATTTGCAAAAAAAAAAAGTGTAATTGGGTTCGATATAAATAAACAAAGAATTAAAGAGCTTAATAACGGGTTTGACAAAAATTTGGAGTTTAGCAAAAAAGATTTAAAAAGTTCAACAAAATTAAAATTCACCAGTAATAAAAAAGATCTTAAATTAGCAAATTGTTTTATAGTTTGTGTACCAACGCCTGTAGATAAAAATAAAAATCCAGATTTAAAAGCTTTATTTGCAGCTAGTAAAACAGTTGGAAGCATCATTAAAAGAGGTGATTTAGTTATTTTTGAGTCCACAGTTTATCCTGGATGTACAGAGGATGAGTGCGTACCAATAATTGAAAAATTTTCTAATTTAAAATTAAATAAAGATTTTTTCTGTGGATATAGTCCTGAAAGAATAAATCCTGGAGATAAGGTACACACTATTTCAAAGGTTAAAAAAATTACATCAGGCTCCACACCAGAAATTGCTGATTTAGTTGATAATTTATATAATAAAATTATAAGTGTAGGCACTCACAGAGCGACCAGTATAAAAGTTGCCGAAGCTGCAAAAATAATTGAAAATACTCAGCGAGATTTAAATATTGCTTTTATTAATGAACTTTACATAATTTTTAATAAATTAAATATTGATACAAAAGCAGTATTGGATGCTGCAGAGAGTAAATGGAATTTTTTATCATTTAAACCAGGTTTAGTAGGAGGCCATTGTATTGGAGTGGACCCCTATTATTTAACTCATAAATCAAAAAGTATTAATTATAAACCAAAAGTTATTTTAGCTGGAAGAAAGATCAATGATAAGATGGGAAATCATGTTGCTCAGGAGCTAATTACGAAAATGAAGAAAAAAAATATTAAAATTAAAGGATCTAAAATTTTAATAATGGGTCTTACATTTAAGGAAAACTGTGCAGATATTCGCAACTCTGGTGTCCAGGGTGTTATAAAAAAATTAAAAAAATATAATTGTAACTTGGATTTGTATGATCCATGGGTTGATATGCATGATATAAAAAAAATATATAATAAATTCCCTCTTTCTAGATTAAGAAAAAAAAATTATGATTCTATTTTAATAGCAGTTGGACATAAAAAATTTAAAAACCTAGGACTAAAATTTATTTCCGGTTTGTGTAAAAAGAAACATGTTATATTTGATTTAAAATATTTATTTTATAATGGCTAATTTACTTGGATTTACCTCACTTGCATTAGTATCATTATTTACATACTTTTTAACAATACGTAATCCAGGTATTAGAAATATACTATTTGCAGCTCTAATTTTAAGAATTTTATTTTTATTCATTGATCATTATATATTTCCTCTTCCAGGTAGTACGGCAGATGCAGAGTCATTTGAAAGTTTTGCTTGGAACTTAGGAAAAGATGGTTTTTTTAATTTAATTAATAATTTTAGTGGACCAGATCCTTATTTCATTTCATACTTTATAGCTATACCTTTTTCCTTATTTGGCCATAGTTTATTGATGGCACAAACTATAAGTTTACTTTTTGGAATAGCTTCAATTTTTTTAGTTTGGTTGCTTGCAAAAAAATTATGGAATGTTCAAATTGCAAATAAAGTTGGTTGGGTAGCAACTTTATTTCCTACATTGGTTTTATTCTCAGTTATTGTCTTAAGAGAAGTATATGTTTGCTTCTTTTTATTGGTAGCTTTGCATGGTGTGGTTGGTTGGGTTAAAACTGATAAATTTAGTAATATAATTTTAGCGAGTTTAGGTTTTATTGGTGCTACTTTTTTCCATGGAGGAATGATTGTTGGGCTTATTGTTTTTGGTATCATCGTGAGTTTATCATATTTAAACAAACTAGTAAAATTATTGACTAATTTTCGTATTAAATTTAAGTTTGTAATATTCTTGGGTTTTTTTTTAATCATTTCTGGAACTTTTGTATCAAATAAAATTCATGTTCCATACTTAGGTACTTTTGAAAAAGGAACTAACCTAGAATTTCTCACAATAAAAACATCTCAGTCAACTGCCGGTGAAGCATCCTGGCCTAAGTGGACAGTTGCAAAGTCTCCAATAGAATTGGTTTATAAAGGACCAATAAGAGCTATTTATTTTATATTTGCACCATTTCCATGGGACGTCAAAAAAACTCAGCACTTAATTGGAATGTTTGATGCTTTTTTATATATGTATCTGACTATTTTAATTTTACTAAATATAAAATTAATTTGGAAAGATCCCTGCTTAAGAATTATTTTAATATTATTATTATCTTATATTTTTGTGTTTGGAATTGGTGTTGGAAACTTTGGAACTGGAATAAGACATAGGTCAAAATTTGCTTTTATATTTATTTTATTAGCAGGACCTTTGCTAAAAAAAATTATTTTTAAAAAAACTTAAATTTTGATTAATTTATTAAGTAAGTTTTGATATTTTGAATTTAAATCAGTTTTAATGTTTGTATTTTTAACTCTTAATATTAAAAAAATACATGAGACTATAAATACGATCATAATTACAGGTAAATAGAAAAATAATCTTTGATGTATTGTGTTTCTGATTCTACACAAATTAAGAAAATATATTTGTTTTAATTTATATTTATAAGTATTGTTTTTCTTGTGAATTCTGTAAAATAATAACGGATTCTTTAGTAAAGAAAACTTGCAACTTTGGTGACACCTGATCAGCAAGTCTTGATCCTCAACTGATACTGCTTTTGAATTGTAATTAAATTTTTTATAAAAATTTGATCTAACCATCCAAGTAGGATGAGGCAAACCTATTGTATTTGAGTAAAATTTTAATTTATTTGTTCTGAATAGTTCAAATTCAGAGATTCCAGTTACTTTATTATTGCTAAAAAAAATAATATTTGAGGCAACTAAATCAATTGAAGGATTTTTAATTAAATAATTTAGTTGTACATTTAATCTTTCAGGAATGGCAATATCATCTGCATCCATCCGAGCAATATACTGACCTTTACTTAATGATATCCCTTCATTTAAACTGGCGATCAAACCTCTTTTTTTTCTGTCAATTAAAATTATTCTTTCATCTAGTTTTTTAAATTTTTCAATAATTTCTAGGGTTTTATCTGATGAGCCATCATTAATAATTAAAAATTCAAAATCTTCATAAGTCTGACCAATTATACTTTCAATTGATGTCTCTATAAATTTCTCTGCATTGAAAGCTGACATCACTACAGATATTTTTGGATTATTCATCTATAAAAAACTAAATTAAATTAAAATATTAGCATTATAATTATAACTTAATATGAAATTAATTTCTTTATAATTTTATATAGTCCGATAAATTTTAATAATACAACTAACTTGTACCTAGCCTTAATTATCTCATAATAAAAATTTTGCTTTGACTTATTAATAAACATTTTGAGTTTATCATTGTTAATAAAAGCCTCCATCATCTTGTAATCATTTTTATCTTTTATTTCGTTTCGATTTTTTTTCATTTTATAAAGCTGGTCAAAAGATATGAATTTTAATTCATTAAAATAAAAATAATTATTTGGATTATATATAAGCTCTTGCTTTGTTTCTTCATAATATTTTAGAGCTTCATCATGATTGTTGATTTTGTCAAATTTTATCTTTATCTCATTATTTAAATCATAAAAAAAATCAGTGTCTTTTGCCTCTCTTAGTCCATAGCAAGATAATGTTAAACTAGCATCAATTAATACGTTGTTATTATTTATTTTATTTTCTTTAATAAACTTTTTAAAATTATTTATCTTTGTATATTTAGATATATATTTGTTTGGTTTTCCATAATTTAAAAAATGAATACTATTATCATTAAAAACTACTCTAGATATTCTTATAGCTTCATCTTTCGAGTCAGTAATATGGATTGAATTTTTTCCCACATTAAAAATAGATCTGACTTTATCTTTTATTTTAAGAACATTTTCTAAATTATCTGCTTGAAATGCTATGACCCTTACAGGATTGAAGTTTTTAAAACATTCTACAAGTTTTCCTTGAGATCCTCTAAAGTTATCTTCAGGATTTCCTATCCATTTTTCACCATAATATATTTGGGAGAGTAAATTATGAGCACCATTTGGATTGAGTGTTATTTCTTTTCTATAAACTATATTTGGTATAACGTCTTCTAATTCTTTATCATTCCCCTCCGCTGTAGGCCATATAAAAGCTAAATATACATTATCTCCATATTCAATAAATTTTGTTGCACCAATATCCAATATCTTACTTGAAACATTTCTATTATAAAAAAATTGATAATTATAATTGGGGTTTTCTGCATCTATTTCAATACACTCAACAGTTTTGTCAAGATATATTGCGCTCGCAACCCTATGAGAGCCATTCGCAATTGTTCCATTTTTTGAGAGAGGTATTAATGATTTATTTCTATCAAATCCATTACTGTTTATACTTTCATAAATATCTTGAAACTGTTCTATAAATTTTTCAATGTTATTTTTTTTTATATTTCCATTTTCTATATATCTTCCCAAACTAAATGCTCGAATATGTTCTTTGTAAATATTTTTAGAAAACTCTACTTCTTTATACAGGTTTTCTAAATACAAAAGTTTAAATGCTAAATCAAATCTTGAGTGAACTAGTAAATCTTTAGCTTTTATGGTTTTTTGT